>CAZYQC010000039.1:18883-31110 GCA_964649815.1 uncultured Rhodobacterales bacterium | reverse complement strand
CGTCCAAGCATGGCGGTGTGGTCATGGCGATGGGCGACGACCACACGGGCGAAAGCTCGACCGTGTTGCATCAGTCAGAATTCGCAATGGTCGACACCTATATGCCAGTGGTGAGCCCCGCAGGGGTTCAGGAAATCCTGGATTACGGCATCTATGGCTTTGCACTCAGCCGCTTTGCAGGCGTTTGGGTCGGGCTGAAGACGATGAAGGACACGGTCGAGGTTACGTCCGTGGTGGACGGGCGGCCAGAACGGTTGTCCTTTGTGACGCCCGATTTCGTCATGCCTGAGGGTGGCCTCAACATTCGGTTGGTTGACGACCGGATCGAGCAGGAAGCGCGGTTGATCAATTACAAGCGTTATGCCGCAGAAGCCTTTGCGCGGGCGAATAAAATCGACAAGCGGATGTGGGGCAAACCCGGCGCCAAGATCGGTTTGGTCGCCGCGGGCAAGAACTATCTTGATCTGGTGCATGCGCTGAACCTGTTGAACATCGATGAGGCCGAGGCGGAACGTCTGGGCATCACGACATATAAGGTTGGCCAGACCTGGCCGCTGGATATGCAAACCTTCAACGAATGGGCAGACGGTCTTGAGCTGATCGTGGTCGTTGAAGAAAAGCGCAAACTGGTCGAAGTGCAGATCAAAGAGGCGCTTTTTGATCATCGCAACGGTCGGCGTGTCTATGGCGGAACGCGCGAGGGTGAGCCGTTCTTTGCGGCCACTTACGCCTTGGAACCGATTGAAATCGCGGAAAAACTAGGAAGCGTTCTGATCGAAGAGGGACGCAACTCGGACGGCATCAAGGCCGGCATGGCCGCCTTGGACGAAGCGCGGCGTGCCGACAATGCCGAAGAGATCGCGGCGCGTTTGCCGTATTTCTGTTCGGGCTGCCCGCATAATTCCTCAACCAAAGTGCCGGACGGCAGCCGCGCCTATGCGGGCATCGGCTGTCACTTTATGGCGATTTGGATGGATCGCGAGACCTCGGGCTTTACGCATATGGGCGCAGAAGGCGCGAACTGGATCGGCGAGGCGCCGTTTTCCAACCGGGCGCATGTGTTCCAGAACCTTGGCGACGGGACGTACAACCACTCGGGCGTTCAGGCGATCCGTGCGGCTTTGGCTGCGGGCACGACGATGACCTACAAGATCCTCTACAATGACGCGGTCGCAATGACCGGCGGGCAGGGGAATGACGGAGATTTGTCGCCCTACCGGATTGTGAACGAAGTGCGCGCGATGGGCTGCGAGAATGTGGCCGTGGTCTATGACGAAAAGGAAGACGTTGATCTGAACCGGTTCCCATCCGGCGTCACCACGCATGAACGTGCTGAATTGGAAAACGTCCAGAAACGCTTTTCCGAAACCGATGGGGTGAGCGTTATTGTTTATGTTCAGACCTGTGCGGCGGAAAAACGCCGCCGCCGCAAACGCGGTCTGTTCCCCGACCCAGACAAGCGCGTCTTTATCAACACCGATGTCTGCGAAGGCTGTGGCGATTGCGGCGTGCAATCGAACTGTGTGTCCATCGTTCCCAAAGAAACCGAGCTGGGCCGCAAGCGGGCGATCGACCAATCGTCGTGCAACAAGGACTTCTCCTGCGTCAAAGGTTTTTGCCCAAGTTTCGTGACGGTCGAAGGCGCGCAGGTCAAAAAGCAGGCGACCACGTCGCTCGAGCTGCCAGACCTGCCTAAGCCCGAGATCCCAGCGATCGACGGCACCTTTAACGTGGTGATCACCGGCGTGGGTGGCACGGGTGTTGTCACCATCGGGGCGGTTTTGGCCCAAGCCGCACATCTTGACGGCAAAGGTGCGGGCATGATGGAGATGGCGGGTCTGGCCCAAAAAGGCGGGGCGGTTCACATTCATTGCCGCTTGGCCAATGCGCCCGAAGACATCAGTGCAATCCGCGTGGCCACTGGCGAGGCGGATGCGCTTATCGGGGGCGATTTGGTCGTCTCTGCTGGCGCAAAGACGCTGGGTCTGACCCAAACCGGCAGAACCGGCGCAGTGGTCAATTCGCATGAAATCATCACAGGCGATTTCACACGCAACACCGAGTTCGCCTTGCCGTCGGATCGCTTGTCGCTGGCGCTGGAGGCGCGGCTGAAAGACCGGCTGAACCTCTTTGATGCCTCCGACCTGGCCAAGATCACGCTGGGCGACAGCATTTTCTCGAACATGATGATCTTTGGCGCAGCTTGGCAAAAGGGGCTGGTTCCGCTGAGCCTAGAGAGCATCGTTCAGGCGATCACGTTGAACGGGGCTGCGGTTGAAAAGAACCAGCGCGCCTTTGAAATTGGCCGTTGGGCCGTGATGTACCCAGAGGATGCCGCGGCGATTTTGAAACCCAAAGTGGTCGCCTTGCCGAAATCCATCGAAGACAAAATCGCCTTCCGCGCCGATCATCTGGTGGCCTACCAGTCCAAGCGGTTGTCGAAAAAGTACCGCGCGATGGTGGATGCGATCGAGGACAGCCAGCTGAAAGAGGCGGTTGCCAAAGGCTATCACAAGCTGTTGGCCTATAAAGATGAATACGAAGTGGCGCGTATGCATCTGAAAACACGCGAAAAAGCGGAAGCTGAGTTCGATGGCGATTTCAAGATGACCTATCACTTGGCGCCACCGATGATAAGCAAAATTGGCCCGGATGGGCGCCCGATGAAGCGCACCTTTGGCCCCTCGATCGAGCGTGGTTTCAAGATCCTGGCGCGTATGAAGGCGCTGCGTGGCACGCCGTTTGACATCTTTGGGCGCACCGAAGAGCGCAAGATGGAGCGCGCCTTGATCAAGCAATATGAGGCGGACATGAAAGAGGTTCTGCCGCTGCTGACAGAGGCCACCAAGGACGCAATTGTCGCTTTGGCCGCGCTGCCGTTGGACATCCGGGGCTATGGACCGGTCAAGGCCGCGAACGAGACCAAAGCGGCCAAGCGTCGAGAAGAGCTTTTGTCTGTCATTCGTGCAGGTGGCCCGGTTTTGTCCAAAGCGGCAGAGTAAAATCGTCACATTCCTGTCACAGGCTCTGGGCATAAGCCTCTTCCACCGCTACATAGCGAGCCAAACCAGCATGCCCCTGGACCGTTAGATGAGCAAAGTAGAACGCCAAAGCGCCCGCGAGATTTCCTACGCCCATTCCGCTGAAACCAAGAGCGGGCGGGCGATGATCCGGTTGATGGAGAACACGACTGGCCGCTTGCGCCTGATCAAGCGCGCCAAAGGCTATGAAAACGAAGTGGCCGCTGGGCGTGACTTTTGGCAGGTCATGGTCGAGCGCTATGGCCTTTCGCTGGATGTGCGCGGTGGCGCGCTCGAGAACATTCCGACGGACGGGCCGCTGGTTCTGATTGCAAATCACCCATATGGCATTCTGGATGGCCTGATGATGGGCCACATCCTGTCGATGGTGCGCGGCGATTTTCGGATCCTGGCGCATCGGGTGTTTCGCAAAGCCGAAGACCTCAATCGGATCATTCTTCCGATTTCCTTTGATGAGACCAAAGAAGCGGTCAAACTCAATATCCAGACGCGGAAAGTGGCGCTTGATTACCTTGCCGAGGGCGGTGCGATTGGCATTTTCCCCGGCGGAACGGTCAGCACAGCGGTCAAGCCCTTTGCACAGCCGATGGATCCCGGCTGGCGCGGGTTCACGGCCCGGATGATCGCGAAATCAAATGCAACTGTTGTGCCCGTTTTCTTCGAAGGCCACACCAGCCGTTTGTTCCAGATCGCCTCGCATATGCATTACACATTGCGGATGGGTCTGATGATCCGCGAATTCCGGGAACGTGTGGACACACCGGTCAAGGTCGTCATCGGCGAGCCGATTGGCCGCGATCAATTGGACCCTTTGGCAAAAGACACCAAAGGCATGATGGAATTCCTCCGAAAAGCCACGTATGAGCTGGCACCAGGTCCAAACAAATCCTTTGATTTGGGCTTTGAGTTTGAGGAACGGCATCGCGCCTAATTCAAAATGGCTGTTGGTATTTTCGATTCTGGCCTGGGCGGGCTGACCGTCTGGGACGCCGTGCATCAGCACCTTCCCGATATAGACTTTGTCTATATGGCCGATACCGCACATGCGCCTTACGGCGTGCGGACAGCGGACCGCATCTATGAGCTGACGTGTGACGCCGTGCAACGGTTGTTCGACGCGGGCTGCGATCTGGTGATCCTGGCCTGCAACACGGCCTCTGCGGCGGCCTTGCGCCGGATGCAGGAAAGCTGGGTGCCTGCCGACAAGCGCGTGCTGGGCGTCTTTGTACCGATGATCGAAGCCCTGACCGAACGGCAATGGGGCGACAATTCCCCACCGCGCGAGGTCGCCGTCAAGCATGTCGCCCTGTTTGCCACACCCGCGACCGTTGCCAGCCGGGCGTTTCAGCGGGAATTGGCCTTTCGCGCGATCGGTGTCGACGTCGAAGCCCAAGCCTGCGGCGGTGTTGTCGACGCCATCGAAGATGGCGACATGATGCTGGCAGAGGCCCTGGTGCGCAGCCATGTGGACGCGCTCAAACGCAAGATGCCGACGCCCGAGGCCGCCATCCTTGGCTGCACGCATTACCCATTGCTGCAAGAAGCCTTTCAAGCCGCGCTTGGGCCCGACGTCACCGTCTATTCCCAGGCTGATCTGGTGGCCTCCAGCCTCGCCGATTACCTCGCGCGGCACCCCGACAAGCTGGGCAGTGGCACCGGTGCCTTTCTCACAACAGGTGATCCCGCGACCGTAAGCGATCGCGCGACCCAGTTCTTGCGACGACGTATTGATTTCATCGCCGCTTGACCTGACACGCCTGACCAATTGAGATTTGACATGACTTACGCGATCGCCATCCTCGGAGCCTCCGGCTACACCGGAGCAGAACTTATTCGCATCATCGCCGGGCATGATTTCTTTGAAATCAAAGCCTTGGGCGCCCATTCCAAAGCTGGCCAGTCCTTGGCCAAAGTCTATCCCCACCTGCGCCATCTGGATCTGCCCGATATGGTCGCCTTTGATCAGATCGACTGGTCGGGCATTGATCTGTGCTTTTGCGCGTTGCCGCATAAAACCTCGCAAGAGGTCATCTCGGGTCTGCCGCGTGATCTTAGGATCGTTGATCTGTCCGCTGATTTCCGGCTCGAAGACCCTGCGGCGTATGAAACGTGGTATGGAAATCCCCACAGTGCAGTCGCCTTGCAGTCAGAGGCCGTTTATGGCCTGACCGAGTTTTACAGGGCTGACATCGCCAAAGCGCGCCTGGTTGCGGGAACGGGCTGCAACGCGGCCACCGGGCAATTCGCCTTGCGTCCCTTGATCGCGGCCGGCGTCATCGATCTGGATGACATCATCCTCGATCTCAAAGCGGCGGTCTCAGGGGCAGGGCGGGCGCTCAAGGAAAACCTCCTGCACGCTGAACTCAGCGAAGGCTATCACGCCTATGCCTCGGGCGGCACGCACCGGCATCTGGGCGAGTTCGACCAGGAATTCTCCAAAGTCGCAGGCCGCCCGGTCCACATCCAGTTCCAGCCGCATCTGATCCCCGCCAATCGGGGTATTTTGGGCACGGCCTATGTCAAAGGCGATGCAGAGGCGATCTACGAAACGCTCAACGCGGCCTATGCGTCCGAGCCCTTCATCACGCTCTTGCCACTGGGGGAAACGCCCTCGACGCGCCACATCCGCGGCTCGAACTTTTGCCACATCGGGGTCGCGCCAGACCGCCTCGCTGGGCGGACGGTCGTGGTTGCAGCGCTCGACAATCTGACCAAAGGCTCCAGCGGTCAAGCCGTGCAAAACGCCAACCTGATGTTGGGTGTGACCGAAACGCACGGTCTGATGATGCCGCCACTCTTCCCTTGAGCAACGCCCCTCTGATGCCCATATTCGCTGCAATCTTGCGGGGGGTGCGATGAAATCGCTAAAAAAACAGCGCCGGATCCAGGTCATCGCCTTGGCGTTTGTCGCCTTGGCGGTCTCGACCGCATTGATTGGCTATGCGCTGCAAGACGGCATCAATTTCTTCCGCTCCCCCAGCCAAATCGCCGAAGCCCCGCCAGACCCAACCGAAGTCTTCCGCATCGGCGGCTTGGTCGAAACCGGCTCGCTCGTCCGCGGCGCGGGCGAAACGGTCCAGTTTTCCGTTACCGACGGCGCCGTCTCCATCCCGGTCACCTACACCGGCGTCCTGCCAGATCTCTTTACCGAAAACGAAGGCATGGTCGGCACCGGCCGTTACATCAACGGCGTCTTCGAAGCCTCTGAAATCCTGGCCAAACACGACGAAACCTACATGCCTGCCGAAGTGGTCGATGCGCTCAAGGAAACCGGGCACTACCGAGCCCCCAATGGCGACACTGACACCGACAGCTAACCCACCCCTGCCTTCTTTCGGGCCAAAAATACTCCGGGGGTGAATGGGCCGCAGGCCCAGAGGGGGCAGCGCCCCCTGGCGCCCGGGCGACGCCGCAGGCGGCGCAACCCCCCCGAACGCAGCGGCAAAACAATCTTAACCCCTCACCCCCCTTCTTTTCGTCGCATGGCCAAAGACACAGTAGGGGGCTGATGCAAACGGTGCACGAGATCGCGCATGACATTGTCCGGCGCGAAGGCGGCTTTGTGGATGATCCGGACGATCCGGGCGGGGCGACCAAATACGGGGTCACGATTCACACGATGCGCCGTCTGGGGCTTGACCTCGACGGCGATGGCGATGTGGACCGCGCCGACGTGCGGCGGCTCGAGGTCGCGGATGCGGTGGGCATCTTTGTCCGGCATTACTTTGACAGGCCGCTGATCGGGCGGCTGCCGGCGCCGCTGCATGCCACAGTTTTCGACATGTATGTCAACGCCGGTGGCAATGCGATCCGCATCCTGCAGCGCCTGTTGATCGCCTTTGGCCAGGACCTTGTGGTCGATGGCGTGTTGGGGCCGCAAAGCTTGGCGGCGGCGGCGGCTGTCTACCGCGATGCGTCAGATCATCTGGTCGATGCTTACGGCATCGCGCGGCGCAATTATTACCTGCGTCTGGCCGACAAGCGGCCACGCTTGCGCAAATTCGCCCGCACGCGGGCGGGCGGCAAGGGCGGCTGGATCCGCCGGGCCGAGGATTTCATCGCCCCGCGCTATCATTTGACAGAGGCTCAGTTCCAGGAAAGGACAGCATCATGGGCATGATAACCAATGTCCTCAGCCTGCTTTTTGGCGATGGGCGAAATGTGGTGCAGGCCACGGCCGAAGTGTTTCGCGAAAACGCCACGCTGGCGGGGCGGCGCAATGCCACCATTCAGGCACTGGCCCTGCGTCAGCATGCTGCGGAATTCCGCGCGCCGACGCCCAGTGCCTTCAACCGCTTTATGGACGGGCTCAACCGATTGCCGCGTCCGGCGTTGGCCTTGGGCACGTTGGCTCTCTTTGTGGCGGCGATGATCGATCCGGTCTGGTTTGCCGCGCGCATGCAAGGCATCGCGCTGGTGCCCGAGCCGCTCTGGTGGCTTTTGGGCGTGATCGTGAGCTTTTACTTTGGCGCGCGCCATCAGGTCAAGGCACAGCAATTTCAGCGCGACATTGCCGAAAGCGTTGCGCGCGTGCCTGACGTGGTGGCGAACCTCGATACTTTGCGCGCCATGCGATCAGACGATGTGGGGCGCGCGGATACCAAAGGGGACGCCCACCTCAGCGCCGCCGCTGCACTGCCCGAGGCGAACGCCGCCCTCGATGCCTGGCGAAAAAGCCGCAGGCGCTCGGGCTGACATTTCCGGCATGTGCCGTTGGCGGGGCGGGGCGGGGCGCTTATACTCCCAAGCATGATCACAGAGCTTGGCCATTTCGCACTGATCCTCGCCTTTTTGGTGGCGATTTTGCAGACGATTGTTCCCCTTGTAGGGGCAGCCAAGCGTTGGCCCGGCTGGATGGCGGTGGCGGAACCCGCAGCAAGCTTGCAGTTCTTTCTGACGTTCTTTTCCTTTGCCGCCCTCACCTGGGCTTTTGTGACATCCGACTTTTCGCTGCGTTTGGTGACGTTGAACAGCCATTCCGCAAAGCCTTTGATCTACAAGATCTCGGGCACTTGGGGGAACCACGAAGGGTCGATGTTGCTGTGGGTGCTGATTGTCTCGCTGTTTGGAGCGATGGCGGCCTGGTTCGGAGGCAACCTGCCACCCACGCTGCGCGCGCGGGTTTTGGCGGTTCAGGCGTCCATTGGCGTGGCCTTTTTCGCCTTTATCCTCTTTACGTCGAACCCGTTTTTGCGCCTGGCGGTTCCGCCTTTTGACGGCCAAGACTTGAACCCCTTGCTGCAAGATCCGGGTTTGGCCTTTCATCCGCCGTTTTTGTATCTGGGCTATGTGGGCCTCAGCATGGCGTTTTCCTTTGCGGTTGCAGCCTTGCTGGAGGGCCGCGTCGATGCCGCTTGGGGCCGGTGGGTCAGGCCCTGGACATTGGCGGCTTGGGTCTTTTTGACGATCGGTATCGCGCTTGGGTCCTGGTGGGCATATTACGAGCTGGGCTGGGGCGGGTTCTGGTTTTGGGACCCGGTCGAAAACGCGAGCTTTATGCCGTGGCTTTTGGCTGTTGCCCTGCTGCATTCCGCCATCGTCGTCGAGAAACGCGAGAGCCTCAAAGCCTGGACGATCCTGTTGGCCATTCTGGCCTTTGGCTTTTCGCTGATCGGGACGTTTATCGTGCGCTCGGGCTTGCTGACGTCGGTGCATGCCTTCGCCAATGACCCAGAACGCGGCATGGTGATTTTGCTGATCCTGGTTCTGTTTATGGGTGGCGCGCTCACGCTTTTTGCGATGCGCGCGCATGTGATGGAGGCCAAAGGCATCTTTGCGGTGCAAAGCCGGGAAAGTGCGCTGGTTGCCAACAACGTCCTTTTGGCAGTGTCTTGCTTTGTCGTTTTTGTTGGAACGATCTGGCCGGTGGTGGCCGAAATGGTCTTTGACCGCAAGTTGAGCGTAGGCCCACCGTTTTTCGACACAGCCTTCACGCCCTTTATGGTGGCCCTTGGGCTGATCCTGCCGGTTGGGGCGCTATTGCCCTGGAAGCGTGCGCAGATCAGCAAAACGTTCCGCCCGCTCGCGCCTGCACTGATCCTGGCCCTGGCGGCGGCAGGCTTGGCTTGGGCGGTGCAAACCCAAGCCAGCCTTTTGGGGCCGATGGGGGCGTTCATGGGGGCCTGGCTCGTTGCCGGGGCCGCGGTTGATTTGCACCAGCGCACAGGCAAATCGGGCGTGGGGCGCCTGTTGCGATTGCCGCGCGCGGATTGGGGCAAGGCGGTGGCCCACGCGGGCGTGGGTGTGGCGTTTGTAGGGATTTCGGGCCTTGTGGCTTGGCAATCGGACGACATTCGCGTGGCCCAGATCGGAGAGCCATTTGAGGTGTCCGGCTATACGCTAACGCTGGAAGACGTCCGCGATATCGAAGGGCCGAATTACCTCTCGACGATGGGCATTGTACGGCTTGACCGCGACGGCCAGTTCATCGCCACGTTGCGCCCGGAAAAGCGGATCTACCCCGTGGCACAGATGCCCACGACCGAGGCAGGGATCGACTATAACCTGGCGCGGGATGTCTATGTCGTGATCGGCGACCCTCAGGACGAGGGCGGCTGGGCGCTGCGGACCTTCATCAAGCCGCTGACCAACTGGATTTGGATCGGGTGCGGCTTGATGGCCCTTGGTGGTTTGCTGAGCTTGTCGGATCGCCGGTTCCGGGTTGCGGCGGGTGCGCGCAAATCCCCGGCCAAAGCGGTGGCGGCGGAATGATCCGTTTGGTGGCGCTATTTTGGTTGGCGATGGCGAGCGCGGCGCTCGCGCTTGACCCGTCCGAGACGCTTGATGACCCCGCACTCGAAGCGCGCGCGCAGGCGCTGGATGCTGAACTGCGCTGTGTGGTGTGCCAATCAGAGGCGCTGACCTCGTCCAACGCAGATTGGGCGCGTGATGCGCGCGCGGTGCTGCGCGAGATGATCGTAGACGGCAAAAGTGACCAAGAGATCAAAGACTTTTTCGTTGCCCGCTATGGTGAGTTCGTGTTGATGGACCCGCCCAAAACCGGCAGCACGTTGGTGTTGTGGGCCGCGGGGCCTGTCATGTTGATTTTGGCGCTTTTGGTAGCGGTCAGCTATGTCAGGCGCGGCGGCTCTCGGGTGCGCACGGGCGAAGCCCCGCTGAGCGCAGAAGAAGAAAAGCGTCTGCGAGATATCTTGGATGAGTGATCTTGCGCGGGCTTGGTCAATCCGCCTGGCACAGCCTGAGGATGCGGACGCGATACATCAGATCGATGCAGAGTGCTTGGAAACCGGTCATGCGACCTTCCGCGACACACCACATGATTGGCCGTCCTTTGCAGCAGCATTTGAGAGCGGTCTGGCCTTGGTTCTGGTCGAGGCCGACGTGGTGCAAGGGTGGGCCGCGGTTGCGCGCAGTTCGGCCCGGGCGGTCTATCGCGGCGTGGGCGAAACCAGCGTTTACGTTAGCCCGCAGGCGCATGGTCGCGGTGTCGGCACACGTTTGCTGCAGACTTTGATCGAGCGGGCCGAAGACGCAGGCTTTTGGACCCTGACCGCCCAGATCTTTCCCGAAAACGAAGCGAGCCTGGCTTTGCATCAACGACAGGGCTTTGACATTTTGGGCCGTCGACGGGCCTTGGGGCGCATGACGTATGGTCCCGAGCAAGGAAAATGGCGGGATGTTATGTTTCTGGAGCGTCGAAGCCCCTACATTGGGCAAGACTAAGCTGCTTGCGGGTCGTCTTGCCAAATGGCGCAGCAACGTCCATGCAGATGGCGCGAGAAGAGAGAGTTGCGATGAATTACCAAACCATCACCTATTCATTGGAAAATGGCGTCGCCGTCATCACGATGAACCGTCCCGACAGCATGAACGCACTGACCACCCAGATGCGGGCCGAAATCCAGCACGCGGTGGGCGCAGGCGGCAAAGAGGGGCGTGTTGTTGTTCTGACCGGCGAGGGGCGCGCGTTTTGCTCGGGCCAAGACCTTGGTGACCGCGCGGATGTGTCGGACCTGAACCTGGAACGCACGTTGAAAGACGAATACGAACCGATGTTGAAGGCGGTGGTCGAATGCCCAGTGCCTGTCATCGCTGCGGTCAATGGCGCCGCCGCCGGCGCGGGTGCGAACCTCGCGCTCGCCTGCGACGTGGTCGTGGCGACCGAAAGCGCGTATTTCATGCAGGCCTTTGCGCGCATTGGCTTGATGCCGGATGCGGGCGGAACCTATGTGATGCCCCGATCAGCAGGCATGGCCAAGGCAATGGGTGCGGCTCTTTTCGCTGAAAAGATCTCGGCCCGCCAAGCGGATGAATGGGGGCTGATCTGGGAAGCGGTCGCCGATGATGCGTTTGAGGCGACATGGCGGGGGCGCGCTGAATACCTCGCGACTGGCCCGTCTCTGGCCTTTGGTGCGATCAAACGCTCGATCCGGGCAAGCTGGGACAACTCTCTCGAGGCGCAGCTGGATCTGGAGGCGTCCGAGCAAGGTGTCTGTGGTCAGACGCGCGACTTTAAAGAGGGCGTTCTGGCCTTTACGGAAAAACGTAAGGCCGCGTTTGAGGGGCGCTGATGCGCGTCTGAGATCTGCCTGGAAAAGAAAAACCGCCGCAGAGATCTGCGGCGGTTTTCTTTTTTGACAAAGCGGGTTTAGCGCTTTTCGATGTCCACGTAATCTCTGGCCTCTTCGCCCAGGTACAACTGGCGGGGACGGCCGATCTTGTTCTGTGGATCTGCGATCATTTCTTTCCACTGCGAGATCCAGCCAACTGTGCGGCTGAGTGCAAAGATGGGCGTGAACATGGATGTCGGGAAGCCCATCGCTTCGAGGATGATGCCGGAATAGAAATCCACATTCGGGAACAGCTTTTTGTCCGCGAAATATGGATCGGCCAAGGCCGCGGCCTCAAGCTCTTTGGCGACTTGCAGGATCGGGTTGTTTTCCACGCCCAGCAAATCCAGCACTTCGTCCGCAGATTGCTTCATCACTGTCGCGCGGGGGTCAAAGTTTTTGTATACGCGGTGCCCAAAGCCCATCAGGCGGAAGGGGTCGTTTTTGTCTTTTGCGCGGGCAATGAATTCGGGGATGCGGTCTGGCGTGCCGATTTCGTTCAGCATCTCAAGACAGGCCTGGTTCGCCCCACCATGTGCCGGGCCCCAAAGGCAGGCGATGCCAGCGGCGATACAGGCAAACGGGTTCGCCCCAGAAGACGACGCCAGACGCACGG
>CAZYQC010000039.1:0-18871 GCA_964649815.1 uncultured Rhodobacterales bacterium | reverse complement strand
TGTTCGTGGTCCGCGTGCAGCGTAAAGATCCGGTCCATCGCGCGCGACAGGATCGGATTGACTTCGTAATCCTCGGCCGGAACCGAAAAGCACATCCGCAAGAAATTGGAGGCATAGTCCAGGTCGTTGCGTGGGTACACGAACGGCTGCCCGATGGAGTACTTATACGCGTTCGCAGCGATGGTCGGCATCTTTGCGATCAGGCGGATCGAGGCGACCTCGCGCTGCCAGGGATCATTGATGTCGGTCGAGTCGTGGTAAAAGGCTGACATTGCGCCAACAACGCCGACCATAATGGCCATCGGATGCGCGTCCCGGCGGAAGCCGCGGAAGAAGTTGTACATCTGCTCGTGCAGCATCGTGTGATTGGTCACACGTGTTTCAAAGTCTTCCAATTGCGTGGGCGAGGGCAGCTCACCGTAAAGCAGCAGATAACACACTTCGAGGTAATGCGACTTGGACGCCAATTGATCAATTGGGTACCCACGGTGCAGCAGCTCGCCCTTGTCGCCATCGATAAAGGTGATGGTGCTGTCGCAGCTTGCGGTTGACGTATAGCCGGGGTCGTATGTGAACGCCCCGGTCTGGGCGTAAAGCTTGCGAATGTCGATGACATCGGGGCCAACGGTGGGGGAGTAGACAGGCAGCTCGTAATCTTTTCCGTGAATATTGAGCGTTGCGGTCGATGTTGGTTCGGCCATGCTGGTCCTTCCTCTTGCTACAGCCGGGCTGGCCCGGCCTTGTTCTATAATGCGCGCTGCCGCCTGGTCAGTCAGAGGCGGCGTCGCTCAGTCTGGCAAGGGATTCTTCGCGTCCCAAGACCAGCATCATATCAAAGACTGATGGTGTGACAGCACGTCCGGCCAATGCCGCACGCAATGGTCCGGCCAGTTTTCCAAATTTCGTGCCTTGCGCTTTTGCAAACGCATTCAGCACGGTCTCCAAGTCTTCTCGGGTCCAGCTAGCATTTTGCAGCTGCGGCGTCAATTGAGACAGTATACCACGGGATACCGTATCAAGGGTCTTGGCGGCTTTTTCATCTGGCTCGATCGGGCGGGATGTGAGTATAAAGTGCGCCTTTTCAAGGAGTTCCGGGAATGTCTTGGCGCGATCTTTGACGCAATACATCGCCCGCACAAGCCCGTCTTTTTGATCGTCAGTGAGGGGCGCGTGATCGCTGGCTTCGACAAAGGCCAAAAGCTCTTGCTGCGCCGCAGCGTCGTCCATCGCGCTCAGATGCTGGCCTGACAGGTGTTCCAGCTTTTTGAAGTCAAACCGCGCCGGAGACTTGCCGATGCCCTGCAGGTCGAACCATTCCAGGGCCTCGCTGTCGGTGAAAAACTCCGCGTCCCCGTGGCTCCACCCCAGTCTGGCGAGGTAATTGCGCATCCCTGCCGCGGGATACCCCATTGCCTGATATTCCTGAGCGCCGAGCGCGCCGTGGCGTTTCGAGAGCTTTTTGCCGTCAGGCCCATGGATCAAAGGAATATGCGCCCAGACCGGCACGTCCCAGCCCATCGCGGTGTAAACCATCTGCTGACGCGCCGCGTTGCTGAGATGGTCGTCGCCGCGAATAACGTGGGTCACGCCCATATCGTGATCGTCTACAACAACGGCCAGCATATACACAGGCGTGCCATCCGAGCGTAACAGGATCATGTCATCCAACTGGTCATTGCCGATGCGCACATCGCCCTGGACTTGGTCGTGGATGATGGTCTCTCCGTCCTGAGGTGCGCGGATGCGGATGACAAACGGGGCATCGGGATGCGTGCTCGGGTCGGCGTCGCGCCAGGGCGAGCGGAACAGCGTCGATTTGCCCTCTGCGCGGGCGGCATCGCGGAAGGCGGCGATTTCCTCTTGCGTGGAAAAGCACTTGTAGGCTTTTCCGGCGGCCAAAAGGTCATGCGCCACAGCGGCGTGGCGGTCTGCGCGGTCGAACTGGCTGATGGCCTCACCGTCATAGTCGAGGCCCAGCCAGGCCATGCCTTGCAAGATCGCGGCAGTGGCCTCTGGGGTCGAGCGTTCGCGGTCAGTGTCTTCGATGCGCAGCAAGAACGTGCCACCGCGACCCCGGGCATAAAGCCAGTTAAAAAGCGCGGTCCGCGCGCCGCCGATATGAAGAAAACCGGTGGGCGAGGGGGCAAAACGGGTGACGACCTTTTCGGACATGTTGGGAGTTTACCTTTCGATAACCTGAAGCGCGCTAACATTTTGGCCTCTGGTATCCAGTTGGACCGCAAGGGGCAAGCATGGCGGAGAGGCTGGCGCCAAGGGACATTTTCGCGCAGCAACGGGGGCATCTGTTCCCGTGGCTGCCCGTCTGTCTGGCGATTGGCATTTGCGCCTATTTCGGCTTGCGGTTTGAGCCATCGCATGTGGTCATTGGCGGAGTCGTCGCGGCGGGGGCATGTTTGATCCTGGCGTCGCGGCGGATGCGGCTGGATGCGCGGCCGGTCGCGATTGGTTTGGCCTGTGTGGGTCTGGGCTTTGGCCTTGCGGCGATACGCGCGCACAGCGTGGCAGCCCCGGTTCTGGACTTTCGCTATTATGGGCCGGTGTCTGGGCGCATTATTGCGATGGATCGCTCGGCCTCGGATGCGATGCGGCTGACGCTGGACCATATCGTTTTGGACAATGTGCCCCAGGGCGATCTGCCTCGCAAAGTCAGGCTGTCGCTGCATGGTAATCGCAGCTGGGACACAGAGCTGAGGCCAGGTGCCCTGGTCATGACAACCGCGCATCTGTCGCCGCCCAATGGTCCGGTCGAGCCTGGTGGCTTTGATTTTCGGCGCCACAGCTGGTTTCAGCAGATCGGAGCGGTGGGCTACACGCGTGTCCCACTGCTGGCGCGCGGCCCGCCGGATGGCGCCTGGGCGCTTGCGATATTTCGTCTGCGGCGCATGATCTCCGGCTTTGTCCAAACGGCCTTGCCCGGTGATGTGGGCGGCTTTGCTGCCGCGATCACAACGGGCGACCGATCTGGCCTGAGCCAGACGGCGATCGAGGCGCTGAGGGTGACCAACACCGCGCATCTGCTGGCCATCTCGGGGCTGCATATGGGGTTGCTGAGCGGCTTTGTGTTCCTTGCCCTGCGCTATGCGCTGGCTCTGTTGCCGCTGGGGCTTTTGCGATGGCCCGCCAAAAAGCACGCAGCCGTCGGGGCCTTAGGTGTTGCGACGCTGTATCTGGCGATGTCGGGCGGCAATGTCGCGACGCAGCGGGCCTATATCATGGTCTTGGTGGCTTTGGTGGCGGTCTTGCTGGACCGGCGCGCGATGAGTTTGCGCGCGGTAGCGCTGGCGGCGGTGATCGTTTTGGTGCTGCGCCCCGATGCGGTGCTTAGCCCGGGGTTTCAGATGTCCTTTGCGGCGACAACGGCGCTGGTCGCGGCATTCGGTGCGTTTCGCGACATTGGCTGGACCGTCTCGTCGCCTCTGTTGCGCAGCCTGTCTGGGGTTTTGCTGTCATCGGTTATCGCGGGCCTTGCCACAGCGCCTGTGGGCGCTGCGCATTTCAACCACATCGCGCGGTTTGGGCTGATTGCGAATGTCGCCTGCGTGCCGGTCATGGGAACCTTGGTTGTCCCCTTCGCGGTTGGGGCCGCTGTGCTGGCCCCTTTGGGCCTGAGCGAGTTGCCCCTTTTCGTGATGGCGCTGGGGCTTGAGTGGATTTTGGAGGTGTCATCCTGGATTTCGACCTGGCCTGACGCGCGCCGCCATGTTCCCGCGCCGCCCCTGGCGGTGTTGCCAATGATGGCGCTGGGCGGGCTATGGCTGGCGCTTTGGCAAACGCGGGCGCGTCTGCTGGGCGTGGTGCCGATGGTTCTGGCGGTTGTGCTTTGGACCCAGGCCAACCGGCCCGACATCCTGATCGCGCCCGAAGCCACGCTGGTCGGGATGCACACCGCGGACGGGCGCGCCGTCAGCAAGGCCAAAGGCGCGGGCTTTGTCGCGCGCGTTTGGCTTGAGAACGACGGCATCGGCGGTGGGCAAGCGCGGGCGGCCGCGCGTTGGGGCAGGGAACGCTGGATCGATCTTGGCAACGCGCGGGTGTGGCATATCAACGGCAAACGCGACGCCGCCGCCTTTGAGGGATGCGCGCGCGGGGACATTGTCGTCACGCGCGTCGATTTGGGGCGGCTGGATTGCGTCCAGCACAGCCCGGCGTCCCTCCGCGACACGGGTGCCGTGGCCTATCGCTGGCGCAACAACGGCTGGGTCATGCATACGGACCGAGATCACGTTGGCGCCCGACTTTGGACCGGATATGCCAGCGCGGGTGAGGCCTGGTGGCGCTTTACGACGGCTTGGCCGACCGCGCAAAGACGGACCGCCAGATCGGAGTGATGACCTTTTCGCCCAGCGGGATCAGGCAAAAGCCCAAAAGCAGGCCGAAGATGCCATCGATGGTGGCGGTGACGAACCATTCACCAAAGCCCACGAATTGTGTGGGCAGGGTGTGGCCGATGGCATAGGCGATGTCGTGGATCGTGTGGCCAAGCCAGCCAAAACCCATTTCCTTGAGCCCATGCACAATGATCGACCCACCCACCCAAAGCATCGCCGCAGTGCCGATGATGGTGAGCCAGCGCATAAAGCCGGGCATCACCCGGACGATGCCACGCCCCGAAGCGCGGATTGCCGCGACCGAGCTGCGCTGGGCCATCGCAAGCCCGACGTCATCGGCCTTTACGATCAGGGCGACCGAGCCATAGACGGCAAAGGTGATCATAACCGCGACCGTGGCCAGCGTTGCGGCCTCGAACCAAAAGTTGCTTTCCGGGATCGCGGCGAGGGCGATTGTCATGATTTCCGCAGAAAGGATAAAATCTGTCTTGATTGCGCCTTGGGCCTTTTCCTCTTCCAGATGGGCGGGATCGATCACGACCTCTTCCTTGTTGGGAAAGTCGTCGTGCCCGTGGCCGCCAATGCCCAAGGCATGCGCGACCTTTTCGGCACCTTCGAAACAGAGATACCCACCCCCCAACATCAGCAAAGGCGGAATGGCCCAGGGTGCAAAGGCCGACAGCAAGAGACCAACAGGCAGCAGATAGACCAGTTTGTTGATCAGCGAGCCTTTGGCGATCCGCCAGATGATCGGCAATTCGCGTTCGGCGCGGAACCCGTGCACATATTTCGGCGTCACGGCTGCGTCATCGATCACGGCGCCTGCGGCTTTGCTGCCTGCTTTGGCGGCCTGGGCGACGACGTCATCCAAGCTGGTCGCCGCGACCTTCGCGATGCTGGCCACATCATCCAAAAGCGCAAGAAGACCACTCATGACACACCCCGGGTTTGATTCGAATCTGGGGTAGCATCCCTGTGAACAGGCGCAAAGTCTGCCTGCGACGTGCCACAAGCCGAAAGTTTATCGCTAACAGTCACAAAACGGCCATTTCCCCAATTTTTAAAGGGGTTTATAGAGCACCCGAGCAGCGCGAAAGGATCGCACTCATGTCTGTTAAAGTTGGTATCAACGGCTTTGGCCGCATCGGACGATGCACGCTGAGCCACATTGTTTCGAGTAATCGCAACGACATCGAGGTCGTCAAGATCAATGCAACCGGCCCAATCGAGAGCGCCGCACATCTGATCAAATACGACAGTGTCCACGGAGCATTTCCCGGCTCTGTCCAGGTGGCGGGCAACACGCTTGACCTGGGTCGGGGGCCGATCGACGTGATGTCGAGCTATGATTTGGACAGCCTGGATTGGACCGGCTGCGATGTCGTTCTGGAATGCACGGGCAAGTTCAACGATGGCGAAACGGCGAAAAAGCACATCGATCGCGGCGCTGGTCGCGTCTTGATTTCAGCGCCCGCCAAGAATGTCGACAAAACGGTTGTTTTCGGCGTGAACCACGAAAGCCTGCATCGCGAAGATATGGTCGTGTCGAACGGATCGTGCACAACCAACTGCCTGGCGCCGCTGGCCAAAGTGCTGAACGACGGCGTTGGGATTGAGCGCGGGATCATGACGACGATCCATTCCTATACCGGCGATCAGCCCACGCTTGATCGGCGTCACGGCGATTTCTATCGCGCACGCGCAGCGGCGATGTCGTTGATCCCAACCTCGACCGGCGCTGCAAAGGCGTTGGGCGAAGTGCTGCCTGAAATGGCGGGCAAGCTGGACGGCACCGCGATGCGCGTTCCCACGCCAAATGTATCAGCGGTGGATCTGACATTCGAAGCGGCGCGCGACACAAGCACGGAAGAGATCAACGCGATCGTGGAAGAGGCGACCAAAGGCGAGATCGGCCAGGTTCTGGCCTATGATCCCGAACTAAAAGTATCGGTCGACTTTAACCATACCGAGCATTCCTCGATCTTTGCGCCTGATCAGACCAAAGTCGTTGGCAAGCGCATGGTCCGCGTTTTGGCGTGGTATGACAACGAATGGGCCTTTTCTGTTCGCATGGCAGATGTTGCCGTCGCATTGGGGCGTTTGGGCTAAGCCGCAAACGCCTCTTGCCGCTGCGCCCCCACGCGGGGTAGGTGAACCTATGTCGGGACTGGGTGCGCAGCTATGACCAACTTTGTGGCGTTTTGTGTGGCCGCGGCGATTTGCGCGGTCATTCTCTTTGATCTGATCGTGTTTGGCGGCGACAACATCGTTTTCACCTTGCGCAAATTCGATGGTTTGATCGAGTGGCTGGCCTTTTGGCGCTAGACTTGCCCCTACGGCAATAAAGCTTTGACCAACGGTTGACATTACCGCCTGCTTCATGATGTTAGCGTTAACAGGCGCGATCTGTCGCGCCGATCTTGAGCGATCACGGATCAGCGGAGTGGAATTTCATGACAACGGTAGCCATCAATGGATTTGGCCGCATCGGACGGTCTGTTTTGCGCGCATTGCACGAAAGCGGTGCAGATGATCTTGAGATCGTTGCGATCAATGACCTGGCCGCGCCAGAGACTTTGGCCCATGCGCTGCAATTCGACAGCGTTCATGGGCGTTTCCCAGGTCAGGTTGGCCTGAGTGACAGCGGGCTGGACTTTGGGCGCGGTCCGATCCGCATGAGCGCCGAACGCAACCCGGAGGATCTGGATTGGGCGGATGTTGATATCGCGCTGGATTGCACCGGGATTTTCAAAACGGACGAAGGTGCGGCGCGTCATATGGCGGCGGGCGCTGGCAAAGTCTTGATCTCGGCCCCGGCAAAGGGGTCAATGAAAACAATCGTTTATGGCGTGAACCACGGCGATATCACCAGCGACGACACGGTCGTATCAAATGGCTCGTGCACGACAAATTGTCTGGCGCCGGTCGCGCATGTTTTGCACGAAGCTTACGGCATCAAGCGCGGCACGATGACCACGGTTCATGCCTATACCAGCGGCCAGCCTGTGCATGATCGCGCGGCCAATGACTTTGCGCGGGCGCGGGCGGCGACTTTGTCGATGGTGCCGACATCCACGGGCGCGGCAAAGGCGATTGGACTGGTGTTGCCGCATCTTGAGGGGCGTCTTTTCGGGACGTCGATCCGCGTGCCAACACCAAACGTGAGCTGCATTGACCTGACTGTCGAAGTCGAAACCGCAACGGATGCAGAGGCGGTGAATGCGCTGCTCAAAGCGCAGGCGGAGGGGCCGCTCAAATCTGTTATGGCGGTGGAAGACCGCACGCTTGTCTCTATCGACTTTAACCATGATCCGGCGAGTTCCACCGTCATGAGCGGTGAAACGCATGTTTTGGACGGCCACATGATCCGCGTTCTCGCGTGGTACGACAACGAATGGGGCTTTTCCAACCGGATGCTGGATGTGGCGCGGGTGATGGCGGCGGCCTAAGCGGCCACGAGCCCGACCGATCAGCGGCGCGGCGTGGTTGGCCGGGTGTCGGGCAGAGAGATATTTGCAACCTGCTCGGCAATCGGATCCGTCGAAAGAGGGTGCGTGTCCGGCTCAAACGTCTCGGGATCGCGCATTTTCTGCCAGGAGCGGCCGAGATAGACCTCAAGACCAGAAAACTTGGCCTTGTAGCCCATCTTTTGGCTGCCGGGGACCCAATATCCCAAATAGACATAGGGCAGGCCGGCGGCCTGGGCGATGTCGATGTGATCGAGGATCATATACGTGCCCAGCGATGATTGCTGAAGCTCGGGCGCGTAGAAGGAATAGACCATACTCACGCCATCTTGCAGAACATCGGTGAGGCTGACGGCGACAAGGTCGTTGGTGGTGCCATCGAGGTATTCGACAACGCGGCTGCGGATCGGGGTTTCTTCGATCATTGCGGCGAATTCGAAGACATCCATGTCGGCCATGCCGCCATCGGCGTGACGGCTGTCGAGATAGCGGCGGAAGAGGTCGTATTGCTCTTCGGTGGCCCACGGGGACGACGCATTGCGGATCAGATGCGCATTGCGCTTGATCGTGCGCTTTTGGCTGCGCGATGCGGTAAAGGCGTTGACGTCGATGCGGGCGGACAGACAGGCCGAGCAATCGGCACAAGACGGGCGATAAAGCACGTTTTGCGATCGGCGGAACCCTTGCTGTGACAGGGAATCGTTCAACTTTTCTGCGTTTTCGCCTTGCAGAGCTGTGAACAATTTACGTTCCATGCGCCCGTCCAGGTACGGACAGGGCTGCGGCGCAGTTACGTAAAACTGCGGAGCGAGGGGTAGTGAGTGGCGCATGGACGTCCCGATCTAGCGAGCGCAATGATAACGCGAGTGACTGATCAGGCAAGAGCGCAGTTGCCTTGCGCGAAGACTTTCTCAGCCTGCGCGCTTGTTCATGGCTGTGGTGCCAAGCATCATGTCCGTCAGGCCCTGGCCGTGTGCAGAGGTCATCATCAAGATGGCCGAGACAGCCTGGACCGGCAAAAACGCCCAAGACAGCGAATATCCGATCGTATGCAAGAGCGCTTGCGAGCTATCCAGACGACGTCCGGCATCGTCGCGAAATTCGATGGACATCAGGCGCATGCCCCATGTCGCAGAGCCGCCAGCGATGGTGAACCAGCGATAGAGAAACCCAACGACCAACAGAAACAGCGGGTAAAAGAAGATCGCTGTAAAGGCGGTAAAAGGAAGAACAACCAGGCTAAGCGCGAGAATGAGCAGGGTATCGACCGCCCAGGCGAGCGCGCGTTTCATGGGAACGTCGCGATAAAACTGAGGTTGGTTGATCGGGTCAGCAAACATCTTTGAGAAACCTAAGGTGCAGATAAAAGCCTGCCCCGGTGATCCAGGGCAGGCGGAGGGTTTAGTCGTCCGAGCGAGCGGCTTTGGCGCGTTCGTCCATGAACTGATCGAATTCCGACTTGTCCTTTGCCTCGCGAAGACGCTCAAGGAAGGCTTCGAAATTTGTCTGTTCTTCTTCCAGACGCTTCAGAGTGTCAGCTTTGTACGCGTCAAAAGCAGAGTTTCCGGTTGTGCGCAGTGCGGAGGATCCAAAACCCCGGCTGCGGCGGCTACAAGACGTTCCAAACATGCGTTTGCTCCAAATCATATATGCGAGAAGGGCGAGGCCGATGGGCCAGAAGAAGATGAAACCAAGGACCATTGCGGCGATCCAAGCCCCTTTGCCTTTCTGGTCAAGCCAAGCCTCGCTCCGCGACAACCAGTTCCCCTGGCGAGGGTGGTCATAGGTGGTAGACGAAATCGACGTCATAGCGAGGGACCTTTCTGAAATGGGGCGCATCGGTTGCGCCCTCGGTTGAGTTAATGTGAATGCCTTTCACATCACTAAGATTGGGGTCCGTCGCCCTCTGTGCAAGAGAAAATGTGAAACTATTTTACATTTTTTGAATTTGCTTTGTAAAATCAAATGTTTGCGCGTTTGAAATTTCGCGCATTTTGTCCGGTGCGGCGGCAAAAACGTGGTGCGGCGTGCCCGCTGCGGCCCAAACAACGTCGAATTCGGAAAGCCGCGGATCAAAGAAGGCGCGGATTGGATTCAGGTGTCCGATGGGGGAAACGCCGCCAATTGCGAACCCGGTCTGGGCGCGAACAAGGTCGGCATCCGCACGTTCCAGAGGCTCGCCCGCGCAAACGCTGGCTTTAGCGGTGTCAACGACATTGCCACCCGCGGTCAGAAACAAAATGGCTTCGCCCGACGTGCTGCCTTTGAAGATGATGGATTTGGCGATTTGATCGACTGCGACACCAAGAGCATTTGCCGCGTCTTGGGCGGTGCGCGCCAATGGGGTTTCGCGGATCTCGGTCTCGATGCCGGCATCCGCCAGGGCGGCTTTCACACGTTTCAGGCTCTTGCTCATCTGGGTCCTCGGACTGCTTTGTGCGCATCCAAACCCATTGACGCCGCCTGCGCAACTTGTCCAATAGCGCGCATGACGTTTGTTCAACGTATGACAGGGGTGCCCCGGCCATTCGACCCGACGCTGGGCCAAGAAGCCGCGGCCCTTTGCCCGGATCTATCGACACAGGAACAGGCCTTGATCGCCGGGGCAGGCGGCAGCAGCCCGTATCTGATGTCGTTGATCAAGCGAGAGACAGCGTGGCTGCCGCAGGCTCTGGCCGATCCAGAGGCCGCGCGGGACGCGGAAGTTGAACGGCTTGGCCCCGACCTGACGGACCTGCCGCAGGCCTTGCGGCAAGCCAAGCGGCGGGTGGCTTTGCTAACGGCGTTAGCGGATCTTGCGGGCGTTTGGTCCCTCGAAGAGGTCACCGGCGCGTTGACCGCATTGGCAGATGCCGCCTGCGAGGCTGCGTTTGGCTCTGTGCTGCGTGGGCTGGCAGAGCGCGGCAAGATGCCGGGGCTTGACGCCGATACGCCGTTCTCGCGCGCGGGTCTGGCCGTCTTTGCGATGGGCAAGATGGGCGCGCGCGAATTGAATTATTCCTCGGACATCGATCTGATTGTCTTATTCGACCAATCCCGGTTCGACGCAGCAGATTACGCAGCAGCAAGGGCAGGCTATGTGCAGGCCGTTCGCAAGGGCTGTGCGATGCTCTCTGATCTGACGTCCGAGGGGTATGTGTTTCGTACCGATCTGCGTTTGCGGCCTGATCCATCGGTGACGCCGGTTGCCATGCCGATGGAAGCGGCGGAACGCTATTACGAAAGCCTTGGGCGCAGTTGGGAACGCGCGGCCTGGATCAAGGCACGGGTCTGCGCGGGCGATCTGGAGGCAGGCGCCCGGTTCCGTCAAACGCTGCGGCCTTTTGTGTGGCGCAAACACCTGGATTTTGCAGCCATTCAAGACGCCCATGACATGCGCTTGGCCATTCGCGATCACAAAAGCACCGCCGGTCCAATCACGCTGGCGGGGCACGATATGAAACTGGGCCGGGGTGGTATCCGAGAGATCGAGTTCTTTACGCAGACCCGGCAGCTGATCGCAGGCGGACGTGACAGCAGCCTGCGGGTGCGGGGAACACTCGACGGTTTGGACCGGCTTGCCGCCAAAGCTTGGGTGACCGAGGCCGCCGCTAATGCGCTGAAATCGCATTATCGGTTCCACCGCACGGTCGAGCATCGGTTGCAGATGCTGCGCGATGCGCAAACGCACAGTTTGCCGAAATCACAGGAAGAATTCGAACGGCTGGCAGCCTTGATGGATCGGGAGGTTCCGTCCCTCAAAGAAGAGCTGTTGGACCGCCTGTCAGAGGTCCATAGCGAAACAGAGGGCTTTTTCGCGCCCAAAAGCACCGAGACCGCGACACCCGACAGGCCATCTCCGTTGGACGATACGATCCTGACCCGGTGGCGCAGTTATCCCGCGTTGCGGTCGGCCCGAGGGGCAACTCTGTTTGACCGCCTCAGACCGCACCTAGAGGCCAAATTGGCCGAGGCCGACCGACCCGCCGAAGCTGTGGCTGCGCTCGATGGCTTTTTTGCGGGCTTGCCTGCGGGGGTTCAGCTTTTTTCGTTGTTCGATGCCAATCCGTCCTTGATTGATCTGCTGGTCGATGTCGCCAGCACAGCGCCTGCCTTGGCGCGGTATTTGGCGCAGAACGCGCAAGTCTTTGACGCGGTCATCGGTGGGGCGTTTTTTGCGCCTTGGGCCGGGCAAGACGCGCTGGAACAGGACCTTACAGCACAGCTAGACGCGGCCTTTGATTACGAGGCCCAACTCGACACAGCGCGTCGCTGGATGAAAGAAAGGCATTTCCGCATCGGCGTACATCTGTTGCGCGGCCTCATTTCGCCGCTGGATGCGTCACAGCAATACGGGGACTTGGCGCAGGCGGTGCTGCGTGCCTTGTGGCCTAAGGTGCAGGCTGACTTTTCCAAGCGGCACGGCGCGCCTCCGGGCGAGGGTGCCGCGATTGTGGGCATGGGCTCGCTTGGGTCGGGTCTCTTGTCAGCCAGTTCTGATCTGGACTTGATCATCATTTACGACGCCCCGGGCGACGCGGTGTCAGACGGGCCTCGGCCCCTGCCGGCGCGGACGTATTTCGCGCGCCAGACCCAGGCTTTGATCACATCGCTGACCGCCGCCACGGCTGAAGGCAAGCTTTACGATGTGGACATGCGCCTGCGGCCCTCGGGCAATCAGGGCCCGGTGGCAACCTCGTGGGCGGCGTTCCAGGATTATCAAATGAACCAGGCTTGGCTGTGGGAGCATCTGGCGCTGACGCGGGCGCGGGTGATCGATGGCTCACCCAAGCTGGCCGAACAGATCGAAGCGTTTCGTTTGGACTGCCTCCGACAAAGCCGCTCTGCGGCAGAGGTGTTCGCAGGCGTTGCAGATATGCGAGAGCGGATCTTTGCAGCAAAGGCGCCCGACGGCCCGTGGGAGGTCAAAGTTGGCCCCGGTCGGGTTCAGGACATTGAATTGCTCGCTCAAGCAGGGCTTTTGATGGCGGGATCAAACGCCCGCGATGTCGAAACCGGACTGCAGGCTTTGGTGGCGCTTGGACATTTAGCGCAGGAGACCGCGCAGGCGCTGGGCCAAGCGCATGTGGTCCAAACGCGCGTGCAAATGGGGTTGCGCTTGCTGGGCATCGCCGATGGCAAGACAGCCACCGTCGGGAGTGGCGGGCAAACCTTGCTGGCCCGAATGACCCGCACGCCTACGTTTTCAGACGGCGAAATGACGCTCTCTGCCCTGCAAGACCGCTCGGCTGAGGCAATATCGACAGTGTTGGACGCATAGGACCGTAACATGCCGCAGTCGCGCAAAGGTGACGAGAACGACCCAAAAGGGCTGATCACCGAGGCTTATCGCATCGAAGGCATCACCAAGCCCGAATGCCGGTCCATTTTTTTGGACTGGGCCCTGTCGCTGCCGCTGGAGGCTGACACAGCTGCGACCATCCGGCGTTTGTTGTCGTTCCACGGCTCCCAAGCGCCCGACCACCCGATGACCGAGGTTCTGAAGGAAGGTCTGGGCGGGATGGCGGCCCCAAGACGGCGCGGTGGATGGCGATCCCGACCGCGGGATTAGCGGGCGCGACGGCGTCCGATCGTTTCCAAATCGGAACCAAACTTCTTCGTTTCTGCGAAAAATGTCCTAAAGTTTGCCACAATCTATCTGCATCTCGGTTTGCGAAAGACCACGCGCGCTGTGTTTGTCGCGCAGACTGAGGAGGCTGACATGAAAGCCATTAAAGTGATTGTTTTGCTGGCTACGGCCGGTTTGGTTTCCGCCTGTGCAGACGCGCGTATCGCGTCCCGTAATGCTTCGTTTGAAACGATTAACCCCGGCGCAATTGCCGCGACGCCATCCTTTGCGGTCGCTGATATCCGCGTTCAGGTTCCAAAAAGCTTGCGCGTTTCCGAAGCGAATTCTTATTACCCGTCGGGCGATATCGTCTGGCGTGGCGAGCCGCTGGGCGATCGGCATCAACAGGTCGCGCAGCTGATGTATGACGGCCTGTCAAAAGGCGCTGCGGATATCAACGGCGCGTATCCCGTTGATCTGGTTGTCGAAGTTCAGCGCTTTCACGGCGTGACCGAAAAGGCGCGCTACAGCATTGGCGGGGTGCATAACATCGTCTTTGCATTGGACGTGCTCGACCCCACAACCGGCGCGCCGCTGCGCGAGCGGAGCATCGTGTCAGCTGATTTGCGGGCTTATGGCGGGCTCGAAGCGATTGCCGCGGACGGACGCGGAGAGACACAGCGCGTGCGCATCGAGGCGCATTTGGCCAAGGTTATTCAAGACGAGCTGACCAAGCCAGAGGGATATGAAAACTCCCGCTTGGGACTAATGCAGCAGCTAAACCGTCTCTGATCTTTTCGACGGGCTTGGATCACGGTAGGGAAGGGCGCTCAGCGAGCGTCCTTTTCTGTTTGGGAAACCTGCCTTTTGACTGATCATCCTGTTGTCCGACTGCGCCCAAAGATCAATCCGCGTCGAATTCGGCATGGATTTCCTTGGGTCTATGCCAATGAGCTGGTGGTCGACCGGCGCACCAAAAACCTGACCCCCGGCACGTTGGCGCGGCTCGAAGACGCCGAGCGTAAACCCCTTGCCTTGGTCACGGTGAACCCCGGCTCAAAAATCATAGCGCGTGTGATGGACCAGGATCCCGAGGCCGACGTCTCGCGGCCCTGGATCGAGCGACGGCTGCAGGCGGCATTAGCGCTGCGCGAGCGGCTGTTCGATGCGCCTTACTATCGGCTTGTCCATGCCGAGGCGGATGGTTTTCCGGGTGTCATCATTGATCGTTTCGGCGATGTGGCCGTCATCCAGCCGAATGCGGCATGGGCAGAGGTGCATGTGCAGGATTTGACCGAGGCTGTGGCAGCGGTGACCGGTGTCACGACCCTTTTGAAAAGTGCCAGCGGACGGTCCCGCACGTTGGAGGGCCTGGACGATCAGGATGCGGTTTTGCGCGGCACGGCGCCCGATGCACCGATCCCGGTGCCCATGAACGGGGCGATCTATATGGCCGATGTCACGGGCGGGCAAAAAACCGGGCTGTTCTACGATCAACGCCCGAACCATGCCTTTCTGGCGACATTGGCCAAGGGCGCAACCGTGCTTGACGTGTTTTCGCATGTGGGCGGCTTTGGCTTGGCCGCTTTGGCAGGCGGTGCGCAAACGGCGCTTGCGGTCGATGGGTCGCAAAATGCGCTGGATCTTGCGGCCGAGGGGGCCGCGCGCATGGGGGTCGCGGACCGCTTTGAGACGCGCAAAAGCGATGCGTTCGACGCGCTGAGCGCGCTGGACGGCGAAGGCAGGCGGTTTGATGTGGTCGTATGCGATCCACCGGCCTTTGCGCCGACCAAAGCGGCCTTGGACGCGGGGCTTAGGGCCTATGAACGGATTGCGCGGCTGGCGGCGCCTTTGGTGGCGCCCGGCGGCGTTTTGGCGCTTTGCTCATGCTCTCACGCAGCGGGGCTGGATGCATTTCGTGCAGCATCGGTGCGCGGCATCGGGCGCGCCGGGCGCAATGGGCGTTTGATCCATCAAGGGTTTGCCGGACCTGACCACCCGTTGATGCCGCAACTGGCCGAAAGCGGGTATCTCAAGGCCTTGTTCTTCGCGCTATGAAAATTTTGCTGGATGCGAATGTTCTGTTCCCCACGGTGATGCGCGAGGTTCTTTTGGGGGTGGCCAGCCAGGGGCTGTTCACGCCCTTTTGGTCTGAGCGGATCCTTGAGGAATGGGCGCGGGCTGCGGCCAAACTCGGCCCTGGCGGAGAGGCGCAGGCGCGCGGCGAAATCGCGTTGCTCAAGGCCGCGTGGCCAAAGGGACAGGTGGCTTATCCGGCGGAAAAAGAAAACCGGTTCTGGTTGCCTGACCCTGGCGATATTCATGTGCTTGCGGCGGCCGAGGCCGCGCATGCGGACGCGATCATGACCATGAATGCAAAGGATTTTCCGCGTCACATTCTGGCCGAAGAGGGGCTCGCGCGGGTCGACCCGGATGGGTATCTGTTCCAGTGCTGGCAAACCAATCCAAGGACCGTCGAAAGCGTTGCTGCACGCGTGCTTGCCCAAGCGCGGCATATGTCTGGCGAAGACTGGACGATGCGCGGCTTGCTGAAAAAGGCGCGGATGCCGCGACTGGGGCGCGCGCTGGACGGCTAGGGCGTCAGGTCCGTTCCAAACCCCATTTCGCCTCAAGCTTTTGCAACGCGGCAATACGCTCTTCTGTTTTGGGGTGGCTCAGCAGCCACGCAGGTGCCGCGCCCGCATTGCTTTGGGTCAACGCCTCAAGCTTGCGAAAGAGGCTGATTTGAGGGCCGACGCCAATGCCCGCTTTGGCCAGCAAAGCAGCCGCATAGGCATCCGCCTCGTATTCATCGCCCCGCGACAAACGCGCGGCCAAAAGAGTAGTGAGAAAGTTGGCGATCCAGACGCCAACGCCCGGGATAAAGCGGCTCAGCACCATCGCAAGCGCTGTGCGCAAGGCGTTTTGGCCAGAGAAATCGATCATGCGGCGGCGGGTATGCCCAAGGGCCACATGCCCAAGTTCATGGGCAATCACACTCGCCATTTCGTCGGCGCTGACCTCACCTTGACGGAATTTGTTGTAAAATCCGCGCGTAATAAAGATGCGTCCATCCGGGGCGGCCAGCCCGTTTACCGGCGCGATTTCGTAGATAAAGACTTTGATCCGATCCAGATCCAAAGCGGCGGCCATACGGTCTGTCATATGACCCAGCAAGGGGTCCACAAGCTCGGTCGATTTTGCATCCAGCTCGCGCCCCGTGCGCCAGACCGAGAACCGATACATCGCAAGGCCGTAGAGCACAGCAAGGAGGATAGGGGCGAATTTCAGCATAAGCGGGATATGGGGTCGCGCGCACCGTGGGGCAAGCGTTTATACGTCCCAAGTGACAGGCACGTGCCTTGGCCCGCGAAAGGCCCAGCCGGTAAACTCGACCGGGCCGGACAACGCGAGCTTTGGCAGGCGTTCAAAAAGCATGGGCAAGGCAACCTCGGTGATCAGGCACCGGGCCGCTGCCGCGCCTGCGCAGAAATGAGGACCGGCCCCAAAGCTGATTGCAGGTTGCGTGTCGCGGGTGATGTCAAATCGGGTTGGGTCTTTGAAATGCGTTTCGTCATGGCCAGCAGAGCCAAACATGAAAAAGACGCGATCCTCAGGCTCGAAAGTGATCCCGTCTATGTTATCGGGAAGGGCGACGCGTCGAGGCGACATGCCAATTGGCGCCATCCAGCGGGCATATTCCGAAAACACATCCGCCCAGGTGGCTTGGCCCTTTTGCACCTGTGCCAATTGGTCGGGATGCGCGAGCAAAGCAAAGGCCGCGCCTGCGATGGCGTCGCGCGGTTCGTTTTGACCGCCCGAGATAATGAGCTTGATGTTGGCGCGGATGCTGGGATCGGCCATCTGTGCGTTGCGCATGACGCTAAGCGCAGATTGCGCGCTGGCCGTGTGCCACATGCTGCCGATATGCGCGTCAATTTCTGCGGTGGCGGCGTTGCACCGTTCTCGGATCTCGGGGACGCCCGCGTAATTTGCGCATCCGTCGATCATGGCCTGACTGACCGCGTCCATGCGCGCATTTGGCATATCCGTAAGGCCGGTGATCGCGCGCAAAGCGGCGGCTGAAACCGGCATGGCGAAATCCGTGACCAAGTCACAGGCGCCGCGCGGTTTCAGCGCAGCCAGGATCTGATCGGTCTCGGCCTCAAAAATCGGCTTCCAATGGGATTGCACGGTTTTGGGCGACAAAGCTGGGAAAAGCGCCTTGCGCTCGGCCATATGGGCCGCGCCATCTTTGCGCATCATGTTTTCACCCATCAAGACGCTCATCAGCCCGTCGGGCTGGTACGAAGAAAACACGCTTGTGCGTTTTTCATGGCGGTGAATGTCATCGCGACGCGCCATCAATGTGGCCCCAAGTTCAGGCACAAAGGTGATGGGCGCATTGGCGCGCATGTGTGCAAGCGTCGGATAGGGGTCGGCGTTGAACGCGGCAAGGTCGATCGAGGTGATGGGCGCATTTGACATGGTCCGAGACTAGGCAACATGCCGTCGTGGCACAAACGCTATCGACAGGTGCTGTGCGTTAACGCCCGGGCGGTGGCACGCGATGAAGCGGCGCATCCTGCCAAAGGCCGGGCGCCAAGGGCCCAAGCGTCCACGGGCCGATCTGAACACGGATCAGGCGAAGCGTTGGGTGGCCCACATGGGCCGTCATCCGCCGGACTTGGCGGTTTCGACCTTCCGCGATCGTGATTTCGAGCCAGGTCTCGGGAATGTTTGCGCGATAGCGAATTGGCGGATCCCGAGGCCAGAGCCAATCGGGCTCTGACACCATGCGCGCTTTGGCGGGTTTGGTGGGGCCGTCTTTGAGCGTCACACCCTGTTGCAGGGCCGCCAGCGCGTCTTGGTTTGGCGCGCCTTCAACTTGGACCAGATAGGTTTTCTCAAGCTTGTGCTTGGGATGCGCGATGCGGGCTTGGAGCCGCCCGTCATCGGTCAACAAAAGCAACCCTTCACTGTCGCGATCCAGACGGCCCGCAGGGTAGACGCCTGGCACGTCAATATAGGCCGAGAGGGTCGGGCGCTGTGTGCCCTCGGTGCCTTTGTCGGTGAATTGCGAAAGCACGCCAAACGGTTTGTTGAAGGCAATCAGGCGGGCCATCAGCGGTTTGTCGGGCGCAGCCGTGTCACGCCCACCGAGGCCGCGCGGGCGAGATCTTGGTCAAGTGACATGGGAATGTATTCACCGCGCCGCCAAAGCTGTGCCAGATCATCGTAATGCCGCGACAGGAAATGACCCGACTGGCCCGTCGAGATCACAAAGACCGAGCTGTCGGGGTCGGCAAAATCATAGACCCCGCGGTATCCAGCACCGTGCACGTTGTGAAAAGGGTTGGGGGCCTTGCCTGACGATTTGCCGCGCAAAAGCGTGTTGTCGCCGCCGCTTGTCGATTGTCGAATGTTTACGAAATAGCGCAGGACAGGCACTTCGCCCAAAACCTCATGGTCATGTGTGGCTTGGTGCGCGTCGCCCCAGCGCAGCG
>CAZYQC010000038.1:0-32286 GCA_964649815.1 uncultured Rhodobacterales bacterium | reverse complement strand
CCAGCTGCCAGCGCGCATCTGGAACGTCTTTTTGACGCCCTTAAGCCGCAGGATCGGGTCATCGACCTCGACCGGAGCGACGGGCTCGGCGACCTCGGGGATGGCGGGCGCTGCGGCAAAGAGCTTTTTGGTATAGCCATGCGCCGGATCGCCCAAAACGGCTTGGGCGGTGCCGCGTTCCATCACGCGGCCTTTGTTCATGACGACAACCTGTTCGGCCATATTGGCGACAACGCCAAGGTCATGCGTCACCAGGATCACGCCCATACCGGTTTCGCGTTGCAGGTCTTTGATCAGGCCCAAGACTTGCGCCTGTGTCGTAACATCAAGTGCGGTCGTTGGTTCATCGGCGATCAACAGATCGGGCTTGGCAACCATTGCCATCGCGATCATCGCGCGTTGACGCATACCGCCTGACAATTCGAATGGGTACGACTGATAGGCGCGTTCCGGGTCTGGAAAGCCGACGCGCTCAAAATTGTCGAGCACCAGTTGGCGGGCCTTTTTCTCGTTCATGTCGCGATGAAGTTTGAGAACTTCACCGACTTGGTTGCCGATGCGGTGCAAGGGCGAGAGCGAGCGCATTGGCTCTTGGAAAATCATTGCGATCGTGTTGCCGCGCACCTGGCGCATGCGACGCTCGTTCAGGCTCAGGATGTCGACGGCAGGCGCGCTTTCAGGGCGGAACGCAATCCGGCCCTGACGAATTTGTGCTGTGCCTGGCAGAATCCGCAAAGCAGAGCGGCAGGTCAGTGTTTTGCCCGAACCGCTTTCTCCGACCAAGGCCAGCGTCTCTCCGGCGTTGACGGAAAAACTGACGTTGGACACAACGGGGGGCGCATCACCGAAGCCGATGCTAAGATCTTCCACCTCCAATAGGGGTGCCATCCACCCTCCCCGTCCCTGGTTCTTCGCTTTTTTTGGCAGTCAAACCTGATTCCAGTGCGAGCGTAAATACACGTCGCAGTCATAATGCTGCCATGTTGTTCTTTTGACGCCATAAGCTGCGAACGATGACAAATCTATAAAAACTGTGCGTGAAGCGGAGGCGGGCGGGCTGCATGATGCATCTTCGTGCTTTGACGCAGCGGCGTTTTGGCCCGCATCTTGAGGTCAAATGTGCCTTGTGGCTAGGTGCCTGCAACGGGTCGCGCAGCACCGCTGGCGTGGTGCGCACCGCAAGGGAGGATCACCAATGAGCGATAAGATCGCGTATGAGCGCCACGGCGACGTTGCCGTTTTGAAAGTGCAAAACCCGCCGGTTAACGCGCTAAGCCACGCCGTCCGCCAAGGCCTGTGGGACGGGGTTGAACGCGCCGAAAAGGATGACGGCGTGCGCGCTGTTCTTATCGTGGGCGAGGGGCGTGCCTTTTTCGCGGGCGCGGATATCACGGAATTCGGCAAACCCCCGATGGAGCCTGCCCTGCCGGATTTGATCAACCGCTTTGATGCCTCGCCCTTGCTGATCATCGGCTCGATGCACGGTGTGTCGCTGGGGGGCGGGCTCGAAGTTGCCTTGGGCTGTGACTATCGCCTGGCGGTGCCTTCTGCAAAAATCGGTCTGCCAGAGGTGCATCTTGGCCTGATCCCCGGAGCGGGGGGGACGATCCGTCTGCCGCGCCTATGCGGCATCGAAGCGGCGCTTGATATCATGACCACCGGAAAGCATGTCGCCGCGACCGCTGCGCATGAGATGGGCATCATCGATGCGGTGCGTGATGGCGATCCGTTTGAGAACGGCCTGGCCTATGCGAACGAGTTGCTGGATGCAGGCGTGTCGCGGCGCATTGTCAGCGAAATGGAGATGCCCTCGGCCGACGATTGGGATGCGCTTTATGATGCGGTCTTGGCAAAAAGCCGTGGCCAGATCTCGCCCGCGATGTGCGTGCGGGCCATGCAAAACGGTGCCAATCATCCCTTTGCAGAGGCGCTCGCGATGGAGCGGCAGATCTTCATCGACCTGTTACGCGGTGATCAGTCCAAAGGCATGATCCATGCCTTTTTCTCTGAACGCGCTGTCGGCAATTTGCCGGAACTCAAAGACGTCACCCCCCGCGCGCATGACCACATTGGCGTCATTGGCGGCGGCACGATGGGCGCCGGTATCGCAACATCCGCCCTGTTGGCGGGGATCGATGTGACGATGTTGGAAATGAGTGCCGATGCAGGCGAAGCGGCCCGGGGTCGCATCGAAGGCAATCTGGCTGGCGCGCTCAAGCGCGGCAAAATCAGCCCAGAGCGTCACGAAGAGATCATGACGAAATCGCTGACGGTCGTCACCGATTATGCGGCCCTCTCTGACGTCGATCTGGTGATCGAGGCTGTTTTCGAAGAGATGGACGTCAAGAAGACCGTGTTCAAACAGCTGGACGCAGTTTGCAAGCCGGGTGCGATCTTGGCGTCGAACACGTCGTATCTGGACATCAACGAAATCGCGTCGGTCACAAGCCGCCCGGCGGATGTGATTGGTCTGCACTTCTTTTCGCCGGCCCACGTGATGCGCCTGCTTGAGGTCGTTGTGGCGGACGCAACGGCTCTGGATGTGGTCGCCACCGGGTTTGCCTTGGGCAAGCGGATGGGCAAGATCTGTGTGCGCGCAGGCGTATGTGACGGCTTTATCGGGAACCGGATCCTGTCCACCTACCGCACAGCGGCGGATCACATGATCCTTGACGGCGCATCACCTTACGAAATTGACCAAGCGTTAGAGGCGTTCGGTTTTGCGATGGGGCCGTTTGCAGTGGCCGATTTGGCGGGGCTCGACATCGGTTGGGCCGTGCGCAAACGCAAACGCGCCGAGGGCATGGACCCGCGCGCCCGCGACAGCAGCTATGGCGACAAGATGTGCGAGGCAGGCAACTTTGGGCAAAAGACCGGCAAAGGGTATTATGACTATTCCGCCGGACCAAAGTCGCGGGTTCCAAACCCCGAGGTTATGCCCTTGATCGAACAAGATCGCGCAGACCAGGGCATCGCGCCCAAGAGCTTTGACAAAGACGAGATCGTGCGTCGCTATATGGCCGCTATGGTCAACGAGGCCGCCAAGGTGGTTGGCGAAGGCATCGCGCGGCGCCCATTGGATGTCGATATGACGCTGCTGTTTGGCTATGGGTTCCCGCGCTACCGCGGCGGCCCGCTCAAATGGGCGGATATCGTCGGTGTGGAAGGTCTGTTGGCTGACATCAAATCCTATGCCGAAGAAGACGCCTATTTCTGGCAGCCCGCGCCGCTTTTGGAAAAGTTGGTGGCCGCTGGCAAAACCTTTGAAGACCTCAACAAGGGAGAAACGCTATGAGCGCACGCGAAGCTGTAATTCTGTCCTCGGCCCGCACGGGTTTGGCCAAGTCCTTCCGCGGATCCTTGAACATGACGCACGGCGTCACGATGGGTGGGCATGTTGTCAAACATGCGATGGACCGCGCGGGCGTTGACCCGGATCAAATCGAAGATTGCGTGTTCGGCTGCGGCTTTCCCGAAGGCGTCACAGGTCAGAACGTGGCGCGCCAGATTGCCTTGCGCTCTGGCCTGCCGATCACCGCGTCGGGCATGACGGTGAACCGGTTCTGCTCGTCCGGGTTGCAGTCGGTGGCCATTGCGGCCAATGCGATCACACAAGAAGGCGCAGGCCCGATGGTTGCAGGCGGCGTGGAATCGATCAGCCTTGTCAAGACAGACGTGGCCGCCGACCAAGAGGCCTGGCTGGCCGAGCACAAGCCCGATGTCTACATGCTGATGATCGACACAGCCGACACCGTGGCGCGGCGGTACAACGTCAGCCGCGAATATCAGGACGAATACGGCCTGATGAGCCAACAGCGCATCGCCGCGGCACAAGAGGCCGGATTGTTTGCCGACGAGATCGTGCCGATGGAAACGGTCATGATGGTCAAAGATCGCGAAACCGGTGTTGTCAGCGAACAGGCTGTCACGCTTGACCGGGACGAATGCAATCGCCCGACAACAACGATGGAAGGCCTTTCGGCCTTGCCAACGGTGCGCGAAAATGGGTTTGTCACCGCCGGAAACGCCAGCCAGCTGTCGGATGGGGCAAGTGCCGTTGTCGTGATGGACAGCGCCCAGGCCGAAAAGCAGGGCTTGGAGCCGATGGGCGCGTTCAAAGGCTTTTGCGTGGCGGGGTGTGAACCCGACGAAATGGGCATCGGCCCGGTCTTTGCTGTGCCACGTCTGTTGGAACGGCACGGCCTGAGCGTTGACGACATCGACATTTGGGAACTGAACGAAGCCTTCGCATCGCAGGCGCTCTACTGCCGCGACCGGCTTGGCATTGATCCTGAGAAATACAACGTCAACGGCGGCTCTATCGCCATCGGGCATCCCTTTGGCATGAGCGGCAACCGCATGGTTGGCCACGTCCTGCGCGAAGGCAAACGTCGCAACGCCAAATACGGCGTTGTCACAATGTGCGTGGGTGGCGGCATGGGCGCTGCTGGCCTTATCGAAATCTACTGACGGAGACAGATATGGACCTGAACTATTCAGACGAAGACCTGGCATTCCGCGAAGAAGTCCGCGCCTTTTTGGCCGAGCTGCCACCAGAGCTGCGCGAGAAGAACGGCGCTGAGCTGGGCAAAGAAGGTATGGAACGCTGGCACGCGATCCTGAACGAAAAAGGATGGCTCGCGCCCAACTGGCCAAAGGAATACGGCGGGGCCGAATGGACCGCTGTGCAACGCCACATCTTTGAAGAAGAACAGGCCAAAGCGAGCGCCCCGCGCATCGTGCCTTTCGGGCTGTCGATGCTGGGGCCGGTGCTGCAAAAGTTCGGCTCTCAGGCGCAAAAAGACCATTGGCTGCCGCGCATCCTGAACGGCGATGATTGGTGGTGCCAGGGATATTCCGAGCCTGGCGCAGGCTCTGATCTGGCCAGCCTGAAAACAACTGCGGTTCGGGACGGCGACCATTACATCGTGAACGGGCAAAAGACATGGACCACACTTGGTCAGCACGCGAACATGATCTTTTGCCTGGTACGCACCGACAAGGATGTCAAACAACAGGAAGGCATTTCTTTTTTGTTGATCGACATGGACACCCCCGGTGTCGAAGTGCGTCCGATCATCCTGTTGGAAGGAACGCATGAGGTGAACGAAGTTTGGTTCACCGATGTCCACGTGCCGGTCGAAAACCTGGTTGGCGAAGAAAACAAGGGTTGGACCTATGCCAAGTACCTCTTGACGCACGAGCGGACGAACATCGCGGGCGTCGGCTTTTCTCAGGCCGGTCTTGCCTCGGTCAAGCGGATCGCGAAATCGGCAAACCACAACGGAAAACCGTTGATCGAAAACCCGCAATTCGCGGCGCGGGTTGCTCAGGTCGAAATTGACCTCAAGGCGATGTCGACAACCAATTTGCGCATCATTTCCAAAGCGGCGGCGGGCGAAGCGCCGGGCGTCGAGGCATCGATGCTCAAGGTCAAAGGCACGATCATCCGCCAAGAGATCAACGACCTTGCCCGACGTGCGGTTGGTCCTTATGCGATGCCGTTTTCCTCGGAGGCGGTCGAAGGCGCCAATGATCCGCTGCCTGATCCGTTCGACGCGGGCGCGGTCGCGGCGCAGTACTTTAACAACAGAAAACTGTCGATCTTTGGCGGATCGAACGAAATCCAGCGCGGGATCATCGCAAAAGTGAAGATGGGGGTCTGATCTGTGGACTTTAACCTGACCGAAGAACGGCAAATGCTGCAGGACAGTCTGCGGCGCTACTTGTCTGACAAATACACCACGGCCCGCCGGAACGAGATCTTGGACAGCGACAGCGGCATGTCGCCCGAGATCTGGGGCGAACTGGCCGAGCTGGGTGTGATCGGCGCTCTCTTTACAGAAGAGCAGGGCGGCTTTGGCGGCGCGGGCTTTGATCTGGCCGTTGTCTTCGAAGAACTCGGCCGCGCGGGCGTGGTCGAGCCGTTTCTCGACAGTGCGCTTGTGGGCGGGCAGCTCTTGGCCGCGTCGGGCCGCTTGGATCTGGTTGAAGAGGTCATCGGGGGCGCCATTCAGCTGGCGTTCGCGCATGGCGAACCCAACAGCCGATATGACACGAGCCGCGTCGCAACCACAGCGCAGAACGGTGTTCTGAATGGGCGCAAAGCGGTGGTCATGAATGCCGAGGCTGCCGATTACCTGATCGTCTCGGCCCGAACCTCTGGCGACGAGGCAGATGCCGAGGGCATTTCGCTTTATCTGGTTCCGGCGGGGGCCTCTGGTTTGACCGTACAGGGCTATCCTTTGATGGCCGGTGGACGCGCAGCCGAGGTCACTTTGGAAAACGTCGCGGGCGACCTTTTGGGCGCCGAGGGCGAGGCTTTTGTCGCCATTGCAGATGTCATCGCAGCCGCGACCGTGGCGCAATGTGCCGAAGCGATGGGCGCGATGGAAAACGCCACGGCGCTGACGCAGGATTATCTGATGACGCGCAAGCAATTCGGCCGCCCGATCGGGATGTTCCAGGCGCTTGCGCATCGGATGTCCGACCTCTTGATCGAGATGGAGCAAGCGCGCTCTGCGGTGATCAACGCGGCGGGGCATCTAGAAGCCGACCCACGCACGCGGGACCGCGAGCTGAGTGCCGCCAAAAATCTGATTGGACGCGCTGGGCGCCTTGTGGCCGAGGAAGCCATTCAGATGCACGGTGGGATTGCCATGACCCAGGAATACGAGCTGGGCCATATCGCCAAACGCATCATTATGGCCGATCACCGCTTTGGCGACACAGACTACCATCTGGAACGCTTTATGGAGCTCTCGCTTGCCGGGTGAACCGCAAGCGGGGGCTGACCCGGCGGGCGTCATTCGCGACGAAACCGGTGCGCAAACGCTGATCGGCTATGTCGTGGACATTTCGGCGGGCGACGGCAAGGGGCGGTGCCACTTGGATATCGGGCCGCAGCATGGCAATCGACATGGCATGCTGCACGGCGGGATCATCTCTTGCCTGCTTGACAATGCGATGGGCTATGCGGCGTCTCTGTCGGGCGATCCTGATGGGAACACCAAGTTCCTGACCGTAACGATGAGCACGCAATACCTGGCCTCGGCGCCGCAGGGCGCGCGGGTGACCGCCACCGGCCATGTGCGGGGCGGGGGCAAATCGACGGTGTTTGTCGACGGAGAATTGCGGGATGCCGAAGGGCAATTGCTGGCCACCGGGACCGGCGTTTACAAACGGATCCGAAACCAAGGCGCCTAAAGGCCCGGTATCGCGCCGTTGGTTGGGCCCGACGCCAGAGCGGCACCAGACCGACCAAGGCGCATGAACCGCGCAGACTGGCGCGCGGTCTGAAAATTTGGAACCATAGGGATCAGTCTTGAGGGAGGACAGGCTATGAGCGCACGGTTGGAGGATGCCGGCGATCGCATGATCGTTTGGAACGGAAACGCGCAGATGCGCGGTGCCATCACGCCCGAGTTTTACGCAACAATCCAAGAGGCGATCGCAAAGGCGGCGGATCCTCGCATTCGCGCCGTGGTCATCACCTCTGACGGGGATTTCTTTTGCGCCGGGGGAAATCTGAACGCGATTATTGAGCGCGCAAACCTGCCCGAGCAGGAGAGACGCGACAAAATCGAGGAATTGCATGATGTGATCCGGGCGATCCGCGCCTCCCCTGTGCCGGTGATCGCCGCAGTCAAGGGCGGTGCGGCTGGTGCCGGCGTGTCGATTGCCTTGGCCTGTGATTTTTTGATCGCAGAGGCCGGGGTCAAGTTTACGGCGGCCTATGTCAAAGCGGGTCTGGTGCCGGATGGCGGTTTGACCGCGCATCTCGCGCGGGCGCTGCCGCGGCAATTGGCGATGGAAATGTGTGTTCTGGCGCAGCCTGTGTTGTCCGAACGGCTGTTTGATCTGGGGGTCGTGAACATTGTGGCTGATGATGCCCAAGGCGTCATGGATCAGGCACAGGCCTTGATGGATCGCATCGCGCTGGGGCCACGGGGCGCGCAGGGCAAAATTCGTCAGATGGTCGCGACAGCCTATGACCAGGACGAAGCCGCGCAACTGGATCTTGAGCGTGACGCGATGGCCTTTGCCTTTGGCACGCCCGAGGCCCAAGAAGGCATCTCGGCCTTTCTTGAAAAACGCGCGCCCAAGTTCTCATGACACCGCGGTGGCATAGCTTTCTCGATCTGCATGTCCGGGATCAACCTGATGCGATGGCGGTGATCGATGCAGGTGGCCAGCGCTGGAGCTACGCCGCGCTGGACGCAGCCGTCGATGGCGTGACAACGCTTTTGCGTCAAAGGGGTGTTCGGCCTGGGGATCGGGTTTTGCTGTTGCTCGAAAACTGCGCGGCGGCGGTTGCGGTGATGTTTGCCTGCGCGCGGGCGGGGGTAACTGTCATTCCGGTGAATGCACGCCAGACCGAGGCCGAGGTCGCCCGCGTCATCGCGCATGCCGAACCGATGATGGCGTTTATGACACATGCCGATTCCACCGATGCCGCAGCGCATGCCCAGAGGATGGGCGCAGAGCCGCAGGCCGGGGCGTTTGGCCATTTGTCCAGCATTGCACTTGGGCCGTCGCAGCCGGACGATGACCCCGATTTGGCGGTGCTTTTGTATACGACTGGGACAACCGGCACGCCAAAGGGGGTCATGATCACCCATGACAACCTGCATTTCGCAGGCCAAGCCGCCCGCGATTTCAGGAGCCTCGGGCCAGGGCATTTGGTCTATGGCGTTGCGCCGATGGCCCATGTGATTGGCCTGGCCTCGATGATGACGGCGGTGATTTGCGCCGGTGCAACGGCCTGGCTTGAGGCGCGTTTTGAGGCGCCGCGCCTTTACGATGCGTTGCAGGCCGGGGTGACGCATCTGCCGGGGGTTCCGCAGATGCATGCCTTGTTGATGAGCCATGTTCAGGAAAAGGGGCATGACGCTCTGAACTCGCCCCATTTGCGCTATGTCTCTTCTGGCGGCGCGCCCCTTGATCCGGCCTGGAAACGCAAGGCCGAGGCCTTTTACGGCCTGCCGCTGCAAAATGGCTATGGGATGACTGAAACTGCGGCGGCCACGCATATCACCTTTAGCAAACTGGGCGATCCTGATGTCTCGGTGGGGCCGTGTTTGCCGGGTGTCGAGATGCGGATCGACACCTCGGTCCCCGGCGGAACAGAAGGGTCGGGCGAAGTGCTGGTGCGCGGGCCGAACGTCATGAAAGGCTATTATCGGAACCCAGAGGCGACGGCAGAGGCGCTGATGCCCGATGGCTGGCTTCGCACCGGTGATCTGGGGCGGATCGATGCGCAGGACCGTCTGCACATTCTGGGGCGCTCAAAGGAATTGATCATTCACGGGGGCTTTAACGTCTATCCGCCCGAGGTCGAGGCGGCGCTGAATGATCACGCGGATGTCGTCCAATGTGCCGTGATCGGGCAAAAGGTGGGTTTTGACGAAAAGCCGGTGGCCTTTGTACAGGTCACGCCGGGCGCCAAGATCGACGAAGCCGCGTTGAAGGCATTCGTCAAAGACCGGCTGGCTGGTTACAAACGCCCTGTTCGGATCATCATCGCGCACTCCTTGCCCGCCGCGCCGACGGGCAAGATCTTGAAACATCGGCTTTTGGATCACTTTGCCGATGCGCTGTGACCGCGCCCGCTGGCAGGCGCGGCCAAACGGGCGGTTGGCTTACACGGCGCCGGTGTATTCGCCGCGCGCGGGATAGTTTTTGTCGATCGCAAAGTCGAGCGCGCCGACCAGCTCGGAGAAATGCGGGCGCACGAATGGCATGGTCTGCACCGATCCGTAATAGAGCGATTGTTCTGGCGTCACCATGAACAGTCCCGGTTCCGAGAACAACGCAGGCTCTTCGATGCCAATCGACGTCTTGCCGCGCGATGTCGAAATATAGAGCCCCCATTCCTTGGCCTTGTCCAAAGGCAGATCATAGGCAAAGCGCAGGGCCTGTGCCTCGATCTTTTCGGCCATCGCCTCGGCGCGATCTTTGCCATCAGAGCTAACTGCCAGCGTCGTCACACCACGTTTGGCGAATTCGGGGGTAAGCCGCTCAAGCTCTTTGAGGTAGGTCGCACAGATGGGGCAATGCAGGCCGCGGTAAAAGCAGATGACAACGCCGCGTTCGCTGTTCTCACTGCTAAGGTCAAATGTGGTGCCATCGATCATCGGCAGGGTCAGATCAGGTGTCTTTTGGCGTGGAATGAGCATCGTTTGCCTTTCTTCGAGCGGTTCAGGTCAGAGGTTTCTGTTGCGGAGATAGCGGACGAAATGTAGGAAATGGTCCTAATAGTCTTGCAGAAAGTCTCACATGGCGCATGTCGACCGCTTATCCAGCCTTGTTTCGCATTTGGAAATCCGTGCCGAGCGCTTGCCCGATACGACTTGCAGCAACCTTGCGGTCGCGGTGGAACATGAAACGCCTGTTCGGCTCTTTTTCTTTCGCGATGACAGCGCAAAAGCCGCGTGGCCATCTGTGGCGCTGCTGCCGCTCAGGATCGACGTGGGCGGCAGCGCCAATCCACTGTTTCAGGCGTTGCCGGCCTGTATCCAGAGCGATTTGACGAAAGATGAGGCTTTGCGCGAAATCGTTGGCATGATCCAGCGGGAATGCGGCTCTCCGAGGTGCGGCGGTGCTTTTGCGTTGGACAAACTCTGTGAATTGCTCGTCGTGCATGTGCTGCGCGGCGAAATTGAACGTGCGGGCGCCGAGCCGGGCGTTTTTGCAGGGCTCGCCCATCCAAAACTCAGCCGCGCCCTGGTGGCGATGCATGATGCGCCAGGGCAGTGCTGGCGGGTTGATGATCTGTTGGGGATTGCGGGCATGTCGCGGTCGCAATTCATGTCCGAATTTCAAAGCGTGGTCGGCACGACGCCGATTGCGTATCTGAAAACCTGGCGGATGGTGCTGGCCCGCTCGGCGATCCTGTCGGGGGACCGGATCAACCAAGTTGCCCGCCGCTTTGGCTATCGAAACAGCGATGCATTTTCCCGCGCATTTGCGTCTGCTTATGGCGTTGCGCCCACGAGTCTGAGAAAGTCGACCTAGCGACGCCGGGCTGCGCCAGCGCCTTGCCGTCGTGTGTGAGCAAGGTGCGGTACGAGGAGCGCAAGACAGATGCCCCAGCGCGGCGATTTGGACATGGCCACAGATCAGCTGTTGGTGATCGCTGCGCGGCGGGCCGAATGGCTGATCGGGTGGTTGCGCTTGGGCATCTCATCCTGCCTTGCGATCGTTTTCTTTTTTGCAATGACGCGCGCGCCTGTGCCGATGACGGACATGCTGCAGTGGCAGATCATCTATGCCTTGGGCACGATGGGCACGTATCTGTTGCTGGGATTGTTTGCGCTTGCGCTGATCTGGTTCGGTCATTTTCGTCCGTGGATGGTGTGGCCCTCGGCGCTGGGCGATTGTCTGTTCATCTTGGTAAGCACCGCACTTGCCCTGTCGAACACCGGATTGCCGGGCTTGTACGTTTATGTATTCCCGACGGTCTGGCTGATCCCAATCGTGTTGGCCTGCGGTGCTTTGCGGTTCAACCCGATGCTTCAGGGGGCGATGGCATTTACCTTGGCGGTTGGCTTGTTGGCCATTCTGACCGTCACAGGGCGGATCAACCCGACGGCTGGCGAAAACGAGGCGTTGAGCTTTCTCTTCGACATTCCGCCCAATCTGATGCGCACTGCGATGATTGCGGTTGCCGCCGTGGTTCTGGTCGTTGCTTCAATGCGCATTCGCGCGCTGCTGTGGGAGTCGATCACCGAGGCCAAGGCGCGGGGGATGCTGACGCGGTTTCTTCCGGCCCAGCTTGGCCAGATCGAGGCCGACGAACTCGATGCATTGCGGGCGGGCAATCTGGTGCAGATGGCCGTTGTCTTTGTCGACATCCGTGGCTTTACGCGGCTGGCCGAAGGCATGGCTCCGCAAGACCTGTCGCATATGTTGAACGGCTATCGTGCGATTGTATCAGCGCAGGCCGACCGGCACGGAGGGATCGTCGACAAGTTTATTGGCGACGGCGCGATGGTGGTTTTTGAAAACCACGACGGCTCTGTTGGGACGCGGGTTCTGGGTATGGTGCGCGGCCTCTCGGCGGCTGTGTTTGAATGGAACCCGTCGCTTAGGATCGGGATCGGCGCGCATGTGGGGGACGTTTTCGCGGGTGTCGTGGGCGCAGAAGGGCGTCTGGAATACACAGTGCTTGGCGATGTGGTGAACGTCGCCTCGCGGCTGGAAGCGGCCACAAAAGACCACGATAGGATCGCAATTGTGTCCCGCACCTTGTGGGAGATCGCCAAGACCGATGATCCAGATTGGCAGCCCATGCCCCACTTGCAGCTACCGGGGCGGCAAGAGCCGATGGAGTGCGTCGGTCTGCGCGGGCCGCATCAGGAAAAGATGCGGTAATAGAGCCAGTCGGGCAGGAATTGCCCGCCCCGAAAGAGCAGCGAAAAGAGCCGCGGAAAGGACTTTTTGAACGTGTTGGCGTTCATCAAATCGAACATCTCGCGCGCGGCTTCGTCGGGCTGCATGATGAACGGCATGTTAAAGTCGTTTTTGTCAGTAAGCTGGGTCTTGATAAAGCCAGGGTTGGCCACCTGGACCCGGATGCCGGTGTTCCGCAGATCTGCGTACATGCATTCGGCAAGCGACATCGTCGCGGCTTTGGACGCCGTATAGCCAATCGAGCCCGGCAGGCCGCGGAACCCGGTCAGCGACGAGGTGATGACCACGTGGCCTGCGTCGCGCGCGTTGAATTGCGGCATCACTTCGCCCAGGACACGGACAAAGCCGGTAAAGTTGATGTCCGCCATTGCGGTGGCTTGGGCGGCGTCCCACTTTTTTGCGCTAAAGGGCCAGTAGACCCCGGCCAACAGGACAAGCCCATCAATGTCGCCGACTTGGGCGGCGGCGGCTTGGACGCTGGCGGTGTCACTGATGTCCATCGGGACAACGGACGACTTCCCGCTTAACCCTTTGGCGACGGCGTTCAGCTTGTCCTCTGATCGGGCGGACAGGATGACCTCGACGCCTGCGCGGCTCATGACGTCAGCCAGTGCCGCGCCAAGCCCGTCGCTGGCGCCGACCAGCCAATAGCGTTTGCCTGTCCAGGTGATGTGGGTCATGCGGCGTCCTGCATCTCTTGCGCAACCGGCCGGATGGTCGCGACAAGCTCGGCGACTTTGATGCCGAATTTGCGGAATTGCGACCGGTTGATGATGGTTCCGTTTGGCGCCAGGTACATCCAATCAACCGTGTCGAGGACATGCCCGCCCGAGCTTTCGGGTAAGCGGAACTTGTACTTGAGCTGCACCGCGTCGCCGGATTGAACGCCTTGGCCAATGCCAACCACGTCTTCGGCCCGGGCGTCAAAGGTGCCGTCGTTGCGCAGGGTCAAACGCCAGGCGCGCTTTTGAACGCTGCCGTCGTCATAGCGGAACACCTCGTCCATGACGCCCTCGGCGCCCGTCCAATGCACGTCGAAATCAGCAACAAAGCGCGACGAGACGCGCCCCGTCGGGCCATAGACGATGCCTTCGCAGATCATTGGTCCGTTCAGGGTTTGGCGAATGTCGAATTCACCAGAGGCGCCGGGATAATCCTGCGGGGCCTGGGCGGGAAAATCCGCATAGCGGGCGCGGACCACGTTGAGCAGCACAATCAGTGCGGCGCCTAGAACGATGAAAAGGATCGCTTCCATGTGTCAGATATCCTTAAGGTCGGTCGCGGCCAAAAGAACGATCGCGATGACCTTAAGCAGGCATGGCACGAGCGCGTAGAGGACGCTGAGGAGGAGAAGGGCGCTTTGCGGATTGCTCGCAGCGCCCGAAGAAAACCCGGCCCATTGCAAGAGCGGCAACAACGTGACCGCAGCAAAGGCGAGCGTGAATTTAGAGACAAAGGCCCAGAGGCCAAAGCCTTCGGCGGCCGAGGGCGAAATGACCGACATACGCGCTGCGAAAACCGCAGGCAGCAAGGTCAGGTCAGCGCCCAGGGCAAAGCCGGAGAAGAGGCAGATAACCGCGAATGCGATCCAGTCGCCAGGCCCCAAAAAGACGGCATAGCCAAAAGACAGGATGGCCAGCACCATCGCGGCGATCAAGACCGGCTTGACGCCATACCGCTCGGCCAGATGGCCCCAGATCGGCGCGGCAATCGCCGCCGCCAAAAAGAAGAGCAGCAAGAGAGGGCCTTGCGCGTCTGGCGCTTGCAACCGGCTGTCGACGAAAAAGAGAAAGAGGGTCGAGCTGACGGCCACCGGTGCAGCGTTGACCAGTGCTATGATCAGCAGGCGGCGGGCAAGACGGTCCCGCAGGATCGTCCGCAGGCCCACGCCATCGGGAACGCCCGTGGTTGACCACTCGCTGCGCATCGAAACCAGCGCAATAAGCGCCAGCGCGGCAAAGCCCACTGCAAAGCCCGCAAAGGGGCGATCCATCGCCGCGCCAAGCATGACGGGCGCGATGGCGGCGATGCAGACCCCGATCAGCGCGCCTGTTTCCCGCCAGCGCGCCAGCTGTAGATGCCCCTTGCCCTGTAATTGCCCCGCTTTCACGACGCCCTGGGCGTAAAAGTTGATCGTCAGGAAGGAAAAGCCGGAAAACACGCCGGTCAGCATCAAAGCAAACCACCACACCGGCGCGATGGGCGGCGCCACCGCAAACAGGCCAAGCATGCTGGCGGCCATAACAAAGGCGCCCAGAACAACGGCCAGAGCGCGCTTGCCCCGGATCGCTTCGCTGAGACGTCCGAACAGAGGGTCTTGGATCACATCAAGCAGACGCAAGGCGAACAGGATGCTGCCCAAGGCCGCCAAAGAGACGCCGTATTCGTCGACGTAGAATTTGGGCGCATGAATATAAAGCGGCAGCCCAGCCGCAGACAGAAGGCCTGCGAACACGGCATAGGCCGGAAGGCGCAAGGGGGCCGCAGCGGCGGTCATTTCGACACCTCTTCTGCGGGCGGTTCGGGGCGGGCGCGATAGGCGACCCGTTTGAAAAATAGCTTGAGCGCCTGCCAGTGAATAAGCGTCAGAACCCGGCGCGAACCCAAGGGCCGCCGGAACAAGGCGCGCAGAATGGCCATGTTGGTCAGCGGACGGCGGCGGCCGGTCAAGGTCGCGATAATCCCGCCTTGGGTCTGGTTGTAATCGATCCAGATGCCGATGCGATCGTCGGTGATGTCAAAGCGGAACTCATACTGCCCTTCAACGGGCTGGAAGGGGGAGACGTGGAAGATCTTTTGCGCGTTCAGCCGATCCGTCCGCTCGATCGGGCGCAAATCGGGATGGTGCACGAGGTAGGAATGGCGGTCGCCAAATGTGTTGGTCACCTCGGCGATCACAGTGATCAGAGCACCGTCTACGCGGCGGCAGAGCCAAAAGCTGACCGGGTTAAACACATGGCCCAGCACTTTGGGTTGGGCCAGCAGTTCGATTTTGGCAACGCCAGTGATTTGATGCGCCGTCAGCACATCGCGGACCCAACGCGCGCCAGACCCGTTCTTGGGCGCTCCGCCGTGGTCGAGGTCATTGAGGCTGAAGGCGCCTTTGCCGTTGCGGCGAAAGAGCGTCGGTCCACGCACATCGGCTTCGGCATCGACAAGCAAATAGTCGACGGAATACCGAAAGGCATTTTCGACATCCCCTTTGCGCCCGTGAAAGGTTTGGCCAGCGATATGATCGATGGCATCGCTCATTCAGCGGCAACTTGGGTCATTGCGTCAGCGTTGATCGCGCGGGCCACGTCGACAGCACTTGCAAAGCCATCTTCGTGAAAGCCGTGGCGCATCCAGGCGCCACAGAACCAAGTGCGGTTGGTCCCGTTGGTCAGGCGGATCTTTTCCTGAGCGGCCAGCGCCTCCAGATCGTAGACCGGGTGGCGCAGTGTGACCTGGTCATAGATCTTTTCTTCGCGGATCTGACGCTTGGTGTTGAGGGTCACGAACATCGGATCATCGTGCGGAATGGGCTGAAGCGAGTTCATCCAATAGGTCAGATCAATCCGATCAGATTGTGCATTGCGGTCTTCGGCATAGACCCAGCTGGACCACACTTTGCGGCGTTTGGGCATGATCGCTTCATCGGCATGCAACACGATGTCGTTGGGCTGGTATTTGATCGCGCCCACAGTCGCTATTTCGGCTTCGGTCGCGTCTTCGAGCATCGCAAGGCTGTCGTCGGAATGTGTGGCAAAGACCACCTCGTCAAAGCGGTCAGCCTCACAGCCCCATGCCCGGACGTGAACGCCCGTAGCATCTCGCTTGACCGACTGGATCGGGCATTTCAGCCGGATATCGACGCCTTGCGCCAGCATTGCCGTTTCCAAGCGCCGCACGTATTCGATTGAGCCGCCGTCGACCGTGTACCACTGGTGCTGGCCGGTGTAATTCAGCAGAGCGTGGTTTTCGAAGAACTGCATCATCGCATGGGCCGGGAAATCCATGATTTTCTCGGTCGGGGTCGACCAGATCGCCCCGGAAAGCGGCAGCAGGTAATAATCGCGGAACCATGATCCGAGCTTCATGTCCGACAAAAATGCGCCAATCGTCCGATGGCGGTCTTTGTTCGCTTCAGCCAGCCCGTCGCGGTTAAACCGCAGAATGTCGGCCGCCATGCGCAGGAACCGGGGGTTGGCCGCGTTTTTGCGCTGAGCAAACAGGGCATCCATATTGCGCAGGCCATATTCCAAACGGCCGCCGTCGATCGAGGCGCCAAAGCTCATGTTCGACTTGGTGACCGGCACATCCAATTCATCGAACATCGACACGATGTGCGGATAATTGGCGTAGTTGAACACGATAAACCCGGTGTCGACAGGCTGGTTGCCTGAGGTTCCGGCATAGATTGTGCGTGCGTGACCCCCCAGTCGGTTCTCGGCTTCGAAAAGGGTGACGTGGTGGTCGCGTGACAGCATCCAAGCTGCCCCCATCCCTGATATTCCCGCGCCGATGACAGCGATGCGTTTACTGTTTGGGCGCGTTTTGTCGAATGGCATTCAATTGGTCCTGTGTCCGGTCGTTATAGTGTCGTCTACGTGCAGAAGTGGTGCGCGGATGACGAAAGGCTCAAAAAAAATCGTGACTTGGGGAAAAGATGTCTTTTGGGCCGATGCCTGAATTTCCGCGGGTCCAAGTTTTTTTGATCCGATCCGAACCAGCAGACGTAGACCGACTATGAGCGCGTCTGTAGACACGATTTTACAAACAAACGATGTGGATCCGGTGCCGCCTGCGATTGCGCAGCGCACGGAGCCATCAAGCAGTGCTGGATTGGCGCCCATGAGTGACAAAAGCGGAACACGTATGATGTGGGTCAGCCACATGCATCGTATCCGCGACCATCAGGATCAGGCAGCCTTTGCCGAGCTGTTTGCGCATTTCGCGCCGCGGGTGAAAGGGTTTCTGATCAAGTCAGGCGCGGATGCGACCCTGGCAGAAGAATGCGCACAGGAGGTCATGGCGACCTGCTGGCACAAAGCGCACATGTTTGACCCGGCACGGGCTTCGGTGGCGACCTGGATCTTCACCGTGGCGCGAAACCGGAAAATCGACGTGTTGCGCCGCGAAAGACGGCCCGAACCCGAAGATCTGGGTTGGGGACCAGAAGAAGACCCTGCGCAGGCCGACGTTCTGGCCCTGCAGCAAGAAAGCGAAATTCTGGGAAAGGCAATCGCAGAGTTGCCAACGTCCCAACGGGAGTTAATTCACAAGGCCTATTTCGGAGAGCTGACGCATTCCGAAATTGCGGCTCAAACCGGTCTGCCCCTGGGCACGATCAAATCGAGGATTAGGTTGGCGCTGGAACGACTGCGCCATGCGATGAAATGAAGTGCGATTGAAAGATGGCAGAGACAATCAAACATCATCTCAGTGATGAGATCCTGATGGCTTATGCGGCTGGCACGTTGCCAGAGGCCTTCAACCTGATGGTCGCGACGCATGTGTCCCTGTGCGACACGTGCCGCGCCCGGATGGAGAGCTTTGACGCGGTTGGCGGAGCTGTTTTGGAAGAATTGGCCAGCAACGACGTTGCCATGCGCGATGACGCGCTCAGCGCGACGCTGGCCTTGATTGCAGGTGGCGCGGCGGACGAAATCAAGGTTGCTCCGCAGCCAAAGGATCCGGTCTTGCCGGAACCGCTGCAAAGTTACTGCGGTGGCAGCCTGGAAAACGTGCGGTGGAAAAGCATCGGCATGGGTGTGAAACAGGCCATTTTGCCGACCTCCAAGGCCGCGACAGCGCGCTTGCTGCATATCCCGGCAGGCGCTGCGATGCCGGATCATGGGCATCAGGGCACCGAGATGACGATGGTGCTGCAAGGCGCGTTCATCGATGATGACGATTATTTTGCGCGTGGCGACGTGGAGATTGCAGACAGCGATATGCATCACACGCCCGTGGCTGACATCCACGAAGATTGCATTTGCCTTGCGGTGACCGACGCGCCTTTGCAATTCGAAGGCTTGCTGCCGAAGATTGCGCAAAGGTTTGCACGTATCTGATCCCGCGCGCCGAACGCGGTTTGCCGCGCTCGGCCTCAAATGCGACGCAACAGGCGTCGAATTTGCGACAGACCCGCGCCCGATAATCCGGTGACCCTAGACAGCATCTTGATCGAGAGGGAGGATCAGATGCTGGATACGTTGCCTGTGGCCTCAGACGGCCTGAGCCAAGATCTTGTCGATCAATATTGGAGGGACGGGTTCCTGTTCCCTTTGCCCGCGATGGCGGCCGAGGATGCCCGCGCGGCGCGGACCGCATTCGAAGAGATCGAGCAGCGCTGGACTGACGCAGACCTGCCACGGCCTTTGAATGCCTACAAACGCTTAAACGCGCATGTGGTCATGCCATTGGCTGTCGACATTGCGATGAACCCGGGCGTTTTGAACATTGTCTCCAGCCTTTTGGGGCCGGATCTGTTGATTTATTCGGTCGAGTTCTTTGTCAAAGAGCCGCGCACCCGGCATATCGTGTCGATGCATCAGGACCTGACGTATTGGGGTTTGGGTGCGATTGACGGATTGTTGACGGCCTGGATCGCTTTGTCCCCCGCGACACCAGCGTCGGGTTGCATGGATTTTGTCGCAGGCAGCCACAAAAACGCGATCCTGCCGCATGAGGATACGTTTGATGAAAACAACCTCTTGTCGCGCGGTCAGGAAGTGAAAGTGGATGTCGCGCCCGAAGACAAAACCGCAATCGAAATTCACCCTGGTCAGATGTCCTTGCATCATGGGCTTACGATCCACGGCTCTGGGCCGAACGTTTCAGACGACCGGCGCATCGCCTGTGTCGTGCGGTATGCGCGCCCTGACATTGCGCAACAGGTTGGCGCGGTCGACTACGCGATGCTTGCCAAAGGGGCGGATCGGTCGCGCAATTTTATTCACGTCGCGCCGCCACGACAGAGCTTTGAGCCAAGCGCATTGGCGCTTTATGAAGAAATGCGCCGCGTGCAGTCCGGTGTCACGATGAAGGGCGCGCAGGCGAAGACGGAGATTTTTTGATCATGGACCATGTCAAATTCACCGCGATGAAAGACGGCGATAAGGAAGACTACGACTTTCTGACCGAGCATGAGATCGCCTACACCAAAGGCACGGCTGGGCGGCTTTTGACCGCTCTTGAAACGCTTGACGAGAGCTTGTCAGGCTATCAGGTCACGCGGCTGGGCCATTCGCTGCAATCAGCCACCCGCGCGTGGCGGGATGGGGCGGACGTGGATTGGGTGGTCTCGGCGTTGTTGCACGACGTTGGCGACATTTTTGCCCCCTATAACCACGACGAATATGCGGCGGCGATCCTCAAGCCCTTTGTCCGCGCGCAATGCACCTGGGTCGTTGAAAAGCATGGCGATTTCCAGATGCTGTATTACGGGCATCACGTGGGCGGCAATCCGCACAAACGAGACGCCTATGCGGGCCATCTCTATTTCGACGATTGCGCGGCATTTTGCGAACGCTGGGATCAGGCCAGCTTTGATCCGAACTATGACACGCTGCCGTTGGATTTCTTCCGCGGCATGGTCGAAGACGTTTTTGCGCGCGCGGCCTATGATCCCAACGTGATCCAAGAGGGCATCCGGGTGCCGCTGCAAGACGCTCACGTGGCGGCGCAACGGCTGGCATAGGCACGCCCGGCGGTCTAGGCCAGGCGGTTGAGATGCGTCTCGAACGTTTGGCGCGCGCGCTGCCAGACGCCGGTGTCATCCGTCGAGAGCGCGCGCAAATGCGGCAAGAGCTGCGCGGCAAAGTCTTCGGAGCTTTCCAGCGGCAAGAGCGAGGGCAAGTTGTCGATCGCGGTCACGTCAAGCGCAGGGTCCGCGTGCACACGCACGGCGGGCGCGTCCCACGACGTCACGCGGTCATACACTTTGATGGGTGAGAAATCGCTGTCGGGGTCGCAGGCGATGTCACCGATGACAGACAGTTTGCGCGGTTTCCAGGGCGCGTCTTTGGGCACAAAAACAGGTGTGCCGGGCCGCGCGAGGATGCAGTTGAAAAAGATGTCATGCGCCAGGATTTGTGGGAAAGGCCGGCCGCTTTGCGTCTCTTGCATGTCCCATTTCGTGACCGGGACCCCCATCGCCGTGCAAAGATCTGACGCGCCGCGCCCGACCCGGCCCAAAGCGCCGATCACGATGGCGGTTGGGCGGTGCGTCCCGGTGGACAACAGATCAGTTTGAATGTCGGCCAGCAGGTGCGTGGAGCTGTCGTAGGCGCTGAGGGCGCCGGCGCTTTGCCCGCGTTGCTGTGCCGCCCAGCATTTCAGCGCAACAGCGGCCCCTGCGTATCCGGCCCAATATCCGAAGGCGGCAACGCGTCGGTCCGTTTCATCGACAAGGTATTCCAGGTCCAGCAACGTGCCTCCGCCGTCGCGAAAACGGTGCAACAGGCGCAGGCCGTCCGGCTGGCCTTTGAAGGCATGGCCGAACATGATGTGCCGATGGCCAAGTGCCGTGCCGTCATCAGGCAGTTCTTTGAGGCCAAAGACGATGGCATCCGCTGGCGCGCCGATCCAGGCGCCTTCGGCGGCGATTGTGGCGCCCGCGGTTGCGTAGTCCTGCGTGGGGATCGCCCGGGTGGCGCTGTCTTCGACAGTCACCGTGTATCCGGCGTCAATCAGGGTGCGGACGCCTTGGGGCGTGACGCCCACCCGGCTTTCGTTGTCGCGGCTTTCAGCGCGGACCCACAGGTGGGTCATCGCAAAATGCCTTTTGCCCGGACGTTTTGAACCGATGCCCGGTCATTCATGCGGGCAAGAAAGGCTTGGATCTTTGGGAAAGCACCAACATCGACACCATCGCCCTTGAGCCAGTTGCACACGACAAACAGATAGGCGTCGCCAATGCTGATCGAGGCGCCCGCGATGAAATCGCCGAAAAAGGCGTTTTCTTCGACATAGGCGGCCGAGGCCGTCATGGTCTGGGGCACTTTGGCTGTCATATCCGCGTGGCTTTCGGCGTTATCCGCCCACCGGTGGCCGCGCATCTTGTGCGCGTGGTTCACATGCATGGTCGAGGCCAGGTAATACATGATGCTGCGCATATGGCCCGCAACCAAGGGATCGGCGGGCATCAACCCCGCCTGGGGTGCGACCGCCGCGAGGTATTCCAGGATCGCGCCGGTCTCGGTCAGGATCGTGTCGCCCACCGCCAGCGCCGGCACGCGGCCTTTTGGATTGATCGCATGGTAATCCGGTTTGGTCTGCGCGCCTGCTGCAAAGTCGACCAGCACCGGATCATAGTCCAATCCGCATTCTTCAAGGCAAATGGCAATCGCGACGGCGATGGTGCCGGGGGCATAATACAGGCGCATCTCAGTTTCCTTCACACATGGGTCTGGGCATGATGGCGGTCGGGCTGTTCCAGGTGCGGAATGGCGTTGAACATCACCGGGGTCAGACGCCCGCCAATTGGGAACAGACGATGGACCGACGTGTTCATGATCCCTAGGGCCACATGCGCCATAGCGTCTATGTCCAGATTGAGCAGGCGCCGCATCACCATCGAGATCAGGCCACCCGATGTCACGACCAGCGCGGGGCCGTCGCCTTGGGAAATGTCGTGAATGGCCTCGGTGACGCGGGTTTCAAACTGCGCAAAGGTCTCTGGCGCCCCTTCGATCTGATTTTGCGACCAGGCGGAAAAGACCTTGGGCAGGTGGGTCGCAAAGCTCTCTTGTCCGACGGGAAACGCAAGGCCGTGTTCTTCGAGCATGGCTTGCGCGAGGTTGTAATACTCAAGCTCGTTCAGCCGCGCATCCGTGACGGCCTCTAACCCGGTTTTCATGCTGCTGGCCGTTTCCGAATGCCGGCGCAACGTGCCGGTATAAAGCCGCAGGTGATGCTGGCCGGTGTGCTGCAAATGATCGCCAAGCCAGGCGGCTTGCTGATGCCCAAGCGGGCTGAGGCGATCGTAGTCTTCTTCGGTCGTGGCGCCTGAATTGGCCTGGCCATGACGAATGAGTGTGATGTGGGACATGTCGTATCCAATGTTGGAACGCACGAGACTTAGACCGAGGCGCTAGCCGTGGAAAGGCCTGCGTTTCTCTTTGGCGACGTTTGTTCAATATGCGGACGCCGATGGCGCGAATCCTGTGCGCTGTGTCGCGATTGGTATTTTCGTGAATGAGCCGAATTTGATAGCGTGGCGCGACAGCGAACGGAGTGCCGGTATGTCCGAAACAGTGACATTTACAATGGACGGAGAAGAGGTCGTCGCCGAAAAGGGCATGACCATCTGGGAAGTGGCCAATGGCCGTGGGCTTGTGATCCCGCATTTGTGCCATAAACCGGCACCTGGATACCGCCCGGACGGCAATTGCCGGGCCTGTATGGTCGAGATCGAAGGCGAACGGACGCTGGCTGCGTCCTGCATTCGCGAACCCTCTGAAGGCATGGTTGTGACGACCAATTCCGCGCGGGCGGAGACTGCGCGCAAAATGGTGGTCGAGATGCTGGTGGCCGATGCGCCCGAGCGCGACGTTTCGCACGACAAATCCGCGCATTTTTGGGACATGGCCGAGGCCAATGGTGTCACAGAAAGCCGTTTGCCCAAGCTGGAAAAAGAGCGCATTCCGTTGTTGGACGACAGCCACGTCGCCATGAGCGTCAATCTGGATGCCTGCATTCAGTGTGGTCTTTGCGTGCGGGCCTGCCGCGAGGTGCAGGTCAACGATGTGATCGGCATGGCAGGACGTGGCCACGATGCATATCCCACGTTCGATTTCGCCGACCCAATGGGCGACAGCACCTGTGTGGCCTGTGGAGAATGCGTCCAAGCTTGCCCCACGGGCGCTTTGATGCCGTCCTCTGTTGTGGATGAAAATCAGGTTGGCGACCGCGCGGATTACGATTCCGAGGTCGAAAGCGTCTGCGCATTCTGCGGCGTTGGCTGTCAGATTTCGATGAAGGTCAAAGACGGCAAGGTCAAATACGTCGAAGGCATCAACGGACCTGCCAACGAAGGGCGTTTGTGCGTCAAAGGCCGCTTTGGCTATGACTACATCGCGCACCAGCATCGTCTGACCAAACCATTGATCCGCCGCGCGGACGCACCTGCCAAGGGGCTGAACGTCAGCCCTGACAATTGGCAAGAGTTCTTCCGCGAAGCGAGCTGGGACGAGGCGCTGGATTTTGCGGCAGGCGGGCTCAGAGGGCGCGGCACAGAGGTGGCGGGCTTTGGCTCGGCGAAATGTACGAACGAAGAAGCCTACCTATTCCAAAAGTTCATTCGGCAAGGCTTTGGTCATAACAACGTCGACCATTGCACCCGTTTGTGCCACGCCTCATCGGTTGCGGCCTTGATTGAAAACGTTGGCTCGGGCGCGGTGACGGCCACGTTCAACGAAATCGAAAACGCGGATGTGGCGATCGTCATTGGCGCCAATCCCATCGAAAACCACCCTGTCGCGGCAACCTATTTCAAGCAATTCACCAAGCGCGGTGGAAAGCTGATCGTGATGGACCCGCGCGGACAGGCGCTGAAACGGTTTGCGTCGCATATGCTGCAATTCCGGCCGGGTGCGGATGTCAGCATGCTGAACGCGATCATGCATGTCATCGTCGAAGAAGGTCTGTACGATCAGCAATATATCGAAGCCTACACCGAAAACTGGGAGGCCGAGAAAGCGCATTTGGCGGATTTCACCCCAGAAAAGATGAGCGAGATTTGCGGGATCGAGGCGGACGTGCTGCGGGATGTTGCGCGGACCTTCGCAACAGCGAAATCGGGCATGATCTTTTGGGGCATGGGCGTTTCGCAGCATATCCACGGCACCGACAATTCGCGCTGTTTGATCTCTTTGGCGCTGATGTGCGGCCAAGTCGGGCGTCCTGGCACCGGCCTGCACCCGCTGCGGGGCCAGAACAACGTCCAGGGTGCTTCGGATGCGGGTTTGATCCCGATGTTCTTGCCGGATTACCAGACGGTGACAGATGATGGCGTGCGCTCGGCCTTTACCGAGGTCTGGGCCTCTGACGACTTTTCCAACGAAAAGGGTCTGACCGTTACGGAAATCATGGACGCGGTTCACGACGACAAGATCAAGGCGATGTACATTCTGGGCGAAAACCCAGCGATGTCTGACCCAGATGTCGAACATGCCCGCGACGCCTTGGCCAAGCTTGATCACCTGGTGGTCCAAGACATCTTTATCACCGAAACGGCGAATTACGCGGACGTCATCCTGCCCGCATCGGCGCTTTACGAAAAATCCGGGACCGTCTCGAACACGAACCGTCAGGTTCAGATGGTGCGGCCCGCCGTGACGCCCCCGGGCGAGGCACGCGAAGATTGGTGGATCGAGGTCGAATTGGCCAAGCGCTGTGGTTTGCCTTGGACATACACGCATCCAAGCGACGTTTTCGCCGAGATGAAGTTGAACATGAAGTCGCTGGACAACATCACGTGGCAACGCCTTGAGAAGATGGCCGTGACCTACCCATCGCTAAGCGAAGATGACCCGGGTCAGGCTGTTGTCTTTGGCGATGGTTTCCCGCGGGCAGACGGGCGGGCGAAATTCACGCCTGCGGCTGTGATCGCGCCGGATGATGTGCCGGACGCGGAATATCCGATGATCCTGACGACTGGCCGTCAGCTCGAGCATTGGCACACGGGCTCCATGACGCGCCGCGCGACAGTTTTGGATGCGGTAGAGCCCGAAGCGAATTGTTCGTTGCACCCATCGACCATTCGCAAGCTGGGCATTTCACCCGGCGATGACGTAACGCTTACCACCAAGCGTGGCTCGATCACCATCATGGCCCGCGAAGACCGGGCGGTCGCGCCTGACATGGTCTTTGTGCCTTTTGCCTATGTGGAGGCGGCGGCGAACATCCTGACGAACCCGGCGGTCGACCCTTATGGCAAAATCCCGGAATTCAAGTTTTCCGCGGTGCGCGTTGAGGCGGCGAAAAAGGCGGTTGCGGCGGAGTAACCGCAGCGGCCCCTGGCCGGAGGCGCGGGCGCATATGAACAAAGCAATTGGGACCTCGGGCAGAGATGCGCGGGGTCCTTTCCTTTTTCTCTTTGCAATCGGGGGCCATGCGACGCTTGATGGCGCAACATCATCAAGACCAAACCTGTGGGGGGTCATATGCCATCCTTGACCGTCAGTCCTGAGCGTTTTCTGGCCGATCTGCACCATCTGCGCAGCTTTGGCGCGGCCGGTGTTGGCAAAGGTGTCGTCCGGCGCGCCTTTTCCCCGGCGGATGTTGCGGCACGGGGCTGGCTGTCTGAGCAGATCGAAGAGGCTGGTCTGAGGCCGCATATGGACCCGATGGGAAATCTGTTCGGGCTGGCCGATGGGCCGTCGCTGTTGGTTGGATCTCACAGCGATACGCAACCCGAAGGCGGCTGGCTGGACGGTGCGCTGGGCGTTGTCGCAGCATTGGAAGTCGCACGTGCCGCGCGCCAGCACGGTGGACCTGCGGTGTCTTGCGTCTCTTTCCAAGACGAAGAGGGCCGTTTTGGCGCCCTGACCGGGAGTTCCGTATATTCAGGCGCGGTGCCTTTCGAAGATGCGCAAAAGCTGACCGATACCAAGGGGGTGGCGTTCGAAGAGGCCCGCGCCGCACTGGCGGGGCAAATGCAGCCGGATTTCGTTCCCCACGATCGCTTTACCGGGTTCGTCGAGATGCATATCGAACAAGGCCCGGTCCTTGATTCTGCGGGTGAGACTGTGGGCGTTGTGACCGACATCGTCGGCTCGCGCCAATTGGAGGTCGTTTATTCCGGGCGGCAAAACCATGCAGGCACCACGCCGATGCACCTGCGCCAGGATGCGTTCCAAGCGCTTAGCGGCTTTAACGCTTTGCTGAACGATCGTCTGCAGAATGTGGTGACGCCGCAAACCGTCTGGACCATTGGCCGGGTCGAGCTGGGGCCGAATGCGTCATCAATTGTGCCGGGGCGCGCCCGGTTCACCGTGCAATGGCGCGATGCGTCCGAAGATCGGCTGGTGCGGATCGAAGCGGTCGTGCGTGAAACCTTGCAGGAAATCGCGGCGCAATTTGGTGTGGCGGTCTCGGCTGAGCCGCGCATGAACCTCAAACCCACAAAGATGGACGCGCGGTTGCGCGCCGCATTGGAAGCTTCGGCCAGCGACATCGCGCCGGGGCAGTGGCGCAGTATGCCGTCGGGCGCCTTGCATGACGCCACGAATATGGCGCGGGTTATGCCTGTTGCGATGCTCTTTGTGCCGTCGATTGGCGGGATCAGCCATGCGTTTGACGAAGACACAGGCGAAGAGGATCTGGTGACGGGCTTGCGTGTTCTGGCGGAGGCGGTCGCGCGCGCGGCGCCCTAGGGTCCTGACCCTAGGGTGAGGACCCTAGGCCCTTTATTCCCAGACGACATCGCCCAAAAAGATATAGCCAGCGCCATAGATCGTCTTGATCAGTTTTGGGTTCTTGGGGTCTTCTTTCAACTTGCCGCGCAGGCGCGAGATACGGACATCCATCGCGCGATCAAAGCTCTCTCCGGCGGTGCCGCCGAGGCTTTCTTGCAGGTGGCCCCGGCTCAGGAGCCTTTTGGGCGCCTCTAGAAAGAGGCGGAGGATTTCGCTTTCGGCGTGGGACAGCTCGGTCTCTTCGCCCGCTGCGTCGACCAGGGCGTATCGGTCAAACTGGGCGGTCCAGCCAGCAAACCGGGCGCGGCTGCTGGTGTTTTGCGATGGGCGCGGCGCGCGCAGGCGGGCCTTGATCCGGGCGACAACCTCGGCGGGTTCGAAGGGCTTTATGACATAGTCATCCGCGCCAAGTTCCAGGCCTGTGATCCTGTCCTGAACCTGCGCGCGACCCGAGATGATGATGACGATTGCGCCGCTTTCGATTGCAACCCGGTGCACCAGGGCAAGGCCGTCGCTATCGGGCAGGCCCAAGTCCACAAGGCACACATCAGGCTTTTGTGTCTTGAGCGCCGCTTCAAAGGCCGCCGCGCGTCCGAAGGAGGACGTGCGAAACCCTGCATTGTTCAGCGCATCAGACAGCATGTCGCGAATTTCCGGCTCGTCATCGAGGATAAAGATCAGGGGTTGCGTCATGTTTGGACCTGCGGGTTCAAAGCGGCCATGAGCGCAGAGGCCGGGAAGGGTTTGCGCAAGAGCAATCCCATCGCCTCTGCCTGAATAAAGAGAGGATCGGTGGGCGGCAGGGACGTCATGAGGATGACCGGAAATTGTGCGCCGACCCGATGCGCCAGATCAACGCCTGTCGGCTCGCCTTCGAGGCGGATGTCCGACAGGACATAGGCGACGTCCGGGATATCCGCCAAAAGAGCGACCGCTTCGTCGACTGTCACCGCTTCGACAACGGAATGTCCCATATCAAGCAGCATGTCACGATATTGGGCCCTAAGCTCTTCGCTGTCTTCGACCAAAAGCACCAGGCCCCCTTGGCCCGAAGGCGCGCGCCGTTGTGGAAGGCGCAGGCGCACGACCGCGCCATCGGGGCGGTTTTCCAGATGGATATCGCCGCCGGCGAGCTTCGTCATATCGTAAACCGAGGGCAGGCCCAAACCTGTGCCTTCGGCCCCTTTGGTCGTAAAGAAAGGGTCAAGCGCATGGGTCAATGCCTCGTCCGAAAAGCCCGCGCCGGTATCGGCCACGCTGAATTCGATCCAGGTGTCCGCCAGCGGTGCCGCCGAAAGCGTGATCTTTCCCTGTGCGCCGCAGGCGTCACGCGCATTTAGAATGAGGTTCAGCAAAGCATCCTGCATCTGGCCGGCATCAAGTAGGAATGGCGTGTCATCCAACGTGCAGATCGTTTCGAGTGTGACGCTCGCAGGCAATGTGGGGGCGGCCAATATTGCAATATCTCGCAACAAGTTCGGAACTTGCGTGGCGGTGGGACGCGGGCCTCGGCGGGCGGTGATGTTTGCGATGCTGTTCAGCAGATCGCCGCCGCGATTGGCGGCTGCAGAGATCCCTTTCGCCAGATCCAAGAGCTCTTGCGAGACGCCGGGTGTGCGCGCGATTTTGGATTGCAGGCCCAAAATGATGGTCAGCAAATTGGAAAAATCATGTGCAAGGCCAGAGGTCATCTGGGCGGCCATTTCGCGACGGCGGGTTTGCTGCAACGCGACGCGCGCTTGCGTTTCTTCGGTGATGTCCATCGACAGAATATAGACGCCGCCCGCGCCATCTGGCGTGAAGGACGCCCGAATGCGGCGTCCGTCGGCGGCGTCGGTAAACTCGCACACCGCAGGTTTGCCGTCGTATGCCTTTTGCAGGCTGGGCAATACGCGGGTGTAGGCTTCGGGGCCCAGAGCCTCTTGAAAGGACATGCCGACGATGTCGGATGGGCTGTTTTTCAAGACCGAGTTCAGCCGCCGGTTCGAATAGGTATATGTCCAGGTCGCATCCGCATGGGCCATGTGGGCGGGCATCATTTCAGTGGTCAAACGCATGCGGGCTTCGCTTTTGGCGATTTCCCGACGGGCCACGTTTAGCGCCGAAACGGTGGCTTCGAGCTTGCGATTGGTGGCGGCAAGGGATTCGGCATTGCTGAGAACCAATTCAGAAAGTTCCGAGGCGCGGGCGCGCAACAGCTCTTCCTGGCGTTTTTCTGATGTGATGTCGGTATAGACCGTCACCCAGCCGCCTTGGGCCAAAGGGGCGCCTTCGACACTGATGGTTTTGCCGTTGGCGCGGGTGCGTTCCATGTAATGCGGTTCAAAGGCGCGCGCGATGTGTACACGTTCCTTGGTAAAGGCGTCGACGTCGTCGATTTGGCCGTATTCGCCCCGCTCGGCGAGAAAGCGAATGGTGTCCTCGAAACGCGCGCCGGGGATGGCCAGGTGGTCTGGCAAGTTGAACATGCTCTGAAAAGGCTGGTTGCAATGTTGCAGCCGCAATTCGGCATCATAGATCGTGAGGCCCTGCGCGATGAGGTCCAGACCAGAGGCCATTAAGCTGTCGGTTTTGACGTCCATGAGCGCTTGGCTAACCGCCCGATGCGGCGGGATCAACGCCCGCGAGGAGGCTGTTACAATTCGTTAGATTTTGGAAAAGCTCAAGAAAGGATTGACGCTCAGCTTCAATCGCACATCCTTGGACGGTGAGAATCGTTCAAGCGATCAAGCGCGGCAAAGAAGGCTGCGCAGGGGAGGAAACATAGTGACGACACCGTCAAACGCGTCAGGCGCGCTCCTTTCCGTGCCTGCATTGCTGGCACGTAACGTGCAGGCATATGGCAACAAGGCCGCCTATCGCGAGAAAGAATTCGGCATCTGGCAAAGCTGGACCTGGGCCGAGACGGCCGACGAAATCGAAGCGCTTGCGTTGGGTCTGTTGGACCTTGGCGTAGCCGAGGGTGATTTTGTTGCCATCATCGGTCGCAACCGCCCGTATCTATACTGGTCGATGGTCGCCGTGCAGATGTGTGGGGCCGTGCCTGTGCCGCTGTATCAGGACGCGGTCGCAGAAGAGATGGCCTATGTGTTGGGCCATTGCGGCGCCAGGTTTGTGATCGCAGGCGACCAGGAACAGGTCGACAAGGTGATCGAGGTTCAGGACCAGCTGGAGAACTTCCAGCAAATGATCTACCTCGATCCGCGCGGTCTGCGGAAATACGATCATTCAAAGCTGCACCAATACGCCGAGGTGCAGGCGACAGGGCGCGAAAAGCGCGCCGCGCTCGAGCCGGAAATGGCTGCGCGCATTGGGCGGCTGGATTACGACAGCACCTGTGTGATGCTTTACACCTCGGGGACCACCGGCAAGCCCAAAGGCGTGGTTCTGTCCAATCGCAACGTGATTGAGACGTCAAAATCCTCTTCCGAATTCGACAAGCTGCGGGCCGAGGATGAGATCCTGGCCTATCTGCCAATGGCCTGGGTTGGCGATTTCATTTTCTCTGTCGGCCAGGCGATGTGGACGGGGTTCTGCACGAATTGCCCAGAAAGCCCCGACACGATGCATGTCGATCTCAGAGAGATCGGGCCGACCTACTACTTTGCGCCGCCGCGGGTCTTTGAAACGCAGCTGACCAACGTGATGATCCGCATGGAAGACGCGGGCAAGTACAAGCAGCGCATGTTCTCGTATTTTATGGATCACGCCAAACGGGTTGGACCTGCGATCCTGGACGGTGACTCGGTTGGCCTTTGGGATCGTATGAAATACGCACTTGGCGAGCTTGCGATTTACGGACCGCTCAAGAACACGCTTGGGTTCAGCCGCGTGCGGGTCGGATACACCGCGGGCGAGGCGATTGGCCCTGAAATCTTTGAATTTTATCGCTCGCTGGGGATCAATCTAAAGCAGCTTTATGGCCAGACCGAAGCGACCGTCTTCATCACGGCACAGCCGGATGGCCAAGTGCGCAGTGACACAGTGGGTGTCAAATGCCCTGGCGTTGAACTGAAGATCGATGACAAGGGCGAGGTCTTTTACAGATCCCCCGGTGTTTTCGTCGAATACTATAAAAACCCTGAGAGCACGGCTGGAACCAAGGACGAAGAAGGCTGGGTCGCGACGGGGGACGCGGGCTTTATCGAAGAAGGCACAGGCCATCTGCGTATCATCGACCGCGCCAAGGATGTGGGCCAAATGGCCAATGGCTCTATGTTTGCGCCCAAGTACGTTGAGAACAAGCTCAAGTTCTTTCCCAACATCCTTGAGGCCGTCTTGTTCGGGAACGGACGCGACGAATGCACAGCCTTTATCAATATTGACCTGACGGCTGTCGGGAACTGGGCCGAGCGCAACAATATCGCCTATGCCTCGTATCAGGAACTGGCGGGACATCCGCAGGTGATGGATACGATCCAGGCCCATGTCGAAGAGGTGAACCGGTCGGTTGCCGAAGACGAGATGCTGTCGGGCTGTCAGGTTTACCGGTTTGTCGTTCTCCACAAAGAGCTGGATGCAGACGATGGCGAATTGACCCGGACCCGGAAGGTGCGTCGGCGGATCATCGAAGAGAAATACGCCGACATTATCGCGGCCCTCTATGATGGCGCGACGCAGGTTAGCACGGAAACCGAAGTGACCTATGAAGACGGGCGCAAAGGGTCGATCAAGGCGACGTTGGAAATCCGTTCTGCGCAAACAAGCGCTGCGGTGACCAAGATGGCGGCGGAATGACGATGCGACGCTCACCTTCGGTTTCGCCCCGCCCGCCATCCCGCACAGCTGCGCAGCCCTCTTCGGGAGAGAATTGAGATGCTGGATCAGACATCTGATGGATATGTAACAGCCGACGGTCGCAAGATCGGTGGCGTTGTCATGGAAATGAAGAACATCACGCTGCGGTTTGGCGGGGTGGAGGCCATCAAGGACATCTCGTTTGACATTCGTGAAGGCGAGATCCGGGCGATCATCGGCCCGAACGGTGCTGGCAAGTCTTCGATGCTGAATGTCATTTCCGGGTTTTACATCCCGCAAGAGGGCGAAGTTTGGTTCCGGGGGGCGCCTCGGCCACAGATGAAGCCGTATCAGGTGGCCCGTCAGGGGATCGCGCGGACGTTCCAGAACATCGCGCTTTTCGAAGGGATGACGGTTCTCGATAACGTCATGACCGGCCGTTTGACGCATATGAAGCGCGGCCTGTGGGCGCAAGCGTTGTGGAAAGGCGCGGCAGAGGCGGAAGAGACCGAAAACCGCGAAGTCGCAGAGCGGATCATCGACTTTCTTGAGATCCAGGCCATTCGGAAAACACCCGTGGCCCGGTTGCCTTACGGTTTGAAAAAGCGGGTTGAGCTGGCGCGGGCCTTGGCCGCCGAGCCCAAGCTCTTGCTGTTGGATGAGCCGATGGCGGGCATGAATGTCGAGGAAAAAGAGGACATGAGCCGCTTTATCCTGGATGTGAACGACG
>CAZYQC010000037.1:0-32305 GCA_964649815.1 uncultured Rhodobacterales bacterium | reverse complement strand
CTTTGCGGGAACGACCGATTTCCTCAAAGGCGTTGTCGCTATGTCTGGCCTGCCAACGTCATCAACCGTTGCCACATGTGGCCCGCGACTTCGATGTTCTCAACCTCGAGATCCGAGATGGCGGTCTCAAAATGCGGGTCCCAATTCACCAGGCGTTTGCCGCGGTAAATGTAGCCCTTGTTGTACATATCCACGAAGACTTTGATGACAGCGTCGTGGAAATTGGCAGAGTTCTCGTGCCCGACGCGCTGGTCGCCCGGAGCGCCTGCCATCGTAAAGGCGTTGCGGGACCAGTCGAGAGAACATCCCAAGCGTTTCAGCTGATCAATGATGGTGAAGGCGTATTCTGTTTTCCAGTCCCAGACTTTGTCGAGAAAGGCCTCGCGGCCTAGGTCACGGCGGCTCTGGTTGCTTTCGGCCTTGAGCTTTTTCTCAACCTGCAACTGGGTGGCGATGCCTGCGTGGTCCTGGCCGGGTTGCCAGAGGGTGTAAAAGCCACGCATGCGGTGCCAGCGCACGAGGATATCCTGGAGCGTGTTGTTGAAGGCATGGCCGACGTGAAGCGCGCCGGTCACGTTGGGCGGCGGGATCATGATGCAAAAGCTGGAGGCTTCTGGTTTGGCGTTGGCGCCTGCCACGAAGCATCCGGCCTCTTCCCAGGCCTTATAGAGGCGGGCCTCTGCTGAGGCAGCGTCGAATGATTTGTCGAGGGCCATAAGCATGCTCCTGAAACGCGTGTTCGGGCGGTCAGATAACGCTATGGCGAGGTGAGGGAAAGGGGGGACGCGTCCAAGCGGTGCATGGCGTCGGCAAAGGGCGCCATGCGCGGGCCGGGATCAGGTCAGCCACGGGAGGAACGGTTGGCCGTTGATCGCCTGGACCAGAGTGCCGAAGGTCAGTGCGGAAAAGGACACGCACAGCACGGCGCCGGTGCCGCGGGGCAGGCGGGCACCTGCGAGCCAGAGCAGGATCGCCATGCAGGCGGGCAGGATTTGCATCGCGTGGGTGGCAAAGAAATGGGCGACGCGCAGATCGCCGACCTCTCGCGCCCAGCCAAGGAGCCAAAGGCCTTGTGCGTCAGAGGTCACAGTGCCGACGTGGTGGCCCACAGACGATGACATATAGCCGGCGGTGGGCACGGTCAGAACGAATGTCAGCACAAAGCTGGCGGCGACCAATCTGGGAAAGGGCTTGCCGTGCAGGCGCCAGATGGCGGTTCCGTGCACAAGGGTTGCCGAGGTCAACGTGACGGCGGCTATGCCCATGATGCCGTAGATCGCGCCCATTATCGGGTCAGCCACGTTGAAATGTGATCCGACGCCGTACATCGCCGCACCTCCGATCCAGAGCATTTCGATTGCGATGCAGAAGAAGACCACGCCGTGAAAAACTTGGACTGGCCGCCGTTGGAGGAACCCTTTGGGCAGCAAGTACGAAAAATAGGCGAGCGTCAGGAGATAGACTGAAAGTGATACAGCAAATTTGAGTGGTTTGATCCACACGTTTATGCCTTGAAACAGGCGCGGGTCGATGGATTGGGCCAGCAAGAGCGGCGGGATCAGCAACGCCATCGCAAGGCCTGCGCGGGTAAGGCCCGGAGCATTCGACAGCATGTGGGTCATCGGGTTGGAAAAGGCGGTTTGAGGCGGTGTGTCTGAGGCGATCATGTGGGCACATCCATGTTGAGGTGAATGGTTAGGCGTTTTGCGGGGCGCGAAGGGACATCAGGCCGCGCAAACCAAAGTGCAAAAGCAATCCGATCGGCCCAAAGAGAAAGGTGAGGGCAAGGCTGGGCCAGGTCAGCACATGCAGGAGGCCGGCGCGCTGGGCGTCCCGCACAATCCAGCCGCCGACAAACAGGTCAAAGGCCAAAAAGTGCACCCATCCCGCAAGCGCAGTGCCAGGCGTGTCAAAGAGGAGCATGACATTGGAAAGCGTGTCAAAGCCGCCTTGAGCACTGGTCCAAAAAGACAGGATCAAAGCAAAATAACACACCGACAAGGCCGCTGGGATCGCGAACCCTCCGACAGCCATGAGCGGTTTGCGGGCCAGAGGGTAGGCCAGCAAACAGAGCCAGCCCAGCATGGCCAAGGGGCCGGTATAGGCAAAGAGCGCGTCTGGGGTCATCGGCGATTCCTTTATCTTGACGGTGACAAGATGAGGATATGAATCGCATCCTGACAGTGTCAAGATATTATTTTGACACTGCCAAGATTGCGGGGTAAGTCACGTGTATGGCACCGAAATACACGTCTTCTAAAACCGAGCGATATCACCACGGTGATCTGCGCAAGGCGTTGATCGAGGCGGCTTTGCAGGAATTGGAAGAAACGGGCCCCGAAGGCTTTTCGTTGCGCAAAGTCGCCCGGCGGGCAGGCGTCAGTCACGCCGCGCCAGCGCATCATTTCAACGATGTGACAGGTTTGCTGACGGCCTTAGCCGCCGAAGGGTTTCGCCGCTTTAGCGCGGCGATGGAAGCGCGACAGGCGCAAGAGACAACACCCGAAGGGCGGCTGACGGCGGCGGGGCTTGGTTATTTGGATTTCGCACAGGACCAACCGGCGCTTTTTCGGTTGATCCATTCCTCGCAAAAGCCTGACCAAACCAACGCCGAGTTGGAAGAGGCGTCTTCGGCGTCCTTTTTCGGCCTGGTTGACCTTGTGACGGATGTCACCGGCGAAGACCCCGAAGCACCCGAGACATGGGAAAATGTCACTGCAGTTTGGGCAATGGCGCATGGTATCGCGGATCTGGTGGGCAGCGGTCGCCTGAAATACATCTCGAATTTGCCATTGGATGCCCGGGAAAAGGCCGTTCGGCGTGTGTTGTCACGCTCGTTGGCTCCAAAGCGTGGCGGTTAGACGCAGACCCTCTGGACACTGCCTTCTAAGCCGCTAGTCTCCGCGACAAAGGTCTCCTCCAATCGATAGGTGTTCGTATGGACAAGTTTGGCAAATCTCAGCCGGCCACACGCGTGGAAGACGTTCGGTTTCTCACTGGTGCGGGGCGGTATGTAGATGATCTGGCGCCTGCGAATGCGCTGCAAATGTTTGTCTTGCGCTCTCCAGTCGCGCACGCGCACCTCACTGAGCTGAACGTCGATGACGCGCGCGCGGCCGAGGGCGTTCATGCGGTTCTCACGATCGAAGACCTGGAAGCCGCGGGCCTGAACGTCAACATGGCAGGCACCGTCGTTGAAAATCGCGACGGCACAAAAGGCGCGTCGCCTGACCGGCCGATGTTGGCGAAAGGAAAGCTGCGGTTCGTGGGCGAAGCGATTGCCGTCGTCATCGCCGACACGCTCGCCCAAGCCCGTGACGCGGCCGAATTGATCGAGTTCGATTTTGACGACCTGCCGGCGAAGCTGGATCTCGACGCTGGTGGTGAAACGGTCCACGCCGAAGCCGAAGACAATATCGCGTTCGATTGGGGATTGGGCGATGAGGCCGCGACCGAAGCCGCGTTTGCAGCTGCTGCCAAGGTGGTAAGCTTGGATGTCGGCGACAACCGGATCATCGTGAACTCGATGGAGCCGCGGGGCTGCTATGCCGAGCCCGAAGGCGACCGCCTGCATGTCGCGATCAACGGGCAGGGTGTTTGGGGGCAAAAGCGTGCGATCGTCAACGCGCTACAGGTCGACGAAGACAGCGTGCGGGTGACCAACCCAGATGTGGGCGGCGGCTTTGGCATGAAGGCGATGTCGTATCCAGAGTTTCCGATTGTCGCGCATGCCGCACGCAGTTTGGGACGGCCAGTTCGCTGGATGAGCGAACGAACCGAAGCGATGCTGTCTGACAATGCTGGGCGTGACCTGACCAGCCTTGCCGAGCTTGCGTTTGATGAAAACAACAAAATCACCGCTTACCGGGTGATCACCAAGTGTAATCTTGGTGCCTACAACAGCCAATTTGGTCAGCCGATCCAAACTCAGCTTTTCAGCCGCGTTCTCATGGGGGTGTATGACGTTCAGACCACCTGGCTGAACGTCAAAGGCGTCTACACCAACACGACGCAGGTGGATGCCTATCGCGGCGCTGGGCGTCCCGAGGCGATTTATGTGCTTGAGCGTGTCATCGACCGCGCGGCGCGCGAGTTGGGTGTCGACCCGCTGGAATTGCGGCGCATCAACTTTATCAAGCCGGACCAGTTTCCGTACAAAACCGCCACGGGCGAAACCTATGACGTTGGCGATTTCGATCTGGTGCTGCGCCGTGCCGAAAAGGAAGCCGACCTTGCCGGCTTTGCGGCGCGCAAGGACGCGGATGCACAGGTGGGCAAGCTGCGTGGATTGGGCATCTGCTATTACATCGAGAGCATTCTGGGTGATCCAAGCGAAAACGCGCGGGTTGAATTCAACGAAGACGGAACAGTGTCCATATTTGTAGGCACGCAATCGAACGGCCAGGGGCACGAGACGGTCTACGCACAATTCCTGGCCGATCAGACGGGTATTCCCGTCGAGATGATCGAGGTTGTCCAAGGCGATAGTGACCTGATCAAAACCGGCGGCGGCACGGGCGGATCACGCTCGGTGACGGTGCAGAACAATGCGACCTTGGCCACTGTGGATGTCATGATCGGAGCCTTCAGCGCCTTTTTGGCAGACGAGCTTGACGTGGCCGAAGATGAGATCAGCTTTGACGACGAACAATTCCGTGTCGCCGGCCGCAACGAAAGCCCGACAATGCTGGAAGTTGCAGCTATGGCGCGGGAAAAAGGCAATGAGGCGTTGCTGACCCACGAAGCCAAAGCGACGTTGGAGGCGCGCAGCTTTCCCAACGGATGCCATGTTGCCGAAATCTCTGTGGATACAGAGACCGGCGTAACGGCGGTCGAGCGGTACACAGTCGTGGATGACTTTGGAAACCTGATCAATCCGCTGTTGGCAGAGGGTCAGGTGCATGGCGGCGTGGCGCAGGGGATCGGGCAAGCCATAACCGAGCACGTCGTATTCGATGAAGAAGGCCAATTGCTGACGGCAACGTTCATGGACTATGCGCTGCCACGCGCCGATGACGTTCCGATGATTTCCTTTACATCCGAACCGGTGCCATCCACCGCCAATGTCATGGGCATGAAAGGCTGTGGCGAGGCGGGCACGGTCGGCGCGTTGGCGGCGGTGTCGAATGCGGTTCAAGATGCGCTTTGGGATCAAGGCATTCGCCAGGTCGACATGCCGTTTACCCCGCATCACATCTGGCAGCTGCTAAACGACAGCAAAGGCGTCGCTGCTGAGTAAGAGTGTTTGTCGGGGCCAAATGGCGCTCCCCGACGCCATCTAAGCCCTTACTCAGCCGCTTATCGGAGTGATCTTCACAACCGCGTCACGGCATCGTGGCGCGGTTTTGTCTTGTCTGGGCCTTATTCGCTGCGCATCTGATAGTGTAGGATAAAGGTGTTTCCGAGGTTCCAGGGGAAAATGGACTGGCAATCGATCACATCACCCGCGCGGTCGTGGATGCGCCGACTGTTTGGTCGCGAAGAGGCGCGTGTCACGCCTCCGAGGCGCGGGCCGACCCTGCATGTTGTGATTATCGACGGGACAATGTCTTCGCTGGAACCGGGGTGTGAGACTCATGCCGGCCGCGCCTATAAACTGCTGTCAGAGCAGGGCAGTGCGGTTTCGCTGTATTATGAACCCGGTATGCAATGGTCGAGCTGGCGGCGCGCGGCGGATGTCATTGCGGGGCGTGGCATCAATCGTCAAATCCGCCGCGCTTATGGCTGGCTTGCGTCGCGGTACCGTCCTGGTGACAAGATCTTTTTCCTGGGATTTTCACGGGGGGCTTATGCGGTGCGCTCGCTTGCGGGCGTCGTGGACTTGGTTGGCCTGTTGCGGGCGGATGCGGCGACGGAACGCAACATCCGAGAGGTCTATAGGCATTACCAATGCACCCCAGACAGCGCTGCGGCGCGCGATTTTCGCGCGCTTCACTGTCATGCCGACGTCCCGATCGAGATGATTGGAGCGTGGGACACGGTAAAGTCCTTAGGGCTCAACATGCCGGTTCTGTGGCGCGTGACTGCGCCGCGACATGCGTTTCACAACCATATGCTCGGCAATAGCGTCCGACACGGGTTTCACGCCTTGGCGCTTAATGAAACGCGCGTTGCCTACAGTCCGGTGATGTGGGAAACCCGGCCAGATTGGCCGGGGCAAGACCTTGTACAAATGTGGTTCCGAGGCAGTCACGGCGATGTGGGTGGCCAGCTTGGCGATTTCCCAGCCGCAAGACCGCTTGGTAACATCGCCTTTGTCTGGCTGCTGGAACAGGCGGAACGGGTGGGCTTGCCCTTGCCACAGGGCTGGGCTGCGCGGTTTCCGCAGGATGCCAACGCGCCTTCGGTTGGAACGTTCCGAGGTTTTGGCCGCTGGCTGATCACGCGCAAGGCGCGAAGGGTGGGATCAGACCCATCCGAGAAAATTCACCCCACCGCCAGCGCCCTTGAACCGCGCGGCTGGCGGGATGTCGTGATGCCATTGCTCAAGCTCAAGCTTAGCCGCCCATCTTCATGATCATACATGTGGTGCTTCCGGTGGCATAAAGCTTGCCATTCTCAACGCCACGAATTTCGCCGACCGCCACCCCGGTCGAGCGGCCCGCGTGCTGGATCAGGCCGATTGCATCGATTTCCGTTCCTACCGGAAGCGCGCGGACAATGTTCACCTTGTATTCAAGCGTTGTATAGAACGACCCCCGCGGAACCTTGGTCATAACGGCACATGCCATGCAGCTGTCCAAAAGGGTGCCGTACCAGCCGCCGTGGACACCGCCCATCGGATTGCATGCCTCAAATGGCGGCGTCCCGCGAAAGACGACACGACCGTCTTCGACTTCGTGCAGCGTGTAGCCCATGAGGCCACCAATCGGCGGGCCGGAAATCTCTCCGTTTTGAATGGCTTGCATAAACTCCAAACCCGAGATCGATCGGATCACATCTGGGCTTGGTAACTCTTCTGCGGTGGTGGCCAAACGGCGCATGGGACTGCCTCGCTAACGGATATGTCCAAACGTTAGGAAGGCGGGCCGACAGCGTCTAGCGAGACGCAGCGTAAGGCGGTGTGTCATGCAACATTGCGGATCATTGCGGGGCCGAGGCCCAACGCTTTGGCAATCTGCAACGTTAGGTCGGCCCGGTTCAGCGTGTAGAAATGCAATCTGTCGACGCCCTCTTCTATGAGTGTGTCACAAAGCTCGGTCGCGTGCGCCAAGGCAAACAGCCCGGCCCGATCCTCGCGCGCGGCCCGAGAAAAGCCATAGGCCAAATCAGGCGGAACGCTGGCGCCGCAGCGTTTGGCGAATGTCGCAACCGATGCCCAATTGCCGACGGGCAAGATACCAGGCGTCAGGCGGGATGCGTCTAATCCAGCGGCGCTGCAGGCATCGCGGAACCGTAGAAAGGTTTCTGGCAGAAAGAAAAACTGGCTCAGCGCCTCGGTCGCGCCCGCGTCAAACTTGGCTTTTAGAAAGTCGATGTTCTGAGCCATGCTGGCGGCTGATGCATGCCCTTCGGGATAGCAGCCGACGCGCACGTTCAGCCCGCCCAATTGCGAAACAGCCGCGACCAGCTCGACCGAGCTTGCAAATCCGCGGGGGTGTCTTTCAAACGCGGCCCCGCCGTTGTTTGCGTCGCCTCGCAGGGCGACGATGTCTGTAATGCCAGCAGCTTTGAACGAGCGTGCGGTTGCCAGAAATTCGGATTTGCTTGCGTCTACGCAAGTCAGGTGCGCTGCCACATTCAGCCCGGATTGGCGTTTGAGCGTGGTCGCCGCTTCTTGTGTCAGCGCCCGTGTCGATCCACCCGCGCCATAGGTGACCGAGAAAAAGCGCGGCGCCAACGGCGCCAGCGCATGCACTGTTTCCCAAAGCCGAAAGGACGCGTCGAGGGATTTGGGCGGGAAGACTTCGAAAGACAGGCTTGGCATGAATTGCTCCGACGTTGGGGTTGGCGCAAGGTGTCTGATTGCCTAAAATGAATCAAACTCATCTTTTTCAAGATAAACATGAGGCACACATGCATATCGAGTTTCGGCATCTGCGCACGATTAAGGCGATCCACGAGGCGGGTGGCCTGGCGCGCGCGGCAGAACAATTGCACATCACGCAAAGTGCGTTGAGTCACCAGGTTAAGGGTCTGGAGGATCAAGCGGGCGTTGAGTTGTTCGTTCGCCGTTCCAAGCCGCTGCGGCTGTCAGCGGCGGGTCTGCGGCTGTTGCGGCTTGCCGATCAGGTCTTGCCGCAAGTCGAAGCACTGCAGGCCGAGTTCTCTGCGTTGCGGGACGGGGCGACAGGCCGTTTGCATATCGCGATCGAGTGTCACGCGTGTTTCGAATGGCTCTTCCCGGTTCTAGAGGCGTTTCGAAAGGATTGGCCGGATGTGGACGTCGATATCCGGCCTGGACTGGCGTTCGATGCGATGCCTGCTTTGATGAAGGAAGACGTGGATCTGGTGGTGTCATCTGACCCCGAAGACCTTCCCGGGGTGGAGTTTGTGGAACTCTTTGATTATGCGCCTGTTTTTGTCGCCGCGAGCGCGCATCCCCTGGCTCAGAAACCCTATGTCGAGGCGCAGGATTTTCGCGACCAGACGCTTATCACCTACCCGGTTGAACGTACGCGCTTGGATGTGTTCAGCCAGGTTTTGATCCCTGCAAAAGTGGAGCCCGCCGCCGTGAGGCAAGCAGAGCTTACGGCTGTGATTTTGCTGCTGGTCGCGTCCAACCGGGGGGTGTCGGTTTTGCCGGACTGGGTTGTGCGCGAAGTGAAGTATTCCTCGGACTATGTGACCCGGCCGCTGACAAAGTCAGGCATCACACGCAGATTGTATGCCGCGATCCGCAGTGAAGACAGAGACAAGCCCTATGTTGGGCGGCTGATCGCATTGGCCAAAAGCGAAGCGCGCAAGCTTCAAAGCCAATAAGCAGTCGTCATGCGACAGACAAAAGCGACTTGCTGTTTGCGAAATGCCGTCGCACCAGCCGCTTTTGGCGTTTGTTGTCCGGTATCAGACAGGCGCTGGCGGGCATGACCGCTTGCGTTTGCCAATTTGGAAAGAGGCGCACGATCTCTTTTCGAACGGCGCACGGCAGGGCGGCCATCGCTTGTTCGGCGATCAGCAAGCTTTCCGTCGGCGCGCCTTCGGCAAAAATGACCTCATGGGTATCGAAAATCAGGTGGTAATAGGTGGTCCGCTCAATGCTGTGGTCGACGAAAATACCTGGCAAGCCAACCAATTTGGCCGCCGCCACAAGAACGTCACGTGATCCAAACATCCGTTTGACGATGGGCGATGAGATGAGCATGCGGTGTTGACGTGATACCCAGAGATCGCGCTTGGGCAGGCCCATCCCGAGTGCGCCTGCGCAGATCTTGATGGGGCGAAGCGCCTCGGTTTGATTCATCCGCTTGGCTGAAATTTTGGTGCTAAGCACCCTGGCCAACGGCTTGTAGCCTCCGTTTTGGGTGCGGATGAACGTGCCATCCTTCAGGTCTTCGACGGCGACCGGGCCGAACAAGGTCTGAACCCGCGTGCCCTTGGTCAGGCAAGGGATGCTGCCCGAGTTCGGTGTTGTCTGCGTGTAGTAGGAATCCCCACGGTCCGTTGTTTCTAATGAATCACCGCGCCCCGCTTGGCCGATTTCGGTCGATGTCAGACCGCTTGCTGGGCCTTCTGAAGCGGTGACGGTTGCGGCAGTGTCGCTGAACGAGACGAAATCGTAGACGCCAGAGCTGTCAGAGAGGGAAACGCCATTGTGCCAGGCCACCCCATTGAATGTCGAGGATGAGGTCGTATCCATGACATACACATCGCGCCCCGCGATTGTTGTGCTGCTCAATTCAGAGACGGCGTTGGAGGATCTGATCGTGCCGTTGGAATAGTAAATCGTCACGTTGAGATCAGACACATCTGTCCCGGCATCGACTGCGATTTCGATGAAGTCTTGGTTGGCGCCACCAAGGTATTTTATCTCTGAAAGGTACGGATCGCCCACGTCATTTCTCCGGCATTTCAGGGGGTATAAATTCGAAATTGGGCAATCATATGGCAGCGGGAAACAGACTGTTTCCAGGCGAAGTTCAGTGAGTCGTAAGCCGCTTAAGGTTGTAAGGCCTCGCCGCCCCGTGCCGGTCGCGTTGATTGGAAATCTCGTCTTATTCATTTAAAATCAATAGCTTGAATAGATTTTCCCAGAAAATGAGGTTCGTACCTCAAAAATGCTTGGACATGAGGTGCGTACCTCATTTACCGTTTTAGGGCGGGCTGATTCCATTTTTGGAGCGCACCAGACCCGCAGCATGGGAGGATCATATGAAACATTTGAAACTGGCCACGGCCAGCGCCGTTGCTCTTGCGTCAGCAACGTTTGCGAGCTCGGCGCAGGCCGAAGACCTGACGCTGTGCTGGGCAGCCTGGGACCCGGCGAACGCGCTTGTTGAGCTGTCAAAAGAGTTCGAAGCGCAGTCTGGGCACAACATGAACTTTGAGTTCATCCCCTGGCCCAATTTTGCGGACCGTATGTTGAACGAGCTGAACTCGGGCGGTAAATTGTGCGATCTGCTAATCGGTGACAGCCAGTGGATCGGCGGCGGTGCTGAAAACGGCCACTACGTCAAGCTTAACGACTTCTTTGATGCTGAAGGCATCAGCATGGACGACTTTGCACCGGCCACGGTTTACGCCTATTCGACATGGCCAAAGGGCACGCCCAATTACTATGCGCTGCCAGCGATGGGCGATGCGAACGGTTGGTTCTATCGCAAGGACTGGTTCTCTGACCCTGCCATCCAGGCGGATTTCAAAGCGGCAACCGGCCGTGATCTCGGAGAGCCAAAAACCCAGAAAGAACTGCTAGAAATCGCGCAATTCTTCCAAGGGCGGGAAATCGACGGCAAGACAGTCTATGGGGCGTCAATCTTCACAGAGCGCGGGTCCGAAGGCATCACAATGGGCGTCACCTCGGCGCTGTATCCGTGGGGCTTTAAGTACGAGAACACGCCAGGTAGCTATGACATGGAAGGCGCTGTGAACTCGCCAGAGGCGGTTGAGGCGCTGGAATTCTACAAAGAGTTCTACAAAACCGCGACACCTCCGGGCTACACGAACTCTTACATGGGTGAATCGCTCGATGCGTTTAAGTCTGGCCAGGTGGCGATGGCGATGAACTGGTTCGCCTTCTTCCCGGGTCTCTATGCCGACCCGAATACGGGCGGAGACAAGATCGACTTCTTTGTGAACCCACCGCAGAACCAAGCCGGTTCGACACTGGGCGGACAGGGTATTTCGGTCGTTGCGTATTCCGACAAGCAGGACGCAGCGCTGGAATACATCAAATGGTTCTCGGACCCTGCGGTTCAGGCCAAGTGGTGGAAACTGGGCGGATATTCCGCACATAACTCGGTGTTGAATGACCCAGGCTTTGTCGACAGCCAGCCATTCGCGGGCGACTTCCTCGACGCGATGGCAGGTGTTCAGGATTTCTGGCAAGAGCCAGCCTATGCTGAACTGCTGTTGGCGATGCAAAAGCGGGTCCACGATTATGTGGTTGCCGATCAGGGAACCGCGCAAGAAGCGTTGGATCTTTTGATCGAAGACTGGACCGAGGTCTTTGAAGACGAGGGCAAGCTGTAAACCAGCGCGCCCACCTTTCCCTCTTCTGAGCGTGCTCAGGAGGGGGAGATGCTCTCGCCCGACCAAGCGGCATGTCTCCCGCTGTCTTGCGTCCCCTTTCCGCCCGGAAAGGGCCTGGGTGAGGGTTTGACAAGACGAACGAGAACGCCGAATGCCCCAGCTTTGTGTCACACTCCTTGCCGCTCCGCCGTCCACCCCAATGGGTGAAGCCAAGCGGCTGTCGCATCGCCAGAGCAAAGCCACCCATTCGGAGTTCTCAAACCGGACATTCCAAATGCTGACCGGCAATGAACCGGCCCCGTTGAAGGTGCAGAAATGACAGGCTCTCTTGCTGACAAGGCCGCAGGCGCCACGCCGCCGCGTATGGCGCGGCGTATACGAGGTCTCAGCGACCGCGCGATCGCTTGGATATTCGTCGCGCCGACAATTTTCCTGTTGCTTGCGATCAACATCTTTCCGTTGATCTGGACCATCCAACTGAGCTTTACAAACTACAAAGCCAACCGGATCGGGCGAGAAGTCAAAAACATCGGTCTGCGCAATTACGAGCGTATCCTGACCGACAGTGACATTTGGCTAAACATGCAAGCCACTGCGCATTTTCTGTTCTGGACCATCTTTTTCCAAGTTCTGATCGGGTTCACGCTGGCTTGGTTGATCAATCGAAAGTTCAAAGGAAATGACCTTTGGACCACCATCATCGTTTTGCCGATGATGCTGTCGCCCGCTGTTGTCGGAAACTTTTGGAAGTTCCTGTATCAGCCGCAAATCGGCCTCTTTAACTACATCATTGCGTTTTTCACCGGCAAAGACCCGTCAAGCTTTCAAATGTTGGGGCAAGTGAACCTCGCACCCTGGTCGATCGTCATCGTCGACACGTGGATGTGGACGCCGTTTGTGATGCTCATTTGTCTGGCGGGCCTGCGTTCGATCCCGGACTACATTTACGAGGCCGCCGAGGTCGATCGCGCATCCAAGCTGCGGCAGTTCTTTACGATCACAATCCCAATGGTGCTGCCGTTTCTCATGCTGGCGGTCTTGTTCCGCGGCATCGAGAACTTCAAAATGTTTGACCTTGTGGTGCAGCTGACCGGCGGCGGGCCGGGCTCCACGACAGAGCTGACATCGATCAACCTGAAACGCGAAGCGTTTGAAAAGTGGCGGACCGGCTATGCCTCGGCCTATGCGATCATTTTGTTCGTAACCGTGTTCGGGTTGGCGAGCATTTATGTCAAAGCGCTGAATAAGGTGAAAGAGCGATGAGAGTGGTTCGACATCCCTCCGCGCGTCAGCATCCGCGCGGACTTTCCCAGATAGACCGCACAAACGATCCCTCAGAGAGGCCCTCATGAGCGCGTATTCCATTACAGAGCCATCGCAGAGATCCAAGTGGGTCGCCGCAACGCTGGTCATCCTTTACGCCTTGGTCACTATGATCCCCCTCGCTTGGATTGCGATCACTGGGTTTAAGTCTCCTGCGGATGCGATCAGCTATCCACCGAAAGTCGTGTTTGAGCCGACCCTCGAAGGCTACGTCAACCTGTTCACGACGCGCACGCGCCAGACGCAAGAGTTCCTGGACGCCAATCCGCCACAGAACTGGGCAGACGACATTGTCCGCCAATACGACATGGTTATCGTCGGCCCCTCCAAATTCGGTGAGCGATTTGTCAATTCGGTTGTTATCGGCTTCGGCTCGACCTTTTTGAGCGTGTTTTTGGGAACATTGGCCGCCTATGCGTTCAGCCGCTTTAAGATACCTTTGGCCGACGATTTGCTGTTTTTCATCCTCAGTACGCGCATGATGCCGCCCATCGCGGTCGCGATCCCGATATTTCTGATGTATCGAAATCTGGGCCTGAGCGACACGCATCTAGGGATGATCCTGCTTTACACAGCGGTGAACATCAGTCTTGCCGTGTGGTTGCTCAAAGGGTTCATCGACGAAATTCCACGAGAATACGAAGAAGCTGCTTTGATCGATGGCTACACCCGCTTTCAGGCCTTCTACAAAGTGGTCCTTCCCCAAGCGGCAACCGGCATTGCGTCTACGGCGATCTTCTGCCTGATCTTTGCCTGGAATGAATACGCCTTCGCGGTCTTACTAACGTCGGCCACGGCGCAAACGGCACCGCCTTTCATACCGACAATTATCGGGATCGGCGGTTTGGATTGGCCCGCTGTTGCCGCTGGCGCCACGATCTTCCTGTTGCCGGTCATGATTTTCACCATCCTGCTGCGCAAGCACCTGCTGCGTGGGATCACATTTGGAGCGGTCCGCAAATGATGAACTTTCTGAAAGGTTTGGCGCGGTTCCGCCGGGGGCCTTGGGAAATGGTCGCCACGATTTTGATTGCCCTTGGTGTTTTCATGCTGATGCAACCCTTTGTCATTTGGGCCTTCACCTATTCCTTTATCGTCACGCTTATCGGGACTGTCATGTTCATCATTGTCAGCCATTTCCCAGAATGACGGCTCCGGCGATCTCTGCGCCTGTGAAGGCGGCGATCACGGCCTGGCCAGACACAGGTCGGGCGCATGGTTTGCGGTTGCGTGAGTTGATTTACGAAACGGCCCGCGATGCCGGAAGCGACCCTGTGGAAGAGACGTTGAAATGGGGACAGCCTTCGTTTTCGAATGGAAAATCAGGCACGCCGCTGCGGCTTGGGTATCAGGCGGATGCCGTAAATCCCGTCCGGCTTTTTGTGCATTGCAGCACCGATCTAATCGATCAGTGCCGCAGCCGTTTTGACGACCTGACCTACGAGAAAAACCGCGCGATCTGTTTATCCGAAGCGGACCCATTGCCAGAAGGGCCATTGCGCGCGTGCATTGCGTTGGCGCTCACGTATCACACCAACAAGAAGGCGTCTCATGGCTGAAATCGTCATCAAAAACGTCCGCAAAGAGTTTGGCGACTTTGTTGCCGTCAAGGAAAGCTCTTTTACCATCGAAGACGGAGAGTTCTTTATGCTCTTGGGGCCTTCGGGCTGCGGTAAGACAACGACGCTGCGGATGATTGCAGGGCTTGAGCTGCCGACGTCAGGCCAAATCTTTCTCGACGGCGAAGAGATCAGCCAAAAGCCGCCATCGGAACGCGACATTGCCTTCGTGTTCCAGATGTTTGCGCTTTATCCGCATATGAATGTGCGGCGCAATATTTCCTATCCGCTGATCAGCCAGGGCATGCCGCGCGCGCAGGTCAATGCAAAGGTCGCCGAGGTCGCAAAAATCCTTGGGATCGAGGATATCTTGAACCGGCCGGTTGGCGGGCTCTCGGGTGGTGACCGGCAAAGGGTTGCCTTGGGGCGGGCCATCGTGCGCGAGCCAAAGGCCTTTATGATGGACGAACCCCTCGGCGCTTTGGATGCAGAATTTCGGGAACATATGGCCGAAGAGCTGCGCGCTCTGCACGACCGCATGGGCGCGACAACTGTTTACGTCACACACGACCAGCTCGAAGCGATGCAGATGGGCGACAAGATCGTTGTGATGAACAACGCGGTGGTCGAGCAATTCGGCACACCGCAAGAGATCTATGACAAACCCGCGACTATGTTTGTTGCGGACTTCATCGGCTCACCTTCGATGAATTTCTTGCCGTTTGACGGCGCTATTCAACCCGGCGAAAGTCAGGTGCTTTTGAACGGCCAAGAAACGCACGTCCCCCAGGCCCGCGAAGCCGCCTCTGGCCAGCTGGTGTTCGGTATTCGACCTGAACACATCGGCTTGACCGATGCCGGAGCATACCGCGCGCAAGTGACGGCCACGGAATATCTGGGAACGTCGCAGATCGTGACGCTCGATACCGCCAACGGTGAGGTCAAAGCGCGCATCGGCTCTGACCAAGCGGCGCGGGTTGGCGAACAGGTTGGCCTGGAATTCAACGCCTCGACGGTCACGCTCTTTGATGCGGGGACAACGCGGGCCTTGCGGTCTGAACTGAACGAAGGAGTGCTCGCTCATGGCTGAGGTTGTGCTTCAGAACGTGTCCAAAGCGTTTGGCAAAACGCAAGCGATCGACGATGTGTCGATGACGATCGCCGATGGCGCTTTTGTCGTTCTCTTGGGGCCGACAGGTGCCGGAAAGACAACCACGTTACGCTTGATCGCCGGTCTCGAAAAGCCAGAGACCGGGCGCATACACATCGGGGGAATGGACACGCACGGCTTGACGCCAGCGCAGCGTGATGTCGCGATGGTGTTTCAGCAATATTCGCTTTATCCGCATATGTCGGTGCGCGATAACCTCGCCTTTCCTTTGCGCTCTCCGATCTTGAAAACGCCAGAGGACGTCATTGCCAAGCGGGTGCAAGAGGTGGCGGAGGTTCTGCATATTCCGCACAAGCTTGACAACAAAGCGACCGAGCTGTCCGGCGGTGAGATGCAGCGGGTGTCCATAGGCCGCGCCTTGGTGCGCGAGCCGCAAGTTTTCTTGATGGACGAACCTCTGTCTTCTCTGGATGCCAAGTTGCGCGCTGATCTGCGGGTGGAGTTGAAACGCATTCATGCGGAATTGAATGCGACACTGCTCTACGTCACGCATGATCAGATCGAAGCCATGACAATGGCCACGCATGTTGGCGTTCTGGACGAAGGCAAAATGGTTCAATTCGGCACGCCGCGCGAGATCTACGAAGATCCGACCTCGACCTATGTGGCGGCTCGACTGGGGTTGCCTCGGATCAATCTTTTGCCTGTTGGTCTCTTTGGCGAAGCCGCCCCGCAAGGCGCTACGACCATAGGTCTGCGGCCAGAACACATAACAGAAGGCGCTGGCGCCGATGCGCAAGTTGCACGGATTGAGCATCTGGGTGATCAAACACGCGTCCATCTCAAGTTGCGCGATCATGACGTTGTCACCTTGACGGACGCACACACCACTTTGAATGCGGGGGACACCATTCAGGTCACCCCCAAGAACCCGCTGTTTTTCGACGCTGCTGGCGCGCGGATTAGTTAAAGGAGGACCCAATGGCCCAATTCCTCAACGCAAAAGACGCTCTCGTAACAGACGCCATCGACGGGCTTTTGGCCTGTTCGGGGGGCGCGCTTACCCGTCTGGACGGCTATCCGCATATCAAAGTGGTCTACCGATCCGACTGGGATCGCTCGCGCGTGGCGCTTGTTTCTGGCGGCGGCTCTGGCCACGAACCCGCCCATGCGGGATTTGTGGGCCCTGGCATGCTGACGGCAGCGGTCTGTGGCGAAGTGTTTGCGTCCCCGTCTGTCGAGGCTGTCCTGGCCGGGATTTTGGCTGTGACAGGAGAAGCTGGCTGTTTGTTGATCGTCAAGAATTACACAGGCGATCGGCTCAACTTTGGCTTGGCTGCGGAACGCGCGCGCGCTTTGGGGCGCAAAGTGGAAATGGTTGTCGTGGATGACGATGTCGCTTTGCCAGATTTGCCGCAGGCGCGGGGTGTGGCTGGCACTTTGTTTGTCCACAAAATTGCAGGCGCTGCGGCCGAGGCGGGCGCATCGCTTGAGGATGTGACGTCAGCGGCGCAAAGCGTGATTGACCGGGTTGCATCGATCGGGATGAGCTTGGACACCTGCACTGTGCCTGGCTCTCCCAAAGAGGATCGCATCGCCGATGGGCATGCCGAATTGGGGCTTGGTATCCACGGCGAACCCGGCGTCGAGCAAGTGGCGTTTTCAGGAGCCGAAGCCGCGATGAAGGTCGTGTTGGACAAGCTGGGGTCTCATGTTGAGGCAGGAATCTGCGTCGCTTTGGTGAACAACCTTGGTTCGACCACACCTTTGGAAATGACGGTATTGTGCAAAGCACTCGCTGATGCGGGGGCCGCGCAACATATTGTAGGCCCTGCGCTGATGATGACGTCTCTTGATATGCACGGGTTTTCGGTGTCGATGCTCAACGTCTCGGACGAAGAGCTGGCGGCGCTGGAAGCGCCAGTGCCAATGGCGGCTTGGCCAGGGGTGGCCAAGATCGGGGCGGTGCCGGTTGTCGGGTTGCCAGACGGATTGACGCCGATTGATCCAATCCCATCGTCAAATCCAAGAACACGCGCCATTATCGAAAACGTGGCCGATTTGCTGATCGCAGCAGAGGGCAATTTGAATGAACTGGACGCCAAGTCTGGCGATGGCGACACAGGCAGCACCCTCGCAACCGCCGCGCGCGCGTTGAAAGATGGCTTAGACCGCATGCCTTTGGCCGATCTGACCCAGCTCTTCCCCGCATTGGGCAACGAGCTGAGCCAGACGATGGGCGGCTCGTCAGGCGTTATCCTTGCCATTTATTTCAACGCAGCTGGCGACGCCTGCGCAAATGGGGCCGCTGTGCCCGAGGCGCTTGTTGCAGGGCTGACGCGAGTCAGCGAAGTGGGCGGCGCCCAGGTTGGTGATCGCACGATGATCGATGCGCTTTCTCCGGCGTTGGCGGCGTTGGGCGATGGGATTGATGCAGCAGCCCAAGCCGCCCGGGCGGGCGCGAATGAAACGGCGAATATCCACCGTGCCAAGGCCGGACGCGCGGCCTATGTGCCAGAGGCCAATCTCAAAGGACATAACGATCCTGGCGCCGAAGCGGTCGCTTTGTTGTTTGAAGGCTTGGCCAAGGAAATGGCGGGGTAAAGTTTGGGCCAAACGCCGTTTGGTGGGCAAAAAGAATGACAAAAACAGGGACAGATACGGCCGACAAGCCCACGGTGAATGACATCGCCCGTGTGGCCGGCGTCAGCCTCGCAACGGTGGACCGCGTCTTGAACGCGCGCCCTGGCGTGCGCTCTGTCACCATCGAAAAGGTTCAGCAGGCCATCGAAACCTTGGGCTATGTGCGGGATACGGCAGCGGCCAATCTGGCGCGGAAACGGGTCTATAACCTGCTTTTCATTCTGCCCGACAACACCAACGAATTCGTGCTGGCGCTGAGGGACGAGATAACCCAGCAAGGGCATAAGCTGTTTCATGAGCGGACCCATTTGCGCACGCAAAGCGTTGCACCTTTCGATCCGCTCGAGATCGTCAAGCTATTGGATGGGCTCGATCCGTCAACGACCGATGGCGTCGCCGTTTTTGGCCCCGAAACGCCGTCCATCCGAGACGCGGTGCGCCGCGCCTCTGAAAAGGGCATTGCGATTGTTGCGTTGGTGTCAGACTTGCCAAGCTCCCCCCGGGCGCATTTCGTCGGAATTGACAACGTCGCCGCAGGGCGGACCGCCGGGCGTTTGATGGGCCGTTTCGTCAAACGGTCTGGCAAAGTGCTGGTCATCACGGGGTCGCGCTTGGCCCGCGATCACCTTGAGCGTCGCCAGGGCTTTGACCTTGTGGTTGCCGACGAGTTTCCGCACCTCGAAGTCGCGGCCAGCATTGAGGGGCAAGACGATCCCGACCTGATCGCACGCCTGCTGCCAAAGGTATTCCAGGATCACCCCGACATCTGCGGAATATACTCCTCGGCGGGCGGCAATCGTGGTTTGCTGGAATACATGCGCGCCGCCAGTCACGATGACATCGTTATCATCGCCCACGAATTGACCAGCCTGTCGCATCAGGCGCTTCTTGATGGCACGTTCGATGCGCTGATCTCGCAAAACTCGGGCCACTTGATCCGGTCCGCCGTCCGCCTGTTGCGTGCAACCGCGGACAAGTCGCCGATCAATGCCACGCAGGAACTGATCCGCATCGACATTTACCTAAAAGACAACGTGCCCCCAAAAATGCCAGGGCCAATGGGAGGAGAAGTATGAAGACGATTAAAGGACCGGCGCTCTTTTTGGCGCAATTCGCAGGTGACGAGGCGCCTTTCAACTCTTGGGATGCTGTTACCAAATGGGCTGCCGAGTGTGGCTATGTCGGTGTGCAGGTCCCCAGTTGGGATGACCGTTTGATCGACCTCGCCAAAGCGGCTGAAAGCAAGGATTATTGCGACACATTCAAAGGTCAGGCTGCGGAAAACGGGGTCGAGGTGACAGAGCTTTCCACCCACCTCCAAGGCCAATTGGTCGCCGTCCACCCGGCCTATGACACCGCTTTTGACGGGTTCGCGGATCCGTCGGTCCACGGTAATCCCAAAGCGCGTCAGGCGTGGGCGGTTGATCAAGTGATGAAGGCAATCTCGGCTTCGGCCAACATGGGTATCGGGGCGCATGTCACCTTTTCGGGCGCGCTTGCTTGGCCATATGTCTATCCTTGGCCGCAGCGTCCTGCGGGACTGGTTGAAACAGCCTTTGATGAATTGGCGGCGCGGTGGCGCCCAATTCTGGACCATGCAGACGCACATGGTGTCGACATTTGCTATGAAATCCACCCAGGCGAAGACCTGCATGACGGTGTGACCTTCGAGATGTTCCTAGAGCGTGTGGACAACCACGCGCGGGCCAATATGCTCTACGACCCCAGCCATTATGTGCTGCAATGCCTCGACTATTTGGACAACATCGACATCTACAAAGACCGCATCAAGATGTTCCACGTCAAAGATGCAGAGTTCAATCCAACCGGGCGGCAGGGCGTTTACAGCGGCTATCAGCCTTGGGTCGACCGCGCCGGTCGTTTCCGCAGCCTGGGTGATGGCCAAGTCGATTTCGGAGCGGTCTTTTCCAAAATGGCGGCAAACGACTTTGACGGCTGGGCCGTGGTCGAATGGGAATGTTGCCTCAAGCATCCCGAAGATGGCGCCCGCGAAGGCGCGCAATTTGTCAAAGACCACATTATCCGCGTGACCGAACGCGCCTTTGACGATTTCGCAGATGGTGGCACGGACGAGGCCGCGAACCGCGCAATGTTGGGGATCGACTGATGGCAGATCGTATCAAACTGGGCATGGTCGGAGGCGGCAATGATGCCTTTATCGGTGCCGTCCATCGCATCGCCGCGCGGATCGACGACCGCTATGAATTGGTGGCGGGTGCCCTGAGTTCGACGCCGGAAAAATCGCGCGCCAGCGGCGAGGCAATCGGCCTCCCGCGTATCTACGAAGACTACAAACAAATGGCGATCCGCGAAGCACGTCGCAAAGACGGCATCGAAGCGGTCAGTATCGTCACGCCCAATCACGTGCATTATGCCGCCGCCAAGGAATTCTTGAAGCGTGGCATTCACGTCATTTGTGACAAGCCTTTGACCTCGACGCTGGCTGACGCCAAAAAGCTGGTCAAAGCGGCCGAAGACAGCGATGCCTTGTTCGTTTTGACCCACAATTACACCGGCTATCCGATGGTCCGTCAGGCAAGAGAGATGGTCGCCGCAGGCGAGATTGGCGCGATACGGGTTGTTCAGGTTGAATATCCACAAGATTGGTTGAGCGTCGAACAGGACTTCAAGCAGGCGGAGTGGCGCACGGACCCTGCTCGTTCTGGCGCTGGCGGGTCGACAGGGGACATCGGAACGCATGCGTTCAACCTTGCGTGCTTTGTCTCGGGCCTTGAGGTCGAGAGCCTCGCCGCCGATCTGCAGGCCTTCGTGCCGGGGCGCCAGGTTGACGACAACGCGCATGTGATGTTGCGCTTTGCCGGCGGCGCCCGGGGGATGCTTTGGTCGTCGCAAGTGGCGCCCGGCAATGAAAACGCGCTGAGGATCCGCATTTATGGTGAAACCGGTGGCCTGGAATGGGCACAGGAAGACCCCAATTATTTGTGGCACACCCCGTTTGGCGCGCCCAAACGCCTGATCAAGCGCAACGGCGCAGGCGCAGGCGACGCCGCAGCCCGCATGAGCCGCGTGCCACCCGGCCATCCAGAAGGCTATTTGGAAGGGTTCGCCAACATCTACAGCGAAGCCGCCGAAGCGATCGTGGCCGCGCGCACGGGTGCATCGCCGGGGCCTGAGGTGATTTACCCAAGCGTCTACGACGGTCTAAAAGGCGTGCAGTTTGTCTCGGCTTGTGTGAAGTCATCTGCGCGAAATGCTGCATGGGTCAAGCTGGACCACTAAGGCGGAGACGGCGCAGGATGTTCCTTTGGGCAAGGCCAAGTTGGAGGGTGCACAATGTTCCTGGGCATTGATCTAGGTACATCGGGCGTAAAGGTTGTGTTGGTTGATGAAAGCCAGAACATCCTCGCCTCGGAAACGGAGGCGTTGCGCGTGGCGCGGCGCGCGTCCGGCTGGAGCGAGCAGAACCCCGAAGACTGGATCACCGCCACGCAAAAGGCGCTGGCGGCTTTGGACGCCGCACACGACCTGTCTGGCGTCAAAGGCATCGGGCTGTCTGGCCAGATGCATGGCGCGACCTTGCTTGGCCAAGATCATCAACCGCTCAGGCCCTGTATCTTGTGGAATGACACGCGGTCGCACGCCGAAGCTGCCGCGCTCGATGCGGATGTGAACTTTCGGTTCACGACTGGGAATATCGTTTTTCCCGGCTTCACCGCCCCCAAATTGGCTTGGGTCAAGGCGAACGAGCCCGCGGTCTTTGCCGAAACATGCATGGTTCTGCTGCCTAAGGATTTTTTGCGCCTCTGGCTGACGGGTGAAGCTGTCTCAGAGATGTCGGATGCCGCGGGCACCGCCTGGTTGGATACGGCGAAACGGGATTGGTCGGATACTCTGTTGGCCAAAACCGATCTGAGCCGGGACCACATGCCGTGCCTTGTCGAAGGCTCGGAGGTCAGCGGGACATTGCGCCCCGAGATTGCGGATGCGTTCGGCATGTCCTCGGCTGTCGTCGTCGCAGGTGGCGGGGGCGATAACGCGGCGTCGGCGATCGGGGCAGGGGTCATCAAAGCGGGTCAGGCATTTGTGTCGCTGGGGACATCCGGTGTCCTTTTCGCGGCCAATGATGGCTATCAGCCGGACCCAGCGTCGGCTTTGCACACGTTTTGCCATGCCTTGCCGGATACCTGGCACCAAATGGGCGTCATCCTGGCCGCGACGGATGCTTTGAATTGGTACGCGCGTATAACCGAAGAGGACGCGGGCAAGATGACCGGCGCCCTTGGCGCGTTGCAGGCGCCGGGGCGGGCCATGTTCCTCCCATATCTCGGGGGCGAGCGGACGCCGCATAACGACGCAAAGGTACGCGGCGCTTTCATTGGGCTTGAGCATGCAACAGACCGCGCGGCAACCACGCGCGCGGTGCTTGAGGGTGTGACCTTTGCCTTCATGGATTCCGCCAAGGCGATGTCCGCGACAGGTACGCAACTTGAGCGGCTGATCGCAGTTGGAGGCGGCGCGCGGTCCGACTATTGGCTGTCGGCGATTGCGACTGCGCTGAACGTGCCAGTGGATTTGCCTCAGGATGGTGATTTCGGCGGTTCGTTCGGTGCCGCGCGATTGGGCATGATGGCGGCGGGCGCTCAGGCCAGCGATGTCGCCACGCCGCCTAACATCGCGCGCACTTTTGAGCCCGTCGCCGGATTGCAGGGCATCTTTGCCCAGGCCCATGAGCGCTATGGGGCGGCGTATCGGGCATTAAGAGATTTGTCATAACCGCCGCGCCATTCAGCGGCATCGAATAAACCCAAAGCTCGGCAGTTTCGTCGGGCGTGGACTGCAAGAAAGATCAGGAAAATGAGCTATTTCAAGGATATCGCCCCGGTCGCCTACGAGGGGGCCGACAGCGTATCGGACCTCGCCTTTCGGCACTACAACCCGGACGAGGTGATTGGCGGCAAGCGGATGGAAGACCACCTGCGCTTTGCGCTTGCTTGGTGGCACAGCTTTGCTTGGCCGGGCGGGGATCCGTTTGGCGAGCAAACCTTTGAACGCCCCTGGTTCGGAGACACAATGGCGGATGCAAAGGCCAAGGCCGACGCAGCCTTTGAACTTTTTGCAATTCTGGGCCAGCCGTTCTTTTGCTTTCACGACGCAGACATCCGCCCGGAAGGCAGCACATTTGCTGAAAGCACGCGCAACCTCGAAGAGATGGTGGATTACATCGGCGCCAAAATGGAGCCGACGGATATCAAGCTTTTGTGGGGTACGGCAAACCTCTTCACGCATCGCCGCTTTATGGCCGGTGCTGCGACCAACCCTGACCCAGACGTCTTTGCCTATTCCGCCGCGACGGTGAAAACCTGTATGGACGCGACCCTAAAGCTAGGTGGCGCGAATTATGTGCTTTGGGGTGGCCGTGAAGGCTATGAGACGCTGCTTAACACCGATCTCGCACGGGAAAGGGCTCAGGCCGGGCGCTTTTTGCAGATGGTCGTCGACTATAAGCACAAAATTGGCTTCGAAGGGGCTATCCTGGTCGAACCGAAACCTCAAGAGCCCTCCAAACACCAATACGATTACGATGTCGCGACGGTCTATGGCTTTCTCAAGGACTTTGGTCTGGAAGGCGAAGTGCAGATGAACATCGAGCAGGGGCACGCAATTCTGGCGGGACATTCCTTCGAACATGAGCTCGCAATGGCCGCCTCGCTTGGGATTTTGGGGTCCATTGATATGAACCGGAACGATTATCAATCCGGCTGGGACACAGACCAATTCCCAATCTCGGTGCCCGAGGTGGCGTTGGCCTATTACGAGATCATCAAAGCAGGTGGCTTTGCCACAGGTGGGACCAACTTTGACGCCAAGTTGCGGCGCCAGTCGCTTGATGCAACGGATCTGGTCGCTGCCCATGTTGGCGCAATGGACGTGTGCGCCGCTGGCTTCAAAGCGGCTTTCCGCATGTTGGAGGACGGAGCGTTGGAAGAGGCACGCGCGAACCGCTACGCCGGGTGGGATAGTGACGCAGCCCAAGCGATGCTGCAAAGTGATCTGTCCTCGATCGCAGAGCGGGTCATTGGCGACAATGTGAACCCCCAGCCGCGGTCAGGCAGGCAGGAAATACTGGAAAACATCGTCAACCGATACGTCAGCTAGGGTCTGACCCGCGGGTGCTGGAGCCAGCTATGGCTCCAGCACACCCAAATCGGGTTCTGTGAGGCTCGAGACATAGCGCAACCCGTCCGGCGCTTCGATCAGCCCGGTGGTGAGGGCGTAGCCGCCAGATGGGTCTTGAAGCGTCTGTAGAACGGTGCCGTTTTCGTCCATCTGGAACACAAAACCATAACGCTGAGGCGCAGGGCGGGCTGCTTCGGGTAGTCTCTGCACCATCTTGCGCAAAAACGGCTGATCGGACATGCCATCGATTAGCGCGTTGCGCGGGCTGACAAGGCCCACCCAAAAGGTGCCGTCGGCTGCGCGATTTATGTTGTCGGGAAAGCCCGGCAAGTTCTCAATCACGGAAACAACCGGTCCGCCTGCCACAGGCCACTTTTTGACCGAATAGGTCCCAGTGTCGACAACCATGACATGCGTGCCGTCCGCCGTCATGGCGATGCCATTGGCAAAGTTCAGCCCTCCAAAGGCGACGGTTGTTTCGCCTGTCGCAGGATCGAACCGAAGGACACGACCGTGACTGCCATGTTCCATCAGGTCCAAGATGGATGACGGCAATGTGCCGCCATTGGCCTCGGCGCCAAACTTGGTGGATGCATCGCTAAAGTACACAGATCCGTCTGGCGCAATGTCCAGATCATCAGCGTAAAGGATCGGTTGGCCATCCGCAGTTTTGTTCGCCAAGGTGGTAAGGACGCCTTTGCTGTCAGCAGCAAGCAACCCTCGATAGGCATCAGCGATATAGAGCGTCCCGTCTGGGCCGAACTCAACGCCCAAAGGCCGACCTTTGGTATCGGCAAAGGTGTCGACCGTGTCTGTTTTTGGGTCGTATCGCAAAATCACGCCGTCATGGGTCGGAATATAGGCGCGACCGTCTGGTCCCACCGCGACGTCCTCGGGCCCGGTATGTTCGCCCAGCGACACACGCTTAAGGCCGGCCAGCCCGTTGTTCGGCGCAAAGACACCGACATAGCCAGCATCTGTCGGTGCCTCCCACGCAACCGGAGATATTGGGACAGGCCACGTGAGCAGATACAGCAACCCAGCCGCGATCAGCAGCACGATGGAGCGGAGAACAAGACGCATAACGGAACTTTCTGTAGCGCGTGCACGCAGGCACGAACGATTGACACCTTAGGCAAAAAGAGTTGCCCCGCACGAATGGCGAGGCGCGATCTATTAGATCAGTTTCACAATTTGCTTGCCGCGGTTCTTGCCTTGCAGCAAGCCCATGAAGGCGCGCGGCGCATTCTCGAGGCCTTCGGCAATGTCCTCGACGACTGCGATCTCACCAGAGAGCACTTTGGGCGCAACTTCGCCCAGGAACTTTGGATAGTCTTGCCAATGATTTGAGATGATGAAGCCGTTGACCGACAGGAAATTCACCAGGATTGTCCGCCAAAGTGCGGGCATGGTCAGACCTTGTTCTGCGGCCCCGGCGCCCAGTCCTCCGGCATTGTACCACGAGATCATCCCGCAAATCGGAATGCGCCCGAATGGGTTCATCAAGGGGACAACAGCCTCGAGCACTTTGCCGCCAACGTTTTCGAAATAGATGTCGATCCCCTTGGGGCATTCTTCTTTGAGGGCTGCGCGCAATGCGCGCGCGTCCTCATAGGCTCGGTGATCAAGACAGGCATCAAATCCGAACGTGTCCTGCGCCAGGGCGCATTTGTCTGCGCCGCCCGCAATGCCAATTGTCCGCAAGCCCAGGGATTTGGCCAATTGTCCAACCATCGAACCCACCGGCCCGGTTGCGGCGGCCACGACAAGCGTTTCGCCAGCCTTGGGGCGGCCATAAGCCATCAGGCCATGCCAGCCGGTAAAGCCAGGCATGCCCAAGACGCCCAGGGTATTGGTCAGCGGCACCTGGTTTGGATCGACTTTTCTGCACATCTTGGCATCGGCCACAGCATGCGTGCCCCAGCCGAACATGCCAAAGGCGAAATCACCTGCCGAAAACCCCTCGGCATTCGAGGCCAAAACCTCTCCGACACCGCCGCCTTCCATGCGGCCACCGATCGGGACAGGGGCGGCGTAGGATTTCGCATCATCCATCCGACCGCGCATATAGGGATCAAGTGACATATAGTGCACGCGGACAAGGATCTCGCCCGGGCCCGGCTGTGGTATGGCGCCGCTTTCCAAGCGAAAGTGCGAGTCGTCGGGTGCGCCAGTCGGCCGTCCGGCCAGCACGATTTCCTGCATCTGATCAGACATGATGATCCCTCCCTTAAGGTAGTCACAGTTTGAGGTGCAGCGCGCTCAACCGCAAGTGTGACGGGGCGCAGGACCGGCACTTGGCAAGGGGCGCAGGCAGGCGTATAGGCCGTGCTCTAACCGAAAGCTTTACGCAAGGATGCCGCAATGCAAGGCAGCGCCAACCTCAACATCATGATCAAAGCTGCCCGAAAAGCGGGACGCAGCCTGACAAAGGACTTTCGCGAGGTCGAAAACCTCCAGGTCTCGATGAAAGGTGCGGGGGATTTCGTCTCAAAAGCTGATCTGGCGGCAGAGGCAATCATTCGCGAAGAGCTCATGGGCGCGCGCCCAACCTATGGTTGGTTGGCCGAAGAAAGCGCAGAGGTCGAGGGGCAAGATCCAACGCGCCGTTGGATTGTCGACCCGCTTGATGGCACCACCAACTTTTTGCACGGATTGCCCCATTGGGCCGTTTCCATCGCTTTGGAACACAAGGGCAAGGTGGTCGCAGCTGTTGTTTACGACGCCGCCAAGGACGAGCTCTTTTTCGCTGAACGTGGCGAAGGGGCGTGGATGAACGACACGCGACTGCGGGTCTCGGCGCGCAATCGCATGATCGAGTCGATCTTTGCGACCGGCATTCCGTTTGGCGGTCGTCCTGACCTGCCGGACACGCTCAAGGATTTGGCGCGGCTGGCACCTGCGGTCGCCGGGGTTCGGCGCTGGGGATCTGCCGCACTCGATTTGGCCTATGTGGCAGCCGGGCGGTATGAAGGCTTTTGGGAGCGTCGGTTGAACGCATGGGATATCGCGGCCGGAACTCTGCTGGTGCGCGAAGCTGGCGGACTTGTCGAAGCGATCAACCCTTCAGCAGATCCGCTGGAAGACGGTGAAGTGATCGCGGCAAACGAGCCGATCTTTTCTCAATTCGCCGACGTGGTGCGCGGCGGCTGATAGCGGATCAGCGCCGCACCTTCGGGATGCGCGACGTTGCATAGACAGCCTCTGGGTGCGGTGGCGCCCCGTGGTTGGCCCGCCAAAACGCTGGCCCTCCCTTGCGGAGCCAAGGCCGTATCGTCAACAGCAACCCCGCGATAAAGCCACCCGCATGCGCCCAATACGCGACACCGCCGTTGTCGGGGTCCGAGCCGACGCCGCCAATGAATTGCATTGCGAACCACAGCATCAGCATGATCCAGGCGGGAACTGGGATTATACGAATGAAAATGACCAGAAAGATAAAGATGTCGACGCGGGCTTTGGGAAACATCAGCAAATAGCCCCCCATGACCCCTGCAATCGCACCCGAGGCACCAACAGTCGGCACAACAGACGCGGGGCCAAAACCAACATGCACCAAGCCCGCAAGAACACCTGAGGCCAGGTAAAACATCAAAAACGTGCCGTGCCCCAGCTCGTCTTCGACGTTGTCGCCGAAAATCCAAAGAAACAGCATATTGCCAGCCAAATGCATCCAGCCCCCGTGCAAAAACATGGATGACACGAGGGTGTAATACCCGTCGCCACTGGCCAGACGCGCCGGAATGATCGCCCAATCAAAAAAGAAAGCATTAATGGCCCGCGGAGTGTCGAACAGGGACACATAAGACAGAAAGATGACGATGTTCAGGGCCATCAACAGATACGTGACGTAGGGCACGCGTCCAGACGGGTTGTGATCGCGGATGGGTAACATACCGGCAAGCTGGGGACAGCTTCATGTATCGTCAAGCGCTAAAAACCATCGCCGCCGTGCCAGCCACTATGAGGCCGCGCCCAGCAAAGCGGCATTGCCGCCAGATGCGGTCGTGTCGACGCAAACATGGCGTTCTTCGAGGACGTGACCGACATCCGGTTGGCACGTGATCAACGGCAGGATCGCGCCTGTCCGCTGCGCCAGCGCCTGATCGAGTGCGCGGCCCTTCGTTTCATCGCCCCACCACAGCACGCCGCCATAGGCGGGGCCGCTGATCAATGCCGCGGGCGTGATCTCTCCTGTGGCTTCGATCGCGTGACCACCGAGCGCACGGACGGCTTCGGCCTGGGCGCGCGCTGTCTCTGCCCCAGGGCCTAGACACAGCAACGCTGGTTTGGGCAGGCTGCTTAGCCGGTTTGACTCGCCCGTTGGACCAGGCAGTGAGATGTCAGCAATCGTCTGCGGGCCGACCTTCGGCAATTCAGGCAAACGCGCCTCCGCGCTCCAAGCGCCCGCGGCTGGCGCTAACGCTGTGCGGCAAAAGCGGCGCAGATAATCCGGCCCGCCCGCTTTAGGGCCAGTGCCGGATAGGCCATGCCCACCGAACGGTTGACTGCCGACGATTGCACCAATTTGGTTGCGATTGACGTAGATGTTGCCCGCGGTGATACGCTCGGTGACATGTTGCACCCGGTCATCGATGCGCGTGTGCAGACCAAACGTCAGGCCATAGCCTGTCGCGTTTATGTCCGCCAGCACTTGATCCAAATCCCCTGCTTCAAAGGTCGCAACATGCAGGACGGGGCCAAACACTTCGCGTGCGATGTCTTGGATCCCGTTCACTTCGATCAACGTCGGAGCGCAAAACGTGCCCTCGGCCGGGACCTGCCCTTGGTGAAGCACCCGCCGTCCCGCGTCGCTGACATGAGCGTCGATCGTGGCTTTTGCTTGCGCGTCGATCACGGGCCCGACGTCCGTGGTCAGCGCCCAGGGGCCACCGATGCTGAGGCAATCCATTGCGCCTTTCAGCATCTCGATCACCTGCGGTGCGACATCCTTTTGGACATAAAGGCACCGCAGCGCGGAACACCTTTGGCCCGCCGATTGAAAGGCGCTTTCGACAATCGCTGTGATCGCTTGTTCCGGCAACGCCGTGCTGTCGACCACCATCGCATTCAACCCGCCGGTCTCCGCGATCAGCGGCGTTCCGGGCTTGCCGCTGGCCGCAAGCGACGTGCGAATGGCCTGCGCCGTCTCTGTGCCCCCTGTAAAGGCCACGGCATCCGGGCCCGCCGCAATCAAGGCTGCGCCGACCTCACCGTCACCTGGAACCAGTTGCAGCACTGTTTTCGGCACGCCCGCGTGATGAAGCAGGGAAACGGCCAAGCCCGCGATCAGGGGCGTCTGTTCGGCGGGTTTTGCCAGAACGGCATTTCCCGCAGCCAGTCCAGCAGCAATTTGACCGGCGAAAATCGCCAAGGGAAAGTTCCAGGGCGAAATGGCCACGACCTTGCCCGCCGCTTTGGTGTCTGCGTTGCGCGCTGCGTAATATCGCAGGAAATCGACGGCCTCTCGCAACTCGGCCACGGCGTCTGGCAGTGTCTTGCCGGCTTCGCGGGACAGCAAGGCGAAAATCTCGCCGAAATTCGCCTCGTAAGCATCCGCTGCGCGTTCCAGCACGACCCGGCGATCCTCTGCCGGCGCGTCCCAGGTTTTTGCTGTCTGTACTGCCTCGGAGACATCCTCGGGGCTGGCCCAAGTCGCATGGCCAACGACGTCGTCGTGGTGTGCCGGGTTAAGCACGGCCTGCGCCTCGGCCTGTGCGCCAGGGGCGGTGCAGGTGGGCTGAACGTGCCAGACATGATCCGCAAAAGGCGCCCGCGCGGCCTCGATTTCGGCCAAGGTCGGCAAATGGCCCAAATCAAACCCGCGGGCGTTCGCGCGCTCGGGCAAAAACAACTCGGTACCCGCCGCAATGCGCGGAGCGGGCGCGCGCAACGCCAAAAACGGATCGGCGGCAACCTGCTCCGGAGGAACATCCGCATCAACGATCTGGTTCACAAAGCTCGAATTTGCCCCATTTTCAAGCAAACGCCGCACCAAATAGGCCAGCAAATCTCGATGCGCACCAACAGGCGCGTAAATCCGGCACCGGCCGCGCGTCTGCCGCAGCACAATATCGTGCAGTGTTTCCCCCATCCCATGCAGACGCTGGAATTCAAAACTGTTCTGATCCGCGGCCATATGCGAAATGGCGCTGACCGTGTGGGCATTATGTGTCGCAAACTGTGGATAGATTCGGTCTGTCATGCCCAGCAGTTTGCGGGCATTCGCGATGTAGCTGACGTCAGTCGCGGCTTTTTGAGTAAAGACCGGAAAACCGTCCGTCCCGATCACCTGAGCGCGCTTGATTTCGGTATCCCAATACGCGCCTTTGACCAGTCGAACCATGATGCGCCGGTCGTATCGATTGGCCATGTCGTAAATCGTATCTATGACCAGCCCAGCCCGCGGTCCATAGGCCTGCACGACCACACCAAACCCATCCCAACCGGCCAAGGCGGGCTCTGACAAAACGGCGTCAATAACTTCGAGCGACAGAGACAAGCGATCCGCTTCTTCTGCGTCGATGTTCAACCCCATACCCGCAGATTTCGCCGTCATCGCAAGCGATCGCAATCGCGGCACAAGGTCACGCAGAACCCGCGCGTCCTGAGCACGCTCATAGCGCGGATGAAGCGCCGATAGCTTGACCGAGATGCCCGGATTGTCGCGAATGTCATCCGACAAACAGGCGGCGGAAATCGCCGCAATCGCGCGCGCATAGGCCAAATGATAGCGTCTTGCATCCGCCTCCGTCAGGGCGGCTTCGCCCAGCATGTCGTAGGAATAGGTATAGCCTTTCGCCTCCATCCCTGCCGCGCGGTCCATTGCGCTGTCGATGCTTTCACCCAGGACGAACTGTCGGCCCATTTCTTTCATCGCTCGCGAAACCGCCGCTCGAATAACCGGCTCGCCGACACGTTTCAGGGCTCCGCGCAAATGGCCGATGGGGCCGGGGCTGCTGTCTTCGTCCAGCACCTTGCCAGTGAGCATCAATGCCCACGTCGAGGCATTCACAAGGGTTGAGGTGGACCGCCCAAGGTGCTTACCCCAGTCAGACGGCGCAATCTTGTCTTCGATCAACGCGTCAATCGTCTCTGGGTCTGGCACGCGCAGCAGGGCCTCTGCCAAACACATCAACGCGACGCCTTCGTCTGTTGAAAGCCCATATTCCGACAAAAACACCTCCATCAATCCGGGATGTGTTGTGTTTCGGATCTGCTTCACCAGCTCGGACGCGTCCGCGCATATTTGCTGGCGGTCCATCTCAGAGAGCGCCGCCTGGGACACCAAGCCGGCCAACACGTCGGCGTGATCCGCATATTGGCCCGCGTCGATTGCGGCCGCGAAATCTGGGTGAGATTTTTCTGACATAGCGCTCTCCTTTTGATAAAGGATAACGAGAAATTCTCGGGTAATTTCTCTGGATTTTCGAAAATTGCAGGAAAAACGGCTGAATATTGGATGAAAATCAGAACAAATGAAAGGGCTGCTTTAGATCGTTATGATGCCGCGATTCTCGAGGCGCTGGCCGAGGATGGGCGCATCTCGATAACCGATTTGGCAGACCGTATCGGGCTGTCGAAATCTCCGACGCAGACCCGTTTGCGGCGTTTGGAAGGCGAAGGCGTCATCTTGGGCTATCGCGCTTTGTTGGACCCAATCCGCTTGGGCCTTGATCACGTGGCTTTTGTCGAAGTCCGCCTGAACGACACGCGCGAGGCAGCGCTTCGCGCCTTTAACGAAGCGGTGGCTCAGGTGCCGGAAATTGAGCAAGCGCATATGATCGCTGCACATTTCGACTATCTGCTGAAGGTGCGCACACAAAACATGGCAGATTACCGTCGCTTCATGGGCGAAGTGATCTCGTCTCTGCCGCAT
>CAZYQC010000036.1:6770-33131 GCA_964649815.1 uncultured Rhodobacterales bacterium | reverse complement strand
CAAAATGTTAGCAATATAAAAATCGGCGCGGATTCTAGCACATTTCGGCCAATTCCCGAACAATTCTTATAAATTAAATCTCTATATGATGAAATTATTCAGAGATAGTCTCTACAATTCAAACCCCAACCCGAATGAGACCGAACCGCCGCTGATGCGCAAAGTCGTCGAGCTGGTTCAAGGTCTGGTTGACGTCCCGCTTTGCATCGACAGCTCGGTGCCCGGCGCGTTGGAAGCCGGGTTGGAGGTCTGCGAAGGCCGGCCCCTCTTGAACTCGGTCACTGGCGAGGAAGAGCGGCTGGAGCAGATCCTGCCGCTGGTCAAAAAATACAACGTACCGGTTGTGGCGATCTCGAAAGACGACACTGGCATCTCAGAAGACCCCGACGTCCGCTTTGCGGTGGCCAAAAAGATTGTCGAACGCGCGGCGGATCACGGCATTCCGGCCCATGATATCGTGGTTGATCCGCTGGTGATGCCAGTGGGCGCGATGGCGACCGCCGGGTTGCAGGTGTTCACATTGGTGCGCCGCCTGCGCGAAGAATTGGGGGTCAACACGACGTGTGGTGCGTCGAACATCTCGTTCGGCTTGCCGAACCGCCACGGCATCAACAATGCGTTTTTGCCAATGGCGATGGGGGCTGGCATGACATCCGCGATCATGAACCCAATCGCCCTGCCCGTTGGCGCGTCGAAAATCGCCGAAAAACGTGCCGCCGTCGAAGCGGCCGGCGTTGTTTTGCCTGCGGACATGGATGACGAAACCTTTGTTCAGCTGTTTGGCATGGGGTCCACCAAGCCACGTGCGGGCAAAGAAATGGAAGCGATCCGCGCTGCGAACTTTTTGACAAACAATGACCCGCACGGCGGTGATTGGATCAAGTTCAACAAGGTTCAGGACGGCGCAAGCGATGGCGGCGAAGCCCGTGGTCGCGGAGGCCGGTCCGGTGGGCGGCGCCGCCGCGCGTAAAGACGGACGTTGTTAACGGCATACCAAAGGCCCGCCCCTCCGGCGGGCCTTTTTTCTGTGATGATCTGGCGCGGGTCTACAAGAACGGATTGTCTAAAACGCCGATGATCGGCATCAAAAAGTCGCCGTTTTCGGCTGAAGATGCCTCTTGGAAATGACCCTCTGCCGCAGCAACGGCAAGGCCGATTGACGCTTCGGTCCCATCGAAGAAGGACATGACCTGCGCGGCCTCTTCGACGTCCGACATGCCGCGTATGACCGCAAAGAAGGTGCCGATATCGGTTTTGTTCGCCAGAAAATCCCTGTCGGCTGCGGATTGTGCGCTGGAACTCGCCCCGAGCTTTGCGCCTTTGATGATTTCCAGGATGAACGTGCCGGGCGTCACGTCGGGACTGTTTGCCAGGACATTGGTCCAGAAATTGAACCCGGCCTGGTCTGGTGCGCGCCCAAGGACATTGTCATAAACCGCGGTCACAAACGCATCTGGATCGACAAGTTCGCCCGCCGCCGAGACAACGCCCGCATAGGTTTCGCGCGTTTCGGCCTGATCGAAAAAGCTCTCTGCCATGTGTTGCAGGCTGAGGCCTTCGGCATATTGCGTTGCCCAATAGGCCACGCCAATCGCATCCGGCGCACGGTTGAAATACGCGATGTAGAGTTCGATGATCTCTTCGAACGCGTCAGCCGAGAGGTCCGTCGGGCCGTCGAAGGCATCTAGATGCATCGGTGACCCGCCAAAGATCGGCAATTCCTCGTCGAAATCCAGATACTCGATCCGGTCAATCGTGTCGGTGCCTTCCCCATTTTCACGCCGATCGGTGAGTGTTTTGGGACCGTCGCTGATCACCAGCGTGTAGTTCGATTGGGCCCCATCCAGCATGAGAACATCTGCCGTGCCGATACCGCCGTCGACCGTGTCATCCCCCGATCCTGGTGTGATCGTGTCGTTGCCCCGGCGTCCGGCAATTGTGTCGGCGCCGCCGGTCCCCTGGATGGCGTCGTCGGCTGTGGTGCCGCTGATCGTCTCGCCAGCCTCATCGTTTACAGTAAACTCAAACACCGCAGACCTGTTGTTTAGCTCATTTGTTTCATCTTCAGTGTCTAACGCATCGATGATCGCGCCAATATAATAGGTTTCACCTGCCGCAAGCGTGAGCGGAATATGGCCTTGGGACATTTGTTCAACGCTGCGGCCTGGTTGCACGCCACTGAGCGTCGTGCGCGTCAGCAAGATGTCCTCATCCGGGTTGATGATGGCATCGGTCGACAGATAAAGCTCTGTCTGGGTTGAGTTGACGGCGGTATTGCCGAGGTTGCCAATCGTGAGGCCAAAGCGCGCCAGCTGACCGCGATCCAACGTGTCATCGAAGAGTTCATTTGCAAAAACGACCAAATCGCGCTGATCGCCTTGCGCGGCGGGCGCGCTGATCAATGTCTCTTCGCGGCCAAGGGTGTCGGTATAGGAAATCTCCACCCGAAGATCGGCGCCAAAATCGGCGCTCGTGACCTCATAACTCGCGCCCGTTCCAATGGGATCCGCCAGATCGAGGCCGTTTCGAGACCATTGATACGCGATGGTGGTCGGGTCAAACCCGTCAGGATCCACAATCTGAGACAGATCAACCGTCAGGATAGCGTCATTTTGGACGCTGCCCGAGATGATCACAGCCCCCGACACGGGCGTGTTGACGGTGACGCCGTCGCTGCTGACGCTTTCGGCATATCCGTCGTTGTCGGTATAGGACACGGTCACTGCAAGTGTCGCGCCGACGTCGTCTTCTGTGACCTGATATGTGCTGTTGGTGGCATTCTGGATGGGGCTTGGGTCATCCTCGCCATCCCGTTGACGGGTCCATTCATAAACGATGGTTGCCGCGTTGATGCCGTTGGCATCCGTGATCGGGCCGAGGTCAGCGACCAAAATCGTGCCTAACTCTGCCGTGGCGTTGATGCCGACGCGGCCCGACGCTTGGCTATTGAGCGCGGTGATCTGCGCCGTTGGATCGCTGATGATCTCTTCGTCGCCGCCCAGCAGATCAGTAAAGCTATAGGCGACGGTGATTTCCGCGCCCGCTTCGTTTTCGGTGAGAACGTATTGGTCGGCGTTGGCCCCTGCAATGGCTTGCCCGTTAGCGCGCCATTCGATGAGGGCGGCGGCAGGCTCAAACCCATCTGCGTCAGACACGCCCGCGACATTGACGGTCAAGGTCTCGCCCACCAGCGTTTGGCCCGTGATGACCGGCTGGCCGGTGGCGGCTGTGTTGTCGGTGACGGCTGCGGTTGCAGCGCTGGTGGCCGTGCCCACGCCGCCGCCTTGGTCGCCGACCTCAATTTGGACCGACAATGCAGCACCTAGGTCTTCGGCCACGATGACATAGGTGACGCTGGTCGCGCCCGCGATAGGTTGACCGTCGCGGACCCATTGATAGGCAAAGCTCTCTGGGTCGATCTGGTCGGGGTCAGAGATGGCAGAGGTATCGACCGTCAGCGTCTGCCCCAAACGGGCGTTGCCCAGAATGACGGGCGCGCCTTCCAAAGGATCGTCCGCATTTGCCACGTTGACGGTGGTTGATGACACAGTCTCGGCCGTGCCGAAGGCATCGACATAGCTGTAGGTTGCGCCGATGTCGCGCCCTACGTCGGCTTGGGTCAGCACATAGGTCGCGCCCTGCGCGCCATCTATCGCGGTGCCATCGCGCGTCCATTGGATCACGGCGGTTTGCGTGTTGATGCCATCGGCATCTTCCACACCAGAGGTGTCCGCCGTCAGCGTCTCGTTTTGCGTGGGCGTACCCGTGAGCGTGACCGCCCCGGTCGGCGCTGCGTTCGGCTGGTTCAATATGACATCGGTCACCGAAAACGCCGTATTGGACACGCCTTCGAGCAAAATAGTCGTGCCGCTGTCAAAGATCAGCTCGGCCGTGCCGGTGGCCATATCGTTGATCGCGTCCAAGACGGCCTGAACCGCAAACCCGGTTAGGTCGAGCTTGTCTTCACCAATGGTAAAGTCCGTCACAACCGTGCGGTCACCGACATCCTGAACCTGGACAACGTCCTGGCCGTTGCCTGTGGTGATGGTGTCCTGGTCAACGCCGGTGACGAAAAAGTCCAATCCGTCGCCACCGTCCAGCACATCGTCGCCGACACCGCCGGTCAGCGTGTCATTGCCGTCTTCGCCCCTGAGCGTGTCATTGTCAGAGCTGATCGACAAATTGTTGACGAATTGCACACCGGTGAGCGTGCCATCAGGATCGCCCACGACATTCGGCAACGTGGTAAGCGATCCGTCCGAGCGCCAGAGGTGCAGAATGTTGGCATCCGTTGGATCGCTGCGCTGGGTCGTGCCGCGATCGGCAATCGCTTGCGCCGACAAGCCATCAGAATAGATCGCCACATCGCCAATCGAGCCATTCATCGTATAGCTGTTGTCAAAGGCCGCAGCAGCATTGCCCAGCACGATTGTACCCGGAAAGGCCGTCGCGTTGCTTAGATCGAGCGCGGGGACATCGACCGTGAATTTCTGGACGCCATCCAGGTAAAAGGCGACCTGGCCCGTGCCTTTGTCGGCGGTCATCGTGATCCGATGTGCTGCCCCGTCGTTCAGGTCTGATCGCAAAATGCCGGTTGTATAGGTCGTGTATTCAAACGCGCCGGTCCCGACCTGCAGGATGAATGAATCGTCCAAAACCAAAAGCTGAAGGAAGGTCCCATCGCCCACATCGGGCTGCATCGAGACGACGCCGTGCCTTTGTGTATCGGTCGGATCAATGGTCAGGAAAAAATCGAGCGTGAATGCGGTTGCGAATGCAGGCACCCCGGTGATGTCCGCCTGGCCCGATTGGTTCGCAAATTCGGTACTGAACATGACAATGCCGTCCAGCGGCGCACCATCGCCGCCGTGCAAATCATCGTCACCTGCCCCGCCCAGAATGCTGTCGTCGCCCTGCAACCCGTTGAGATCGTTGGCCGCGTCGTTTCCGACGATGATGTCATTCCCACTCCCGCCCACAGCGTCCTCGATCACGACGCCATAGGCGATGGTGTAAAGGCCATCGGGCTCATAAAGGGCTGTTCCACCGCTTGTTGCGGGTGTTTTGATGTAAGAGACAAAGCCGCCTCCTCCTTCTTCAACATTCAATGTTGCGGCCCGGAGATCGATGACAGCGTCCTCGGTAGAAGAGGAAAAATCGAACGTGTCTGCCCCGCCCGCATCCCAGATCGCCTGGTGCTCGGTGGGGGTCTCATAAACGTTAGTTCCTACTGAATGGTTTTCATTGGTCCCATAAATTGCCTGAAGGGCTGCGATATCCAGCGCGCCGTATCCATAGGCATTTGGGAAAAATTCCGTGTCCGGTATGCCCGGCGTCTCTAGGTTGACCGTATAAGACTGGGCGGTGAAAATGATCTGGTTCAGCGCAAAGTCACCCGGGGCCTGAGAGGCGCCGTCCGGCACTCCGGGAAAGGTTATGCCCTCGAACGGGTGTTCCAAGCCAAGCGCATGGCCCAACTCATGCGCAATCAACTGCGACGTCACATAGTCTTCGCGATCCATCTCGGCGGTGTCGAAAACGACGTTGGATGTATCTGGCGGCGCCGGAAGAAACGCATAGCCCGCCACGTTTGACGACAAGATGTCCTGCGCGAGCGCGATATTGACCGTGGCGGTGCTTTGCCCTTCGACAAAGGTCACGGCGGTAAAAGTCGAAAGATCCGAAAAGACCGCGCGCACCGCGGATTTGTCGTCGGATGTCCAACCATCGGACACGCCATCTGCGCCAAAAGACGGCGTCGTGTCGTATTGCGCACCCACTTCGTAAAAGGCGTAGGTGATGGCTTGGGTGTTCCAAACGGATTCTGACACCAACGCGCCCAGCAGATCGTTTTGCGTCGCATCCAGGTCGGCGGCGCCCGCCTGACTTTGCAAGATCGCAACATCTTGGCTGGACAAGACTTCGTCAAAGCCTTCGCCGTCGGTATAGCTGACCTCGACATGGATATGCGCGCCCGCATCATCCTGCGTCAGCAGATAGCTGTCGCTCGTTTCCCCCGCCAGCAAAGCGCCATCGCGGAACCACAGATAGGCAAATGTGCCCAACCCGTCCGCGTCAAGCACGGTGGTTGTGTCCGCCGAAAGGCTCGCCCCAACTTCGCTGCGCCCGACAATCTCCACGGCGCCGGTCGGATCAGAATTCGACCCCTGGTTCAGTTGCTGTCCATTCGAGACGCTGGCCAAGACATTACTCATGCGCATCACCTGTTATTTCTGCTCGGACTGTCCCCGATGGAATTGGCAGAACTGTGTCGCCACAATGTCATGCGCATGTGCCCGTACATTCGATCATATCGGTGTTGCCCGCAATTGACACACCAAATGTTGTTTTCGCCTGTGGCGAGAGCGTGCCTCAGCAGAAAAATAAGTCAAGCAAAGTTATCCAATTGCACCCCATGTTTTGCCATTGGCGTCGCGTGACACAGCAAAGCTATTTCGCCCGAGCCTAACTTGTGCCACATCCAAAGGATGCAACGTGTTTTGATCACCGGGACCGCCGGCTTTATCGGCTTTCATCTCGCCAGATGCCTTTTGAAAGAAGGCTATGTGGTTCATGGCTTTGATGGCCTGACCGATTACTACGACGTGCGCCTCAAACGGCGGCGTCAGGAAATGCTTTTGCAGACGCCGGGGTTCTCTACGACCGAGGCCATGCTGGAAGACCCAGGGCAGTTTCAACGCACCGCAGACGATTTTGCGCCAGATGTCATCGTTCATTTGGCCGCTCAGGCCGGCGTTCGGTATTCACTAGAGAACCCAAAAGCCTATCTGGACGGCAACTTATCGGGCACTTTTGAAGTGATGGAAGCCGCGCGCACCCATCAGGTCAAACACCTTTTGATGGCCTCCACATCCTCTGTCTATGGCGCCAATGAGGACATGCCGTTCAAGGAAACAGACAAAGCGGATACGCCGCTCACATTCTACGCGGCCACGAAAAAAGCCAACGAAGCGATGGCGCATTCCTATGCCCATCTTTGGCACATCCCGACGACGATGTTTCGCTTTTTCACCGTCTACGGCACCTGGGGTCGCCCGGACCTCGCGCTCTTTAAGTTTGTGGACGCGATCCTGGATGACCGGCCAATCGACATCTACAATCACGGCGATATGTACCGCGATTTCACCCACGTGGACGATCTGGTGCGCGGCATCCGCCTTTTGATTGACGCGGTCCCCCAGCGTCCACAGGGCCCAGAAGACATCGAAGAAGGCGATAGCCTGTCACCCGCCGCCCCGTTTCGCATCGTGAACATTGGAAACTCTGAAAAGGTGCGCTTGCTGGACTTTGTTGATGCGATCGAGGAAAGCCTGGGCAAAAAGGCGATCCGTAACTACATGGATATGCAGAAAGGCGATGTTCCGGCCACATGGGCGAATGCGGACTTGCTGAAACGACTAACAGGCTACCAGCCCAACACGGATATCCGCACCGGGATCAAAGAGTTTGTGGCTTGGTTCCGAGATCATTACCAAAAATGAGCACTCAAGACCTTTCAAAAGACCTAAAGATCGCCGTCATCGGCCTGGGCTATGTTGGCCTACCTTTGGCCGTGGCGTTCAGCCGCGTTTGGGATGTGATAGGATTTGACATAAACACAAATCGTATCAATGCCCTGAAGGGCGGAGTTGACAAAACACGTGAAGTGCCAACAGCCGAATTGTCGACGGCGTCAAACCTTGGGTTCACGGATGATCCAAAGGATATCGCAGAGGCGACGGTCTATGTGGTGACTGTGCCCACGCCCATTGATGAAAACAAGCGGCCTGACCTGACGCCCTTGGTCAAAGCGTCTCAGACGGTGGGATCGGTGTTGAAACCGGGCGACACTGTAATCTACGAATCGACCGTTTACCCGGGTGCGACCGAAGAAGACTGTGTTCCGATCTTGGAACAGATCTCCGGCCTTGCCCTAAATCGCGACTTTACAGTGGGTTACAGCCCGGAGCGGATAAATCCAGGCGACCAGACCAGACGCCTGGAAGACATCGTGAAAGTCACCTCGGGCTCGACCCCCGCAGCGGCGGAATTTGTCGATGCGCTCTACCAACACATCGTCCGTGCTGGCACGCACAAGGCTGAGAGCATCCGCGTCGCCGAAGCCGCCAAAGTTATTGAAAACACGCAACGCGATCTGAACATCGCGCTTGTGAACGAGCTGTCGCTGATCTTCTCTCGGATGGGGCTCGACACGGATGCTGTTTTGAAAGCAGCTGGCACCAAATGGAACTTTTTGCCTTTTCGCCCCGGGTTGGTCGGCGGCCACTGCATTGGGGTTGATCCCTATTATCTGACCCATAAGGCGCAGGCGCTGGGGTATACGCCTCAGGTCATTCTGGCCGGTCGGCGCATCAACGACGGGATGGGCCAGCACGTCGCCCGTGAAATGGTCAAACGCATGTCCCTGCTTGGCATCAACGTCAGCACGACGCGCGTCCTTGTGCTGGGGCTGACCTTTAAAGAGAACTGCCCAGATCTGCGCAATACGCGGGTTGTCGATGTCATCGCAGAATTGCAGAGCTTTGGCGTAAAGGTGGATGTTTTCGACCCGTGGGTCGACCCGGCCGAGGCCAAGGCGGAATATGGTATCGACATGTTGCCGACATTGGCCAAAGACGATTACGACGGCGCGGTCCTCGCCGTGGCGCATGACGCCTTCCACGCTGGACCATCGTCGCACTGGCGCACTGCGCTGCGGGATGACGCCGTGATTTTCGACGTAAAGTCCCAGTTGGAAGGGCCCAGCGATCACATTCTGAGGCTTTGATCCCGACAACTTCGCACGTCGGCAAAGGTCTCGACGGTCTTGGCCTCGATCATGTCCGCGACGGCTGCATCGAATGTCACGAAATGCTCTGATTGCAGATGCAGCTCAAAGGCGGCGGCGTCTTCGTAGATCTCGTAGAGGAACACACGCGCCTCGGGCCCGACGCACACGTCGAATTGGTAACATTGTGGCTCACGCGCAACCGAATTGCGCGCCTGTGCTTCCATAAGCGGCAAAAAGTCGTTCAGCGCCTCGGGCCTCACCATGAAGGTTACGCAAACTGCAAACATCAGGGGCTCCCTTCCTGCCACGTGATCGCACGCTGTTCTTTGGCTGATCTGTAGACCATCGCGCTGAGCCTGAGGATATCGAGATAGTCGCGTGCTTCGTTCTCGAACGGACGTTCGCCTTTTGTGGCTTCGACCACATGGTCAATCAGCGCCGCTGTGCAGCCGCCCCCGAAACTTGTGGCATCCACATCGCGTGAGATGTCGACCGGTTGCGGCGTGCTGGCGCCAAAGCGGCGCAGGCTTAGCCCGCCATACCCGTCAAGCGCCACGACACCGCCTTCGGCCTCAACCTCAAACAGCCCCATCGTCAGGCGCGGATTGTCCGCTGCGTGATCAACCAAACGGTTGCCATCAAAGATCGACCGGACACCGTTGCGGTGCGTGCAAATGACCAGGCCCGCATCTTCGCCCGCGATCGCCGGGTTCAACCGCCGCAAGTCGGCATAGACCGCATCGATCGGCCCAAAGAGCCAGCGAAACAAGTCAAGAAAATGCACGCCGGTTTCATGGACCAGCAGCCGGGGCATGGTTTGAAATGCGGGCTGACGGTCCAGATAGGCCAAAGGCCCCCGCCCGTCACCAGGCCGCAACGCAAAACGCGCTTGGTACACAGTCCCGATGGACGGATCTGACAGCAGGTCTTTGACCTCTCGATACCAGGGTTGAAAGCGGAAATTCTCGTGAATGATCAGCCGCGTGCCGGCCTTCTCGGCCGCCTGGGTCATCTGTTCGGCCTCTTCGAGGCTGGTGCAAAAGGGCTTTTGACAGACGATAACTGGCGTTTTCCCAAGGCATTGAGACAGCAACGCCGCATGTGCCGCAGGTGGCGCGACGATGTCCAAGATGTCGACCGCATGGTGCGTCAAAAGCTGTGCCAGGCTGTCGTATCCGGGAACGCCCAGCCCTCTGGCCTGGCTGTGCACGCGGTCACTGTCGCGATCGCAGAGCGCGACAAGGTCTGTGTCTGGCCGGGATTGCCACGCATTGAGGTGGAATTGGCTAAAGTATCCAAGCCCGACAACCGCAACCCGAAACGGCACGCTCACGCGGCCTCTCCGGCGATAAAGGCACAAAGGGTGTCGACCATCGCGCGGGTGCCCATGTCGCCTCCGAACTCCATCGGGCGCAGGGCATTGGCCGCAAATCCGGCATCGACCGCATCTTCGATCAAGGCACCGGCCTCGGCATAGGCCGGAAGGGTCTTTTTCTCGGCAATGTAGTCAAGCATCATCGCGCCTGACAAAACAGCGGCGAGCGGGTTGGCCTTGTCTTGCCCCATGATGTCGGGCGCGCTGCCATGTGCCGGTTGGAACAGCGCGTGATCGTCGCCGTATTCCCCGCAAGCAGCCATGCCCATGCCCCCGACCAGCCCCCCCGCGAGGTCCGACAATATGTCACCGAACATATTTTCCATCACAAGGACATCACAGTCCCAAGGCCTGCGGACCAGATCCAAGGCCTGTGCATCGACATAGTTATAAGCGGTTGGCACATCAGAATATTCTGCGCGCACCTCGTCAAAAATCTGCCGAAAGAACGCCATCGAGGCAAAAACATTCGCTTTGTCGACACAGGTTACATGCCCGGCCAAGCCCTTTTGTCTGCGCCGTCGCGCCAATCGAAAAGCAAAGTGATGCAGCTTTTCGGTCGTTGCCCGCGTGATGCGCAGGGTGTCTCGCACTTCGACATTGGGCACGATCTCGGACCGCCCGTGGACCGCGGCCGAATAAAACAGCCCCTCGGTACTTTCCCGCAATATCACCAAATCCAAAGCCTGCGCACGCGGATCAGCCAGTCTTTGCGGTGCATTGGGATAGGCTTTCACCGGCCGCACACCCGCGTATAGTCCATAGATGTCGCGCAAACGAAGATGCGGCGAAATCTCGGTCCCATCCGGCTTGCGCACCGATGGCAACCCAATGGCGCCCAGGAACATGGCATCCGCCGATCCAGCGAGCTCTAGCCCGCCCGGCTGAACATCCTCGCCCGTTTCCAAAAAGGTGGCAGCGCCCGCATCAATGCTGATGTAACCCGGCGCGCTGGCCCCAACTTTTGCCAGGGCAAGTTCCCACACGTCGCGCGCAGCCTGGGTGACATCGACACCAATCCCGTCGCCAGGGATGAGGGAAACAGTCACATGCGTCATAGGTATTTCAGCCCCAGTTTTTCCAAGATGCTCAACAATTCCCGCGCAGCGCGGCCTCGGTGTTGGGCAAAAACCTGTTGCGCAGCATCTGCGTCTCCACGTTCGAGCGCTGCGAGGATATCTTCGTGATCTTTTGTCGATTGCTCTGGCAAATCGCGCAGGCGCAGCGTCACCATCCGGGCGCGATGCGCCTGGTCGTAAAGAACAGAGGCCACGTTCATCATGCGTCGATTGGCATGCAGCGCGAGCAAGGTCCGGTGAAAGGCGTCATCCGCCGCGGCCCAGCGATCCAGATCCCCATCTTTGAGAGCCGCACGCATGTCCGTCACGGTTTGACGCAGCGGCCCAAGGCTTTCTGGCGGCAATTTGCGACGCGCCAAGGCCGCAGCCGCCTGTGGCTCAAGAACAGAGAGAACTTCGTAGATTTCTTCCATGTCGCGGGTGCTGATCGGCAGTATGCGCGCCCCGTGGCGTGGGATCAGCTCGACCAATCCTTCGGCCTCTAGCTTGATCAGGGCTTCGCGAACGGGTGTGCGGCTCATCCCCAGTCGCGCCGCAATCTCGGGCTCTGTTGCCTGATATCCAGGGGGCAATTGGTTGGACAAGATGTCAGCGTGCAGACGGTCATAAGCATCGTTCGTCCGCGATTGCGTGCGCGGCGTGAGAGAGGGTGACGTTTGCATTCTTTTCCGATATTCATCAATGTATACATTGTCAAATACTTTGCCACGCGCAATCGAAGGGCCCGCCCATGTCCAAGTTATGGAACGTCTACGCCGTCAAATACGCGGAACGAAACAACCGCACCCGCGCCGAGAGCTTTTTGGACGACGACCACCCGACCGCGCCACATGGCATGGATTATTTTGTCTGGGTTTTGGAAAGTGGCGATGCGCGCATCCTGATCGACACAGGCTATGACAAAAAGGAAGCGGACCGTCGCGGACGACCGATTTTAAGAGACCCCGCAGAGGCCATCGGCGCACTGGGCATCGCTGCCGAGACGGTGGACACCGTCGTGATCACCCATTTGCATTATGACCACGCAGGCGGTCTTGACCGCTATCCCAACGCCACCTTTCATTTGAACCCGGCCGAAATGGCCTTTGCCACAGGGCCGTGCATGTGCGACGACACCTTGCGCATGCCCTTCACTGCGGACCACGTCTGCGAGATGGTACAGCATCTTTATGCAGGCCGCCTGGTCTATAACGCCTCAGAAAGCGAAATCGCACCCGGCGTGACGCTGCACCTTGTGGGGGGCCACTCTCAGGGCTTGCAGGTTGTGCGGGTGATGACGGCCTCGGGGCCGCTGTGCCTGGCCTCCGATGCGGCGCATTACTATGAAAACTTCGAAAAGGGGCTTCTGTTTCCCATCGTCGTCGACCCCCACGATATGACCGCCGGGTTCAAAAAGATCGTTGATCTGGGCGGCGATGCAAGCCGGGTCATACCCGGACATGACCCATTGGTGCGCGAACGCTGTCCCGCCTTTGGATCAAGCGGGTTTGTCTGGAAATTGGCCTAGCGCGCCAGAAACAGCCCTAGGCAAACTGAATCGCAACCGAGCCGAATCGGCCGAAATCGGCTGCGATCTCGCTGCCTGAGGGGCATTCAACGGGTCGAATGAAACTTCCTGAAAGGATGATCTGGCCGGGCTGCATGCTTTGGCCATAGCTTGCCATCCGTCGGGCAAGCCACACCATGCTTTCGATAGGGTCATTCAAAACCCCTGCCCCCAACCCGGTCTCTTCGACCTCGCCATTGCGCGCAAGGACGGCCCCGACCCACCGCAGATCAACAGCGCTCAGCGCATGACGCTCGTCGCCCAGAACGACGCCCGCATTGGCGGCATTGTCGCTGATCGTATCCAAGACGGTGCGCGTTTTCTTTGTTTCGGGATCCATGCGCCTAATTCTGGTGTCCAAAATCTCTACCGCGGGGGCCACATACTCTGTGGCGGCGATGACATCGGCCTGCGTCACCTCTGCCCCACCCAGCGGCGCTTTGAGGACAAAGGCAATCTCTGCCTCGACGCGCGGCTGGATAAACCGCCCCTTGGGAATTGTCGCGCCTGATTGAAAAAGCATCTGGTCAAACAGGATGCCGCTATCTGGCGTGGTTATGTTCAATGCCGATTGCATGGCTTTGGAGGTCAGACCAATTTTCCACCCAATCACGCTTTGACCTGACGCCTCTTTGGCGGCCAGGATGGCGCTTTGGATGGCATAAGCGTCATCCATTGTGATATCTGGATAAGCCAGGGACAAAAGCCCAATTTGATGTCCTGTTTCTTCTGCTTTTACAAGGCTTTCTGCGGCGCTCTTAATGTCGTCTGGTGTCATAGCGCTTCGTCCTCGACCGTATTGCGCAGCGTGCCAATGCCGCTGACCTCAACCTCGACAACATCGCCGGGCTTTAGGAACTTTGGCGGGTCGAACCGCGCGCCCGCGCCCGTGGGCGTCCCGGTGACAATGATGTCGCCCGGCTGCAACGCCATAAAGGTCGAGATATAGGCGATTTGCGTTCGGATCGGGAACATCATCCGCGCGACACGATCGCTTTGCCGAACCTCCCCGTTCACGCGGGTTTCAATGCGCGCCTCATCAAGCTGTTTTGGGTCCGAAAACGGCACCAACCACGGCCCCATCGCCCCAGAGCGATCCCAGTTCTTGCCTTGGGTGACGTTGAATTTGGCGTGGCGCACCCATTCGCGAATGGTGCCTTCGTTGCAAATCGTCAAAGCGGCGATGTGGTCGTAAGCGTCGCCCTCTGCGATGCGTCGGCCACCTTTGCCGATGACCACCGCAACCTCGCCTTCGTAATCCAGTGTGGCACTTTCAGGCGGGCGAATAAGCGGACGCCCATGTCCTGTGAACCCGCTGGCAAAGCGCGGAAACAGCGACATGAACTTTGGCTGATCGCTGCCATCTTTGTATTCCGCATTGCGATCGGGGAAATTCACGCCAACGCACAAAATCCGCTGAGCGTTGGGCAAAACCATCTCGTAGCTGGCGTCATCATGGCTGGGCGGTAAGGTTGCAGCCTTGTCTGCCAATGCGGACAGCCCACCCGCCTTGACCGCATCAAAAAGCGTTGGCCATTGCGGAAAATGAGGGCTAAGCGCCGTAAAGCCTGCCTCACCCACCGATCCATAAAACCGTTCATCTTCAGCGGCATACGTTGCAAACTTCATCTGATTTTGCTCCACACATCGCGAATGACCTCATAGGCCAGCATGACATCCGCGCGTGTTGCATCGAACTGCCCAACCGAAAAGCGGATGATCTTTCGGCCCTCAAAAGCGCCTTGGGTCAGATAGATGCGGCCGTCGTCATTGATTGCATCAACCAGGCGCTGTTGATCCTCGTCCGAGCCGTCGCAGCGAAAGGAAAAAAGGCTGAGTATCGGGTCGGTCACGATTTCGAACCCGTCCGTCGCGCGTAGCATCTCGCACAGCTCGTGCGCCCAGGTCACATGGTTGCGAATACGGGTGCGCAGCCCCTCTAGCCCGTAGGCACGCAGAAGAAACCAGATCTTCAATGCCCGAAACCGGCGCCCAAGCGGGATCGTCCATTCGGAGTAATTGGTCACCGCAGAACCGCTTGTCTTGAGATATTCCGGTTCAATTTTCAACGTGTTGAGCTGTGGTTGCGCATCTTTCAGAAATTGAACCGAGCAGTCGAATTGCGCCCCCAGCCATTTGTGCGGATTGAAGACGATACTGTCAAAGCCGTCGACCCCCTGCCAGAAGGCGGTGCGATATTCAGGGCATATCATCGCGGACCCCGCCCAGGCGGCGTCCAGATGGGTGTAGAGGTCTTCGGACCGGGCAATCTCAAGAATCGGACCCAGCTCATCACTTGCGCCGATCCCCGTGCCGCCGGTGATCGCGATGATCCCTGCAGGAATATGCCCTGCGGCCCGGTCCGCTTTGATCGCCGCATGCAAAGCGTGTTCATCCATCGCATAGCGCGGCCCTTTGGTTGGCAATTTGACCAGATTGTTCTGCCCAATGCCCGCCACCCAGCAAGCGCGGTCTATTGATGAATGAACCTGGTCCGAACAATAGATGCGCAGATGGCCCTTGTCAGACAGCCCGTCTTTGTTGCCGGTGTAATCTGTCGCGCGTTCGCGCATGGTCAGCACCGCGGACAATGTGGCCGACGAGGCGCTGTCTTGGATGACGCCGGTAAAGCCCTCAGCAAGACCCAAGGCTTGACGCAACCAGTCGACCATGACCCCTTCGATCTCGGTCGCGGCGGGCGAGGTTTGCCACAGCATACATTGCGCCGCGATTGTGTTGACGATTTGATCCGCCAGCATCGACGGCGGAGACGCATTTGCCGGAAAATAAGCAAAAAAGCGCGGGTGCTGCCAATGTGTCATCCCGGGCATGACGATCGTGTCGACATCCGCCAAAATCGCCTGCATCTCTTCGCCTTGTTCGGGCGGAGATGGTGGCAATTGGGCGGCGATCTCTCCCGGCGCGGTCTGGGCGCGCACTGGCCGTTCGCGCAGGCCTTTGTGATAGGCAGATCCCCAATCCGCTATATGCTTGCCCCAATGGGCGAATTCATCCCAATTCAATGTTCAACTCCGCCCTTTGCGAAACATGCACGCGCCTTAAGGCGCAACAATCGGCGTGGCCTTAAGCCCGCTTTCCTGCAGATCAACGTCTACGAAAGATGTCCCGTGTTCAAACCAGCTTTGCGGTGCTGGCGCGCCCCAGAGGGTCTGTCTTTGGGGGTCTTTCAGATCCCATTTGATCGGCTCAAGGTCAGGATCCACTGTTTGATAATCAGAACAGTAAATTTCGATCCTGTGGCCGTCGGGATCCAGAATATAGAGAAAGAATGCATTCGAAATCCCGTGCCGGCCGGGGCCTCTTTCGATGTTGCTGACGTAGCCGGTTGTCGCCATCAGATCCAACAGATCGATGATGTTCAGCGGCGTCGGCACCCAGAACGCAAGGTGATGCATCCGCGGGCCGGTTCCGTTGGTAAAGGCCATGTCATGCACGCCCCCTTTTCGATGCATCCACGCCGCCCAAAGCCGCTTGCTGTCTTCGTCTTCGGTGTATTCGGTCACGCGAAACCCGAAAGAGGCATAAAACGCGACCGAGGCATCAACGTCGGGCGAAAAGCAATTGAAGTGATCGATGCGCAACGGCTTCACGCCTTTGTACAGCGCATAGGTTTGGTGGATCGGAGGCAGACGATCCATCTTGTGATAAAACTCAAGCGGGATGCCCATGTTGTCAGAGGTCAGCAACGTCCGACCTTGGTGCGGACGCTCCACCCAATGTGTTGGGCGCCCTTTGCTTTCAAAGAATACCTTGGCCTTGTCCAAATCCTCTTCGTCAAAGGTTTTAAAGCCCATGACCTCAACCGTTCCTGGCATGTCGGATTTTTGAAGAACGACACAATGGTGCCCGCGTTCTTCCATCGCCCGCAAATAGACATGCTGTTGGGTCTCTTCTGTGACCTGCAGGCCCAGCGTATCAACGTAAAAGGCCTTGGAAACCGCCAGATCCGCCACATTCAGGCACACATGGCTGAGGCGAATGGTGTTGAACGGCGGATAGAGGTTGGGGGACGGGACAGGCATTAGAGTGCTCCCAGCTTGGTGATTTTATGCGCGCCGGTTGCCAGACCAATGTGCTTTTGCTCCATGTAGAACTCAAAAGACCAATCGCCGCCGTCGCGCCCAATGCCCGAGGCCTTTACACCGCCAAACGGGGTGGGCAGATGCCGGACGTTTTCAGAGTTCACCCAGATCATGCCGGCCTCCAGTCGGTCGGTGAACCGCAGCGCGCGGGTCAAATCATTGGTCCAGACATAGGCCGTCAGGCCGTATTCTGTGTCATTCGCCATGCTCAGGGCCTGGTCCTCGGTCGTGAACGGAATAGAGGTCAGAACAGGGCCAAAGATTTCTTCCTGCGCAATCCGCATCCTGTTCGTTGCGCCGGTAAACAGCGTTGGCCGCACGAAATAGCCATCACCAGGCACCGTTTCACCACCCGCCGCGATCACGGCCCCATCTTCTTTGGCGATATCGAAATAGCGCGTGACTTTGGCGAAATGCTCATCCGAGATCAGCGGGCCGACCTCCGTTTGCGGATCAAGCGGATGGCCGACACGGATGGTGTTCACCCGCTCAACGAGCTTGGCCTCAAAATCCGCGCGGATACTGTCCTGGACAAGCAAACGAGACGACGAGGTGCAGCGTTCTCCGTTGATCGAATAGATCATAAAGATGACGGCATCCAGCGCGCGATCCAGATCTGCATCCTCAAAAACGATGACAGGGTTTTTCCCACCCAATTCCAGATGGTTCCGCTTGAGCGTATCCGCGCCCTGTTTGACAATAAGACTGCCTGTGCGGCTCTCGCCCACAAAGGCAATCGCCTTGATCAGACGATGCGCACAAAGCGCCTTGCCCGCCTCTTCGCCAAAGCCATTCACCGTATTCAAAACGCCCGGCGGCAGACCTGCCTCTTCGGCAATCTCCACCAACAGGCGGGCCGTCAGCGGCGAATGCTCGGCCGGTTTGTGCACGACAGTACAGCCCGCCGCCAAAGCGGGCGCGATTTTCCAAGTAGACAGCATAAAAGGCGTGTTCCAGGGCGTAATCACGCCGACCGGGCCAATCGGCACGCGGGTTGTCACATTCATCAGGGTTGGCGACTTGAGGTGCTGGCCGTCTCGGGCCTGGATCACCTGATCGGCAAAATAGCGAAAGTTCTCTGCCCCCCTCAGCGCCGCCTTGGACATGAACTTGTAAGCTTGGCCGGTGTCCCAACATTCGCACAACGCGATTTCTTCTGCCCGCGCCTCAATCCCTTCGGCAATCTTGATAAGGATCTTTCGGCGTTGCGTTGCAGGCATATCTCGCCAAGCGGGAAAGGCATCATGCGCGGCTTGGGCCGCTGCATCAATATCCGCCGCCGACCCTTGCGCCACGTTGCAAATCACAGATGTGTCAACCGGAGAGATCGACTGAAAGACGCCCGCCTGTCCGGCGACGTCCTGGCCACCAATACGGTTCAATATTCCAGTTTTGCGAAAGCGGTTTAGGTGGCTGTCCAGCACCTCTAGGTTTTGATCGAGCGTGGTCATTCGGGGGCCTCCAAATGGGCGCGGATGGTTCCGTATTTCGGTGAAAGCTCTGCGTTGATGTCGCGCATTTCTGCCGACAGCGCGATAGAATGGGTTGCTAAGATTGGATCAACATAGCCACGCAATACTTTGAAAATACGCGCAATCGCGTCTTTCTTGATACTATCCTCGCGCCCCTCCCGCAGGCGCACCGACAGGTCGATGAACCCGTGTTGCGGATTGCCGTCAGCGATGGCGAAATGGTCGACACGAATGGCGCGCACGCGAACGCCAGCCAAGGGAAAGGCATCAATCGACACCGCTTCGCGCCTGATCGCGTCGCACAGGCCCTGGATGTCCAAGGCGGCCTCTAGGTTGCCGGAATATTCAATGTGAATGTGGGGCATCAGAACCTTAACATGTTATTAGTTGTCATGTTAAGTAAATTATGCCACCAAGGTCAAGACCGTCGCAACAGAAACTGCAAAACCGGTAGACACCTACATGACCAAAAGGTTGCCCACGACATCCCGCTCTTTGCCCATCGCGCTTATCCGCGCCCGCGAAGGGGTCATGGCCCCGATCCGCGATATGTTGGCCGAAACCGGGATTACGGAACAACAATGGCGGGTTTTGCGCGTTCTGTCCGAACACGGAAAGCTTGATTCAAAAACCCTGGCGGACCGGGCAAGCCTGCTTATGCCAAGCCTGACCCGTATTGCGACTACCTTGCGAACAAAGGGTCTGATCACCCAGGTCCGCGACGAGGTCGATCGCAGACGCCAATTTGTCGAGATCACGCCGGCCGGACAGCACATCATCGACGCCAATCTCGATCAGGCGATCAAGATTGTGGACGGGTTTCGCGATGCTCTGGGCTCGGAGGATTACGAAACACTTCTGGATTTGCTTGGGCGGTTGGACCCCAACCTATCGGCAGAGAGCAAAGACACCCCGAGTTGAAAGGCGGACACCGAACAGGTCACGCATCCGCATTCAATACCCGAATGGGCGCCCCTTCTTGCCAGGCAAAAATGTTTTCCAGCGCCTGACCATAGGCCGTTTTGTGCATTTCCTCAATCACATAGCCGGTATGGCCGGTCAAAACCACATTGGGCGCAGTGCGAAGCGGGTGATCAACGGGCAGCGGCTCTTGGTCGTAGACATCCAAACCTGCACCCTTGATTTGACCGGCCTTCAACGCATCGATCAGGGCCGCTTCGTCCACGATTGGCCCACGCGACGTGTTGATCAAATAGGCGCTTGGCTTCATGCGAGCCAATGCCGCAGCGTCAATCAGGTTCCGCGTGGTGTCGGACAAAACAAGATGTATCGACAGGAAATCTGATGTCTCAAACAGCGCCTCTTTGGACACCAGCCGGGCGCCTTGGGCTTCGGCGCGTTCGGCGGTCAGATTTGGACTCCACGCAATCACAGACATGTTGAACGCCGCCGCCGCGCGGGCCATCTGAGAGCCCAGCTTGCCCAAGCCCAGAATGCCAAGCGTGCGACCGTTCAGACCGATGCCCGTGTGCTGCTGCCAGCCGCCGTCCCGCATCGCCATATGCTCGGCCGGGATCTGTTTTGCCAACGCCATCAACAGCGCCCAAGCATGTTCGAACGCGGCATAGGGGATCATTTGCGTACCACAGAGGTCGACACCAGCCTTGCGCGCGGCAACACCATCAATGCTGTTGTTGCGCATGCCTGTGGTTACGATCAGCTTTAGTTGGTCGAGGTCTTGGATCATGTCTGCCGTCAGCGGTGTCCGCTCGCGCATTGCGACAATGATATCAAAGGGGCGCAGCGCCTCCGTCCGCGCGGCAACATCCTCCATCAGCGAGGTGTTCACCACCTTGACCGACACCGCCCCCAGTTGATGCCAATCCACGACACGGGGCGCGACATTCACGTAATCGTCCAAAAGCGCGATTTTCAACATGCGTGCATCCCTTCGTGGTTGGCGCGTCGTGGTGCGGACAAAAGCAGACCTGCGTCGCGGCTGAATTTGCGCCTCACCTTTGACCGTCGCGCCGTGACTTGGCAACTCAAGATGCCGTATTGCTCCGTTGACCATTGGGGACCGGGCGCATTACCCCTTGCGAAAAGGGCGGTTCACCGGAGAAAGACATATGAAAGACTGGGATGATGCGTATGCCAACATGGCACATATACCTGGCTCCGAAGCCTTGCCCGCCCAATGGGCCGCAGATGCGGCGGCCTATCGCGCAAGCGGGATAAGCATCGACGAAGACGTCGCATACGGAGATGCGCCGCGCCAAAAGCTTGACCTTATATGGCCAGACGCCACGCCCAAAGGTTTGGCCGTGTTCGTTCATGGCGGATATTGGATGAAACTGTGCAAATCCGACTGGACCCATTTCGCCGAAGGCGCACGCGCCTCTGGCTGGGCCGTTGCCATGACCGGCTATACGCTCGCACCGGACGCGCAAATATCTGATATGACGCAGGAAACTGCAAAGGCCGTCGATCTGGCGGCAACGCGCGTGGATGGCCCTATTCGGCTGGCCGGGCATTCTGCTGGCGGGCATTTGGTCAGCCGTCTGGCCTGCTTCGATCTGGCGCTTGGTTGTGCGGATCGCATAACGCAGGTTCTGTCGATCAGCGGCCTGCACGACTTGCGCCCGCTTTTGCGGACGAAAATGAACGACACGCTTGGCCTGACGCTGGAAAGCGCGCGCTCTGAGAGCCCTGCCCTCTTGGAGCCGCGCGACGCCGCGCGCGTCACAGCCTGGGTCGGCGGCGGAGAGCGGCCAGAATTCATCCGCCAAGCCAGGTTGCTAGAGAACATCTGGTCCGGTTTTGACGTCGAAATAAGTGCCTTTGTTGATGGCACGCATGACCATTTTTCGGTGATTGACGGTCTAAAAGATCCGCATAGCGCGATCACGCAGGCCTTTGTTGGCGATTGATCTGCTGCCACCCCAGCCACGCCCGAACAACGATCGATTGACGCGCATCTTCAGGAATCACTTTAGGCGGTAAGGCCCCGTTTCGGAAACAATGCAGAGGAAACTTTGCGATTGTCGAAACGCCAACAAGCGTCAGAGGCCAAAATTGAGCCCTTAAGCCTGAAATCCCGACCAGAGTTGACAAGCTCGCCCGTGTTAGACCCACTGTACGTGCTGGGCTATCGGGGTTGTCCCGAAGAAAATTTGTTTTGTATGCGTCAATGCTTTTTGGGGGGCAAACGATGGCTAGCACTGTGCTGTCTACAATTGATGACGAGGCGATTAGCGGCGCCTTTGCTTTGGCTGTGGATGTATCTTTTGACGATTTATCCGCTGGCGATGGGCAAACGGTTTTTGAGTTCTCAAACACCGCTGGCACAAGCAAAATCTGGTTCGCGCAGGTCGATGGAACCAATGATGTCGAATTTGGCATCGAACAGAATGGCACCACCTACACTTTGGTGGCAACGGACGCCATCGTCGAGGGCGACTATGCCACGTGGCGCCTGGGCGTCGATCCAGACGGCACCATGCGGATCGCCAAGGATTATGACCTCTTGGCCGAAGGTCCTGGCGTCGTTCCAGAAGACATCGCACGCGAGAACCGTCTGATCGGCTCGACCGATGACCCCGACGCTTCTGATCTGACGGGCACGGTCCTGAACCTGAAAATCGCCAATTACGGCAACGTGGAAGAGCTGGACCCCAAGTTCCAATCCAGCCCCTGTGCCACAACCGGCGAAGTACGCTGTTTTTGTGACAAGCTGCGCCCTGATGGCGTTGTCGAACCGGGCATCGAAGGTCAAACCAATATCTCTGCGACCGACCCAGAGGGCGATGGTGAGTGGAGCGATGTGCAAGGTATTGGCGTGATCCCCATTCACGCGATGGTGCTGCCTGACGGCAAGATCCTGGCCTTTGGCACAGATGAAAACGGCGTGCAGTCGGGTCAGTTCGTTTACACGATTTATGACCCCGAAACCGGCGTGCATGTCATTTTGCCAAACACGACCGATACGGACATCTTCTGTTCGAATATGTCGATCGACCCGGTCACTGGCAATGTTCTGATCACAGGCGGTGACGCGCGGGGCGAAGGTGGCCCGGTCAACGGTCCGATCAACGATGTGGTCGTCTTTGACTATGCCACCCAAACCTTGCGCGACGCGACATTGGGCGAAATGGAATACGACCGTTGGTACAACACGTCGGTCACGCTCTCCAATGGCGAGATCCTGACGCTGGGCGGCACGGGAGGCGGCAAGGACAAGCCCGAGGTCTACAATGCGGCGACCGGTTGGCGCGAGCTGACGGGTGTCGATATCAACATCAACTATTACTACCCAAAAACATGGGTCACGAGCGATGCTTCGGTCGTCGTTATCGCTGGCACCGGTCAGATGTACCGGATCGACACCAGCGGGAATGGCACGTCCCAGGCGCTTGGCACGCCGGGTTTTGGCCATGCAGCAAACCGTCCTGGCATCATGTATGATGTCGACAAAGTCGCGATCATCGGCACGGACCGCAAAATCTGGATCGCCGATCTGAGCGAGGATCAACCGACCTTTACCGCCGTGGCGGATATCATGTCGTCTCGGCAGGATGCAGGGATGAGCGTTCTGCCTGATGGTCGGGTGATCATCACTGGCGGCACCGAGGGCTTTAACAACTTTGACAACGCGGTTTACACCGCTGAAATCTGGGATCCCGCAACGAATTCTGTCGAGGAAGTTGCCGATCACGAACTGGCAAGGCTTTACCATTCGACACACCTTCTCATGCCTAATGGTATGATCTGGGTCGGCGGGGGCGGCGCGCCGGGTCCGTTGACCAACATCAACCTCGAGGTCTATGCGCCGTCGTATCTTTACGACGAAACAGGCGCCGAGGCAGACCGGCCAGAGATCACAAGCGCGCCGACAAATGTCGGCAACAACCAGACGTTCCAGTTCTCTGTTGACGACACCAGCGATATCGCGCGCGTCACAGCCGTCCGTACCGGAGCTCTGACGCATGCGGTCAATTCCGACAGCCGATTTGTCGAGCTCGATTTCACAATCATCGATGGCACCACGATTGAGGTCACAACCCTCTCGTCAGGGGCGATGGTTCCAGGTTCGTGGATGCTGTTTGTGTTGGATGATGCGGGTGTGCCTTCGGTGGCCAGCATGCTGGGTGTCAGCATGGCGCAATTGGTCGATACGCCAAACCTGGTCCCTGCGGACACAGGCCTTGATGTCTATGGCATCGACGACGATGAAATCATGGGTGCTTTCGAAATCACGGTTGAAGCGCGCTATGACGATATCGACGGCGGCACGTATCAACGGGTTTTCGACTTTGGCACTGATACGTTCGACGACAACATCGTGCTTGGCCAGATCAACAGCACAGCTGATATGTTCTTTGCCGTTTTTGTGGGCGGCGTTCAGCATCGCATCATCGCACCGAACGCCATCGAGGAAGGCGTGGTCGCGAAATGGACGGCGGCTGTTGATGACAGCGGATATATGCGCCTTTGGAAAGACGACGTTCTGGTCGCCGAAGGCCAGGGTGATGTGCCTGCGGATGTAGACCGATCCTCCAAATTGATCGGAGAATCCAACTGGCCGGCAGATGACCGGTTGGACGGTATGGTTCGGTATCTGGAAACCGTGAACGATGGCGATACGGCTGAGTATGTTCACATTGGCCTGCCGCGGATCAGCCTGATCGCCCCAGAAAATGCACTGGAGGGCGACGCAGGCGACACCGGCACATTGCGCTTTGAAGTGGTGTTGGACCAACCTGCGCCTGCAATTGTGACCGCGGATGTGGACATATCCGGCGCGAGCGGGCCGACCGAGGTCATTATCCCTGCAGGCCAAAGCGCGGCGTTCATTGATGTCACTTTTGACGGAAATGACACGACCAACCCGTCCCAAACGGTGACAGTATCGCTGTCGAATGTGCAGCAAGCACGGATCGCATCCGATCTAGAAGCCTCCGCCGTTATTCTCGACGACGATATCGGAGGCACGCCAACCACATTGGTGGCGCGGTATATTGAGACAGACACAGCGTCTGTTTTGGCCGACATCGACTTTGCCGCACAGCCGGTGTTTCAGGAATACGTCACTGAAATCTCGGAAGACGCCGGCACAGGCGCTTTCTATGCGGGCGGTCCGACGGATGACTTTGCCGTTCTCTACGAAGGTTCATTCACCACCGAAGACGCAGGAACTTACACGTTCTACTTAGGCAGTGACGATGGATCGGCGCTTTATATCGATGGTGCATTGGTCCTTGGAAACGATGGTCTGCACGCCTTTTTGACGGAAACCGCGAGCGTTGAATTGGACGCGGGCGTTCACGACATCGAAGTGCGCTATTTCGAACGTGGCGGCAACGCGGCAATCGATCTCGATTGGGCCGGGCCGGGGTTTGCGCGCACGCAAATGGACTTTACCCAACCCGAAGTGCCTCCTCCGCCGCCACCTCCACCGCCTCCACCGCCTCCGCCAGAACCGGACGGGACTGGCGTTTCAGGGCGGTACTTTATCGACAAAGATGGTTCTGGCACGATCACGGATGGCGATGAATTCATCGCAGGCGCAGAGGTGCGTTTGATCCAGGCTGGACAACAGGTGGCAACGGCCACAACGGATGCGGATGGGCGCTATACGTTCACGGATGTTGACGTATCGACCAGCTACCGCGTGGCCTTTGAAAACCCCGAAGACATATTCGGCTTTTCGCTCGACTATGTGACAAGCCAGGTTGGTGACGATCCGCTGGCAGACAGCGAAGTGATTTGGACGGACGGCCAAGGGGACGGAACAACGCTCAAGTTCGGCATAGCCGAGGATGAGTTCCGGGATGGCATCGATGCGGGTCTGATTGATGCAGACGCGCCGCCTCCGCCGCCTCCGCCACCACCTCCAGACCCTGATCCAGACCCGGACCCCGATCCTGATCCTGATCCCGATCCGACGCCAGATCCAGACCCCGATCCCGATCCGGTCCCAGATCCAGAGCCCGAGCCGGAACCCGGCGATACCGGCATCAGCGGCAGATATTTTGTCGACCTGGATGGCACCGGCACCTACACTGCGGGCGATCTTGATGTCGCAGGCGCGCGCGTTACGCTGGTTTTGAACGGCGCGGACTTTTTGGAAACCTCCACCCGTGCGGATGGGACCTATAGCTTTACCGGCATCGACGCCGGCGGCGGGTACCGTGTTGCCTTTGAGAATCCGCAAGATGCGGTGGGCGACGACTTGGATTACATCACCGAGCAAATCGGCGGTGATCCGACGCTCGACAGTGACGTGATCTGGACCAATGGCCAAGGCAACGGCACCACGCGCAAGGTAAGTGTCACCGATGGTGAGGTTTTGGCCGGTATCGACGGCGGTTTGGCTGGCTCTGAGTTTGTGCCTCCTCCGCCCGATCCAGACCCGGACCCTGATCCTGATCCAACACCAGATCCTGATCCCGACCCAACGCCAGATCCAGGCACGGGCGACGCGGGCGTGTCCGGCACCTATTTCCTCGACCTCGATGGAACCGGTACGTTGACAGCAAGTGACCAAGGCGTTGCGAACGCGATGATTTGGTTGATCCGCGATGGCGCTGCCATTGCAGAAACGACGACGGATGCAAACGGCACCTATATCTTCGAGAACCTCGACGATGGCGGCGGCTACCGGATCGCGTTCCAGGCGGTCGAAGGGGCGAACGGAAACGATTTGCCGTATATCTTCGAGCAAACCGGCGATGCCGCCACCGACAGCGACGTCATCTGGGCCAACCAGGCTGGAAACGGACATACCTACAAGTTCAGCTTGACCGCGGGTGTGACGCAAACCGGGATCAATGCCGCGCTCGAAGGCGAAGAGATCGACGTCGTCGGCCTGTCGGTTGACGACCCCAGCTTGCTCTAAAGCGCTGGAGCGACAAACAGAAAAGGAACGCGGAGACGCGTTCCTTTTTTCATGTCTGGCGCGTCGGCCTCACGCAAAGGCGTTCACTGCCGCGACCGCGCCGTGCGGAACAAAAGCAAAAAGACAAAAACCGCACC
>CAZYQC010000036.1:0-6670 GCA_964649815.1 uncultured Rhodobacterales bacterium | reverse complement strand
TTCACTGCCGCGACCGCGCCGTGCGGAACAAAAGCAAAAAGACAAAAACCGCACCCGTCGACGTCGTCACAATGCCGACCGGCAATTCCTGCGGGGCCAGCAGCAGGCGGCTCACGATGTCCGAGCCGGTCAACAAGGCCGCGCCAACCATCGCGGCGATTGGCAAAAGGTCTTTGTGCAACGGGCCCACAATGCCCCGCGCAATATGCGGAACCATCAACCCGATAAAGCCAATCACGCCTGCCACGGACACAAAAACCGCAGTCGCCAAGGCGGCTGCAAAGAACATGCTAAACCGAAGTCGCGTGACAGGAACGCCCAAGGTCGAGGCCGTCAGGTCTCCGGTCAGCAAAGCGTCGAGCCACCGACTGCGATAGAGCGTAAGAGCCAGGATGAAAACAAAGCCCAAGCAAACCAGCGGAAACGTCTCCCACCGGGCCAAGCCAAGCCCGCCCAGCATCCAAAAGACAACCGAATGCGCGGCACGGCTGTCGCCCGCAAAAATCAAGTAATTGGTGATCGCCGCAAACAGAAACGAAACCGCCAACCCCGCCAGGATAAGTTTCTCGGGCGCGCTGGTGCGCAAGCCATGAGCCAGCGCAAGAACGATCAGCGAGGCGACAATTCCGCCGCTGAAGGCCGCGAGCGGGAGCGTCCAAAACCCCAACACATCGCCTGTGACGGTGATGACAAAAACAGCACCCGCCGCCGCACCTGAGGAGAGACCGAACAAAAACGGATCAGCCAGATCGTTGCGCGTCGTTGTTTGGAGCACGACCCCCACAACCCCCAATCCCGCACCGATGACGGCTGCGAACATGGCTCTGGGCAGGCGCAACTCGAACACAATGCGATGCAGAGGCGTCATCTCGCCATCGACCAGCCCGGTGCCCAACAGGATGGCGTTCCAGGCCTCGATTGCGGGGATCTGCGTCGTGCCAAGGATGGTTGACGCCAGAATCAGAGCGGCCAGAACGACCGCCCCTAAAACCAGCGTCAAACCAAGGTGCCGCATCCTAGTTGAGGCCAGGATGCATCGCGCGTGCCATTTTGGCGATCGCTTGGATGTTCGCGGGCCCCGGCGTCAGCTCTTCATAACGCAGCCCGATCCATTTGCCGTTTTTCACCGCATCCGTTTGCGACATCACGGGGTGATCCTTTAGAAAATCGAACGTGTCTTGGGCGCCATTGCCGGTTTGATAGTCAAGCAGCACAAGGAATTCCGGGTTTGCTGCGGCCACGGCCTCCCACGATGTACGGCCCCAACTTGTGTCCATATCGCCTGTCACGTTCTCGCCGCCCGCCGCCGTGATCATCGCGTCTGGAATGGCGAATTTGCCAGCCGTAAAGGGCGCATCCGCCGGCCCATCCAAAAGAAACACGCGGGGTTTCGCCAGATCGGCTGTCTGTGCCTCAATCGAGGCAAGCTCGGCCTTCCACCCTTCGACCAGGGCAGTTGATGTCGCCTCGACGCCCATCACCTGCCCCAGCCTCAGGACATCGTCAAAGAGCAGGTTCATGCTGGCTTCGGGACGGTCTTTGTTCAAATGGACACAGCTTTCGGTCAGGATCATGGTCTTGATCCCAAACGGTGCCAGCGTATCTGGCGTCACGTCACCACCTGGCTTCATGCCATAGTACCAACCTGCGAAAAACAGATCAGGCGAGGCTGCGACAAGGTTCTCGACCGTTGGATATTTCGGGGCAAGCTCGGGTATGTCGCCGCGCAATGTGTCGAACTCTGGGCTGGTCTTGTACCAGCCGGTGATGCCCGTCAGGCCGACGATCTTGTCTTGCAAACCCAAAGCAAAGGCCATGTCGGTCATATTCATATCGTGAACCACCAGCCGCTGGGGCGTGGTGTCGAAGACCAACGGCTCACCACAATTGTCCACTGTGATGCCGTCCGCAAAGGCGCCAGTTGCAAGCGTCGCCGCGATAAGCGCGGACCAAAGGTGTTTCATGAGATATGTCTCCTAAGCATTTGTTGTTGAGAGGGTTTTCTTGATGTCCAAGGCCGGTATCTTGCGGCCTTGATGTTCGAACATGAGGTAATCCACACCAAACGTGCTGCGCACGGCCTTGGTGGTCAAAATATCGTTCACCGGGCCGAAACCGGTCAGGCGCGTGGCATGGACCAAAGCGACATGGCTCGCGAATTCAGGGATCATCACGATGTCATGCACGATCATGATCACGGTGATCCCAAGCTCGGCCACCAGCGACAGCATCTTGCCCTTGGCATCCGGGTCCAGGTGGTTTGTCGGTTCGTCCAGAAAGAGCAAGGTTGGCGATTGCGCCAAAGCGCGGGCAATATGCGCGCGCTGACGCTCTCCGCCCGACAACTGCCCCATGCGTTGCCCGGCCAGTGCCGACAGGCCCGTCAGCCCCAGAATACGGTCCAGATCGGCGGCATTGGCCTGTGACGAGCGGTCGGATTTGATCGGGATCTGGCCAAGGGCCACGTAGTCGCGCAGCGCCAAACGCCCGTCGGGCATTTCTTGCTGACTGACCACGGCGATCATGCGCGCGCGCTCTTGCGCAGAGATCGTCGCGAGGTCTTTTCCCGCCACCAGAATCTGACCAGAGGACGGATGTTCTACTCCGCACAGCAGATTCAAAAGCGTTGTTTTGCCGGCGCCATTCGGCCCGGCTATGGCCAGGATGTCACCTTCGCCGACCTCAAAGCTCACCCCGTTCAACAGAGCAGACCCATCCCGCGAGCGGTAACAGAGGTTCTGTGCGGCGAGGAAAGGACCGGTCACTGCGGCACCTGCGCGCGCAGCGCGGGCATCCGCGACACGGTCTTGCGAAACAAGGCCTTGGGCCGGTCAGAGGCATTGGTCCACCCATCGGCACTTGCCTGATATTGGCCCGCAAAGTCCACAAGTGCGGCCACATCGGCTTGCCCTTCGATATCGCCAAAAAGGTAGGTTGCTTTGTGGGCGGCTTGAAACCCCACAGTGCGGGGCGTGTCGCACCCGGCCATGCAATCCACAAACCGCACGGCAAAGCCTGAGGGGAGCGCATCCGACAGCGCCGCATGCAAGGCATCCGGCGTCGATGCGCCTTTGCACGTCGCACAGATCAGAAGAACATGATCAGCTTGGTTTTGTTGCACCACTGCCTCCGCGCGCGCCTCTCAGCGAACGGAAGGGTCTGGTCATGTCGACACACAGGGTCCGTGTCATCAAAGCCTCCTTCCAGGACGCCCCGTCCCGGGTTGGTTAACATCTGATGGCAGGTCTCCTGACTTACGGGTCGTTGCTTCACCATCCTTCCCAGCCCTTCGGGCCAGTGGCATGATTTGGTGTCGCTCGCCGCTTACAGTTGCGGGGGCAGTCGCGGATTTGGATCGCATCTTGATCCGCACCGTGTTCCCTTTGAATCCCTTTGGCGCGCCATTGGGAACCATCACGTATCTGAGTGCATGACCCCAAACGCCAAGTCAATTGCGTTTTTGGGACAGCCAGAGGTTATCCAGAATTAACTGTGTTCGGTCCGTGCCCAGAGTTCGCTGCAGACCGGTGGAATGTCGTTTTCAATGGCCTGCATAGCATCGACAACCATGTCTTCGCGCCAGCGGCGTCCTGCGATTTGAACACCGATCGGCTGTGGTCCGGCGGGCAGTTGCGCGATATGCGTTGGCATGTTGCCAGCGGGCAATCCAAGGAAGTTCATGATGAACGACCAATGCGATCCGCCCAACGCATCTCGCACGCCTTCGGGGCCTTCGGCGTCCCGCCCGGCTGTGAAAAAGGGTTTGAGCAGGAACGGCGTCAGAACCAGCGGATAATCCTCTAAGAACAGCGACCACGCGCGGGCGTAGTAGGATCGTTTGGCCAACATGGCCAGCTCTTCCACACCCTCGTAGGGCGGGAATTGAACATAGTATTCGTCAAAAATCGTGTTGAGCGTCTCGGATCCGTAGGCCCTGATATCAGGCCCCAACAGCGCCTGAACCTCGCCAAGAAGCGTGCGATAGCCGACCTCGCCCGTTTCCTTGGCCAGTGGCGGCTCGACCTCTTCGACCGCATATCCAGCATCCGACAAGGCGCTTGCCGCTTTGTCGATGGCGGTGGCGACATCGGGATGCATGCCGAACCCAAAGTCATCGCGCGCCACTGCCACGCGGATCGGACCGTCAAGCGGAGCACCGCGCCAGGGCATCGGCACGTGGAACGGGTCGCGGGCGTCGGGTGCGATCATGCTTGGCATCGACAGATGCAAATCCGCCGCATTCCGCGTGATCAGCCCTTGCACGGACATCGATTGCGCCAAAAGCCCGCGCTCGGCCTTTTGGCTTGGGTTCCAGGCGGGGACACGGCCCAGGCCCGGTTTGACCGTCACAGCACCGTTGGCAGAGGCAGGAAAGCGCAGGGATCCGCCGATGTCATTGCCATGCGCCAAAGCCCCGATGCCGGCCATAACAGCCGAGCCCGCCCCACCAGACGACCCTCCCGCCGACAGGTGCCGCCCCCAGGGATTATAGGTGCGCCCGTGAAGGGGGTTGTCCGTATCCGCCCGAAAGGAGAATTCTGGCGTATTCGTCCGACCAATGATGACGGCGCCCGCTGATTTCAGATTGCGCACGACTGGCGCATCGTCAGGCGCTATTGCATCTTTCAGCGCGACAACACCGTTGGTGGTGGCGTGGCCTTTTTGGTCCACGTTGACTTTGATCGTGACGGGCACCCCATGCAGCGGTCCTTTCGACCCTTCTTGGGCATCAAGCGCCTGCGCCTGCGCCAAGGCCTCGTCCGCCAGACTTTCGACCACGGCGTTCAGCTCTGGGTTCACCGCGTTCATGCGCGCAATGGCCGCTTCGGTCACTTCGGTTGCTGTCACGCGGCCGTCTGTTGTTGCCGACGCAATGTCTGACGCGCTCCATTGCCAAATCGGCGCTGAGGTTGGCATGTGCGATCCCTTTCCCTTGGGCAATTGCCTGTCCATCCTCGGCGGCCATGTCTGGCCGCCTTGCTGGCGTGGCAATGCGCTTGGGCTCAGACTACGGCCTCAGATCGCAAAGAGCTACTGGATCAACGACAAAAGCCCAAAAGAACATGGGGCCAGCATGGATTTGTCAGGCCGACCCGTCGATTGGCTTGGAAAGCTCGACCTCCGCGCCGTCGCGGACGCCTGTATAAAAACAGCTGCGGCGATGCGTGTGGCAGGCCGCGCCGGTTTGATCGACGATCAGCAAAAGGCAATCCCGGTCGCAGTCAAAGCGGAAATCAATCAGCTTTTGGATATGGCCCGAGGTATCTCCCTTGCGCCAGAACGCTTGGCGCGAGCGCGACCAATAGACAACGCGGCCCGTTTCAATGGTTTCCTTGATCGATGCCGCATTCATCCACGCCATCATCAAGACCTCGCCATTCTGACCGTCCTGCGCGATTGCGGGGATCAGGCCTTTGTCGTCGAATTTCAGGCTATCGATGTCAAACTCTGTCATGGTTTTGATCCGCATTCTCTTTCGCACTGACCGCCCGTGGAGCGTCGCGCGCTTGGGTGAAGTCCTTTCATGAGAGCTGACGCACCTGGCGTCAACCTTAGCGCGTCCGCAGCGCGATGGATCGGCACCGAAGCGCAGCGCCACGAAAAAACAACCTTGTTTCGTTGCCTGACTTGGCCTACGCAACACGGTACCCTGCGACACTTTGTAACTTTCTCGCCAAAAGTTGCCGGTGCCGCGCATAAAGGGAACAGACGTAAGGAGGCCAGCGATGCTGGATCGGGTATTTGAACCCATATGCGCGCAAGATGTCGTTGCCGCGCAAACGGCTTGGATCAAACATGTGACAGAACAGGATGTCGATGCGCTGCTCGATCTCTATGACGTCGATGATCCATCTGCACCGCTTCAATTCAAACCAACGCTCAGCGATGTGATCCGAACCGACCGTGCAGGCGCCCGCGCCTATTTTGTCGGCGGAGACCCGGATTACCCGGATGATCATGGCTTTTTGCACCACGGCTGGAAAACCGTGGATTTTCGCAGCGCCATTGGCCCCATGCAAGAGCCAGGCGGCCTGACTGCTCGGGACATGGGTCAGTGCTTTTTTGAAAACGGCGATGGCGATGTCACGCAGGCCGATTACACGTTCATCTACCACAAGGTCGGCGGACGGGCCTTGATTGCGCTGCACCATTCGTCGCTGACGTGGTGCCCCGCCGAGGCCGACTAAAGCGCAGCACAGCGCGCGCGTCGCGGGCTAATCGATCACAATCGTGTCGCGGGCCAATTGATTGGCCTGCAGCCTGTCCAATTCGCGCAGCGCGTGATCAGGATCCCCGGTGCGCGCAAGCGCGCGATCAAACGCCTTGAGCGCCGATTGCGGCCGCCACGGCAGCGCAGCATTCGCCAACCACTGCCGCACCAGAGGCGGCAAGCGGTCGTAATCCCGCATTGGATCGCTGGCCCGCCGCTTTTTGCGCAGCGTGGTCTGCCCCAGGTTGCCGCGCATGATCACACGTCTGCCATGTCGAAAACCGGATCAAGCACCAGAACCAGACGCGTCTCTCCCGACCCTTCGATGGGCGGCGATCTGTGCAAAAGGCCCGACGCCGGTTTTTCCGGCCAAAGCGTGCCGCGCAGGATCATCGGGGAACCTGTCGCCAGCGTGAACACCCGCGCCGGATCTTCGCCATCGGTGGAAATGCCGTATTG
>CAZYQC010000035.1:0-34065 GCA_964649815.1 uncultured Rhodobacterales bacterium | reverse complement strand
GTCAGCGTGTAACACGCCGCCTCTTCCCAGGTCAGGTGCTTGGGGCGTGGCATCAGCTGCTGCGATTGAACGCGCGTGAACTGGCCGAAGGACCCATCGGGCGTTTCATAGCCCCAGATGCGCTGGCTGGGCGAATACATCGGGTCGCCGCCGTTACATTCTTCGTCATCGCCGTCATCCTGGTTGCAGTGGATCACGACTTCGTCGCCGACTTTCCAACGCTTTACCTTGTCGCCAACCGCCCAAACGATCCCCGACGCGTCGCTGCCCGCGATGTGATAAGGCTGTTTGTGGCCGTCGAAAGGGCTGATCGGTTGGCCCAAGGCCGCCCAGACGCCGTTGTAGTTCACGCCCGCCGCCATCACCAGAACGAGAACGTCGTGGCTGTCCAATGTCGGGACATCGACAACCTCTTGCAGCATCGCAGAATCGGGGTCGCCATGCCGCTCGCGGCGAATGGCCCAAGCGTACATTTGCTTCGGCACATAACCGAGCGGGGGCATCTCTCCCATTTCATAGAGATCTTTTTCTGGTGCGTCATAAGGCGCGATGCCTGCATCCAAAGCCATAGGAGCCTCCTTCACTCGCTCGATGTGCTGCGCCGCAGAATCGCGACGCGTCTGGGTGGAATATGGGGCCGTACGCAATAAAGCAACCCTCAAGTGGTCAAATTTGTAATTTTATGACTTTGCGCACGCAGCAATCGCCAACGCGATTATTCGAAGTGATGCGCGACAGAGTTGGCGTAATAGGCGACGGTCGATCGCTCTTCTGGGTTCACCTGCAAATTATCGCCGTCTGACAAGACAAAGTGCCGTTGCTTCATATGCTCCAAGGCCTGAGCCAGCATATGGGCGACGTCTTCGCGCAACGGACCGGCTTTGCCACTTTCGCTAAGCCGGGTTTTTGCGGCAGAAATCGCCGCCTCCAGAGTCATGGGCGCGTCAGCGGCCAACAACACGTTGCACAGCAAAGGAACGCCCAGAATTGGCATATGCCCCCCGATGCGTGCCATCAGATCCGCCGCCAAATCGGCCGGGTCTGGCTTTGCCCGATAGCTCGACAGCAAGACAGGTTCGCCAAAAACCACAGCGGCCGCGCCGAACCTGGTGAACCGGCCACGCAGTTTGAGCCACAGTTTTTGGCGGATGAATTTGAAAATCACGCTGACCTTGGCGCCAAACCTGCGGTCACCGCGCAGCCCGGCGGCAATCAGCACGCGATCCTCGAGGACGCGGTCGTAATTGATCGCGACGGGAACAAAGGCCACGTCGCGCCCGTCCGGTTCCCACGCGTCCACGATATAAGCGAGGATGCCCATTTTGGGCGGCATGAGGTGGCCATCAAGGCTCAGACCTCCTTCGGGAAAGACCGCTTGGGTGACGCCGCCCGCAGTCGCCATATGGACGTAGCGCGCCAAAACCTTGCGGTACAATGCATTGCGCGACTTACGCCTGATAAAATACGCCCCCATCGACTTGATCAGTCGAGACAATGGCCAGACGCGCGCCCATTCACCAACCGCATAGCTGAGCGCCGAAGAGCGCGCGGCCAGGTAAGTCACCAGCACATAATCCATATTGGATCGGTGGTTCATGACGAAAACAACGGTTGTGTCGCTTGAAATCGGCTCGAACACGCGGTCGTTTTCTGGCGGGGTCCGCACGTCATACAAAAGGTTCGCCAACCAACGCGCGGCGCGGATTGCAAATCCGAAATACGCAAAGGCCGAAAAGGATGGCACAATCTCTCTGGCGTAACGCTGTGCTTCTTCAAAGGCCACGTTTTCGGGGATGCTTTGCTCTGCCGCATGCTCCACAATCGCGTGCGTGACTTCAGGATCGTAAATCAACCGCTGAATCATATCGTGGCGGCGGGCGAGCTTGAAAGGTTCAATCGGGCGCGTCAGACGTGTGTTCAACCGCGCGACAGCTTTTTCCAAACGTCTGCGGAAAAACCATCGGACAGACGGAAACAAGAAGTGTGAGGCGAATGTTACCGTTGCAAACAACAGGATAACCACAAACAACCAAATCGGGATTTCAATCGTTTGCAACATGGCGAGACACTTACAGGCCCGTAGAGACCCGTAAATAGCTATCTGAGGTCATCTTTCGAATTGCCGCGACGCAGCATGTTGACTTTAGGCAAAAGTTTCCAATATCACCTCACAGACGAAATATTATTGCGCACCCGTTGAGAGAGGCCTTCGATGACCACCCAAACCAAAGACCGTCCCTGGCTCATCCGTACATATGCTGGTCATTCAACGGCAAAGGCATCAAACGCCCTCTATCGTAGCAACCTCTCAAAAGGACAGACTGGCTTGTCCGTTGCTTTCGATTTGCCGACGCAGACAGGCTATGACAGCGATCATGTTCTGGCGCGCGGCGAAGTCGGGAAGGTTGGTGTGCCGGTGTGCCACTTGGGCGATATGCGCGTTTTGTTCGACGACATTCCTTTGGAACAGATGAATACGTCGATGACGATCAATGCGACGGCGCCGTGGTTGCTGGCCCTTTATATTGCTGTGGCCGAAGAACAAGGGGCGGATGTCTCCAAGCTTCAGGGAACGGTTCAAAACGATCTGATCAAAGAATACCTGTCGCGCGGGACATACATCTGCCCGCCAAAACCATCGCTGAAAATGATCGCTGATGTGGCCGAGTATTGCTATTCACACGTTCCGAAATGGAACCCGATGAATGTGTGCTCGTATCACCTGCAAGAGGCTGGCGCGACGCCGGAACAGGAACTGGCCTTTGCTTTGGCGACAGCGCAGGCGGTATTGGACGAGCTTAAGCCGCGCGTGCCAGCCGAGGATTTTCCTGCGTTGGTTGGGCGGATATCGTTCTTTGTAAACGCGGGCATCCGATTTGTAACCGAGATGTGCAAAATGCGCGCCTTTGTCGATCTGTGGGATGAAATCTGCCAAGAACGATACGGCGTCGAAGATCCAAAGTTCCGCCGTTTTCGCTATGGCGTACAGGTGAACTCGCTGGGCCTGACGGAGCAGCAGCCAGAGAACAATGTCTACCGCATCCTGATTGAAATGCTTGCGGTCACGCTGTCCAAAAAAGCCCGCGCAAGAGCGGTTCAATTGCCAGCCTGGAACGAGGCCCTTGGCCTGCCGCGCCCCTGGGATCAGCAATGGTCCATGCGGATGCAGCAGATCATGGCGTTCGAGACTGACCTTTTGGAATTTGACGATCTTTTTGATGGCAACCCGGCGGTGGACGCAAAGGTCGAAGCTTTGAAAGAAGGCGCCCGCCACGAGCTTGCAAACCTGTCTTCGATGGGCGGCGCTATGGGCGGCATCGATTACATGAAATCCCAGTTGGTTCAATCCAACGCTGAACGCCTCAACCGGATCGAAAGCGGCGACACAATCGTCGTCGGCGTGAACAAGTACCAACAAGGCGAAGCCTCCCCTCTGATGACCGGAGATGGGGGCATCATGGTCGTTGATCCGGCTGTTGAAGCTGACCAAATCGGACGGCTGGACGCATGGCGCGCGGAACGAGATGCAGAGGCAGTGGCCACAGCACTCAGCGACCTGCGTGCCGCGGCCGCTGATGGATCCAACATCATGCCTGCCTCCATCGCCGCAGCGAAAGCAGGTGTCACAACCGGAGAATGGGCCGCCCAGATGCGGAAAGCCTACGGTGAGTATCGCGGCCCAACCGGCGTATCTGCCAGCCGCTCAAATATGACCGAAGGGTTGGACGATCTGCGCGATGCCGTAGACGCAGTGAGCAGCAAGCTGGGCCGTCGTCTCAAATTCCTGGTCGGCAAGCCGGGCTTGGACGGGCATTCCAACGGTGCAGAGCAAATCGCCGTGCGCGCGAGGGATTGCGGTATGGACATCACCTATGACGGCATCCGCTTGACGCCGGAAGAGATTGTCGCCTCAGTCCAATCTGAACACGCGCATGTTCTGGGCCTCTCAATTCTTTCCGGCAGCCATATCCCGCTGGTCGAAGATTTGATGAAACGCATGAAATCTGCAGGCTTGGATGAAGTGCCAGTTATCGTTGGTGGAATTATTCCAGATGAAGATGCGGAAAGACTGCTCGCAATGGGTGTATCTCGTGTTTATACGCCAAAGGATTTCGAATTAAATTCAATTATGGCGGATATTGTCACCCTCGCAGATCCCAAAGCCGTTGCCGCTGAGTAAAATTGACGACCGTCGCGTTAAACTTGTATTAAGTTAAGCGCTATTGCGTTCTTTAAAAAAATATCCATAACGTCCCGCCACCAAACGTGCCGGGAGAATTAATATGGCAATTGACTTATCAAAGTTGTCTCGTGATGAGCTCATTCAACTCCAAGCCGACGCACAGCAAGCTTTGAAGGATCTCGAAGTCCGCCAGCGTGAAGAGGCGCGCGCGGCCGCTGAAAAGGCCGCAGCGGAATATGGCTTTAGCCTTGCAGAATTGACGTCTGGCGGACGCGGAAAAGGCAAAGCTGCCAAACCCGCCGCTGCAGCTAAATATGCAAACCCCGAAGACCCAAGCCAAACATGGTCTGGCCGCGGACGCCAACCGGCATGGTACAAGGCCGCCGTTGAAGGTGGTGCATCTGCGGATGATCTGCTGATTTGATCCAACAAAAGGCTGCAATGTCAGCCTTTTGCAAAAACGCCTGCGTTGAATGTGCACACTCATTCAATTGCACCGAAAACGCGCGGAATGCGCGAATTTCCTATTTGCAAATTACAATCTGGAGTTAATGTTACCCAATAACGTTTTCTCTAAATTGATACGGAAAGGCCTGGAAAAATGACAGTTCACATAGGGGCCGAAGTCGGCGAAATTGCTGAAACCGTTTTGATGCCTGGCGATCCGTATCGGGCAAAGTGGGCGGCAGAAACTTTTCTGGAAAATGCAACTTTGGTGAACGAAGTCCGCGGCATGCTGGGCTTTACCGGAACTTGGAATGGACATCGCGTTACAATTCAAGGCTCTGGAATGGGCATGCCGTCGCTGTCGATTTACGCCAACGAGTTGATGTCCACTTATAACGCACAAACGCTGATCCGCGTTGGTTCTTGCGGCGGGATGCAACCTCATGTCGGTATCCGCGATGTGATTATTGCTATGACAGCCAGCACAATTACTTCGCCGTCTTCCGGGATATTCAAAGAGGTGAATTTTGCCCCCTGCGCCGACTATGGCCTGCTCCAGGCTGCGGTGCATGCTGCGAGCAACAAAGGCAGCACATGCCACGTCGGCGGCATCTATTCGTCCGACGTTTTCTATGCCGAGCGTCCGGATCTAGATGAACAAATGGTGCGCCACGGGATTTTGGGTGTCGAGATGGAAGCCGCCGAGCTCTACACGCTCGCCGCGCGGCACAACCGTCGGGCGCTGGCTGTGTTGACCGTGTCTGACCACCTTCAAACTGGCGAGGCGTTACCAAGCTCTGATCGTGAGCGCAGCTTTGGCGACATGATCGAAATCGCGCTTGAAGCGGCGTTCACATAGCCCTCAGAGGCCGTGGCTGCGGTCGTATCCGTTCCGGGCTGGTGCGACCCAACCCTCGGGCGGGCTGGACGAGAATACCTCGACTTGCAGTGGATAACACGCGGCTGCATCACTGGAATGGGTCGCGCTGCAGTCTCCGCCGGGGCAAGCGCTTAGGCCCCCTAGCAGGTCGATCTCAGCAAAGAACTCAATGTAATCGCCAGGGCGGACAGGGCTGGCTTTCATAAAGTATTGCCCTGTGTCGCGCGTGAAACCCGTGCACATGAACACGTTCAGAACGTCATGCACATGGGCTTCGACCTCTTCTGCGGGCAAGCCGGTCTCGGCAGACAGAGCCCGCGTCAGATTTGAGTGGCAACAATGATGATATTGCCCACCTGCGAGCAAGTTGTGCGTGTAAGGGTCGCAGCGGGTTCCGATGACATCATGCACGGACCCGCCAAACTCATCGATGCCATACCAGTCCAGCGTATCAGCGACGATGGTGGCCATCGGTCGCATTCCCGGGAACGAAGACCACATGCGATCGCCGGTGGTTATGTGAGTTCCGTGTAACGCGCGCGTCTTGCCGGAATAGAACCGCTCAGTCAGATCGTTGGCGTTCCACAGGTTCAGATCGCCCACCTGCGGCCCTTCGACTGATGTGATGCGAAAGTACCCGCCGGCGGGAACATGGAACGTTCGCGCCTCCCGCGCCGGAACGGTGACCGTTTCGATCAACTCCGCCGCTGACCGCGCGGCCCGCAGATTACCCAGGGGCACGTTCGGCAAGGTTGTGTTTGGATAACAAATGACCGGTGCAATGTTTCTTCGGTCTTGCGCATCAGCTGGTTCGATCATGTGCCATCCCTTCAAGTGTCCGTGTGCCCACCAACAGATCTAGCGCCGCAATCGAAACGATCGCTCAGACAGCGGCAAACGGATCGCCACTGTCAAAAGCATTTCAAGTCGCCGCGTGGTCTTGGTTTGGTCAAAGCGCATGCACCTGACCTTGCGACGCGGCCTTTGGCTTAAACCGTGCGCTCCACCATCATCTTTTTGATATTGGCGATTGCTTCTGCTGGGTTAAGCCCCTTTGGGCAGGTCTTGGCGCAGTTCATGATCGTGTGGCACCGATACAGTTTGAACGGATCTTCCAGATCGTCCAAACGCTCGCCAGTCGCCTCGTCACGGCTGTCGATAATCCAGCGATAGGCATGCAGCAACGCTGCTGGCCCCAAATAGCGGTCTCCGTTCCACCAATAGGACGGGCAAGAGGTCGAGCACGACGCGCACATGACGCATTCGTACAGACCGTCCAACTTTTTCCGATCTTCAATGGATTGCTTCCATTCCTTTGCAGGCCGGTTGGTCTTGGTTTCCAACCACGGCATGATCGATGCGTGCTGTGCATAGAAATGGGTAAGGTCCGGGATCAAATCCTTGATCACAGGCATGTGCGGCAGGGGGTAAATCTTAACGTCGCCCTTGATCTCGTCCATGCCATAGATACAGGCCAGCGTGTTGATACCGTCAATGTTCATTGCGCAGGACCCGCAGATGCCCTCGCGGCAGGAACGCCGGAACGTCAGCGTCGGATCAATCTCGTTTTTGATCTTGATAAGCGCATCCAGAACCATCGGCCCGCAAGTGTCCATATCAACCCAATAGGTATCAACGCTTGGGTTTTGCCCGTCATCCGGCGACCAGCGGTAAATCTGAAACTTGCGCAGGTTGGTCGCGCCTTCTGGCTTGGGCCAGGTTTTGCCTGTGCGCATACGGCTGTTTTTGGGAAGCGTCAGTTGAACCATTTCGGGTCTCCTTTACAGGGCCAAAAGAAGGGGAAGCCCCTTTCGGGCAACACAATTCTGAGTTTCGGGTCGGCTGAGGACTGAGCTCAGCAAAGCAAGAGTAGCCTCATCAACGCCTGTGACGGCGTCTTGGGCAAACCTGCGAATTTCGGGCAGCGTGGCGTGATCGATTACGCAATCGGATACCGGTGTGACGGCCTCGTTCGGAAGGCTGGGATAGCGGGTCGCCAAAGCTTTGGACACCGTTGCTTTGGCGCTTTTGCGGCCCAACTCATCGACGGATTGAACCGCCTCTTCACATCCGGCCAAGGCAAAGCATGATAGTATGGCTGCGGCTCGCATCATCATGCCGCCCACCGTGTGAACAGCGCATCCATATGCCTTGGTTTCGCGCGGCGACCGGGGCCATCGGCGACCGACAGAACATCGCGCAATTCAAGACCCGCGCGCGCCAAGAGGCCTGTGGCTTCTGACGGCTTAAAGGATTGATCAAAGCGCTGGGTCACGCTCAGCTCAAGGATGACGAAGTCGGCCCGTTTCAGCGTTTCCTCGGCGCCTTGCAAAATCGGCACTTCGAACCCTTCGGTATCGATCTTGATCCCATAAGGCCCATCATACTGTGCCGCGAGGTCGTCAAGACGCCTGACAGCCACTTTTTGCTGCGTCACGCTTTGAAAACTGTCCGCCAGAGGGTCACGCCGTTCCAACAGACTGGCCATCGCCCCGCCTTTGCCGGGTTCCGTTTGCGGAACATTAAGCGTCGCCTCACCTTCGCCCGCTCCAAGCGCAACGGCGTGGAAATCGAATTGTTCCAGCTTGCCCGAGGCCCGGACCAATTCTCCGCACTCAGGCTGCGGATCGATCAAAACAAAGGACGCCTCCGGAAACGACCGGTAAAGCCAAGGCGTGCCATCATGCACACCGATGTCAAAAACGGTGGTCGGCGCAAAATCGTAGCCGTTGAGATAAAACGCACGCGTTTTGAGGGGATGCAATTTCATCCCCTCAGACTTTGCGTGACGCCGGATCTCTTCGAGCTGCATCGCGATCAGTAAACGCGCGCTTTTGGCGCGATCTTTTTGAGATCGATGCCGCCGTCGTTGTGGCTGGTCAGTGGCTGTGTGATCACGCCGCGATATCCAAGCGAGGCCTCGTTCCCCTTGAACCAAATGAGGCTGTGCTTGCGCCAGTTCTCGTCATCGCGGTCAGGATAATCCTCGTGCGCATGTGCGCCACGGCTCTCTTTGCGCGCTGCGGCCGCTGTCACGGTCGCAACGGCGTTCGGGATCAGGTTGGTCAGCTCGAGCGTTTCCATCAGGTCAGAGTTCCAGACCATCGACGTGTCACTGACTTTGACATCGCTGATCTTGCCGGCAACGTCTTCCATCTTTTGCTGACCTTCTGCGAGGGTGCTGTCGGTGCGGAAGACCGCCGCATCTTGCTGCATGGTCTTTTGCATCTCAAGCCGAAGTTCAGCTGTCGAGACATGCCCTTTTGCATACCGCAAACCATCAAAACGGCTGAGCGCTGCTTCGATGGACCGGTTGCTTGGCGTTGGGACAGCGGTTTTGGGATCCACCACTTCTGCCGCTCGGATGGCGGCTGCGCGGCCAAACACCACAAGGTCAATGAGCGAGTTCGAACCGAGGCGATTGGCGCCGTGTACAGACGCACACCCCGCTTCGCCAACGGCCATCAGGCCCGGCGCCACAGCGTTGGCATCCTTGGCTGTTGGCGCCAGAACTTCGCCCCAATAGTTCGTTGGAATGCCACCCATATTATAGTGAACCGTCGGCAGAACCGGTATTGGCTCTTTGGTGACGTCCACGCCCGCAAAGATGCGCGCACTTTCCGAAATGCCGGGCAACCGCTCGGCCAGGGTTTCTGGCGGCAGGTGATTGAGGTGCAGGTGAATGTGATCACCGTCTGCTCCGACACCGCGCCCTTCGCGGATCTCTAGCGTCATGCAACGCGAAACAACATCGCGCGACGCGAGGTCTTTGTACGTCGGCGCGTACCGCTCCATAAAGCGTTCGCCTTCGGAATTGGTGAGGTATCCACCTTCGCCCCGCGCACCTTCGGTGATGAGACAGCCTGATCCGTAGATGCCGGTCGGGTGGAATTGAACAAATTCCATATCCTGCAGCGGCAGGCCCGCCCGCGCGGTCATACCACCGCCATCGCCCGTGCACGTATGCGCAGACGTGGCAGAGAAATACGCGCGTCCGTATCCCCCGGTGGCCAAAACCACCATCTTTGCGGCAAAGACGTGAATTGTACCGTCGTCCAGCTTCCAGCAGACGACGCCTTGGCAGACGCCGTCCTCGCTCATCAAAAGATCAATCGCGAAGTATTCGATGTAGAATTCCGCATTGTTCTTGAGCGATTGGCCATAAAGCGTGTGCAAGATCGCGTGACCGGTCCGGTCTGCGGCCGCGCAGGTCCGCTGCACCGGGGGGCCTTCACCAAATTCGGTCGTGTGGCCGCCAAATGGCCGCTGGTAAATCTTGCCTTCTTCGGTGCGCGAAAACGGCACGCCGTAATGCTCAAGCTCGTAGACAGCTTTGGGCGCTTCGCGGGCCAGGTATTCCATCGCGTCGGTGTCACCCAGCCAGTCCGACCCCTTGACGGTGTCGTACATGTGCCATTGCCAATTGTCTGGCCCCATATTGCTGAGCGATGCCGCGATGCCGCCTTGGGCGGCCACGGTATGCGAGCGGGTCGGGAACACCTTTGTCACACAAGCAGTGCGAAGCCCCTGCTCTGCCATACCCAAAGTGGCGCGCAAGCCGGCACCGCCAGCCCCCACAACCACGACGTCATATTCATGCGTCTCGTAGTCGTATGCAGCCATAACTGGCCTCCTTATCTCAAAGTGCGATGCGGGCGATGGCAAATACGCCTGTCGCTGCAGCCGCGTAGCTCAGGCAAATCATACCAACGATCCAGATCTGTTGGCTTGGCCCGTGAACGTAATCTTCGATGAGGGTTTGCACGCCGTCTTTAAAATGCATGAACCCAACAACAATGGTCAGCGCCGCAACCAGCGCAGGGAAAGGTCGCGAAAAGTACGCGATGACATCTGCATGGGCCTCTCCGACCATTGGCCCAAAGGTGAAAACAAACAACGGCACCAGGATCAAAAGTGCCATCGACGATTTCTTCATCGCCCAAAAGTGCTCCGTTCCGGTTTTGGCAGAACCCATGCCAGTGGCGCGCTTGCGGTCAGTCAGATAACGCATGTCTTGCCCTCCTCACACGATCAGCAGTGTGATGACTGTCAGAACGACAGATCCACCAATGATGGCCCAGCCCAGCTTTTCAGCCGTTGGAATATCCATCATTGCGGCGTTGTCCCAAATCAGATGACGCAGGCCCGCAAGGGTGTGGTACCACAGCCCAAGCAGCGAGAAGAACCAAATGAGCTTGCCCAAACCGCTGGTCAGGAAACCGTTCACCATATCAAAGTATTCAGACGACGTTGCCGCGGCCAAGAACCACCAGACCACAAGCAAGGCAGACACCAAAAGGGCGTTGCCAGTGATCCGTGTCAGAATGGATGTGATCGACGTCAATTGAGGTCGATAAATACTCAGATGCGGGGAAAGCGGTCTATTGCCCCGGTTCACGTCGGCCATGTGCGGCTCCTGATTTTGTTCCCACCCTTTTGTAGAACGAGAGCCAAGCCGCTGTCACCCTTTCAAAGGCGTGGTTTTTTGGCGCGGCATCAGTTTTTTCGCAGTTGTGATCACACGCCAAACCGGCGTGATCACAAGCCTTTACTTCAACGCCGACATTTGCCGCGTTGTTTCACGCTGGAGCTTGCGTTTGATCTGTTCTGGATAGTCTTCAAAGCCATTTGCCGTAACCACGAACGCGCCATCCCCCCAGATCAGGTTCTCGTAAAAGTAGGCGGTTAAGTCGAATGCGTCCGTCTCAATCGCAAGTGCGTTCACGGTAATCCCTTCAGCATCGAGCGCCGATCTTTGGCCCAAGGGTTCAACACCTTCGTTTGAAACGCCGTCCCCGGATACATCGATCACCTTGCGGCGACACTGAGGTACATCCTTGAACGCGGCGCGCGAAACGATGACGGCCTCTCCGATCGCGGTCGAATAGTTCCGCCAAACACGTTGATCAGATGCCACCGCGTCTGCAAAGGCCAGCACATCGGCAAAAGACGTCATCTGCGACCAAGGCAAGGTTTGTTCCTGGCGCGACTCTCCCGTCCATTGGATCAGCGTGAGCTGAGCTTGTTGTTCAACCAAAGCTTCGGACACGATCCCATCACGCAAAGCGGCGGCCAAGCCCTCCATCTGAATGCGATACTCTGTCTGATCGACCGAACCAGAGACATCAACAGCCAGGACCAAAGCCAATTCGCAAGCTTTCGCCAACGAGGGCAAGCCAAAGACGAAAAGAAGTGCGCACGCGAGGTTTCTCATGCGGTTTACATGATCAAAAGCAAGCGCCAATGCCAATGGCCCTGCACGACAGATCACGAAAACGCGTTCGCCGGCATGGGACCAAGCGCCCGGCACTATGTGGGCATCAGAGCCCAATAATCGAGGTCGAGCAAAACATCCGGCAGATATTTGCCTTCGTCAGACCTGAGCCTGAACGGATCGCCGCCTTTCGTGGCCACCAGGCGCAAACGAATTGCTCCGACGCCCGGTGCGGCTGTTTCTGCCTTGTCCAAAACCTCGGACCACGCGCGCACGGTGTCTCCGGCCAGGCACGGGTTGGCATGCGCACCGGCATTCAAGCCCACAATCATCTGAGCATTGGCCAAACCGTTAAACGACAATGCCCGCGCCATAGAGATCACATGCCCGCCGTAAATCAGCCGCGTACCATCTGGTCGCGCCGAGGTGTCAAAATGCACTTTCGCAGTGTTCTGCCACAACCGCGTCGCCATCATATGCTCGGCTTCTTCAACGGTAACACCATCGACGTGGTCAATCTGCTCGCCCACCTCATAATCGCCCCAGCGGTGCGGCTCTCCGGCGAGGGTGAAGTCGTAGTTTGTAAAATCCAACCCCGCAGGCACGATCAAATCCGAGGCCGATACCGATTTGGCCAAATCGGGGATTTGCGCCTCAGGCGCGGGCGCATCTGGGTTTCTTTTGCGAACCATGACCCAACGGACATAGCTTAGAACCGGTTCACCGCGTTGATTTTCGCCTGTCGTTCTGACGTAGACGACCCCGGTTTTCCCATTGGAATTTTGCTTGAGCCCGATCACTTCTGAACGGGACGTAAGCGTATCTCCCGGCCAAACGGGCTGCAACCAACGGCCCTCTGCATACCCCAGGTTCGCAACAGCGTTTAGCGAAACATCTGGCACCGTTTTGCCAAAAACCACATGGAAGGCCGCAAGGTCATCCAGCGGACTGGACCGCAGGCCGCTGGTCTGCGCAAAGGTATCAGACGAATAAAGAGCGTGCCGCGCGGGATAGAGAGCATGGTACAAAGCACGCTCTCCCACGCCCACGGTGCGGGGGACGGCGTGATGGATGACTTGACCGACCGCATAATCCTCAAAGAACCGGCCCGCGTTTGTTTTGGCCATTACAGCTCTCCTAATTTCAAGTCTTTGTCATACGTGCCGGGCACGTCTTTTGTGACGGCTTGCCCGCAGCGCATCACACCGTTCTCTGCGTCAAACGCATAAGTTGGCGGGCCATAAAGCTCCCACCCCTTGGCCAAAGCTGCGGTCACCTTGTGGCAAAAGGCCGACGTATCGTCCTCGGTCAAAAATCGGTAGGCCTTCATGATGGAAACGGCCAAACGCCTGCCCAAACGTGCAACCCCACCACCACGGCAAAGACAGCAAACGACACGAGAGCAAAGACGAGTTCGTTTTTGATTGGCGCACGGGACCGGTCAAACGTATCGCCGCCGCGGTTGATCAAGATCACGCTGCCTACAGCCCAACCAAGCAGGCCGCCAAACAGAAGGACAGAGGCCAAGTCGCCATTCACCAGCAAATGCGCAATCGCCCAGATCTTAGTTCCAATCAACTGTGGATGCCGGATCTTTGAGGCGATCCAAACTTTTCCAGGCAAAGCAGCGGTAGACATGTAAACGTAAAATGCCACCAGCATCAAAAGGTTGTTGATGTGCACGAAGAACGTGGGCGGCGTCCAAACCTCGATGAAGGGGGCCCAGCGATAGCCGTAAATCATCGCCGCAAGCGACAGCAGGATCAGGATCGTGACCAAGCCTTTGCCCGCGTCCCCCATGCGCGCGCGTCGTTCTGGCGCCACACGTTTGAACCAATGCGCGGCGGTCCAGACAGCCAAACCCAAGAGGAGAAGAAGGATAGACATAAGTTACACCTTTGCGAGTGCTGCAATCGCCTCCGCTTTTGCCAGAAGCTGCTTGGCCGTGGCAACGTGCAGGTTTTCGACGATCCGACCATCAACCACCGCGACCCCCTGGCCGCTCGCCTCGACCGCATCGAAAGCCTCGATCTGGCGGCGCGCCAGGTCGATCTCGGCTTCCGATGGGCTGAACGCGGTATTGGCGACGTCCAATTGGGCTGGATGGATCAGAGTTTTTCCGTCGAACCCCATATCGCGGCCTTGGGCGCATTCGACCTCTAGCCCGGCATCGTCTTTGAAGGCGTTATAGACGCCGTCCACGATGGCCAAGCCGTTGGCCTTGGCGGCAAGCAGACAAAGCCCCAGGCTTGTAATCAACGGCTGTCGATCCGGGCGAAACCGCGTGTCCAATTCTTTGGCCAAATCGTTCGTTCCCATAACCATGCCTTGCATTTTGGGATGCGCCGCGATGAGCGGGGCATTCAACATGCCCTGAGGCGTCTCCATCATCGCCCAAAGAGGCAGGTCGCCAGTGATATTTGCCAGCGCATCCAAATCATCAGGATGCCCGACCTTTGGCAAAAGAACCGCGTCTGCCCCCATTTGAGCCGCTGCTTTGGCGTCATCTTCGCCCCATTGCGTGTCAAACCCGTTAATGCGAACGATCTTGTAACGTGCGCCATATCCGCCTTCGGCCAACGCATCCCGCAGTGTAGAACGCGCGCTTTCTTTTTCCTCGGCTGTCACTGCGTCTTCGAGATCAAAGATGATTGCGTCGCAGGCCAACCCCCGCGCTTTGTCCAAAGCGCGCGGTTTGGACCCAGGGATATAAAGCACAGAGCGGAGCGGACGATCGAAAGCCATGTGACCTCGCAGAGTTACAAAATTGCGCGGAAAGGGGCATTTTTTTTCAGATTGTTCAAGGGCAAATCCGCCGCACTGCAGCGCAACACCGCTGCGAACGCAGCGTTAAGCCGTGATTTGGATTTGCACTGAACGATGCAACGCGCTGCCTCGGCCATTCGGATCTGCAAAATTTACTGCAGTCCGAATGTGCCGGCATCTTTGCTTTTGGCTTTCCGGGCGGCTCTTTCGGAAAGCGTCTCAAGGGGGGTCTCAATGTCTCGTTCGGTTCTTTTCGCCATGCTTACGCTGCATTGCTTTGCCGTGGCGCTTTTGCTGTCGGCCAATTCGGCACGATCCGCGCAAAACTGTGGTCCGCGCCATATCGTCCTGGACCGTCTGACCAGCCATTTTGGCGAAACCCGTCAATCCATCGGACTAAGTGGCGACGGTGTTGTGATCGAGGTCTTCGCTTCTTTGGAAGACGGGACCTGGACAATTATCGCAACGCAAGCCAACGGGATGACTTGCCTCATCGCGGCAGGTCAGGCGTATGAGCCGACCGCCGAGCCATCCCAGGCCGGTGAGAAAACCTAAGTCCCGAAAACCTCAGATCAAACCATCGTAAATCAGCTTTGTTCCAGTGACCAAAAGCAGCACATAGGTCAGCGCGAAAAAGGCACGCTCGGGCACGAAATGATGGGCTTTCACGCCCAGCCACGCTCCGAAAAGGGCGAATGGCGCCAGCACGAGGTTCGCGATCCCCGTCTCGACAGTGAACATGCCCAACGCTGCATATGGCACGAACTTGGCGATGTTGATCACCCAAAACAGCAACACCGTCGAGGCTTGGTATTCGGTTTTGCTGACGTTTCGGCTGAGCAAATAGACCGCGGCTGGCGGCCCTCCGGCGTGGCTGACGAACGAGGTGAAACCGGCCGTCACGCCCATGACAAAACCGAACCATTGGGGGAAAACCCGGCCAGCCAAGCTGATCCAGCCCTGTCGTTGCAAAAGTTGCCACAGCACAAAGCCAATCGCGATAGCGCCGATCAGAACGCGAAAGACATCTGGGTCTGCCCGCGAATACAAAAGCGCGCCAAGCGCGACGCCGGGCAATCCACCCAAGATGAGGATACGTGTTTCAGGCCAGCGCCATTTTCGCCAATACGGACCCAATGTCGCGACGTCGATCAGCATGAGCATCGGCAACATGACCGCCAGCGCCAATCCAGGCTCGACGACCAGGGCAAGAATCGACGCCGAGGCAAAGGCCGCGCCAGAGCCGAAACCACCTTTGGAAATACCAGCAAAGATCACAGCCAATCCGGCGATGATCAAAAAGCCAAAGGTGAATTCCAAGGCAACGGCTCCAAAAAACTGCTCACTTGCCATGCTTTACAGAGTGTGCCCGACAGCATCCATTGCATTCTTGCGACGTGCTGCACCGCAGCAGGCTTGCGCCGAAGCATCAGAGCGGCTACGCACCCTGCCGAACCAACGTTGTGGAGATATCTCACATGGCCCGACCAAAAATTGCCCTCATTGGTGCAGGACAAATCGGTGGCACGCTTGCTCACCTTGCTGCGATCAAAGAATTAGGGGACGTCGTTCTGTTCGACATCGCTGAAGGAATTCCAGAGGGCAAGGCGCTCGACATTGCCGAATCCGGCCCGTCCGAGGGCTTTGATGCCAAACTCAAAGGCACACAAGACTATGCCGACATCGCTGGCGCTGACGTTTGCATCGTCACAGCCGGGGTTCCAAGAAAACCAGGCATGAGCCGCGATGACCTGTTGGGCATCAACCTCAAGGTTATGAAGTCCGTCGGCGAAGGCATTCGCGATCACGCGCCAAACGCTTTTGTTATCTGCATCACGAACCCGCTCGACGCGATGGTTTGGGCCCTGCGCGAATTCTCTGGACTGCCACATGAAAAGGTTTGCGGCATGGCGGGCGTCTTGGACAGTGCCCGCTTCCGCCATTTCCTCGCCGAAGAATTCGAAGTTTCCATGAAGGACGTGACCGCATTTGTTTTGGGTGGCCACGGCGACACAATGGTCCCGCTGGTGCGGTATTCGACAGTTGCCGGCATCCCATTGCCTGATCTGGTGTCTATGGGTTGGACGACCCAGGAAAAGATGGACGCCATCGTTCAAAGAACACGGGATGGCGGTGCGGAAATCGTGGGCCTGTTGAAAACCGGCTCTGCGTTCTACGCGCCTGCGACATCAGCGATCGAGATGGCCGAAGCCTATCTGAAAGATCAAAAACGCGTGCTGCCTTGCGCGGCTTATGTGGACGGCGCATTGGGCCTCAAAGGCATGTATGTTGGCGTTCCAACCATTATTGGCGCCGGCGGCGTCGAGCGTGTGATCGACATCAAGATGACCAAAGACGAACAAGCGATGTTCGACAACTCGGTCAATGCCGTAAAAGGCTTGGTCGAGGCCTGCAAAGGCATTGATAGCTCTTTGGCCTAAGGACGCACTTTGGCGTAAATGAAAAACCCGGCCTTGAGCCGGGTTTTTTTGTTAGCCCTGCGCAGCGCCGTATCCAGCGCGCCTGCCAAAGACGGCACCAGACGTCAGCCCAGATCCGCCAGGGTAGCCACCGTAAAAGACACCACCAACCATCTCTCCGCAGGCATGCAAGCCAGTTATCGGCGCGCCACCTTCCTGCAGAACACGGCCCAGGTCGTCGACCTTCAAACCGCCATAGGTAAAGGTAATCCCTCCCGTGACGGGATAGGCGCGGAACGGCGCCTGATCGAGCGTTTGGGCCCAGTTTGACTTTGCTAAGCTGAGGCCTTTCGTGCCCTTGCCGTCCAGGATTGTGGGATCAAAAACCGCATCCTGATCGACCGCAGCGTTATAATCGGCCAATGTTTGCATCGCCGCCTCTGCGTCGATCTCGCTGATTTGGCCGATCAAGTCCTCAAGCGTTTGCGCTTCGATAAAGTGCGCATCGTGAAAATGGTACTCGCCATACAAAAGGTCAAAGACTTTGGCGTCAAAGATTTGCCAAGCAGCATGCCCAGGCTGCTCCAGAACACTCCGCCCGAATTGCGCATATGTGTAGTTTCTAAAGTTCAGCCCTTCGTCGACGAACCTGTCTCCGTTGGCGTTCAGCATGACCCCCAGAAAGTAGCAAATCTTTCGGTAATTCTTCCGCTCACCATGCGGGATACCAAGGTTGCCAAAGTCCTTCATGTGCAAGTCCATCGGGGTGGCGTGGCATCCTGTGTACCGTCCGTAACGCTCGGCTCCCAGTTCCCAGGCCATGCGCAGGCCATCACCGGTGTTGTGCGGCGTGCCGCGCACTTTGGCCGCCGACCAGTCCGAGCCGATCAATTCTGATCTCATCTCATCGTTCGATTCAAACCCACCGCAGGCAAGAATTACCGCATCAGCATCGATGACTTCGTCACCAACCTGAACGCCTGCGACGCGCCCGTCGTTTACAACCAATCCGGTGACGCCCGCCTCGTATCGCAGCGTACCGCCCAGCCGCTCGAACGCGGCAAGCTCCATATCAAACAAGCCGACACCTTCGTTTTCAGCAGCGAGTGTCAGCCCGCCCCAAAAGATGTGCTTTCCATCTTTTTCAAAGCTTTGGCGCGCGTAAATCGGTTCAAAAGTGACATCATGCGTCGCCAGCCAGCGCAGGGTTTCATAGGATTGTGAGACCAGCACATCCTGCTCGACCGACAGCGGTGCTCCGTCATTAAAGCCCAGCAAGTCTTGCGTGAATTTTTCGCGGGTATACGTCCCGAAATCCGTATTTGGGACGCGCGGATCGTCTGGATGCGCAAGAAGCGGCAGCAACTGGTCCGAGCTATCATACGCAAACCGCATCGCACCGGCGGTGTACTTTGTGTTCCCGCCCGCAAGATCGGATGCGGCCTTTTCCAGCATCGTAACCTGCGCCCCCGCCTCTAACGCCGCGATACCTGCGCACATTGCAGCGTTACCTGACCCAACAACGATAATCTTTTTTGACATTCTCAATCTCCAAGGTTAGGCTTTTTGTATCCAAACGGATACAAAAAGCAAGAGGCGAATATCTCGTGTCAGATCAGCTACAAAAATCCAGCGGCGAAACAGCCTATGAAGCTTTGCTGGATGCCATTCGCGCCGGCATCTACAAACCCGGCGATCGCTTGCGCGAAGAGAGTGTCGGGGAACAGCTGACCTTGTCGCGAACCCCGGTTCGAGAAGCGCTTAGGCGCCTGGAAGCAGAACGCATCGTTGAACACCGACCTCGGTTGGGCGCAGTTGTGCGCCAACTCTCGCATGCAGAAGTTGTTGAGCTGTATGAAATGCGGGTGGTGCTGGAACGCACCGCAGCAGAGATGGCAGCCAAGCACGGCACCGATGCAGAGTTCGATGCGCTGGATGACTTTAACCAGGCCATCGCAGCAGAAAGCGCAAACCCTGCCCGCGCAGCCGCGATCAACCAGAACTTCCACAAAGGGCTTTATCAGGCGTGTCGAAACCGATTTTTGCTGGAATCGGCGCGCGCGTTGAACAACGCTTTGTTGCTGTTGGGGCCGACGACGTTCACGGACGAAGATCGCATTGAAACCGTGGTCCGGCAACATCAGTCGATTGTAACAGCCCTGCGCGACGGCGATGCAGAGGCTGCGGGCGCTGCCGCCGAAGCCCATTTGCAAACTTCGTTGCGGTATCGGTTAAAGGTGCTGTCTGAATGAACCCTGTCTTTAGCGGATTTGGCGTTGCATTGGTTGGCGTGGCCGTGTTCTTCGCGCTGTCCTTGCCGCTGCCCTGGCTGATGGGCCCCATTGCCGCGTGCCTTTTGGCCGCTCTGGTCGGCATTCCGATGAAAGGCGTCAAACCGATCAACGAAGGGATGCGGACGATACTGGGCGTCGCGGCGGGTGCATCGCTTACGCCGACCGTTCTGGCGACGTTTCCCTCTATGTGGCCAACCTTGCTCATGGTGCCCGCAATGATCTTGTGCATCGGGCTGACCTGCGTCCCCTACCTTCAAAGAGTTTGGGGATATGATTTCGCCACGGCCTACTATGGCTCAATGCCAGGCGGGTTGCAGGACATGCTTGTCTTCGGCGAAGAGGCCGGCGGCAATGTGCGCACGCTGTCATTGCTGCACGCCACTCGGGTCATGGTGATCGTTGTCACATTGCCGTTCATACTGTCTGGCTTCTGGGGCGCGAGTTTGGACGACCCGCCAGGCGTACCCGCCCGCACCGTTCCTTTGCTCGAGTTGGGTCTGATGCTCTTTGCGGCGGGTTTTGGCTGGTGGGGCGCCCATCGCATCGGCATGTTCGGCGCAACCATCCTGGGCCCACTGATCGTTGCGGCTTGCCTGACGCTGAGCGGCGTTTTGACCAACCGGCCACCGGCAGAGGTCATTTGGGCCGCACAGTTCTTTATCGGTATGACGATTGGCACCAAATACGTTGGCATCACACTTGGCGAGGTACGCAAAGACCTAACGGCCGCACTCGGGCTATGCGTGATCTTGATCCTTTTGACCTTGGTCTTTGTAGAAACAGCCTATGCCTTGAACCTCGCTCCGGGCATGGAGGCGATCCTGGCCTTAGCCCCAGGCGGTCAAGCCGAGTTGATGGTTTTGGCGCTCATTGTTGGCGCGGATACCGCGTTTGTGGTGGTGCATCACGTTCTCCGCATTTTCACGGTCATATTAGGCGCACCAATCGCCATAAGATTTTTCCGTCAATAGGCGGTGGACAAAGCCGTTCGCTCAGCGACTTTCAACGCCAGCCCTTGGATCAGGCGTGCGCGGCGTCGCCACAAAGTTGGGCGTCTCGATCGCACTGATCGCATCAGAAATCGCACCCCGCAACCCAATCAAATGATTGTATTGCGCATCACAGCCAGAGATCGGGGTCGGATAGGCACGTATTTCGTCTTGGATAAGGTTCCGCGCAGCAATGAGCTCTGCCGCGGCCACAGTCAAACACTCTTGATAGCCCAATTTACTCTCCATCGCTCAATTGTATACAATGGTATACCAATTGAGCGATGGGCGCAATATCAAGACCACACAGACTTGGGCACAAAGACCTCGCCCACTGCGATTTTGCGCGCCGTGCGAACGAGACCTGCTGAAACGACGTCAAAGCCGTTCTCAAACTGGCAGTTCATGACCACTTCCAGAATTCCCATCGGGTGTTCCAGCTTCAAAAGAACCGAGGGCTCGGTCGAGCCTGCGGCGATCTGGTCGGCCACAGTGCCGGGGCACAGGAAACAAGCACCCAAACACTGAGAGCCGGTGACAGCCAAACTTGGGTGGCAATTCCACGGCATAAAGTACCGCACCGCGATATCGCCGCCATCGCGGGCAGGCGCCAAAAGGCCGAACTTGGGGGTCACTGATTTTGCAACATCGCCCATCCCCATCAAAGCACCGGCTTTTTGGCGAATGGCTTCCATTTTATCGTAAAAGGCTCGGTTCTCGTCCAACTCGGCCGCCGTTTCATACCCGCTGAGGCCAAAATCCTGCGCACGCGCAATGACCATAGGCATCGCGACATCCATGCAAGACACGTCGATGCCATCAATCACATCGATCTGATTGCCCGTTGGGAACAACGCACCCGTTAACCCACCGACGACATCCATAAACTGCAGCTCTATCGGGGCGGCAGTTCCTGGCACACCGTCGATCGATGCCGTGCCGTCATACGAAACCGCACCCTGAGGCGTTTGAACTTTGGCGATGACGCGGGCGCCGGTATTGACCGCTCTGATCTTGACCTCTGTGGTTTCGCTGCCAGCCTCCACAAGGTCCATTTCAATGGCTGCGGGTCCAACACCGACAAGGATGTTTCCACACGAAGGCTTAAAATCGACCAACCTCTCTTCCACGCTGACCTGGGCAAAGAAATAGTCGACATCCGCCCAATCGTCTGCGGAACGTGACAGCATCGCGACCTTTGTCGTGACCGCTGCCCCGCCCCCGATCCCGTCAATATTCAAGGGATGCCCCGCTCCGACCATTGCGATCAAAACCTCTGCCAGAGCGTCTTGGTCCTGAGGCAAATCGGAACGATGCAGGTAAGGCCCGCGCGACGTGCCGCCGCGCATAAAGTGAAAAGGAATTGCAGTTTGTGTCATGTGAGAGGCCACGGAAGATCAAAGTATTCTTGCAACAAGCCCGGCGGAAAGTCTCGGTTGAGAAGACTGGCCATGAACAACATAAAGCCGATGCCTGCAACGGTGTAGATTGCTGCGAAACCAACGCCACGACCGGCCCGCATCGCGATGAAGGCGAATAGGAAGACAGCCAGCGCAAGAATAAAGCCAACCAGTGACGTCAACACAAGCAGCCCCGCAAACCACGCCAATGTTGACCAAAGGCCATGCGCATTGTTCTCGCTGTTCCCCGCTTCTCGGTCCGCAAAAAGCGCATCGCTCTCTGGCTTAAGCATCATTTGGATCAACAAAATGAGACCGCCGACAATAGCCACGCCCGATACAAAGCGCGGGAACACGCGGTCCGCAGCAGCATAGTCAGGGATCAACGAGGCATTCACGAACGCGGTGATCAAATACGCAAGCACAACCAGCAAAAAGATCAGTGGCGCCCGTTTCCGACCCGATTGCACGGCCCCTTCGGCCATAATCGTCTTTGCTTGGCGCAGACCAATCACAACCGACAAGACCGTGATCACAACAAGCACGATGACAATCGGCGAAAAGATGTAATCAATCCCCTCTTCAAAGCCTTTGCGGAAACGGGATTGGGCGATTTGCACCGCTTGGTTCGCATAGGTTTCAGCCGGATTTGACAGCACAAAGCCAATCAGGAACGCAGGGCGCGACCAGTCGAACCGGCGCATCAGAATGCCCAGAAATCCGATGGCAAACAAAGCGACGAGATCCATCAAGTTTTGCCCGGATTGAAAGGCGGCAAAGCTGATGATCATGAACAGAAACGGGGCGAGCAGCGCGAAAGGAATTGTCGTCAGACGCGCGATCCCACCTGACGCCGCGATGCAGATCAGCGTCCCCACCACATTTGCAAGCGCGAGCAACCAAACAATCGCATAGGTGATGTCCAGGTTGTTTTTCAACATCGAGGGGCCGACCTCGATCTGGCCGGACCCCAACAGGGCGATGGCCCCGATAAAGATCGCCATCGAGCCCGAGCCAGGAATGCCAAACAGCAACGTAGGCACCAGGCCCCCGCCTTCTTTGGCGTTGTTTGAGCTCTCTGGCCCGATCACGCCTCGGACTTCACCTGACCCAAAGTTCGACTTGTCTTTGGTGGTTTGAACAGAATGTCCGTAGGCGATCCAATCAACGACTGATCCGCCCAGCCCTGGGATAACCCCCACGACAACGCCGATGATGGAGCATCGAACAGACAGCCAGATGTTAGCGAACCAGTCGCTCACACCTTTCGCCCAGCCGCCGCCCAAGGGTTTGCGATCTGCGATGGCGCGGTCTTGGCGCAAGAGAGCGACGATTTCAGGGATGGCAAAGATGCCAAGGCCGACAATCACCAGCTTTAGGCCATCGACCAGATACGGCATGTCATATGTCGCCATGCGCAGCTCGCCCGCGCTGTCGCCCTCGCCGATTGTGCCGATCATCATGCCAAGCCCAGCCGCCACCAAACCTTTCAACGCTACACGACCGGCCAAAATGCCCACCATCGACAGGCCAAAGATCGTGATCATCAAAAGTTCGGGCGTTCGGAACTCAAGCACGATAGGGCGCGCAACAAGGATAAAGATCGTCAGAAACGCAGCGCCCACCAAACCGCCAAACAAAGACGAGGCAAAGGCCGCAGACAAAGCGCGCGCGGCCTCACCTTTTTTGGCCATCGGAAACCCATCAAGCACGGTCGCTTGAGAAGCAGAAGAGCCAGGTATCCCCATCAAGACAGAGGCGAACGTATCCGATGTGGGCACAACGGCAACCATGCCGATCATCAGCGCCAAGCCCAAAACCGGGTCCATGCCAAACATAAACGGCAAAAGCAGCGAGAGCCCGGCAATCCCCCCAAGCCCGGGGAAAACGCCGATACACAACCCCATAACAACGCCCAGCACCAAATAGCCAAGCACAATGGGTTGCAAGATGAGGCCTGCCGCGTCGTTTAGCGCTGGCAGAGCGACCGATATGAGGTCCATGGCACTGTCTTTCGTCTCTGATGTCGCGTCAGGCAGCGAAAGCTGCAGGCAGGCGTGGCGCCTGCCTCCGAACACATTGGTTCGGATTGACCGTCAGAGGCGCGATGCCCCTGACGGTCTGGTCACTTTACTGAAGCGAAACGCCGTAGCGGTCCTTCAGCCAACCTACAACGAAGGCTTTGGCTTCGTCTGGAACGTTTGTGGCACTCGACAACGCACCGGTTGCTTCGCCACCTGTCATTTGTGGGTACTTGCCCAAACGCTTGGCCGAGATGTCGCCAAAATCGGCCCGTGCTTTTACAGCTTCAAACGCCTTGGTGTACGTTGCGATCGCGTCTGCTGATGCGCCATTTGGCAAGAACACCATCTTTTGTGCAGGGAAGCCCGCGATAAAGAACGCTTTCCAAGCATCCCATTGTTCGCCCGATGTTTCGCATCCATCGGTCGCGTCGCACACCTCTTTGAACGTTGGCATGTCTGGGAATGTCGGATCGCGGACGATGTTGCCATCAGCATCCAGCGCACCCCAGCTCATCATCGGAACGGCTGTTCCTGCCTCTACCAAAGGCGTGACACCTTTGAGGTAAGAGGAGGACGTCTGATAGTCGATGTTCGCTTCGCCGCGTTCAAACATCAAACGCCCGTCGCCACGGCCTTTGATGCCGAAGACAGGCTCAACGTTCAGGCCCAGCATTTCCCACGCAAGCAACGGCACCAGGTCGAGGCGCGTCGCACCTTGAGACCCGTAGATGAAATCCGTGTCACGCAAAGCTGACGCGTCCATGCCGTCCATCATGCCCGCCAAGTCTGGAGGCAGGTAGGCAACGCCACCAGTGCCAGATGCCAGCACGACGTTCCAATCTTTGTATTCATACCGAACGCGCGGATCACCCAGCAGGTAGGGGAACTGCGTCGAACCGGAGGATCCAAAGATCAGCGTGCCTTCGCTGTCTTCGTAAGATTGTTCCTGGAACCAGTTGGCACCCTTTGTGGAGCCTGCACCCGGCATGAACTTTACGACAACAGTTGGCTCGCCAGGCAGCGCTTCGCTCAGAAGTGGCGCGTAAAAGTTCGCCCATTTGGCAGAGCCGCCTGTTTCGGAGAATGGGATCACCCACTCAACGTTCTTGCCAGACAGGTCGATCCCGTGGCCGCCTGCATAGGCGCCGGTCGCAAATGTCGCCGATGCAGCAGCCACAAGGCCAACCGCCACGCGGCGCGTGGTTGTAAATTCTGTCATGTTTTCCTCCCTTTCGGACAGGCCCGGTGACCCGAACCCGGCGCACGCCGAATCAACGTGATTCGTCCGATGACCTGCGAAGAATGCGTCATCAAGCTTGCACGAAGCCTTCATCATTGTGAAAACTCCGCCTTATGCGGATCGTGCTTGTCGAAGACAATTCCAGCCTGCGCAAAGGCATTACCTATCGCCTTACCGACGATGGGCATTCAGTTGACGCGCTGGATCACGGAGACGACGCGGCGGATTTCTTGCGGCAAGAGGCCTGCGATCTCGTCATTCTGGACGTCAATTTGCCGGGGCGCAGCGGCTTGGATGTATTGTCGGATATGCGGCGACGCGATGATCCGACGCCTGTGATCCTGTTGACCGCGCGCAGCACGACAGAAGACCGTGTCGCCGGGCTGGACGCAGGGGCCGACGACTATTTGGTCAAGCCCTTCGCAATGGATGAACTGGCCGCGCGTGTGCGCGCTTTGGCCCGCCGCAAAGCGGTTCAACCCCGCAAGTCGATCCAAATCGGGCCGCTCACGTTGGAATTGGAGCCGCTGCAACTCAAATCGACGGATGGATCCGTCGATGTGCCACGCCGTGAACTCAGCTTGCTACAGGCGCTGGTGGATGCGTCAGGTGCGGCGGTGTCGAAAGATCAGTTGCTTGACCAGCTCTATGGCACCGGAAGCGCAACCGATGACAAAGTGATCGAGGTTTACGTCTCCCGCCTCAGGAAACGCCTTTCCCCTCATGGCATCCTGATCCGGGTGCATCGGGGGATTGGCTACTCCCTCCATGTCGATCCGCAATGACCAGGTCAGTCTCCCTCCGCGCCAGACTGACCGCGATCATTCTTTTGCCGTTGATGTGCGTGGCCACGCTGGCGGGGATTTGGCAACTGAGCAATGCCCGCGAAACGGCCGCACAAGTCTTTGACCGCTCTCTTTTGTCTGCGGCTTTGGCGGTTGCAAACGACGTGGCCATATCTGGCGGCGACGCGCTCAGCACGCGCACGCGGGATTTGCTGGCCGACACGTCGGGAGGCCTCGTGTTTTATAACGTCTACGCGCCAGATGGCGTGATCGTGACCGGATACGCCAGCCCTCCGGTTGGTGCGCCGCAACACGCGGCAGAGGATACCGGACCAACCTTCTTTGATGGAATTTACTTGGGCCGTACGGTCAGTGGCGTTCGTCTTCAGAACCTTGCCGAGGTCGACGGATTTTCCGGCGTCTTCACAACGACGGTTTGGCAAGACAGCGACGTGCGCTCGAACTTTGTCCGCCAACTCGTTCTGCGCACAGCCGCCATTTTGACCGGGCTCGTCGCCTCGCTCGCCTTGATCGTCTGGTTTGGCGTGCAACTGGGCCTGCGCCCATTGCTGGACTTGGAAAACGCGATCGAGCAGCGTTCAAGCGCCGAGCTTTCCCCAATCCAACGCCCCGTCCCGCAAGAGGTTGCAGGGATCGTCCAAACGCTGAACGGTCTTTTTGACCAGGTGTCGCGCAGTATGACAGCTCAGGCCGACTTTTTGTCGAACGCGGCCCATCAACTGCGCAACCCCATCGCTGGTGTTTTGTCGCTGGCCGAGGCCGTGACCTCTGCGCGCGATCCCGAAGAAACCAAACGCCGTGCCGATGACCTTCTCTCGGCCGCGCGCGAAACTGCGGACCTTAGCCAAAAGTTGCTTTTGATGGAACGCGCCAGTGCTGCGACGCCTGCCAGTGCCAAGACCTCACTCGCGCTTGTCGCGGCAGTGCAAGATTGGCAACCGGGGCTCGCTGCGCTTGTTCCTGAACACGTGTCGTTGACATTCACGCTGCCAGAAACGGAAATCCGGTTTCTGGGGGATGCAACGATGCTCCGCGAGGCGCTTGCGAATATGATCGACAATTCATTGCGCCACGGCGGCGGCGGTTTGACCGAAATTCGGGTACAATTAGAAGCAAAAACCGAAGAATTCGAATTGTCCGTCGCGGACAACGGACAAGGCATTCCTGAACAGGATCTGGCCGCCGCGACGGAAAGGTTCCGGCAATTGGCGCCAACCTCGTCAAGCGGTTTGGGGCTATCCATTGTCGAGGCGGTGGCCCAAGGGCACGGCGGAACGCTGTACCTCAGCAACCTATCACCTGGCCTGCGGGTATCCTTGCGCCTGCCCAAGGACATGGCGACCTAACCCAAAAAGAATGGGCGCACCGTTCAAAGTGCGCCCATATGATTTTCTGCCCGTGCCCTGCCAACCGTTTGACGGCCAACGCGGGCGTCCAAACAATCGTGGAAACCGTTACCCTTTGCCTTTCCAGGGGACGAGGATCCGTTCGGCCCAGCGCATCAGCATGTCGATACCAAATCCGATAATGCCGATGAGGATGATGCCCATGATGACAATGTCGGTGTTCTGGAACTTGGATGCGACCATGATCATCATGCCTGCACCCTTTTCAGCCGCGACAAGTTCAGCGGCCACAACTGTTCCCCAACACACGCCCATCGCAACCCGCGCGCCGGTAAAGATGTCCGGCAACGAATTGGGAACAATAACGTGGCGCATGATTTGCGTTTTTGATGCCCCAAGCGAATAGGCAGCATGCACTTTCGAGATCTTAACGCCAGACACGCCAGCTCTGGCCGCGATGGCCATGATCCATAGCGCCGCCAGGAAAAGCAGGATCACTTTGCCGTTCTCGCCAATCCCGGCCCAGATGATCACCAGCGGGATAAGGGCCAGCGGCGGTACGGGGCGCATAAACTCGACGATCGGATCGAACCACCCCCTGAACCAGTCGCTCAGCCCCATCGCATAGCCCAAGGGGATGCCGACCAAGGCACCAAAGAAAAAGCCCATCAAAACCCGGTAGAGCGAGATGCCAAGGTGTTCCAACAGGGTCGAGCCCCTGAACCCTTCGGCGGCGATGTCGACCATGCGCTGCCAAACAGCCTCGGGCGACGGCAACCAGATGGGCGCCATCTGACAACCTTTGCTCGGCGCAATGTTAGGCGTGCCTTTGTCAGACAGCGTAACCGTACCCCAGCCGACGTTGACAGATCCGCCTGGCTCAATGCTCTCACCATTGATCGCAACGACCTGCGCGCCGTCTCCACGGCCCAATTCATCGTTGCGATCGACCCGCAAAAGCCCACTGCGCCAGACACCAATAGCGACGCTGTCGTTTTTGGCCCAGCCGTCACCGGCTTCGACCTCGGGCGCGTCTGTGTCTTGGTCGATGGGATGCACCACAACTGTCACTTCGGCGGTGTCGCGGTCGTCGCCTGCTTGCGCGGTATATTCGAACGTGCCGGTCCCCTCAAACGGGCCGGGCATATGCAAGAAACCGGGCAACAGAGACGAACCCGTGAACATTCCCCACAGCAGGAAAATCGTCACAATGGACACGACACTCGCTGCACGATTTGAGCGCACAGCGCTTTCATCGCCAAAGGTTACGGTCTTCAACGACGTAAAGTCGTTTCGTTGGCCCGACAGCGCGCGGACAGCAAAAAACGCGACGAGGAAGATGCCAATGTAGATCAGGAAAGGAACTGCACTGCTCATTTTTCACCCTCCTGACGGCCCATAATTTCTTCTTCCATGTCCCAGATCATGCCGAGGATTTCTTCTCTTTTGACCGAGAAATCATCGTGTTTTTTGACCTCTCTAAGGTCCTGACCAACGCCCATATCCGCAAATGGCAGGCGGTATTCTTTGTGAATGCGACCGGGCCGTGGCGCCATGACCAAAAGCCGTTCGCCCAAAAGCAATGCTTCTTCAACCGAGTGCGTGATCAGGATGATCGTCTTACCGGTCTCTTTCCACAGCTTGAGAACCAGACCCTGCATCTTTTCGCGCGTCAACGCGTCCAGCGCGCCCAATGGCTCATCCATAAGAATGACATCGGGCTCATTCGCCAAGCACCGTGCCAGCGCCACACGCTGCTGCATGCCACCGGACAATTCGTAAACCGCTTTTTCTTTGAAGTCCTGCAAACCAACGATTTCCAGAAGCTCGTCTACAATCTTTGCCTTTTCGGCTTTCGGCATCCCCTTCATCGATGGGCCAAAGCCGACATTGTCCCGAACGCTCATCCACTCGAACAAAGCGCCCTGCTGAAAGACCATGCCGCGCTCGGCGCTGGGTCCGACGACTTTGTTGCCGTTGAGAACGATCTGCCCCTCGGTCGGGGCCAAAAATCCTGCGACGATGTTCAACAACGTCGTTTTGCCACATCCAGACGGCCCCAGAACACTCAGCAACTCACCTTGCTTGAGGTCCAGCGAAACGTCTTTGAGCGCCTGAACGGATCCGCCACCAGGCAGATCAAAGCGCATCGAAATCTTGTCTATGGAAAGTCCCGACATCGCACCCCCGTCGGATATGGTTGGAACCGGGGCATGCATGACGCCCCGGTCTTTGTCGAAATATGGCTTAAGAGCCGGATGCCGCGCTCAGAGGAGCGGTGTTAACCGTGTTCTCATAGCTTTCGAGTGCGCCATCGATGGAACCCGCACCAACAAAGACGTCTGCAACGCCCTTCATAAAGGACTGTGCACCACCGCCCAGCCACTTCGCGCTCAGCTGGTCTTCCACGGTTGGGAAGGTGAACGTTGCAAGCGTGGCAGCTGTGTCGGCTTCGTCCATACCGGCGTCTTTGGCGATCACAGGCAACATCTTGGCGTGGTTGGATTCGTCCGCCCACATCGCATTTGCCGATGCCGTCACTGACAAGAACTGGGACAGAAGCTCGCCTTCTTCGGCCACGAATGCCGCCGGAGCGGATGTGACATCAAACACCAGGATGCCAAGCTCTTCTTTTTCTGCGCCCGTCAACAGGATGTTGCCGTGCTCTTTCATGCGACGCAGCGCGCCACCCCAGCCACAGGCCATGTCGATGGAACCCTGTGCCAAAGCTGCGGCACCTTCCGCAGGCGCCATGTCCACGATGTCCATGCCGCCGATGTCGACACCAAAGTGGTTCATCTGGCTCAAAAAGCCGTAATGCGCTGCGGTTCCGAGTGGAACGGCAACTTTCTTGCCCGCCAGCTCGCCGGCGCTGTCCTTGTCGATTTCCAAGCCGGATGCGACGACGCAGTTGTCATTTTCCGAATAGGAAACGGCAACGTCCACGATCTGAATGTCCTGACCTGCAGAGGCGGCAACAACGAACGGTGGAACACCCTGGCTGACCGAGATCTGCACGTCGCCAGATGCCATAGCCGCCGACATCGCGGTGCCTGTGTCGAAGCTTACCCAGTTGATTTTGGTGCCGCCCATCGCTTCTTCGTACATTCCAGTTTCTTTTGCGAACTGGAACGGCATTGGCCATTCGAGGAAGTAAGCGACTGTGATTTCACCACCGTGGCCAGCGGCCATTGCGCTTTGTGCGCCTGTCAGCAGGGCAACACCTGCAACAGCGCTCATCAGCTTTGTCTTGAAGGTCATATGTATCTCCCAATTTTCGCCGCATGTGGTTCGCGGCTCTTGATTTCGAGACCTTTGGGCTCGTTTTTGGCCGCTATTTGCGGCGCTAGACAGAACGGAGCCCATAATTTCGGCCTAATCAACGATTTTTTCGCAGCCGCAGAGACGCCTTGCACGGGTCTGAAAACACGAGACTCTGTCATAAAACTGTAAAAAACCCTTTGAAAGCTGGGGTTTCACAAAGTGGCGCTTCAAATCGCGTGGATTTCTGGCTATACCTCGCAGGTACATCTGGCCCTACGGTTCGCGTCGGAATCGCTCTTTCCTTAGGCGTCTCGCAAAGATCACTCAGTAGAGGTTTCCATGGACGGTACATTTTCTGACAACGATATCTCCCGTGTGGTCGAAGCTGACCGCGCACGGGTTTGGCACCATCTTACCCAGCATCAGCCTTTTTTCACCGGAGCGGATCCACGCATCATCGTCGAAGGCAAAGGCATGCGTGTTTGGGATCAAAAAGGCAAAGAACACCTGGACGCCGTTTCGGGCGGGGTTTGGACGGTAAATGTCGGCTATGGCCGCGCGGAAATCGCGGACGCGGTGCGCGATCAGCTGGTCAAACTAAACTATTTCGCAGGGTCCGCTGGATCTATTCCCGGGGCGTTGTTCGCCGATCGCCTGGTCGACAAGATGCCGGGCCTAAGCCGCGTCTACTACATGAACAGCGGATCCGAGGCGAATGAGAAGGCCTTCAAAATGGTGCGCCAGATCGCGCACAAACGCTACGGCGGCAAAAAGCACAAAATTCTGTATCGGGATCGCGACTATCACGGCACAACGATCACCTGCCTGTCCGCCGGCGGACAGCAAGAGCGGAACGCCCAATATGGGCCGTACACGCCGGGTTTTTTCGCGGTGCCGCATTGTCTCGAATACAGACGGCACGAACAAGACGGCGCGCCCGAAGAAAACTACGGCGAATGGGCCGCAGACCAGATCGAAGAGGTCATTTTGCGCGAAGGCCCCGACACCGTCGGCGCCCTATGCCTGGAACCGGTCACAGCGGGCGGCGGTGTCATCACACCACCCGAAGGCTATTGGGAGCGGGTTCAGGAAATCTGCAAAAAGTACGATATCCTTCTGCATATCGACGAAGTGGTCTGTGGCGTTGGACGCACCGGCACCTGGTTTGGCTATCAGCAATACGGTGTAAAGCCCGACATGGTCACGATGGCCAAGGGCGTCGCATCCGGCTATGCCGCGATCGCCTGTTTGGTGACAACCGAAGAGGTCTTTGACATGTTCAAGGACGACGCAAGCGATCACCTGAACTACTTCCGCGACATCTCGACCTTTGGCGGTTGCACAGCCGGTCCGGCAGCGGCGCTAAAGAACATGGACATCATCGAAGACGAAGGCCTGTTGGACAACACCACCGTCATGGGCGCCCGTCTTGTCGACAACCTGAATGCTTTGGCAGACAAACACGCTGTCATTGGTGATGTGCGCGGCAAGGGTCTCTTCTGCGGTGCTGAGTTGGTCTCGGACCGCTCCAGCAAAGAGCCGATGGACGAAAAACTTGTCCAAGCCGTTGTCGGCGATTGTATGGCCCAGGGGGTTATCATTGGTGCGACCAACCGGTCGATCCCAGGCAAGAACAACACGCTTTGCTTCTCTCCTGCGTTGATCTCCACTGCTGACGACATCGACGCGATCACCGAGGCCGTTGATGCAGCGCTAAGCCGCGTTTTCGCCTAGAATAGCAAAGCAGGTGACGAAATGAGCCGCCGGGTCGTGGACCCGGCGGTTTTTTTGTGCCGCGCGACGCTTGCAATCTTCGCAAAGATGCGTTACAAATTTTGAGACATTTTGTATCACTCACCGATACCAATAGCACAACCCACTAAAAACACCTCGCCAACGAGGTGTTTTTGGGTGTACGATAATACCAAATAATTCATCTGATAGGTCCAGGCAGGCCCAACATGGCGATCCCTGTAGAAACGTTCTTTCTAACGCCCGACCATCAGGGCACATTGCAAAGCCAAGTCCAACAAATGATCGCGCAGGGCGTCCTGTCCGGTCGATTCCAACCTGGCGAAAAGCTCCCCTCGACGCGAAAACTCGCCGCGCATCTTGGGGTGAGCCGGATCACGGTCTCGCTCGCCTTTACCGAACTTGTCGCGAACGAATATCTGATGTCGCGCGGGCGATCAGGCTATTATGTATCCGAAAACGCACCAATCCCGCCAAACTATAACCCTTCGCCAAAAACGGTCGACGCGGTCGATTGGAACCGCACCTTGGCGCATCGCTTTTCAGGTAGCCCGATCATCACGCGCCCACTTGATTGGGCCAAGTACCGGTATCCATTCATCTATGGCCAAGCGGATCCGGCGCTGTTTGACCACGCAAGCTGGCGCCTCTGCGCCTTACAAGCACTTGGGCAAAGAGACTTCCGATCCTTAACGACCGATTACTATGATCAAGACGATCCGCAGCTGACTGAATTCATCGCGCGCAACACCCTGGCCCGCCGGGGCATCACAGCGCGACCTGATGACGTTTTGATCACGCTTGGGGCTCAGAACGCACTTTGGCTCGCGGTCTCCGTGCTGCTGTCCAGCCGCCGTACGGCTGCATTCGAAGACCCCTGCTATCCAGCGCTCCGGCATGTCCTCACTCAATCCAATTGCAATATCAAACCCTTAAGGGTCGATCACCAAGGCCTCCCTGCGGATTCGATCCCTGACAATGTGGACGTGATCGTGACCACCCCAAGCCATCAATCACCCACCGGAGCCACCATGCCTTTGGCCCGCCGGAAAGAGCTTTTGGCCAGGGCGCGCGAGTTGGACGCAATCATCATCGAGGACGATTATGAATTCGAAATGTCCTACCCGGACACCCCCTCTCCAGCGCTGAAATCTCTCGATGAGGACGGGCGCGTGGTGTATGTCGGCAGCTTTTCCAAATCGCTCTTTCCAGGCCTGCGCTTGGGATACCTCGTCGGCTCCAAGCCTTTCCTCAAAGAAGCAAGGGCGCTGCGCGCGCTCGTGCTGCGTCACCCGCCTGGGCACGTGCAACGGACGGCTGCTTACTTTCTGTCACTCGGGCATTTCGATGCTCAAATCAGACGGATGGCCAAAACACTGCACGAGCGGCGCGAAGTGATGCGAGCGGCTATCGCCGAGCACGATTTGCACTACGCCGGCCCGGCCGCAGCGGGCGGCAGCGCCTTTTGGATGCGCGCCGCCGCATCGGTCGACACAGAAAAGGCCGCGCGGGATTTACGGGGGCGTAGCGTCCTTATTGAACCGGGGCACGCGTTCTTTGGACAGCACGAGGGCCAGCCACAAAACTTTTACCGCCTCGGCTATTCATCGATCCAAAAAGATCGCATCGAGCCGGGGATCGCAGAAGTTGCCCGGTCGATCAATCTGGCATGATGCGTCTGCAAAATTGGCTCTACGACTAAACCTGCGAATCCTATAGTTTGCCGCGCAACCCAATGGAGCTTCCTCATGAAAATGACCACCGAAGAAGCGTTTGTGAAAACGCTACAACGCCACGGAATTGAACACGCCTTTGGCATTATCGGCTCGGCCATGATGCCGATCTCTGATTTGTTCCCAAAGGCTGGGATCATGTTTTGGGACTGCGCGCACGAAGGCAGCGCCGGCATGATGTCGGACGGCTACACCCGTGCGACCGGCAAGATGTCGATGATGATCGCGCAGAACGGCCCGGGCATCACCAACTTCGTGACTGCCGTGAAGACCGCCTATTGGAACCACACACCGCTTCTGCTGGTCA
>CAZYQC010000034.1:0-35882 GCA_964649815.1 uncultured Rhodobacterales bacterium | reverse complement strand
CGATGTGTCGATGCAATATGCGCAAGACCGCAAGCAATTTGGCAAGTCGCTGATCAACTTCCCGCGCGTCGCTAACAAGCTGGCGATGATGGCGGTCGAGATCATGGTGGCCCGTCAGCTCACCTACTTCTCGGCCTTTGAAAAGGACCAGGGTCGCCGGTGTGACGTCGAGGCGGGCATGGCGAAACTCCTTGGCGCCCGCGTTGCGTGGTCTGCGGCTGACAACGGCCTGCAAATACACGGCGGCAACGGCTTCGCCTTGGAATACAAAATCAGCCGCATTCTCTGTGACGCGCGCATCCTCAACATTTTTGAAGGCGCCGCAGAGATCCAGGCCCAGGTGATCGCGCGCAGGCTTTTGGGCTAACTGCCTACAAATCGCGCCAACCCGCTAACAAACCGCGCCAGCACTCCTGTCTGGCGCGGTTTTTGCATCCGGGGTCATTGAACCTGATCGTGTTGTCATCACTTTCTCAGAAAGCACCAGATTTCGGAGATTTCCTGATGACCACCGTTTTGTTGACCGGCGTGACTGGATTCATCGCCAAACGCATTGCGCATGACCTGCTGGCCAAAGGCTACCACGTGAAAGGCTCGCTGCGGTCTATGGCCCGCGCGGATGAGGTCCGAGACGCAGTTGGCGACGCGACCAATCTCAGCTTTGTGGAATTGAACCTCAACAGCGACGCGGGATGGGCCGAGGCGATGGACGGCGTTGACGTCTTGATGCACACGGCTTCTCCGTTTCCGATAGCGGATCCAAAAGACGAAATGGAACTGATCGGGCCCGCTGTTGACGGAACATTGCGCGCATTGCGCGCGGCTCAGGCCGCCGGCGTCCAGCGGGTTGTTTTGACTTCTTCGATGGTCGCGATGATCTACAATGGGAACGCAAACGGCTATACCTATGGTCCAGAGGATTGGTCAGACGTCGATCACGCACTGGTCAACACCTATTCGAAATCCAAAACGCTGGCCGAAAAAGCTGCATGGGACTTTGTTGCCGCCCATCCAGAGATGAAGCTGACCACCATTCACCCAGGGTTGGTCACTGGAACACCTATGGACGAAAACTATGGCTCGTCGCTCGAGGTTATCGAACGCCTGTGGTCAGGCAAAGATCCTATGTCTCCTCAAATCTGGATGCCGGTCGTAGATCTGCAAGATGTTTCTGCCTTGCATATCGCTGCGATGGAAAACGACGCCTCTGCTGGTCAACGTGTCGTCGCAACCTCAGAAGTCATGACATTTCCCGAGATCGCACAGATCATCAAAGACCAATTCCCGAACCGAAAAGTCGCGACAAGCGTGGCGCCTAAGTTCCTCTTGTCGATCCTGGCGTTCTTTGACGCGGATTTGCGGTCAATCCTGCCACAAGTCGGACGCGCCTTTTCTATCGACAACAGCGCCACACGCGCTTTGTTCGACTTTAGCTTTACGTCTGGAAAGGACGCGGTAGAAGCGAGCGCGAAATACGTGAACGCGCACAAAGGCTGACCATTTTATGCTGCGACGCAGCGGCGCAACAGTTTGATTGCGCCGCGCCGCAGCAATCGTGGTATGGTAGCTCTATGCCACGAGATTCGCTCACACCGACAGATTGGATTGCCGCCGGGCTGGAACAGCTGACCGAGATCGGCCCGCAAGCCCTGCGCGCAGAGCCATTGGCCCGGTATGTCGGCACGACCAAGGGATCCTTTTACTGGCATTTCAAGGATGTTCCGGCGTTTCAGGCGGCCCTTCTTGCCCATTGGCAACAAACAGCTTTTGCAACAGTGATGGAACTGCTGACCGCTGAGGGTGCGGCGCCAGATCGCTTGCGCCAGATCGGCCGGCACGTGGCGCAAGACAAAGCGGACGCCGCCCTGCGCGCATGGGCCTTGGCCGACGACACCGTGGCCGAAGCGGTGGCGCAAGTTGATGCCGAGCGTTTGAAGTACATCCAGACCCTGTTGGGTGCGCTGGGGATTACGAATGCTGATTACAGCCGCGCAGCCTATGCAACCTTGGTTGGCATGGCACAGACTGGGCACGACGCAGACGCAACCGAAGCCGCCTATGTCGCGTTGATCGACCTCATATTGGCTTTAAGATGACCCGCTCGGTCCTGGCCCTCGTGGCGACGCTGCTGGTCTCGGCATGCGCCGGGGACGAAACTGTCGCCGCTTATGGCGGCGCGGATCGGGAATGGCGCCTTGCCACGCTAAACGACGCCCCATTTGCTGCAAACGCAACGATCACCTTTGGCGCAGGCGGGGATGTCGCGGGCCAAGCGCCCTGCAACCGGTATTCTGCGCGAAACACGGTACCTTACCCTTGGTTCCAGCTTGGCCCGATTTTGTCGACCAAGGTCGCTTGCCCCAATCTCGCGGCGGAAGACACCTTTTTTCAAGCGCTTACGCAAATGACCCAGTCAGAGGTCCTCGGGAATGTGCTGATACTGCGCGATGATGGTGGGGCAGAGATGGTCTTTAGATCCTCCGACTAAAAGCCTGCACGAACCGATCTCGTGCTCCGGGCAGGTGCATATGCCCAAGATGCGGCGCAACGTGCATTTTCAAAAAGTGTCCAGTGGTCACAAAACCGTCGGCCACTTCTTCATCCGGCCCAATCCCCTCGCCCCTCAGGATCGGCGGCAAAGGCAGCAAGCGATCCGCCCATTCCCCGGCGGCATCGCGCGCGACCGCACGTCCCGTTTTCGGAGAAACATAGGCCAGGCCTTCTGTCGCGCCCGTCACCGCGCATTTGCCAAGATCGAGGCCAAAGCCCAGCACGTCCAACAACGCCAACTCCCACCGCAGATATGCCAAAGGCCAGATGTCGTGCTCTCCCAGCAAATCCAGCAGTTGCTCTGTGCGGATGTACAAATCGCGCTGGCCTTCCCGCTCTGGCAGGCAAAAGAGCAAAAGCGCGCAGACGGCGTTCAAACCGGCCAATGCCTCGCGATCGTTCATGACCAGAGCAGCACGTGACCGAACCGGCTCGACCGTGAACGTTCCGATATGATCTTCAAGCCGCGCCCGCCATCGCAAGTCAAGCTGAGCTCCGGGTTGCAAAATAGGCGCGATCTTTCGACTGGTCCCCCCCCGCACAACGCCCGCATGGCGCCCGTGTTCGGGTGTAAACGTCTCGATTATTGCGCTTGTCTCACCATGCCGCCGCGACGACAGCAGGATGCCCTGATCGTGCCAATCCATTGCCCTAGGATCAAACGACCCGGCGCAAATGACAAGTCACGCGAGGCCGGGCTCGTCCAACATATGTCGCCCTAAGCGATCTTCGACTTCGATAACCCACACGTCTGGATCAAATCCACGCTGCCGCGCGACAGCGGCGTCAAGCTCTGCCTCGCCCCCCTCGCTCAATGACACCCACCGGCGGTCCCCGGTCACGAGGTCAAAAGACCGCTGATAAAGCGCCCCCTGGCCATTCAGCAGATTGACCTTAACCAACACCGCGCCGCCCGTGTCATCGCCATGTGCAACGACAAAGGCTGGGATGTCATTTAGCCGCAAACGGGCCAGATAGGCATCAACCCAAAACCGTGAGGTCAGCCGCGCCATCAGGGTCACGCATTTCCGTCTTTGAAGTCGAGGCCCATCTCGCTATAGCGCTCGGCCTCTTCAAGCCACCCACTGCGCACCTTCACTTGCAAAAAGAGATGCACACGTCGCTCCATAAAGTCCTCAAGCTCTTCGCGTGACGCTTTGCTCACGGCTTTGATCGTCTCGCCGCCTTTGCCCAAGACAATGCCTTTGTGACCGTCGCGGCTCACGTAGATGATCTGGTCGATCCGAACCGACCCATCTTTGCGTTCTTGCCATTGCTCCGTTTCAACGGTCAGTTGGTAGGGCAGCTCTTGGTGCAGTCGAAGCGTCAGTTTCTCTCGTGTCATTTCGGCGGCAATCATGCGCATCGGCAAGTCGGCGATTTGATCCTCGGGGTAAAGCCAGGGGCCCTGAGGCATCTCTGCTGCCAACCACTGCCGCAGATCATCCACGCCATGCCCCTTTTCCGCTGAAATCATGAAGGTCTTCGCGAAGGCGAACCGTTCGTTCATGTCTTGCGTCAAGGCCAGCAAATCTGGCGCCTCGACACGGTCGATCTTGTTGATCGCCAAGGCCATAGGTCGTTTACCAACGACATCGCCCAAATTTTCAAGGATGCGATCAACACCATCGGTCCGCCCGCGATGTGCCTCGATCAGCAGGACCACAACATCCGCATCCGCCGCTCCGCCCCAAGCGGCCGCAACCATTGCCCGGTCCAGACGGCGGCGTGGCTGAAAAAGGCCCGGGGTGTCGACGAAAACAAGCTGCGCCTCGCCCTCCATCGCGACGCCGCGAATTCTGGCCCGGGTCGTTTGCACCTTGTGCGTCACGATCGAAACCTTCGCGCCGACCATGCGGTTCAGCAGCGTCGATTTGCCAGCGTTGGGTTCACCAATCAGGGCGACAAACCCGGCGGCTGTCTCTGTGCTCATGTTTTGCCCTCCACACTGGCCAAAAGCGATGCTGCGGCGGTTTGCTGGGCCTCTCGCTTGGACCCAGCCGTAGCTTGCGAACTCTGCCCACTGCTGAGGCGTGCTTCGATCGTGAATTGCGGTGCATGGTCGGGACCGCTCCGCGCGACCTCTGTGTAATTTGGCGGCGGCAATTTGCGCGCCTGCGCCCATTCCTGCAACGCTGTTTTTGCATCTCTTGCGTCGGCTTCGACTTGCAAAATGCGCGCGCCCCAAAGCTTGAGGATGATTGCCTTTGCCGCGTCGAACCCGGCATCGCGATAGACCGCCGCAATCACCGCCTCAAGCGCATCGCCCAGCAACGCTTGCTTGCGTCGCCCTCCAGACAACATCTCTGAACGGCCAAGCCGCAGAACAGCACCCAGATCGATATCACGCGCGACATCAGCGCAAGTCTCTTTGCGCACAAGCGCATTGAACCGGGGCGCCAATGTGCCTTCTACCGCGTTCGGATCAGCCTCTAACAACGCCTCGGCCATGACCAATCCCAAAACGCGGTCGCCCAGAAACTCCAGACGTTCATTGTCGTGCCGCGTTGAGGTGGCAAAAGAAGCATGCGTCAGCGCCCGGATCAACAACTCCGGTTGGGAAAACCTGTGACCCAACCGCTGTTCAAAAGCGTGAACCTCCGCTGCGATCTTCACTCGATCGCCTTAAAGTATCGGTCGCTGCGCCACGTCCAAAAGAACAGCATAGAACGACCGGAAGACGAGAACATGATGCGGTCGGCCCGGCCAATAAGATTTTCGTAGGGCACAAAGCCGACACCACCGGCCAGTTGAGACAAACGGCTGTCTGCAGAATTGTCCCGGTTGTCGCCGATGAAAAAGTAATGCCCCTCTGGCACTTCGATGGCCCGCGATTGGTCAGATCCTTGCAGGACAACGTCCAGCACTTTGTATTCCCGCCCGCTTGGCAAAGTTTCGATTGCGCGCTCTTTAATGCACGAACCGCCCGCACCGACGGCCCCATTTGCACATCGGGGGCGCGAGCCTTGCGGACCTTGCGGCGCCATCGTTTCAACGAACTGCCCATCAGGTGTCTGCGGAATGGGTTCACCGTTTAGAATGATCTGACCATTGCGCATCTGCAGCGTGTCGCCGGGCAGGCCAATCAACCGTTTGATATAGTCGCTGCCATTAACCGGGTGGCGGAAAACAACGACGTCCCCACGTTCGGGCTCACCGCCCCAAATGCGGGTGTTATCCCCGTCGATAAAGCTGCACAGGTTTTGCGCGTCGACGCCCAAAGCCGGAAAGCTTGGGCAAGACGCATAAGAATAGCCATAGGCCATTTTGTTGACGAACAGGAAATCGCCAATCAGCAGCGTTTCCTTCATAGATCCCGACGGGATCCAGAAGGGCTGCAGCAAAAAGGTGCGAAAAACGCCCGCAATCAACAGCGCGTAAACGATCGTTTTAATCGTCTCTACAAATGAGTTTTGTGACTTTTTGGCTTTGGCCATAAGAAAACCTGCTCTGATACCGCGCCTACATGCGGATGGGGCTCGGGGCTGTCAATGGCGTGCAGGCTTTTCCGCAACTGGATTCTCGTGAGGGGCTGCAATCGGTCGCGCCTCGATCACCACAAATGCCTGCGCCCAAGGGTGATCATCCGTCAACGTGACGTGAATGATTGCCTCGTGGCCTGGTGGCGTCATCTCGTTCAACCGCTCTTTCGCCCAGCCGGTGACATGCATCACAGGCTGCCCCGTCCGCAAATTGGAGACGGCCATGTCTTTCCACGCGATCCCCATCCTAAGTCCCGTTCCAAGCGCCTTGGAACAGGCCTCTTTCGCGGCCCATCGTTTTGCGTAGGTTCCCGCAACGTCCTTACGCCGCTCTGCTTTGCGTTGTTCGATTTCGGTGAAAACCCGATTGCGAAAACGGTCCCCGAACCGATCAAGCGTTCCTTGAATCCGTTCAATATTTGCAAGATCCGTTCCGACGCCAAGGATCATGTCAGGCGCGCCGTCAAAATCTTGATGCTGGCAAAGCCAAAGAATGCTGCAAAGGTAAAGTCGAACCACTGCCGTGCGCGCCCATAGGCGCTCACCATGCGTGCTGAGCTAAACACATGCGCATAGCCGATGAAGATCAGGATCGAGCCCGCGTATAACAGCCCAAAATACCCAAAAAGCATTGCCGGGGTTGCGTCTGGTGGCGCCACAATTGCGTAAATGGACCCCCAACTCAGGATGGCTTTCGGGTTGGTCAAATGGATCGCCGTACCTTTGGAAAAAAGCGTTCGAAACCCGCCGGTGAATGGCGTTCCCATAGGCGCGCTGCCCGGCGTCATGGCCGAGCGGAGCGCCTTGATCGCAAGCCATCCCAAATAGGCCGCGCCTATGTATCGGATCACCTCGAACACCCAAACGTTGGCAAGCATGATCGCCGAAAGGCCTAAGGCCGCCGCGATGCCCCAAGAGGCAGAGCCCGCCAATACTCCCAATGCAAAGCCCAAGGCCGGGCGTCGCCCCGCAGTCATCGCAGTTCCAGCAATGCCCATCGTCGCAGGCCCTGGCGAGCCTCCGGCCAATAACCAGGCAAACCAGATCGCGATGAACTCTGGCGTGATCATGCGCGCGCGTCGTCCATCAAACGCCGCATCTCGGCGATGGCGGGCTGAAGACCCAGAAAGATCGACTCGCCGATCAAGAAATGCCCGATGTTCAACTCTCTGACCTCTGGCATCGCCGCCACAGGCTGCACGGTTTCATAGTTCAAGCCATGCCCCGCGTGCACCTCCAGACCCAGGCTGTGCGCAAAGGCCGACATCTGCTGAAGCGCCACCAACTCTCGGTCGCGGTCTTCGAACCGGCCTTCGGCATGCGCGTCGCAATAGGCACCGGTGTGAAGCTCGATCACTTCGGCTCCGATCCGGTGCGCAGCTTCGATCTGGCGTTGGTCCGCCGCGATAAAGATCGAAACCCGGCATCCGACATCCCGCAAGGGCGCGATGAAATGGGCCAAGCGGTTTTCTTCGCGAGCGACCTCCAGGCCGCCCTCAGTTGTCTTTTCTTCGCGCTTTTCTGGCACGATGCAAACCGCATGTGGCTTATGACGCAATGCGATCTGTTGCATCTCATCCGTGGCCGCCATCTCGAAATTGAGTGGGACGGACAGCACCTCCATCAGCCCATCAATGTCCTTGTCCGAGATATGCCGGCGGTCTTCACGCAAATGGGCTGTGATCCCGTCTGCCCCCGCTTCCTCTGCCAATTTGGCCGCACGCAGAGGATCAGGGTATTCACCACCCCGCGCATTTCGAACGGTCGCCACGTGATCAATGTTCACGCCCAGGCGCAAATGATGTGTCTCGGACATATCCACCTCATTGATGAGAATCGCACGCCATCTACGCATGGCCCGTCAGGAATGAACAGCACCCGACCGGCGGCTTTTGCACTCAGTCGATCTCTTGTGCCGCGTCGCGTTTGGCCTTGGCGCTCGCTTTGGCTTTGATGGCGTCCAACTTGGCTTTGATCACGCCCTTGCGCCGGGTTTGATACGCGCGGATCAACGGCACCGAAAGCCAATAGCATATCGTCGCGGTCACCGCCCCTGGAACCAATCCGCCAACCAGATAGGGAAAGAAAATCTCGTCGTAGAACAGGATCAAACGTGTCCAATCTGTCGGCATACCCAAAACGATTGCCTTGAGGTTGACCCACAGGTCTTGGCCCGCGTCCACGAATTTCCCCCCAAACGACCGCTGCGTGCTTTCCCGCATCTCGGAGCCAAGCAACCAATGCCCGGTTTGCAACGAGACAACGCCGATGGGCACGTAGGTCAGCGGGTTGCCGAAAAAGGTCGCCATCAGCGCTGCAAGAATATTGCCCCGCATCACCTTGGCGATGATCGCCGCGAAAATGAAATGCAGCCCGTAAAACGGCGTGAAGGTCGTGAAGACACCCGCCCATACCCCGCGCGAGATGCGTTCGGGCTGGTCTGGCAAGCGGCGCACCCGGTGCTTGATGTATTGAAACGCACGACCCCAACCACCACGCGGCCATAGGAATTCCCATATGGCGCGAAGCAAGGGCTTTGGTGTCCGGCGTTTAAAGACCACGGGCGGCGTGCCTTATTCGAGTTCCAGTTTGATCCAATCACGCCATTCGAACGGGCGTGTCGGACTTGTTCGCGGTTTGCGACGGGTTTCTGTACCTCTCGATAGCTGCCACTTCGCTTTCGGCTTCAAGTGCGGCCATCAGAGAATGCAAATGCGTCGCGTCTCTCAGTTGGACATAGATCAACAGGCGGTAAAAGTCCGGCTTTCGATCCAGAAATTCCAAGTCCGAGATATTGGCCCGGGTCTCTCCGATCAATGTGCAAATACGCCCCAGCACGCCCGCATCATTGCCAATCGTCAGATCAAGCGTCGCGTCATATTCGGCAGGGTGGCTTCCGTCATGCCAATGCAGATCGATCCAACGGTCCAATTGATCTTCGTAATGGGCCAGACGCGCGCAATCGATGGCGTGGACTTGCACACCTTGGCCCTTGAACGTGATCCCCACAATCCTCTCACCCGGCAGTGGCTGACAGCATGTGGCGCGCTGAAAAGACTGACCGGGTGACAGGCCGACGACCGCGCGTTTGGTGTCAATCTGATTGCCAGCTTTCGGAGTGATATCTGGATAGATCGACCGCACAACCTCTTGCCCTGTCAATTCGGCCGAGCCCAGCCGCGCCAAAACCTCATCAGCATCAGTCAAACGCAGATGTCGCGCCGCCGTCCTCAGCGCCTTGTCGGTTGCCTTTTTTCCAACGTGAGAAAAAGCAGAGCGTGCGAGTTCGCGCCCCAAGGTTATGAACCGGTCCCTATCTGCCTGCCGCAAAGACCGCCGGATCGCCGTCTTGGCCTTGCCGGTGGTCGCAATGTCCAGCCATGTACCCTGCGGCAACTGCCCTTCCGCGGTGATGACCTCGATCGACTGACCATTTTTCAGCCGGGTCCAAAGCGGCACGCGCATGCCATCTACCTTGGCCCCAACACAGGCGTTGCCGATCCGTGTGTGGATTGCATAGGCAAAATCAATAGGCGTGGCCCCACGGGGCAATTTGACGACCTCGCCCTTTGGCGTAAAGCAAAAGACCTGGTCGGAATACATCTCAAGCTTTACCGCTTCGAGGAATTCTTCATGGTTGTCTTCGGCGTCAAACTGCTCGGTCAGTTGCGAGATCCACTTGGCCGGATCTACGGCGAACGGGTTCTTTGACCGCACGCCATCGCGATAAGACCAATGCGCCGCGACCCCTGTTTCAGCAACGTCATGCATCTGGCGCGTGCGGATTTGGACCTCAACCCGCTTGCCATCACGTCCTGATACTGTCGTGTGGATCGACCGATAGCCGTTGGACTTCGGCTGACTGATGTAATCCTTGAACCGGCCAGGAACAGCGCGCCAGCGCTGATGGATAGCGCCCAAGGTGCGATAGCAATCTTCTTCGGTCGCTGTGATGATGCGAAAGCCGTAGATATCGCTGAGCCGCGAAAAGGGCTGACCCTTTTCCTGCATCTTGCGCCAGATCGAATAAGGCTTCTTGGCCCGGCCGAAAACCTCTGCTTCGATTGCGACCTTTTCCAACTCAAGCCGCATGTCGCCCGTGATCCGCTGGATCACATCGCCGCTTTCGCGTTGCAAGGTGATGAAACGCCGGATGATGGACTGCCGCCCTTCGGAGTTCAGAACTTTGAAAGCTAGATCTTCCAGGTCTTCGCGCATCCACTGCATACCCATGCGACCTGCCAAAGGCGCAAAGATATCCATCGTTTCACGCGCTTTTTGAACTTGTTTCTCGGCGCGCATGGATTTGATCGTCCGCATGTTGTGCAAACGGTCGCTCAGCTTGACCAGAATAACGCGCATGTCTTTCGACATCGCCATGAACAACTTGCGAAAGTTCTCGGCCTGTTTGGTTTCAACAGACGACAATTGCAGGTTCGTCAACTTGGTGACGCCATCAACAAGCTTGGCAACCTCTTCGCCAAACTGCTCAGAAATCACGGCATAGCTGGCTTTTGTATCTTCGATCGTGTCGTGCAACAGCGCAGTGATGATCGTGCTGTCGTCTAGCTGTTGCTCGGTCAGGATTGCGGCCACGGCAACAGGATGCGTGAAGTATGGCTCGCCCGAATGGCGAAACTGGCCCTCGTGCATCTGACCGCCAAAGTCATATGCCGCGCGGATCAAAGCTTCGTTTGTTTTGGGATTGTAGTTGCGGACCAGCGCGATCAAATCGTCGGCAGAAATCATCCGGCCCGCACCTTAAGTCTGAGGGTTAGCCCTGACCTTGGGCCGCCATAAGCTGCCGCAAAAGCGCTTCTTCGGACATGCTGTCTTCTTCTGGCTTGTCCTGCTCGGCGCCCATCAGAAGCGCCATTGCGTCTTCTTCCGCATCATCCACTTCGATCTGCGTCTGGTTTGACTCAATCAGACGTTCGCGCAGATCATCCGCGCTCTGCGTCTCATCCGCGATTTCGCGCAGCGACACGACCGGATTTTTGTCGTTGTCGCGGTCAACCGTGATCGGAGAACCGGAAGAGATTTCACGAGCACGATGCGCGGCCAGCATAACCAACTCAAAACGGTTTGGAACTTTGTCGACGCAATCTTCAACGGTCACACGTGCCATGAAACGCTCCTGAACGGAATTTGGAATGAGATCGGGTATGTAGGCCGCTTCAACCCAGAATACAAGGCGATTCTGCGCCGCTCAGAGGGGCACAACCTCTTCGGTCAAGTAGCTTGGCAAGGCTTGACGCATGTGGCGCACGCTTTGACCTGTGACGGGGTGACACCAATCTGCGGCGACATCCTCTAGCGGGATCAAAACAAAGGCCCGTTCATGCAAGCGCGGATGCGGCAACAACAAGTCTTGCGGCACCGTTTGACTTTGCAGTTCAGCCGGAAGCGACATCCAATGCTCAAGCGTTGCCCTATCGGGCAAAACCGTATCGCCCAGAAACAGCAAATCCAAATCCAGTGTCCGCGGCGCCCAGCGCACCTCGCGCTGCCGTCCAAACGACGCTTCGACGTGGTGCAAACGCTCTAGAACCGCCTTTGGCTCAAGGTTTGTCTCGAACGACACGCAGGCGTTCACAAAGTCCGGGCCTGATCCGAATGGAAAGGCTGGGGTGCGAAAAAACCGGCTCGTTTGCCGAATCACCAACTCGCCCACATCCAGGTTTCTGATCGCCTGTTCGACCATATCAGCCGAGGAAGTCTCAGCAGAAGACAAGTTTGACCCTAGGGCAATTGCTCCGCTTAACGAGAAATGCACCCTTTTTTGGCCTGTTTTGCTCATTTCCTTATCTTGCGACACCGGAGAATATCACTATTTTTGTGGCCTCTGCGTTTGCCCATTCTTTGTCGCACTCATTTTACAAAGGCAAGCGTCGGTACAATCGGAAGGACGATGTATGTTTTACAAGGACGAACGGCTGGCGCTGTTCATCGACGGGTCGAACCTGTACGCCGCTGCTAAGGCGCTTGGGTTTGACATTGACTACAAACTCCTGCGGCAAGAGTTCATGCGGCGCGGCAAGATGCTGCGCGCCTTTTACTACACCGCCCTTCTTGAGAATGACGAATATTCGCCGATACGTCCTTTGGTGGACTGGCTGAACTACAACGGCTTCACGATGGTGACCAAGCCGGCCAAAGAATACACCGACAGTGCGGGTCGGCGTAAGGTCAAAGGCAATATGGACATCGAACTAGCGGTCAACGCGATGGAGCTTGCACCGCATGTCGATCACATCGTTCTGTTCTCTGGTGACGGCGATTTCCGTCCGCTGATCGAAAGCCTCCAACGCCAAGGCGTCCGGGTTTCGGTTGTGTCGACCGTGCGCAGCCAACCGCCAATGATATCTGATGAGCTGCGCCGCCAGGCTGACAACTTCATTGAACTCGAAGACCTCAAAGACGTCATTGGGCGCCCGCCCCGTGAACAGGGCCCCGAACGCGAATATCACGACGGCAACTAAGCCCTAGGGCTGGACGCGTCGGGCCGGAGCAAATACCTCTTGGTTTAACGACCCGGAGAGCTTCACATGGCATCACCCGCACTCACTTTGTATCTCGCCGCCCCGCGCGGCTTTTGTGCAGGCGTCGACCGCGCCATCAAGATCGTTGAAATGGCGATCGAAAAGTGGGGCGCGCCGGTCTTTGTCCGCCACGAAATCGTCCACAACAAGTTCGTGGTCGATGGTCTGCGCGACAAAGGCGCTGTTTTTGTCGAAGAGCTTGACGAATGCCCTGACGATCGCCCGGTCATCTTCTCCGCCCACGGCGTCCCCAAGGCTGTGCCTGCCGCAGCAGCCAAGCGCGAGATGGTCTATGTAGATGCGACTTGCCCGCTGGTTAGCAAAGTCCACATCGAAGCGCAGCGCCACTCGGATCGCGGCCTTCAGATGATCATGATCGGGCATGCAGGCCACCCCGAGACTATCGGGACAATGGGCCAATTGCCCGATGGCGAGGTTCTTTTGGTGGAAACCGTCGAAGACGTGGCAAACGTCAGCGTGCGCGATCCTGAAAAGCTTGCCTTCGTGACGCAAACGACACTCTCTGTGGACGATACAGCCGACATCGTCGCGGCACTTCAACAGCGGTTCCCCAATATCGTCGGCCCGCACAAAGAAGACATCTGCTATGCGACCACGAACCGGCAAGAAGCAGTCAAAGCGATGGCGCCCAAATGCCAGGCTATCCTCGTCGTTGGCGCACCTAATTCGTCGAATTCTAAACGCCTGGTCGAGGTTGGCCGCAAAGCCGGTTGCAATTACGCCCAACTGGTGCAACGCGCCAACGACATCGATTGGCGCGCGCTCGAAGGCTGCGACGCAATTGGCGTCACCGCAGGTGCCTCGGCCCCAGACGTGCTGATCCAAGAGGTGATCGACGCCTTTCGCGATCGTTTCGATGTGACGGTTGAAACCGTTGAAACGGCTGTCGAGAATGTCGAATTCAAAGTGCCCCGCGTTCTTCGCGAACCAGCATGAGCGAATGGATCTCTTTCCAGGGTGTGATCGAACCGATGCAATGGGGCAAATCGGTCTACACCGTTCTGCGTCTGCCGCCCGACGTTGATGCGGCTTTGCGCGCGCAGGGGGCCAAGCGTGTCGAGGGCGAATTCAACGACCATCCTGTCAACCTGGCGCTCACCACCGCGCCCGCCATTCAGGGCACGTTTCTATGGACCGGCAAGTCACTCTTGGATGAAGCCGGGCTTGAACCTGGAGAGCGGTTTGACATCCGCCTCAGGCCTGCGGACCCAAATCACGTTGACACACCTCAGGATGTGACCGCGGCGCTTTTGCGCAATGGGGTCACAACTGCCTGGGACGCACTTACGCCTGGTAAAAAACGCTCCGAGTTGCACGTGATCGCATCTGCAAAACGCGACACAACCCGTGCCAAACGGATCGACGCTTTGGTGAGGGCTTTGGCATGATGGGCATTCCCCGCGCACCACTTGTCCTGGGCCTTGCCGGACTCATCCCGTTCATCTGGGGCGCACTGACGGGTTTTGTCCCGGATCTCGCGGCTTGGGCATCTGCCAATCTGGGCTCTCGCTTTGTCGGGCCTTACATTCAGCTCTTTTACGGCACGGTCATTTTGTCTTTCATGTCCGGAGTCCTTTGGGGGTTCGCCACCAAGGCAGACGGCCCTCGGGCCGCGACAGGCTACGCACTCTCGGTGGTGCCTGCGCTCTGGGCGTTCTTTATGACTGGCAATGGTCCCGTCAGTGCTGCGACCAATCTGATTTTTGGCTTCGTCGGCCTGCTGCTGCTGGATTTCGCGTTTAGCAGATGGCACCTGACGCCTGCATGGTGGATGCCCCTGCGCATCTTGCTCACATCAATCGTGGTGATCTGTTTAGGAGTGATCGTCATCCTATGACCGACAAAGAAACACTTGCCGTCTACGCAGAGCGTGCGGCCGAATACAGGTCCAAGTTCTCGCCGGACAAAAACACGCATCTAGAGGCGTTCATCGCCAAACTGGATCCCGGTGCTCATGTCCTTGATCTGGGCTGTGGGCCAGGCACCTGGTCGGGCATGATGGCCAAAGCGGGCCTGCGCGTGACCGCTATCGACCCAGTGCCCGAGATGGTCGAAATCGCTGCCGAAGCGGCTGGCGTCACGGCGCGTGTCGGAGGGTTTGACGACGTCACTCAAGACGCCGAATTTGATGCCGTTTGGGCCAACTTCAGCCTGCTGCACGCTGAACGCCAGGACTTGCCACGCTACCTTGCGGCCATCGCGACGTCCTTGGTCCCAGGCGGGCTGTTTCATATCGGCATGAAAACCGGAGAGGGTATGGCGCGCGATCCGATTGGCCGCCGCTACACCTATGTCACCCAGACCGAACTAGAGGGGTTGTTGACCAAGGCCGGTCTAACACCGACAGAACATTGGACTGGCGAAGATTTGGGGCTGGCTGGAACGGTTGACCCTTGGGTTCAAATTCACGCCACCAAACATGCCTGATCTCTTTGCTTATACGGATGGCGCTTGTTCAGGCAATCCCGGCCCGGGCGGGTGGGGGGCGCTTTTGATTGCGCGCGACGGCGAAACCGTCGTCAAAGAGCGCGAGATGCAAGGCGGCGAGGCCGACACCACCAACAATCGCATGGAGCTATTGGCAGCCATCAACGCGCTCGAAGCCTTGGCGAAACCCTCTGCGATAACCGTCGTGACAGACAGCGCCTATGTCAAAAATGGTGTGACCTCGTGGATCTTCGGGTGGAAGCGGAACGGCTGGAAAACAGCCGCCAAAAAACCCGTCAAAAACGCCGAGCTTTGGCAAAGGCTGGACACTGCGGCGGCGCGGCATCAGGTGACTTGGGAATGGGTCAAAGGCCACGCTGGCCATCCCGAAAACGAAAGAGCAGACGCGCTGGCCCGCGCCGGAATGGCACCCTTTAAGTAAGCGTGCGTTAACGCCGCCAATGGGTTGGGATGATAATCAACGCACCGATTGATGAGACGATCGCGTTCAACCCGTGCGAGCCAAAGCCAAAGCCGAACATCAGCCTGACAAAGTAAAACACAAACGCGCCACCAACGCAGATGATGATGCTTTGCAAAATACCGTTATGCGTAAAACGGGTCCGCTCTGAGATGTATCCAACGATCCCAGCGATCACGACAGTTCCAAACAACGCCAGCAACATATTACTCCCCTAACAGATTTGTTCCCGCCGGAATGGGAAAGCCTCTGAGAAACGTCTCGGCATCTTGTGGACCTTTGCCAGCCCGTTGCAACCGCACGAGCCGGACAGCGCCCGTTCCGCAGCCTACCGTCAAATCGCCGCCCAAAACGTGACCAACCTGCCCGGATACATGCGGGGCCGCCTCGGACAACAGAACTTTGACGCGCGTCCCCGCCAGATCGAACCAGGCGCCGGGAAACGGAGACAGGCCGCGAATATGGTGATCTACATCTGCCGCATCCCGCGTCCAATCAATCTGCGCCTCGGCTTTGTCGATCTTGCTTGCATAGCTCACGCCGGTCTCTGACTGCTCAACGGCGGTCAAATTCGGCAATTCCGCCAGGCAGTCAACGATTGCATCCGCCCCTTGGGCGGCCAAACGGTCATGCAGACTGCTGGTGGTATCGTCCGGTCGAATGGTCTGCGTGCGGCGCAACAAGACGGGCCCTGTGTCCAGCCCAGCCTCCATCTGCATGATGCAAACGCCCGTTTCCGCGTCGCCCGCCATGATGGCCCGATGAATCGGCGCCGCGCCGCGCCACCGCGGCAGCAACGAGGCATGGATATTCAAACAGCCCAAAGCTGGCATATCCAAAACCGCCTGCGGCAAAAGCAGGCCATAGGCCACCACGACCGCAACGTCCGGCTGCAATTCTGCGAAAGATGCCTGTGTTTCCTGGTCCTTCAGAGAAACAGGGCAGCGCACCGTCAAACCCAATCGTTCTGCGGCGGTTTGAACGGCGGACGGGCGGTCTTTCTTTCCGCGCCCCGCAGGGCGCGGCGGTTGCGTATACACCGCAACGATCTCATGACCCGCCGCATGCAAGGCGTCTAGGGCCGGTACGGAAAACTCCGGCGTTCCCATAAAGACAATGCGCATCAGCCCGCCTTGGCCTTACGCGCTTTGCGGATCAGCATATCGCGTTTCATTTTGCTGAGGTTGTCGAAATACATGCGCCCATTCAGGTGATCGATCTGGTGTTGCAAAGACCGCGCTTCGAGCCCCTCTAAATCGCGCCGCTCGATCATGCCGGACGCACTGAGAAACCGCACCGTGACCGACTTGGGGCGTTTGATGTTTGCCGAGACCCCCGGGAAATTGGGGCTCGCTTCCTGGCCCAGGATCTTCTCGTCCGAACTGTTCAAGATCGTCGGATTGGCCATCAGAAAACGCCGTGACCGGTCAGGCTGGGCATCTACAACCGCCAACCGCAGCATCACGCCAATCTGCGGTGCGGCCAAGCCGACACCGACACCTGGCATCGCCACCATTGTATCCACCATATCCGCCCAGATTGCGTGTATGTCATCGGTGATGTCTGCGACCTCTTCGGCCACCGTCCGCAGCCGTTGATCCGGCCAAGGCACAAAAGGTCTTATCGTCATGCAGCGCCTCCGGAATAGCTTGCGATATATGCCGCACGGGCCTCAGGTGTGACGCGATCCAGTGTGACGGTTCCATCTAGGTGGTCTAGCTCGTGCTGGGCGCAAAGCGCGGCAAAGCCGCTCAGACGCGCCTGGTGCATCGCCCCGTCCAAATCCCACCAGCGCAAAGTGATCTCTTCTGATCGGGTCACTTCGACGCTTAATCCAGGGATCGAAAGACAGCCTTCATGGCTTGTGACTTGGTCCGCGCTTTGATCGACAATGTCTGGATTGACGCAGACCAAAGGCTCAGACGCGCCGTCTTTCCAGCCTGGATCCATCACGAAGATACGCTGCAAGACACCGATCTGTGGCGCGGCAAGACCCCGACCCGGCGCATCGTACATTGTCTCCAACAGGTCTTCGGCCAACGCTTCCAAAGCGCTGTCAAACGAGGTGACCGGCGCGCATGTCTGCGCCAAGCGCGCGTCTGGCCAAATCACCAACGGGTGAATCATGCCTTGTCGCGCGCTTTTTCGCGCTTCAGCTTGACCATCTTGCGCGTGATCATCTGCCGCTTGAGCGGCTTGAGATAATCGATGAACAGCTTGCCGTCCAAATGATCAATCTCGTGCTGCACACATGTCGCCCACAGCCCGCCAAATCGTTCAGTTTGCGCGTTGCCATCCCTGTCCATCCAGCTCACTTCAACTTCGGCCGGTCGCGTCACGTCGGCAAATTGCTCGGGGATCGACAAACAGCCTTCTTCATAGACGTTGGTTTCGTCCGAGGATGCCGTCACAACCGGATTGAACATAATCAGTGGGCGCGGAGAGCCCTCATCGCTTTTGACGCAATCCAGGACGATCAATCGATCCGAGACGCCAACTTGCGGTGCCGCCAGCCCGATCCCAGGGGCGGCATACATCGTCTCTAACATGTCGTCGGCCAGAGCGCGCAATTCATCGGTGATGTCCGAAACGTCCGCAGCCGTTTTCTTGAGCCGCGGGTCCGGGTGCAAAAGGATTGGTCGTATCATGCATCGCATTTAGGCTAGCTCAGCTTTGGCTGCAACACGACTTGCACCCGCCCGCAAAGGCGCTAGCGTACCGAGCGAAGCAAGAGACAGGGGCCATTCATGAGCTTTGACGACATCATCGACCGCCGTAACACCCACTGCGCCAAATGGGACGCGATGGAAGCACTCTTTGGCGTGTCCAAAGATGACGGCCTGTCAATGTGGGTGGCGGACATGGATTTCCGTCCGCCTCAGGTCGTTCAGGATGCGGTTCAGGCCATGCTGGATCACGGCGTCTATGGCTACTTTGGCGACAACAGCAAATACCTTGGCGCGATCCAATGGTGGATGGAAAACCGGCATGGCTGGTCCGTCGATCCCGACTGGGTCTTTACGACGCATGGTTTGGTCAACGGCACAGCCATGTGCGTGGACACATACACCCAGCCCGGCGATGGCATTGTCCTCTTTACCCCGGTCTATCACGCCTTTGCCAAGGTCATTAACGCCGCTGGCCGGCGCGTGGTGGAATGCCAGATGATCAACGCCGATGGGCGCTACGAGATGGATTTTGACGCCTATCACGGGCTGATCGACGACACGACCAAAATGATTGTGCTCTGCTCGCCACATAATCCCGGCGGGCGCGTTTGGACACGGTCCGAGCTTGAAGGCGTCGCGGAATTTGCCCGCAGACATGACCTCATTCTGGTGTCCGACGAAATCCACCACGACCTGCTGATGCCAGGCCAGACGCATACCCCGATGGCCAATATTGACGGTATCGAAGACCGGCTGATCATGATGACGGCGACGACAAAGACGTTCAACATCGCAGGCAGCCACATCGGCAACGTCATCATTCCTGACGCCAAGCTCCGCGCGCCATTTGCCGCACGGATGGCGGCTTTGGGCCTCTCTCCGAATTCCTTTGGCCTCTTTATGGCGACAGCCGCTTATTCTGCGGAAGGTGCCGCTTGGGTGGATGACCTCTGCGTTTACCTCGACGGCAACCGCAAGGTTTTTGACGCCGGTATCAATGCCATACCTGGCCTGAGCTCGATGCATCTCGAAGCGACCTATCTGTCCTGGGTCGATTTCCAGGGCACAGGAATGGATCGGGATGAATTCACCAGACGTGTCGAACAAGACGCCAAAATCGCGGCCAACCACGGCCCGACCTTTGGCACAGGCGGTGAAAGCTTCTTGCGCTTTAACATCGCCCTGCCGCGTGCGCGCGTGGAGGACGCCGTCGCGCGTATGCAATCGGCCTTTGCCGATCTGCAATAGCGCGTTGTGCGATCGCGCAGAAACCCTGCGCGCCAACGGCCTGGACCCGCCCATCGCGGCCTATATGTGTATCCCAACAAAACGGAGGGACGGTTATGGGTCTTTTGGTGGATGGTGTTTGGCACCGCGATTGGTACGACACAAAATCAACCGGCGGAAAATTCGAACGCAGCATCGCCAAGTTCCGCAACTGGATCACCCAGGATGGCGCTGCGGGACCGTCTGGCACCGATGGGTTCAAAGCGGAAAGCGGGCGCTATCACCTCTATGTCAGCTATGCCTGCCCTTGGGCCCATCGTGCACTCATCTTTCGCCAGCTAAAAGGCCTAAGCGATCACATCGGCGTCTCTGCTGTGCATCCCGACATGCTCGAAGACGGCTGGACCTTCGAGGCCGACGACAAAGGCGCCACCGGAGACACCCTTTACGGCCTGCCCTTTGCCCGCGACATTTACACCAAGGCCGATCCAGCCTTTTCCGGTCGCGTCACCGTGCCAATTCTGTGGGACAAAGAGCGTGAAACCATCGTCTCCAACGAAAGCTCCGAAATCATACGGATGTTCAACAGCGCCTTTGACGACCTGACCGGCAATTCCGATGACTATTGGCCCATAGCGCTCAGGGACGACATCGAAACCGTGAACAGCCGGGTCTATGACACGCTCAACAACGGCGTCTACAAAAGCGGTTTCGCCACGACTCAGGCAGCTTATGACGACGCTGTTGTCCCCTTGTTCGAGACGATGGATTGGCTCGAAGAGATCTTGTCGCGCCAACGCTACATCGCCGCTGATACGATCACCGAAGCGGACTGGCGTCTGTTCACGACCTTGATCCGCTTTGACAACGTCTATCACGGTCACTTCAAATGTAACCGCGCGCGTCTGACAGATTATCCAAACATGTTCGCCTATGTGCGCGAGCTTTATCAGGTTCCCGGCGTCGCCGAGACCGTCAACATGGATCACATCGTGCGTCACTATCATTATAGCCACGAGAGCGTGAACCCACACCGCATCGTCCCAATCGGACCTCAGATCGACTGGACCGCCCCGCACGGGCGCGGTTAAACCCGCGCGCGCTGTGGCGCCCACCCTCACTCCCCAAGTGCATAATGATCCACGATCGCCGCCAGATCTTCTGGCGGCGTTTCAGACTGCACATAGGCACAGGCATTCCCGGCATGCGCAAAAATGGACCCGTCCGAGAAAAACGTGGTGTCCGTCACAAAGATCACCCGCGCTTGCGGCACGCGATACGACGCAAAATCCGAGACAGCCAGCGCACTGCCATCCCGCAGCAGCAAATCCATAATGATGATGTCAGGCGCGGCGCGCTGAATTTCGGCAATCGCATCCTCTTGCCCTTGCACGCAGCGCACGGCATGGCCTTGCCGCTCTAAATGACGCAACCAAACATTGGCGAGTTCGATGCGATGTTGGACGATCAATACGTTCATTGTAACTCCGCATCGCGCGCCTCCGGCGCGACTTCCCCACCAATTGGTTAGTGGTGCTCTGAAAGTATGAATAAAACGTTAACCATTGCGGTCGCCATTAAGCTTTAGCAAATCTCTGATGCAGGCCGAGCATGATTCTGTGTGAAATAGGCGGTGTTTACATGGGTGTACTTCAATGACAGCGTCCGCTTCACATTCTCGCGATCACGGCGGCCGGATCGACGCGGCTATTGCCCAGTACGGCGGATCACGCAGCACATGGGTCGATCTCTCAACCGGTATCGCGCCTTTCCCGTACCCCCTACCCGATCTGACGCCTGAGGATTGGACCGCGCTGCCGGACCAAGGGGCAGAGGCCAAGTTGATCGCCGCCGCCCGTAGCTTTTGGAACGTCCCTGACGGGGCCGAGATCCTGCCCGTTGCGGGCGCGTCGGTCGCAATCGCGCAAATCCCGCGCCTGTTCGACCCCGCCGACGTCCTGATCAAGGGCCCAACCTATAACGAACATGCCGCCGCCTTTGCGCTTCAGGGTTGGACCGTGCGCACCGAAGGCACCGCCTCCGCCAAGGTGATCGTCCATCCCAACAACCCCACTGGGGCACTTAGAAGCGTATCTGACCTGACCGACGGGCTGTGCGTCGTCGACGAAAGCTTTTGTGACACGCTGCCCCACGACAGCTTGGTCCAGCATCTGACCGACCGCCCGAACCTCATTGTGCTCAAAAGCTTTGGTAAGTTCTGGGGGCTTGCCGGAGTTCGCCTCGGCTTTGTCATTGGAACCGCCGACCACATAAACCGCCTGCGGAATTGGATTGGTCCTTGGGCCGTGTCTGGCCCCGCACTGCGGATCGGCGCTGCCGCGCTCGGCGACCCTGCCTGGGCCGATGCCCAACGCGCGCGGCTGGACCGTGCGGCCCGGGACCTTGACGCGCTCTTTGTTCCGAAACACGCGACATGTGTCGGCGGCACAACCCTTTTTCGCCTTTATGAGACACCGGACGCGCAAGCGCTGCATCACCGCCTGGCAGAGCAGCACATTCTCACCCGCGTGTTTCCCTATAATGATCACTGGCTGCGCGTCGGCTTGCCACCCGACGCCGGATGGGCCCAGTTGAAAGCCGCATTATGACCACCGCGACCCTCTTATGCGCCGCCCTTGTGCTGGACGCGGTACTTGGGGAACCGCGCTGGCTTTGGGACCGCCTGCCCCATCCAGCTGTCGTGATGGGCCGCGCTATTCAATGGTTGGATGGTCTGCTGAACACAGGCACGAACAAGCAGGCCAAAGGTGCCCTGACCCTCGTGCTTTTGGTCTTGGGCGCGGGCGTCTTGGGATATGTCCTGTCGCTCTTTGGCGCCTTGGTCACCATCATCCTCGCGGCAATTCTCTTGGCCCAGCGCTCGCTTGTCGATCACGTCCTGGCGGTGTCGCAGGGGCTCAAGCTGTCGCTTGGAGAAGGCCGCCGCGCCGTGGCGATGATCGTCAGCCGCGACACACGGGCAATGGACGAAAGCGACACGTCGCGCGCTGCCATCGAAAGCGCCGCGGAAAATTTTAGCGACGGCGTCATCGCGCCCGCATTTTGGTTTCTTGTCGCTGGTCTGCCAGGCTTGTTGATCTACAAAACTGTCAACACCGCCGACAGCATGATCGGCTACCGCACCGACAAGTACGAGGACTTTGGGAAAGCCGCAGCCCGTTTTGACGACCTGCTCAATTTGATCCCCGCCCGCCTTTCCGCCCTGCTTTTGTCAGCCATCGGCGGCGCGCGACCCAGCTTAACCGCAATTCGCAGCGACGCCGGTCTCCACCGATCACCTAACGCCGGTTGGCCCGAGGCCGCTGTCGCACGCAGTCTTGATATCGCGCTTGCCGGACCGCGCAGTTATGATGGCGTCACCCGAGACTTTCCTTGGGTGAACCCACAGGGCCGAAAAAAGCTCTCCGCCAATGACGTTGACGCAACTGTCTCGATGTTGTGGAAAGCATGGGCCGCCTTTTTGGTTTTGTTGATTTTGACCGCTCTGATTTTCGAAGGATTTTAACCATGCGTTTGACCGCCGCTGCCCTCTGTCTCAGCCTGGCTTTTCCAACAGCCGTTTTCGCACAATGCGGCGGCAGCTTTTCGGGCTTTGTCTCAGACCTCAAGGCCGAAGCCATCTCGCGCGGTACATCACCCAAAACAGCCGACGCTTTTTTTAACGGCGTGCGGCAAGATTCAAAGGTTTTGCAAGCGGACCGCCGCCAAGGTGTCTTCCAAAAGCCGTTCATCGAATTCTCGCGTCGGCTCATCTCGCAAGACCGCATCAATCGCGGGCGCAGCAAAGCACAACAGCACGCGGCCACCTTTGACCGTATCGCCCGTGACTACGGCCTCAATCGGGGGGTGCTTTTGGCCTTTTGGGCTTTTGAAACGGATTACGGAGCGTTCCAGGGCGACTTCAACACCGCCAATGCGCTCGTCACCTTGGCCCATGATTGCCGCCGACCCGAGCTTTTCCGCCCGCAGGTCTTTGCAGCGGTCGAACTTTTTGCCAAAGGCCAGTTTGATCCCCGCACCACCACGGGCGCTTGGGCCGGCGAAATTGGCATGGTTCAAATGCTGCCGAAAGACATTCTGGAAAACGGAGTTGATGCCGACGGCGACGGCGCAATCCGCTTAAAGACTTCGGCCACCGACGCACTGGTTTCCGGTGGCAAAATGCTCTCGCACCTGGGATGGCGCGCCAATGAGCCCTGGTTGCAAGAGGTCACCGTGCCTGCGCAAATGGACTGGTCGCAAAGCGGGCTGACCACGACCAAGTCGATTGCGGAATGGCAATCGTTGGGTGTCCGCGCCCGCTCAGGCAGTCTTACCGACCTGCCCGCATCTTTGATCCTGCCCCAAGGCCACAAAGGGCCCGCATTCCTCGCCTATCCGAATTTCCGCGTCTATTTTGAGTGGAATCAGAGCTTTACCTATGTGCTGACGGCAGCATATTTCGCGACCCGGCTCGAAGGCGCCCCGGTTTACGATGCCCGAACCCCGGACGCAGGGTTGAATGGCGATCAGATGAAGGCTTTGCAGCGCAAGCTGCAGGCGCGTGGGCACGATGTTGGTAAGGTTGACGGAATTCTGGGCGCAGGGACCCGTGCCGCGGTCAAAGCCGAGCAAATTCGCCTGGGTCTTCCCGCCGATGCATGGCCAACACCGGCGCTGCTCAACCGGCTTTGACGCCCAGGACGGTTGGCTATGCCACCAACGTTTCGGCCTTCTTGAGGTCAACTGAGACAAGCTGTGAAACGCCCTGCTCGGCCATTGTAACGCCGAACAGGCGGTCCATCCTTGACATCGTCACCGCGTGGTGCGTGATGATCAAGAAGCGGGTCTCGGTTCGGCGGCACATCTCGTCCAAAAGATCGCAGAACCGCGTCACATTCGCATCATCCAGCGGCGCGTCGACTTCGTCCAACACGCAGATGGGCGCTGGGTTTGCCAGGAATACCGCAAAGATCAACGCCAACGCGGTCAACGTCTGCTCTCCACCAGACAAAAGCGAAAGCGTCGACAGCTTTTTGCCTGGCGGCTGGCACATGATCTCAAGGCCCGCTTCCAGCGGGTCGTCACTTTCGACCATCACCAAATTCGCCTCACCGCCGCCAAAAAGGTGACGGAAGAGCAACGAAAAGTTGCTGTTCACTTGCTCAAAGGCTGTCAATAACCGCTCCCGGCCTTCTTTGTTCAGGCTTGCAATGCCGCCCCGCAAGGTCCGAATGGCTTCGTCCAAATCCGCCTTTTCTGCCACCAGCACATCATGTTCGGTCTGAACGTCCTTGGCGTCTTCTTCCGCGCGCAAATTGACCGCACCCAAGGCATCGCGTTGCCGTTTGAGGCGGTTGACCTCGGTTTCCAGCGCTTCGACCTTGGGCATGTCATCTGGGGTGACATTCAAAGCCCCTAGCAGTTGATTGGGCGTCATCTGCGCCTCTTCGGCTATACGCTCGGCTGCTGCCGTAACCGCATCCCGCGCGCCCTCGGCGCGGGCCTCTGCTGCGGCTCTGGCCTCGCGCGCGTCAGATGCAGCGCGTTCCGCCTCTCGCTCTGCGTTAGAGGCCTCGCGCAAGACGGCCTCGGCGCTGCTCAGCGCATCGCGCGCCCGCGCCAGCCGCGCCTCGCCTTTGGTCACTTCGACCGACAATGTCGCGCGCTGGGTCTCGATCTCTCCGGGCAGCGCCTCGGCCGCCACCAGATCCGCCTCGGACTGGGCTTTGCGTTCGCTCAGCTCAGCGCCCCGTGCTTCGGCGGTTTGCAAACGGTGCTTCCAGCCGCTGATCTCTTTTGTGATCTCTTGCGAGCGTTTGATCCGCGCATCTCCGGCCCGTTTCAACTCATCAAAAGACGACCGGCGGCTTAACATTTCGGCACGCGCATCTTCGACCGCGCTGCGCTGTGCCTCGACCTCGGCCCGCGCCGTTTCCAGATCCTCAAGCTCGCCCAAGGCCTCTTCGGCCTCGACCTTGCGCGCGCGCGCATCCGCCGCCTCGTCTTCGTGACGTGCCACGGCCAATGTCAAACTCTCGACTTTGCCTTCTGACAAATTGCGATCGGCCTCGGCGCGGCTCATGGTGCGGCCTGCTTCGGCAACCATTCTGTCCGCTTCGCGCCGTGCGAGACGCGCTTGTTTGTCGGCTTCGGTCAATTGCGCCAGGCGCTCTGTCAGAACCTCGTGCGCATGCTGTGCGCCATCAGCCCGCGCCGTCGCCTGTTCCAACGCCTGTTTCAAAGACTCAAGCCGGTTCAACTGTTCCAGCCGCAATGCCGCAGCACTTGGTGCGTCTTCGGCCCAGGCGCGAAAACCATCCCAACGCCACATATCGCCCTCCAGCGATACCAACCGTTGCCCCGGCAACAGGGCCGCCTGCAACGGCCCTGCATCATCCGCCTCGACCAAGCCGATCTGGGCCATGCGCCGCCGCAGCGCATCAGGCCCTCGCACATATCCGCTTAGCGGTGTGGCACCGGCGGGCAAAGGTTGCTCTGACGTATAGGCCGGCAAACGCGCCCAGCCGGATGGCCCGTCGCTATCCACTTCCGGCGCCCGCAGATCGTCGGCCAGTGCCGCGCCCAGGGCCTTTTCGTATCCCGGCTCGACTTGCAGCTGATCCAGGATCTGTCCCGTCTCCGCCGTATCCCGATCCACCAGCTTTGCCAGCGCCGAGGTCTCGGCCCGCAGCGCATTCAACTCGCCCTCAGCCTCAGACCGCTCCGCCCGCGCATCCGCCTCGCGCGATTGCACCTCGGCGCGCGCCTCATCCGCTTCGATCAACGTGGCCTCGGCCCGCGTGGCGGTCGCCTCGGCCTGCGCGACATCTTGCTTTGAACGCTCATACGCGTCATGCGCGGCCTCAAGGGCGGCTTTGCTTTGATCAACTGCCACGCGCGCCTTTTCCGCTTCGCCTTCGGCCCTTAGGCGCGTTTTTTCGGTGTCTTCCAACAACCGCTGGGCCGAGCTGTGGCGTGCGGCCAATCGCGCCGTGTCTTCGGTTTTCTCCGCCAGGCTTTCTTCGCGCGTTTGGAGGATATCGGCCGCACCACGCGCCGCTTCGGCGGCTGCTTCCAAAGCCACATCATGCCCTTCGCCCGCTTCCGCCAACGCGGACGCTTCCCATTCAAGCTGTGCAATCGTATCGCCCGCGTCGCGGTTCAACCCGCTTTCGCGCTCAATGTCGTGGCCCAGCCGCCCGATCTGCTGGGTGAGCTGCGCGATCGTCGCCTTGGCTTGGGCGTCCCGCTCATCCAGCGTGTCGCGCTGCACCACCAGCCGCTGCACCAGCGCAGCCGCAATCGCGTCTTCCTCCCGCAGGGGCGGGATCGCTTCATCCGCTGCAAGCCGCGCTTTGACAGCCCGCGCCACCGCCGCTTCGGCCTGCGCCGCATCCGCGACGCGGTCCTTCAGCACCGCCTCGGCCTGAGCCCGCGCCTCGTCCGCCTCTCTCCATCGCCGGTACAGCAGCTGTCCTTCCGCGCTGCGCAAATCCTCTCCGATTTCGCGATAGCGCGCAGCCTGTCGCGCTTGGCGTGCCAAGGCATTCAACTGCGAGACCAAAGTCTCGATCACGTCGTCAACACGCGCCAAATTTGCTTCGGCACCTTTGAGCTTTAACTCAGCCTCGTGGCGACGTTGATACAGCCCCGAGATACCAGCCGCCTCTTCCAGGATGCGCCGTCGCGCCTTGGGCTTGGCGTTGATCAGCTCGGAAATCTGTCCTTGCCGCACAAGTGCCGGGCTGTGCGCGCCGGTTGATGCGTCGGCGAAAAGCATCTGGACATCGCGCGCACGCACGTCCTTGCCACCGGCCTTATAAGCACTGCCAACATCCCGCGTGATGCGGCGCACAATCTCGATCGCGTCTTCGGTGTTGAATCCCGCCGGGGCCAAACGCTCCGAATTGTCGATATGCAGACTGACCTCAGCGAAATTACGCGCCGGCCGTGTCGCGGCACCGGCAAAAATCACGTCTTCCATGCCGCCGCCGCGCATCGCCGTGGGGCGGTTTTCGCCCATCACCCAGCGCAGCGCCTCAAGCAGGTTCGACTTGCCGCATCCGTTCGGCCCGACCACACCGGTCAGGCCATCCGCGATGATCAAATCCGTCGGATCAACAAAGCTTTTGAAGCCGGTCAGTCTGAGTTTCGAAAATCGCACGTGCCGCCGTCTAGGCCTTTTGAGGTTTCAGGCGTACAGAATGGCGAGTCCTGCCCCCACCTGTCAATGCGCCACCACTACAAGCAGCGGCCGCACAGCACTTATCCACAACATATTGCGCCAGATGGCTTGCCGCCTCTTGCGCGATCCCTCTCGCCATTGCCCGCGCGCGCATCTGGTCATATGAATTGACCAATTCACATTCGGACACCACGCAATGCCCTTTCGACCCGTTCAAACGGAAAAACTATCTCAGGCCGTGATTCATCAGATCGAGCAATTGATCCTGCGTGGAATCCTACGCCCGGGCGAGCGTTTGCCCTCTGAACGAGAGCTGTCCGAACGTTTGGGCGTGTCACGCCCGTCCCTGCGCGACGCACTCGCGACGTTGCAAGCCGATGGATTGCTCGAAACTCGACCCAGCGCAGGCGTCTATGTCGCCGATGTTCTGGGCTCTGCTTTCTCGCCCGCGCTAACACAACTTTTTGCGCGCCACGACGACGCGGTCTTTGACTACCTTGCGTTCCGCCGCGACATGGAAGGCCTCGCTGCTGACAGGGCGGCCCGATTGGCGACGGACACGGATTTGAAGGTCGTCCAAACGATTTTCGACAAAATGGAAGCGGCCCATTCCACCCGCCTGTCCGAAGATGAGGCCCAACTCGACGCGCAATTCCACATGGCCATCATTGAGGCCAGCCACAACGTGATCATGCTGCATATGATGCGGTCCATGTACGACCTGTTGCGCGAAGGAGTGTTCTACAACCGCCAAGTTATGTTCCAACAGCGCACAACGCGTTCGGCCTTGCTGGATCAACACCGCGCAATCAACGCAGCCCTCCAAGCGCGAGACCCGGCCACAGCCCGCGCGGCGGTCGAGGCCCATCTGGACTTTGTTGAGCGCGCCTTGCGGGACCAGCGCCGCGCCGACGCAAATGCAGGCATCGCACAACAGCGTCTCGATCATCAAATGGGCTGACACCTGCAGCAACCTCTGCAAGCGCCTGAGGCCAATGGCCCAAAACAAAAGCCCCTCGGCAACGGGCCAAGGGGCTTTGACAATTCACAAATGGATCAGCGTTTAGTGCAGCTTTGCGTCCACCGCTGAAATCGCGTCTTCGATCAACGCATTCGCATTGGCAGCGGTCATCTGCTGGGCGATCACTTCGCGCGCTGCGGCAACAGCCACTTGCGCCGCTTCGTCCCGCACCTCTTTCACAGCGCTGGCTTCTGCCGACGAGATTTGCTCTTCCGCAGCCGCCAGGCGGCGCGCAACAGCAACCTCGAGATCAGATTTCGCTGTTTCAGCAGCGGCTTCCGCATCGGTTTTGGCTTGCGCGACGATGCGGCCCGCCAATTCCTGAACTTCCTTTTGCTTGCGCTCGTACTCCGCCAGCAAGGCCTGGGCTTCGTCTCTCAGCGCCCGCGCTTCATCCAGCTCTGACTGGATGCCCTCGGCACGGGTCTTCAGCATCCCGCCGATCATGCCAGGTACTTTGAAGTACAGCAGGACGCCGATAAAGATGATGAAGGAAATCAGGACAACAAAGTCGGTGTTGGCCAGAGAAAAGAACGGGCCTTTCGCGGCCAGCGCAGGTGTCGCCAATGCAGCAAGCGGTAATGCGGTCAAAAGATGTCTCATCATGATTATCCTTTCACCCGCGCATCAACCGCCGCAGCGACTGCTTTTGCGTCGGCCTTGCCGCCCATCAGCTGAACGATTTCGCCAGCCGCGTCTTTCGCAACATCGCGCACGGCCTCAACCGCGCCTGCGCGAATCTCAGCAATGGCTTTCTCGCTCTCGGCGGCCTTGGCTGCGATCTCAGCGTCTGCTTTTGCGATGGCCGCATCCAGGTCTTCCTGAATCTCGGTACGTGTATCTGCGGCAATCTTTTGCGCTTCGGCACGGGCATCTACCAGCGCCTTTTCGTAAGCGTCTTCAGCCGCTTTTGCCTTGGCCTTCAAATCTTCGGCCGCGGCAAGGTCATTCGTAATAGTCCCCTGGCGCTCTGCCAGGATCGCCGCAATACGCGGCAACGCGACGCGCGACAGCACGAAATAGATCGCAACCAGCGCAATCACCAACCAGAAGATCTGGTTCGAGAACGTCGTTACGTCCAGCTGAGGCATGCCGGGGGCCGATGCGGCCTCGGTCGCGTAGTCTGTATCTGTTGCCATCTTCGTCTCCTTCGCGTCGTCTTTGCCTTACTTCGACGGGTGTGGTGCTGCGATGGCTCCACACCCGAAGCGTAAGGATGTCAGATCGCGTGGTTTAGACGGCGAACATCAACAGCAGCGATACGAGGAATGCGAAGATGCCCAACGCTTCCGCGAACGCGATGCCGATGAAGAGGGTCGCTGTTTGACCAGCAGCGGCAGATGGGTTGCGCAGAGCGCCGGCCAGGAAGTTACCAGCCACGTGGCCCACACCGATAGCAGCGGCACCAGAACCGATTGCTGCCAGGCCTGCGCCGATGAATTGACCCATGTTTGCGATATCGCCTTCCATGTTTTTTCTCCTTACGATGGAATGTGGTGATGAGTTGACGGGTACGCGCCATCGCGCACCTTGTTTAGTGATGCGGATGCAAAGCGTCCTTCAGATACACGCATGTCAGGATGGTAAAGACATACGCCTGGATAAAGGACACCAGAACCTCCAAGCCGTAGATTGCAACAACGCCCAGGATCGCCACCGGGGCGATCGCTGTGACCTGCGCAAATCCGGCAAAAACTTTCAGAACGGCGTGTCCCGCCATCATGTTGCCCGCAAGACGGATCGAGTGGCTGACCGGACGCACAAAGTACGAGATCAACTCAATCATTGCCAGGATCGGGCGCAGCGGCAGTGGCGCGCTTGAGACCCAGAACAGGCTGAGAAAGCTGGCGCCATTCTTAACAAAGCCAAGGATCGTCACCGCGATAAAGACGCCAAAACCCATGACCGCTGTTACTGCGATGTGGCTGGTCGTTGTAAAGGACATAGGGATCAGGCCGAGGAAGTTGGCCATCACGATGAACATGAACAACGTCATGATATATGGGAAATATACGATGCCGTCCTTGCCGGTCACGTCTTCGACCATCTTGTAGACAAAGCCATAAGCCATCTCGGCGATGGATTGGCCGGTGCCAGGGACGATGTCGCGCTTGGACGTCGCCAACACCATCAACCCGATGACCGCCAGCACAGCCAGCGCCATCCACAGCGTCACGTTCGTCACGGTGTACCAGGCAACAGGGTCACCGTATTCGCCGAAAAGTGGCTTAACGATGAACTGATCCATTGGGTGGAATTCGAGACCGCCGCCTTCTGCTTTATCCGCCATTCTGGCCCTCTTCGTCCTGTGCAGCTTGCGCCGCCATCTGCTTGTCCTGAACCTCTTTCGCGCTGCGCATCATCGTCTGGATGCCGGCCGCGAGGCCCAGGAAAATAAAAACTATCATCAGCCAGGGCGATGTGCCGAACAATGCGTCCAACCCGTACCCCATGCCAAAACCGATCCCCAGACCGGCCACCAATTCGATCACCATGCGCCATGCGAGTTGTGCTTGCGAATAATGCTCGTCCGAACGTGGCTCTGGTGTCTCCTGCGCCGTTTTCGCCGCCGAAATGCGCGCTTCCAGCGCGTCCAGTCGGTCTTTGCGATCAGCGTCAGCCACAGTCAGAGCCTTGCCCCCTTGGTCGACGCTTGGATAGGCGCACATCGCCTATGAGTCAACGCATGGTCAAAGGGAGGCAGAACGCAATCAACCCATTGTTTTTGAATATAAAATATAGGATTCAAGAATCGGCCGCAATCTGTCGCACCCCGCTTGAGCGGGTCAAATCGCGCTTTCGCTATATTCAACCGATTGGTTGATCTTTTTCCAGAAAGTCTGGGCGGCGATACCCAGCGGTGACATCCAGCAACCAATCCCGCACGACCCGCTCTGCCTTGGATCGCCGCGCCGTGTTGGGGCTGATCAAAAAGAAACCGCCCTCCTGAAGCGTCACATCCGAGATCCGTTTCAGCAGGCCGACCTCAACCATGCGATGCGCGCAATCAGATGATCCCAGAAAGACACCATGCCCGCCTGCGGCCGCTTGCAACGCCATCGGCGCGCGCAAACGCCAGCCGCGATGCGGATCGTTGGGCGGAGCGAGGCCAGCCGCCGTCGCCCAGCGCGCCCAGGTGTCCGTCCACCTGTCCTGCATGCGCGGCATCGATAAGATCTGTGACGCGCTCGGGAGACCGTCAGCAACTGTCGACGGTGCTGCATAGACGCACAAGGCCGCCATGCTCATCACATCCGCCGCGCGATCCGGCACGCCAGAGCGCACGAAACGAACCGCGAAATCCGCCTCGTAGCGGTCTACATCCGCCAGCATGTTCGACATATCCAGCCGCAGCTCGATATCGGGGTGCGCCCGCGCAAAAGCCCCCAGATGCGGCGCAATCACCTGCTGCGCGAAAAGAGGCTCTGAATTGACCGTCACTTGCCCCGCTGGCTTGCCCCACACGCCTTCCGTGGCATCGCTGATCGCCTCCAACGCAGGCCCAATCCTGTTCAGATAGGCATGCCCATCACGGGTCAATGCAACCCCACGGGATTCCTCCTGAAACAGCTTTACGCCCAACCGATCCTCCAAGCCGCGCACATGGCGGCTGATCGCGGAATGGCTCACGCTCAACTCTTGCGCCGCGCGGCTAAAGCTCTCGTGACGCCCAGCGGCATCAAAGGCGCGCAGGGCATTCAAAGGGGGCAAGTTGCGCTTCATACCAGACTTGTGCCTTTTTTGCACGAGTTATGTCAAATACTGATGTTTGAAATCAGGCCCACCCCTTTCCAGTTTGAGATCAGAAACTTAGGAAAGGAGTTCGCAATGGCCTATATCACCGCCAAAGCCCCCCGGTTCCGCATGGGAACATTCATCACCTTTTTGCACAGGTTGAAATCCGCGTTCCGTGCAAAAAACCCACGGCCAACGCCCATCCCAAATTCGCCAAGACTGGCGCGGGATGCAGGTCTTTCGCCTCAGGACTTCGCCGCTCTGACGCACAAATGGCCTTCGGACACCAATGTGCATCCCAGATGGTAACGGGGTTACGTCTCGTTTTTGTAGATAAAGCACCTGCCGGGCACGGCGCCTTCCGGCAGGTCGATCAAAGTCAGCCCGGAAAAGTACATCCGGTCGCTCGACACCATCAACCCACCTCTCGCCAAAAGCGGCTCGATCAACGGAGACACCAACCGCGCGAACGCGTCGTTCTTTTCCAAATTATGTCCACCAAGGTCCGCGTGGATCAGGCTGACGGTCGGACCAAATCGACCAAGCGCATCTGGCAACGTGTCGCGTACATCCCCCAGAACCGTCTGTTCTGATGTTGGCGTGCTGGCAGGGTTCGACGCAATTGCGCGCTCAAATACGTAGATGTCGCGCCCCGCGACGCGCTCGCGCACATGATCAAAGGTCCGCCCGTTGCCCAACCCCAATTCAAAGACCGGCCCCGCCATGTCCGAGGTCTGCTCGATCGCAAAATCCAAACAGGCGCGTTGAGAAACCATGCGATCAATAAAAACGTCCAAACGGCTCATGCCGCGTCTCCTTCCGGTCTGGGTTTTCCCGACATGGCAAATCCCCCAGTGAATGTGTAGTCTCTGCGGACAGAGATTTTGTTCACCACCGGACACAACCCCGACATGGCCGACGCGCTCGACATTGTATTTTCCGCTCTGGCCGATCCGACGCGCCGCGCCATTCTGACGATGCTGCTTGAAGATGACATGGCCGTCACCGACGTGGCAGAACCCTTTGACATGTCGCTCGCCGCCATATCCAAACACCTGACCATCCTTGCCCAAGCGGGGTTGATCGCACAGGAAAAACGAGGCCGGGTGAAATGGTGCAAACTCGAACCCGACGCCTTGCGCGCGGCATCGGTATGGATGCAAGGCTTTGGCCAGTTTGAGCCCGTAAATCTCGACGCTTTTGAACGGTTTCTGGAAACCGAGCTTGCCGATGAAGGCACGGATCAGGCCGCAGCCAGCTCCTCATAGCCCGAGAATTCGAACCGCTCTGCCGCACGGTGCCAGCCGTCCGCATCTTTCCAGATGGGTTCGACGATCAGTTTGACGTCGCTCATGCCCAGCGCAGAAACGTTCCAGCCCATCGAATGCGACACCGCAACCCGAACACCCGCCTTGGGGTTCAGACCGGGTTTGACGTCGCGCGTGCCAAGTTTCAGATGATGGGCGATGTCCCATTCCTGCACCCGCCCTTGATCGCGCGTGACCACCCAGCAATGCATGTCAGAGGTCCAAGTCCGCTTTTCATCTGGAACGAAATAACCGGCGATGTATCCCGCCTCGATGCCCGCCGCGCGGGCGGCGGCAACAAAGTATGCGTTGATGTCAACGCAAGATCCGGTCGTCATGTCGCAGAGCAGAGGCATCTCGTCTGCGCCGTCATAAAACTTGTCCTCGACATGCCCATAGTCAAAAAGCTCGGCAATATGGGCGACCAATGCTGGCAGCCCACCGACCGCTGCAACCGCCCGCGCCTCTTCGGCCAAACCGGCCGCGGCTTTGGAATACCGGCTGTCCCAACTCTGAAACATGGCGTCAGGATAGGCAGGCCCGCCGCGATCAAAATGGTAGGTCACCGTGACAACATCGTCCTGCGGATCCATGACCAGCAAAGTCTGCCCAGATGTCTCGCACGTCATGCGCGCGACCTGAGCACCCGCGACGTTGACCGAACGAATGGACGCGCAGGGAATGGACAACCCCTCTGGTGCGATCAACGTCGCACCGTCTCGGGTCTCACAAGTGGCTGTTACTGCAATAGACATACGGACTGCGCTAATCGATTCATGTGACACTTTCGCGATGCTCATCCCGCAACAGCATCACCAGCGCGATGATCGTCAGGACAACACCGCCCAGAACGATCACGGGCGGCACGCCGTTGCCTTTCACGACCTCCCAGATGATGACCCAACTTGGGGTGAGATAGGTATAGGCCATGACCTTGGCCGATGGCAGCCGAAGCGCCGCAAATTGCAAAAGGACGAAAGTTGCCGCACTGGCAAACACGGCCAGGTAAACGATTGTTATCCAGACAACCGGCGCCAAGGATGCCCAAGGCGTCGCAGCCAAATCCCGAAACCCAACAGCCGTCAACAACAAAGCCCCACCCAGCAGCATGCCGAACGTGAAAACAACCGCGGATTCTCCTCGATTCAACTTGCGCACCATCGGCGTATAAACCGCATGCGCGACGCATCCGACAAAGTAGATGACTTCGCCGCGCCCGATCTCAAAGGCCAGCAAAGCCGCAAGATCGGCCTTGAAGATGACCCACAGCGCTCCGCTCCCGCCGACGGCCAGGGCCAAGGCCATCCAGCGCGTTGTGACCTGCCGCAGCAATATCCACCCAAACAAGCCCGCCATGATGGGTGTGAGCGTAAAGACCGCAGAGGCGCTGACCGGGGCCGCGGTCTTTAGCCCCTCGAACATCAGCACAAAATAGCTGCCAAACAGCCCGCCCAGCACCAGATACCGCCAGGGCGCCCGAAAGGCGGATTGCTCGAGCTGCCCGGTCGCGACGACGGCCGCGCCAATGATGACAGCAGCCAGCCAGAACCGAACAGCGTTCAAAGCCGCTGGCGCTACCTCGTTTGCCGCCAAGACCCCAAGGGAAAAGGACCCGGCGACCAATGCCGAAAACGTCAGCATCGCCAGATGACCCTGTGCGCTTGGGCTCATACGCGCCAGTCTTTCGCCCGCTCCTTTAGGAACGTCAGGAACGCCTGAACCTTTGCGGTGCGGTGCAGATCTACGTGCGTCACCAGCCAAAGCGGCGCGGCCCAGTCTTCTCGCGGCTCCAAAAGCTCGACCAGATCCGGGTCTTCGCGCGCCTCCATCACCGGCATAAAGCCGATCCCAGCGCCCGCGCGCACCGCGCATTCGGACGTCCGCACATCTGTGCTGCGAAAGATCACCCGTTCGCGCGGGACGTGCGCGCTGAGCCATTGGTTGAACGGCGCGCGGCTATCTGGGCGGTCGTGTCCCACAAAGAAATGCGCGCCGGCTTGGTCGATCGACGTGATCCTACCGAATTTCGCGACATAGCCTTGGCTCGCAAACAGACCCATCGATTGCCGCACGAACGGCTGCACGACGTTGTCGGGCTGATCTGGCGCATTGCCCGCGCGGATCGCCACGTGCGCCTCACCATATTCCAAGCGAAAAACGCGGTCGCCGGTCAGATAACGCACCACCACGTCGGGGTAGAGATCCTGGAAATCCTTCAGAACTTGCACCATG
>CAZYQC010000033.1:35072-37310 GCA_964649815.1 uncultured Rhodobacterales bacterium | reverse complement strand
CCGCCCCACTGCCAAGAGCCTGAGATCGGGTACATGATACCTGTCAGGATCACGACGAAGATCAGGAATGGCCACAGTTTGATACGCTCAGCAACCGCACCGGAAACGATGGAGGCTGTCGCCGCAACGAACACAAGCTGGAAGAAGAAGTCAGAACCGACCGAGGCGTAATCGAGTGCCGCATCCGCAGCGGAAACGCCAACTGCGTCCAGAACGGTTTGTCCGCCGATGGCGAAATAGCCGTTAAAGTCGCCTGGATACATCGTGTTAAAGCCGACGAGCCAGTACATGATGGCTGCGATCGAGAACAACGCGATGTTCTTTGTCATCTGCATGGTCACGTTCTTGGAACGCACCAAGCCACCTTCCAGCATGGCAAAGCCAGCGGCCATGAAGAAGACGAGAAAGCCTGCCATACAGAACAGCAGAGTCGTCATAATATATGGGCCGATCTCGTCGAAGCCCGGCGCTGCATCCTGCGCTAAGGCTGCCATTGGCAGCACAGTCAGCGCGGCGGCAGCGGTGAGTGTCTTAATCGATTTCATTTGCGTAGATTTCCCTAGATTTTGCCGCGATGGTTTACAGCGCGTCTTCATTTGTCTCGCCGGTGCGCACGCGCACGGCTTGGCTGACGTCCAGAACAAAAATCTTGCCGTCGCCGATTTTGCCGGTCTGGGCCGTCTTAGCGACCGTATCGACGACCTGATCGGCCATCGCATCCGCCACAACGATTTCGATTTTCACTTTTGGTACGAAGTTCACCGCGTATTCAGCACCACGGTAGATTTCGGTGTGACCAGATTGAGAGCCAAAGCCCTTGATCTCGGTCACCATCATCCCGCGAACGCCCGCTTCGGTCAGTGCCTCGCGCACCTCCTCGAGCTTGAACGGTTTGATCGTTGCAATGATCAGTTTCACCACTTGTCCCCTTTGTTTGGCAGGTCAGACTGCTTCCGGGTTACAGACCTGCTGTAAGACCCCGAAAACCGAAAGTGTGACCGGAAGGAGGCGGCGGAAACCTCGACCCATTTGTTCAAAAAATAGGCGAAATGGCAAAATCGCACAAAAAATGGGCGTATTTGAATCGACCTTGTTGCTCAGCTTGGGGGGTGTCCGCCCGTATGCTTCCCTATATTATCAGGGCAAACAAAGGCCGAGCAGAGGGCTGTTATGAGTGATTCACGCAAAGGTAAGAAACCTTTGGTGGCGGAGCGTCGCTATCCGAAGAAGGCTGCTGCGCCCAAGAAAAAGGCTGTGACGCCCGCCAAAAGCAAGAAACGCAAGCAACCTGCGCGTCAGCGCAACATTTTTGCGCGCTTTGGGATGTGGCTTTTGCGCCTGTTTTGGGGGCTGACGTGGCGGGTCAGTGCGGTCGCGGCGATGGTTCTGGGTCTGATCGTGCTTTATTTTTGGACGACCTTGCCCGATGCGTCTGCGCTTTATGATGGGCGCGCGCGGGGGTCGGTGACTTTGCTGGACCGATCTGGCGACGTGTTCGCCTGGCGTGGCGACCAGTTTGGCGGCGTCGTGCAAGCGCAAACGGTGTCTGACGATCTGCGCAACGCGATCGTTGCAACGGAAGACAAGCGGTTTTACCGCCACATCGGCGTCAGCCCGCGCGGTATTGCAAGTGCGGTGCGGATCAACTTGCGCGAAGGGCGCGGGCCATTGCAGGGGCATGGTGGCTCAACGATTACGCAGCAAACGGCCAAACTTTTGTGCTTGGGCCATCAGTTTGATCCTGCCTCCGGGCAAAGTGAGGCCGAATACGAGGCGGATTGCCGTCGCACGACGATGCAACGCAAAGCGCATGAGGCGCTTTATGCGCTCGCGATGGAGCTCAAATATTCCAAGGATGAAATCCTCAATATCTATATGAACCGTGCTTTCCTTGGGGCCGGGGCGCGTGGTTTTGAGGCGGCGTCCCAGCGGTACTTTGGGAAATCAGCGTCGCAGGTCAACGCCGCCGAGGCGGCCATGCTTGCCGGTTTGTTGGTCGCGCCGACGCGGTTTGCGCCAACAAACAATCTTGAGCGGTCACAAAACCGCGCGGCGACCATTTTGCGACTGATGAATGAGCAAGGCTATCTGAGTGACGCTGATCGGCAAGCGGCCCTTGCGAACCCGGCACAGCTGTCCCAAGCGGCGGCGGCGCGCGCGGGCGGTTACTTTGCCGATTGGATCATGTCTTCGGGGCCAGAGTTCTTTACCCGCAAGACCACCGAGGACGTCATTATC
>CAZYQC010000033.1:0-34972 GCA_964649815.1 uncultured Rhodobacterales bacterium | reverse complement strand
CAACAAGCATTACGGAGATGTCAGCCTGACCCGCGCGTTGCGGGATTCGCTGAATATTCCTGCGATCAAAGTTTCAGAAAGTGTTGGCCGTGATAACGTGCGGGCCGTAGCAAGCGCTTTTGGGATTGAAAGTGACCTTGCCGATGGGCCCGCCCTGGCCTTGGGCGCCTCGGAAAGCACCTTGATCGAGATGACCGGCGCTTACGCGGGCATCTTGAACGGCGGCTCATCGGTGCAGCCTTACGGTTTGGTCGAACTGCGCCTGCTTGGCGACGAGGAACCGCTCATGGGTGCGGGCGGCGGCATCGGTGAGCGGGTTATCCAAGAAGACGCGGCCCGAGAGCTGACGTGGATGATGGAACAGGTTGTTCGCGAAGGGACCGGACAGCGCGCCCGCGTTGCCAATCACGAGATTGCGGGCAAAACGGGAACCACCCAGGCCGCACGAGACGCCTGGTTCATTGCCTTTACAGCCGATTACGTGACGGGCGTTTGGATGGGGTATGATGACAATACACCGCTGACAGGTGTGACTGGCTCGGGGTTGCCTGCTGAGATTTGGCGCGAGACGATGGTGCGCGTTTTGCAGGATACGCCGCCGCGTCCATTGCCGATGCTGTCGCCCGACGGGTCTGGATCGCGCTTGGGCGAGACGCAAATCGTGGTCGAACGTCCTATCAACGCCATCGAACGCGTACTTTGGGAGATTTTGGGCGGCGGAGGTGGCTCTCCTCCGACCTCGAGCGGGGCCGAGCGGTAGGCGGGGTTACGCCTTTTTGAGATCGGCAATCATCTTGTCGATGTTGCCTCCGCGGCGGTCCAGCATCGCGCCGATTTCGGTCCGTTCCGTCAACAGCAAGTTCACGCCTTCGATGAACATATTAAAGAATTTGTCTCGCCCGGATTTGTCGGAGACCAGAAAGGTGACTTCGAAGGGTGCCTGTCCCTGAAGGAAGGCCACGCATTTGATTTCGTAGCCCGCTTTGATGGCGCGCGCTGATTTTACTTCGATCTCGCCGCCGATGAATTCGCGAAACCGGCGCCCGTATTTGCGCGAGATATAGCTGGCGAATGCCTTGGTAAAGGCGTTCATTTGGCTGGCCGAGGCTGTGCGGGCGTCGACCCCGAGTGCGTAGCGCGCCATGATTGGGACGTCAGCGTAGCGGGCGAAAATCTTTTCGAAATCGCCGATCATGGCGGATTCGGATTTGCCGGAACCAATGACTGTGTTGATCTCCGCGACCAGTGCATTAACCAGTTTGCGGGCTTGGGTCTCGTTCAGCGCCCAGGCAGGTGCGGCACCAGTTACCAAAGTCGCAGCAGCCAGCGAAAGTGCGTGTCGGCGTGTCAGTTTACTCAGCATAAGGGTCCTCGTAGGGATCTGCATATGGATCTGTGCTGTCGCCTGTCTCGGTCTCGCCCAGCTCGAACCGGCGCGATTGCAGATAGATCAGGCGCAGCTGTGCATAGCTGTCGGCGCTTTCATACAGGATGGAATCCACCGTGTCCGAAAACCGCCCCCGGTTGCCCAAACCAGATGCGATGCTGGCCGCCGTTCCATAGGAGCTTTCGGGTGTGTCGAGGACATAGCCCAGCGGATTGGTGAACAAATCAACAAAGCGCCCCGTTGCATCCCGTGTCGTAGAGGGGCCAAGAAACGGCAATTCGACATAAGCCCCTTCGCCTGCCCCCCAAACGGAGAGTGTTTCCCCGAAATCAGTGGAATGCTGCGGGACGTTGAATTCCGTTGCGGCGTCGATAAAGCCGCCCATGCCGGCGGTCGTGTTCATCAAAAACCGTAGCCCTGACAGGCCAGCCCCGCGCAAGTCGCCCTGCAAAAGGCTGTTCACAAAGACCGACGGCTGATCGAGGTTGGTGGCGAAATTGCTGACCGAGGCCTCAATTTCATCGGGCAGAACGCTGGAATAGCCGCGGGCGGCAGGGCGGACGAGCGATCGGTCAAGGCCGCGATTAAAGGCGTGTACCTTGCGGTTTTGCGTCTCGTACGGATCGTGGATGCCGTCGTTGGGGTCCAAATCCGCAGGCGCAGAACATGCGCCCAGACCAACCAAAGCCGCGGCAGCAATGACGACCCGCGCTTGCCTCAATCGCTTTGGGAAAAATGGAAAATACTGCACCCTCATCACCACCGTTTTTTCTCAGATGGCCATATTGGCGCCGAGATACAATGTTTCTTTGGGAAATAGCAGCATTTGGCGGGCGTCAAATCACAGCTGTGTTGCATATTCGTGGAAGAGAGCAAGAACTCGCTCATCATTTGCCCGGAAAATTGAAGATAAGCCCTGCTTGACCTCTTCCAACCGCGTTCGGGCAAGCGTAGCGTGCCGACAAATTGCCAAGGAGAATTCAAATGTCCATCGAAGCCCGCCTCGCAGAGCTTGGAGTTTCCCTGCCTGACGCGCCTGCCCCTGCCGCCAATTATGTGCCCTTCGTTCAAACCGGAGATATCGTTTACGTGTCTGGCCAGATTTCGAACGGGCCAGACGGGATGATCATCGGCAAGCTTGGCGATGACATGGATGTTGACGCCGGTGCGGCGGCGGCGCGGACCTGTGCGATCAGCCTGCTGGCGCAGGTCAAAGCGGCCTGCGGTGGCGATATTGAGCGCCTCGTCCGCGTGGTCAAACTTACCGGGTTCGTGAACTCGACCGCTGATTTTGGTGAGCAACCCAAAGTGATCAACGGCGCGTCGGACTTTTTGGTCGAAGCGCTTGGGGATGCAGGGCGGCATTCGCGGTCTGCGGTGAGCGCTGCGTCATTGCCGTTTGGCGTCGCGGTCGAAATTGAAGGGATCTTCCAGATCAAATGATGCCACGCCTGCCGTCGGAGTTTCTGACAATTCCGCTTGCGCATCGCGCGTTACATGATGTGAAGGACGGCCGCCCGGAAAACAGCCGGGCGGCGGTTTCAGCGGCCATCGCGCATGGATTTGGGATCGAGGTGGATGTTCAGCTGTCCTCTGATGGCGGGTCGATGGTGTTCCACGACTATGCTTTGGATCGTTTGGCAGATGCGTCAGGTCCGATCAGAGCCAAAGACATTGCCACGTTACAATCAACGCCTCTGAAGGGTGGGGCAGAGGGTGTTCCAACACTTTCTGACATTCTGAGCCTTGTTGCAGGCCGAGTGCCCGTGCTGATCGAGGTAAAAGACCAAGATGGCGCTATGGGCGCTGATGTTGGGCCGCTAGAGCGTGCGACCGCACAGGCCTTGGCGGGATACGAGGGGCCTGTGGCCGTGATGTCATTCAACCCGCACAGCGTGCGCCTTATGGGCGAGCTTTTGCCGCATATCCCGCGCGGTATTGTAACCTCCGACTACGCAGAGGACTGGCCGCTAAGTGCGGATGTCAGAGACCGTTTGCGCGAGATCCCAGACTATGACGTTGTTGGCGCGTCGTTCATCTCTCATCAACATACGGACTTGCAAAGGCCCCGGGTTGCCGAGCTGCGCGGGATGGGGGCGGATGTTCTGTGTTGGACGATCCGGTCGCCTAAAGAGGCGGCAAATGCGCTGCGGGTCGCTCAGAATATTACATTTGAAGGCTATCTGCCCCGCTAACCGGTTGAAGGTTACAAAGGCAGGTCCAGATTGAGTGCCATGAGCGCGACACCCGACAGTGACACACCGCAAGAAATCGAAGTGCGCGTGCATACGCGCATTGCCGAGATCGGTCAGGCGGACTGGGACGCCTGCGCTTGTCCAGAGGCATCCGACGGCGGGCCGCCGTTTGACCCGTTCACCACCTATCGGTTTTTGAAGGCTCTGGAAGACAGCGGATCGGTCGGAACCGGGACGGGGTGGCAACCGCAGTATCTTGTGGGGGCAATCGAGGGGCAAATCATCGCCGTCGCACCCATGTACGCAAAGAGCCACAGCCAAGGCGAGTACATCTTTGATTACAACTGGGCGCACGCCTATGAAAACGCAGGCGGGCGCTACTATCCAAAGCTTCAAATAGCTGTGCCTTTTACGCCAGCATCGGGGCGCCGTTTTCTCATCCGGCCCGGCTTTGAAGCCGTGGGCCTGCCGGTCCTTGTCGAAGGCGCGGTGCAATTGGCAAGCAACAACAACGTCAGCTCGTTGCATGTGACCTTTTGCACCGAAGAAGAACGCGACGCAGGTCAGTCGATTGGTTTGCTGGCCCGCGCAACCCAACAGTTTCACTGGCTGAACGACGGCTACGCCGACTTTGATGCGTTTTTGGCGTCGTTGTCTTCGCGCAAGCGCAAGAACATCCGCAAAGAGCGCGCGCAGGCTCAGGCGTTTGGGGGAGAGATCGCGATCTATTCAGGCGACACGCTCCGGCCCGAACATTGGGACGCGTTCTGGCAGTTTTATCAGGACACCGGCGCGCGAAAGTGGGGCTCGCCCTATTTGACGCGCCGCTTTTTTGACATCGCGCAAGAGACACTTCGCGACGATATCGCTTTGGTTTTGGCCGAGAGAGATGGCGTGCCCGTTGCTGGCGCGTTGAACTTTATCGGGCGCGAGACGCTTTATGGCCGGTATTGGGGATGCATCGAACATCACCCCTGCCTGCACTTTGAGCTTTGCTATTATCAGGCAATCGATATTGCGGTCGAACGGGGCCTAAGCCGTGTCGAGGCTGGTGCGCAGGGCGAACACAAATTGGCGCGAGGGTATTTGCCGACGCAAACGCATTCCCTGCACTGGATTGCAGATCCTGGATTTTCGGACGCTGTCGCGCGGTATCTAGAAGCAGAAAGAGATGCCATAGAGCGTGACATCGAAGTGTTAACGGAATACGGCCCCTTTAAGAAAGTGACGGTAGAGGAACAGCAATGAACGAACGACTGAGCATGGAAACACGCGGTACTTTGCTTGAACCGCTGTTTGCAACGGGGTGGAAAACAGTCGAGGGAGAGCGTGACGCAATCTGCAAGACGTTTGAGTTTGAAGATTTCGTTCACGCTTTTGGCTGGATGACGCAGGTCGCCATTTGGGCGGAGAAATGGAACCACCACCCCGAGTGGGACAATGTCTACAAAACGGTCAATGTCGTTTTGACGACCCATGACGTCGACGGGCTGAGCGCGCTAGACGTCAAACTGGCCCGCAAAATGGACAGCTTGGCTGCCTAATTCATCATGGACGACTTTCTGAACACTGTGATTTGGCAGGGAAAAACGATTGGCGATCTTTTGACGGTCGATTTCCTTGCCTCTGCCATCGGGTCCGTTACCGCTGCGTTCGCCATTTTGCTGATTGGGTGGATGTTTGCTGCCTGGCTTGGGCGTCGCGTTCAACGGATCGGTACGCGCTACGAAAATTTGGACGATACGCTCTTTAACTTTTTGGGCTCCATCACGCGTTACGTCATCATTGGCTTTACTGTTTTGATGGTGCTGAACACCTTTGGTGTTCAAACGACGTCCATTGTTGCGGCTGTTGGTGCGGCGGGTCTTGCGATTGGGCTCGCGTTGCAGGGGACGTTGTCCAACGTGGCTGCGGGCGTCATGCTGATTTTGTTCCGACCGCTCAAGATCGGAGATTTCGTGAGCGTCGGTGGGCAAATGGGCACTGTAAAAGACGTGACGCTGAATTTCACAGAATTGGCGAGCCTGAGTAACGTTCAGATCATCATCCCGAACGCGCAAGTCTGGGGCAGCGTGATCGAGAACTACTCTGTCTATAAAACCCGGCGGGCAGAGTGGGTGTTCGGTGTCGGCTACGGCGCGAATTTGAAAGAGGCTGAACGCATCATCCGCGATGTCATTTTGTCAGACCCGCGCGCGCATCAGACACCAGAGCCGTTCATTCAGGTGAACAATCTGGGCGACAGCTCTGTCGATTTTCTGGTGCGGGTGTGGTGCGACGCAAGCGATCTCTTTTCATTTCAGGCCGACATGAAGCGCGCCGTTAAAGAGGCGTTGGACGCAGGCGGTATCGACATCCCCTTCCCAACGCGCACGGTGGTTCAGGTTTCCCAGTGAAGCCCGCCAAACAACAATGCGCGCCCAAGCCGATGCTGGGCGCGCTTGGCAACTGTATTTAGCCCATAGAGGCGAGCATTCCTTCGCCTGCGGACACTTCGCACACGCCTGGGTTTTCTTCTTCTTGCAAAAGCGTGACTGTGCCGTCTTCGACCAGCATCGCATAGCGTTTGGAGCGGTCGATCAAACCAACCGGCGGCACGCTGAAATCCATGCCCATCGCTTTGGTGAACGTGGCTTCGGGATCGCCCAGCATGGTGATGCCAGCTTCGTTTGCGCCCGTGTCATCGCCCCAGGCTGTCATAACGAAGACGTCATTGACGCTGATGCACATGATCTCATCAACGCCTTTGTCGGCGAACTGATCTTTGGTGCGAATAAAGCTTGGCACATGCGCCGTCGAACAGGTGCCCGTGTATGCGCCGGGCAGAGCAAAGATGACGACCTTGCGTCCTGCGGTTTTGTCTTTCAGGGCAACTTGTTCGGGTCCGTCGGGACCCATTGTTACCAGAGTTGCGTCGGGGAGCGTGTCGCCAGCGGAAATTGCCATGTCTGGGCCTTTCTTCAGAATTGCATTAGCTGCTCAGTGGGATATAGGCTGCGACCTTGGGTAGGGCCAGAGGAGGGTTTCAATGGGCCGTGTAATTGTGATCGGTGGAGGCCAAGCGGGAGCGTCTTGCGTCGCCAAATTGCGTTCTTTGGGTCACGAAGATGCAATCACCCTCATCGCTGCGGAACCTGTTCCGCCGTACCAACGCCCGCCGTTGTCCAAAGCTTATCTGTTGGGGGATATGAGCCTTGAGCGATTGTTCCTGCGCCCCGAGAGCTTTTATGCCGAAAACGGCATCGATTTGCGCCTGAGCGCTCAGGCGGAGGCTATAGACACTGCCGCCAAGACCGTTTCGACCAAAACCGAAACCCTCGAATATGATGACCTCGTGCTGACAACGGGCTCTGTGCCGCGTCGGTTGCCTGCCTCTATCGGCGGCGATTTGGAGGGCGTTTACGAAGTGCGCGGTCTGGCGGATGTCGATGCGATGGCCCCGCGCTTTCAAGAGGGCGCGCATGTGTTGATTGTGGGTGGCGGCTATATCGGATTGGAGGCGGCTGCGGTTGCCGCCAAAAAGGGGCTGAACGTCACCCTGGTTGAAATGGCAGACCGAATTCTACAGCGCGTCGCATCCGCCGAGACCTCGCGCTATTTCCGCGATTTGCACACACAGCATGGCGTGGATCTGCGCGAAGGTGTTGGCCTGGACCGGCTGGTGGGCGAGGGGCGTGTCTCGGGCGCCTTGCTGAGCACGGGCGAAGAGCTTGCCGTTGATTTTGTGATTGTCGGCGTCGGGATCGCGCCTGCGACCGGGCTCGCCGAAGCTGCGGGTTTGACAATCGACAACGGTATCAAGGTGGATGCGCAGGGGCGCAGCTCTGACCCGAACATCTGGGCTGCGGGCGATTGTGCGTCGTTCCCTTTTCAAGGGGACCGCATTCGGTTGGAAAGCGTTCCAAACGCCATCGACCAAGCAGAGGTCGTGGCAGAGAACATCATGGGCGCAGGCAAAGACTATGTCGCAAAGCCCTGGTTCTGGTCTGACCAATACGATGTGAAGTTGCAGATTGCCGGGTTGAACACCGGTTACGACCGGGTTATCGCCCGCGAAAGCGGTTCAGCCACTTCGTTTTGGTATTACGCAGGCGACCGGCTGTTGGCGGTTGACGCGATGAACGATCCGCGCGGGTACATGATCGGCAAACGGTTGATCGAGGCCGGGAAATCGCCGGACCCGTCGCTTATTGCTGATCCAGACACCGAATTGAAATCGCTCTTGAAGTCGTGAGGATCATAGCCGGGCAGTGGCGCGGTCACCGGCTGGCTGCTCTTGGCAAGGGCGATGACGCTGCGCGCCTACGCCCGACGCCCGATCGCGTGCGCGAGAGTTTGTTTTCGATGCTGGCCTCCCGCGGGATAATCGAAGGCGCACGGGTTCTAGATCTGTTTGCGGGGACAGGTGCGCTGGGGCTCGAAGCGCTGAGCCGTGGCGCTGAGACCGCAACATTTGTTGAACAAGGGCGGACGGGCCTACGGTTGATCGCTGACAACATCGCGAAACTGGACGCGGGCACCCGTGCGCGTGTTTTGCGCGGCGATGCAACGCGCTTGCCCCGCCATGCTGACGCAGGTTTTGATATGGTCTTTTTGGACCCGCCTTACGGCAAATCTCTGGGGCAAAAAGCGTTGCTGTCCGCAGTGCAGAACGGATGGCTGGCCACGGGCGCGTGGGTCGTTTGGGAAGAGGCCTCGGCCCAAAGCGCACCGACAGGTTTCGAAAAGGTCGAAGACCGCACGTTCGGTGGGACGTCCGTTACGCTGCTACAGGTTTCGGCTTGAGACGGCGCTTGCGCCATCAGTAGGTCGGGTGGAACTTTCCGCTTGGCGACAAGGTAAAGATGTCGACGCCGGTTGCGGTCACACCGACCGAATGCTCGTACTGGGCCGACAACGACTTGTCGCGCGTCACCGCGGTCCAGTCATCAGATAGGGTTTTGGTCTCTGGGCGGCCCAGATTGACCATAGGCTCAATCGTAAAGAACATGCCTTCTTCCAAAACCGCCCCGGCGCCGGGCCTGCCGTAATGCAGCACGTTCGGTGGCGCGTGGAACACACGGCCCAATCCGTGCCCGCAAAAATCACGAACCACAGACATTCTGTGGCTTTCGACAAAGGATTGGATCGCGTGGCCAATGTCGCCGAACGTGTTGCCGGGCTTGACCATTTCGATGCCGCGCATAAGCGCGTCGTGGGTGACTTCGATCAACCGTTCCGCTTTGCGGGGCAACTTTCCGGCGACATACATCCGCGAGCTGTCGCCGAACCAACCATCGACAATCACCGTGACGTCGATGTTGAGGATGTCGCCATCTTTGAGGACCTTGTCGCCCGGAATTCCGTGGCAAACCACGTGATTGACCGAGATACAGCTTGCGTGCTGATAGCCTTTGTAACCGATCGTCGCCGAGGTCGCGCCAGCGGCTTCCACCATCTGTGTGATGATTTCGTCAATCTTGCCGGTCGTTTGGCCGGGAAAGACGTGCTGGGGCATCGCGTCCAGGATTTCGGCGGCCAAACGGCCAGCCACATGCATACCCGCAAAGTCTTGCGCGTCGTAAAGGCGAATGCCTTCTTTGGTCAAACGGGCGGGGCGTTCCTGGTTCACGGTCAGGTTCCTGTCGCTGGAGCAATCAACGCTCAATACGGTGTTTGGTTGGCTTATGCCAGTGGCTGCACGTCCGCAGCGCGATCCGCCATTTGAATGGCTGTTGGGCTGATATCTGTCGCAAATGCCAGAGTTTCAACCCCAGCCTGATGCGCGTGTTTCGCGGCATCGGCGTAGGCGGGATCAATGTCGGCGGCGATCTTGAACCCAATGCAGTCGTTCCGCTGTATCAGGTAAAGGACCGTCGCGCGGCGCCCGGCGTGAATTTCCGAAGCCAGTGCACTCATGTGCTTGGCCCCGCGCGCTGTCGTCGTATCTGGAAATTCGGCCAATCCTGGCTCACGGCATAGGGTTACGGATTTCACCTCTAACAGGTGTTCCGAACCGTCCGGCGCGGTCAGCAGAAAATCGACGCGGTTCCCCTCGCCGTAGCGCACTTCGCGTTGAACCCGGTGATCCGCAAAGGCGGGGATTTTGCCTTGCGCCAACGCCTCGGCGACAATCGCATTTGCCAAACCGGTATCGACACCGACCAAACACCCTTGGGCCGGCTCAACAAGGCGCCATGTAAACCTGAGCTTGCGCTTGGGGTTGTCATTTGGTTCGAGCCAAACACGCATTTCGGGTTCGGCAAGGCCGGTCATTTTGCCTGGGTTCGCAACGTGCGCGGTGACAACTTGCCCATCGGGCAAAGTGCAATCCGCCAGAAAGCGTTTGTATCTTTGGATGAGCCGAGCGGGAATGAGTTCGGTTTGAAAGCGCATGGTGGTCGGCCTATACCGCCAGATGAAGCCGCACAAGGAGCGCGAAATGGCCAACCCAACTGCTGCCATGTTGGTAATCGGGGACGAGATCCTCTCAGGACGAACGCGAGATGCCAATATGAACCATTTGGCCATTCGTTTGACCGAAGCCGGAATTGATTTGAAAGAAGCCCGCGTGGTCAGTGATGATCCAGACGCGATAGAAACGGCCGTGCGTTCTTTGTCGCAGACGTATGATCACGTCTTTACCAGCGGCGGGATTGGACCGACGCATGATGACATTACGGCAGATTGTGTCGCGGCGGCCTTTGATGCGCCGGTTGATATTCGTGCGGACGCGCGGGCGATTTTGGAAAGCTATTACGCGAAAACCGGCATCGAGCTGAATTCCGCAAGGCTGCGCATGGCGCGCATTCCTGATGGGGCGGATTTGATTGATAACCCGGTGTCTGGGGCGCCTGGGTTTAGCATTGCCAATGTTCACGTCATGGCCGGAGTGCCCAAGATTTTTCAGGCGATGGTCGAAACCGTATTGCCAACGCTCACGGGCGGCGCACCTGTGCTGTCGCGGACGTATCGCGTGCATCGCGGCGAAGGTGACATCGCCGGGCCGCTGGGCGTTTTGGCGGAAAACAATCCAGAGCTCAGTTTCGGATCCTACCCGTTTCAAATTGATGGAAAGTTCGGCTCTAACATCGTTGTGCGTGGCACCGACCCAGAGCATCTGGACCGGGCGATTGCAGCTTTGGAAGCAGAGTTCCCTCAATGACTGACATTTTTGAGGTCTTGGAAGCCACTTGGCCGCCTGCACAAACCTGGGAACAGCAAGGCTGGCGTTTTCGCGACGGGGCAGGTGGGGGCAAGCGGGTCTCGGCGGCAACGGCGTTGTCTGGGCACGCAGATCTTGATGCGCTTGAACAGGATGCAGCCCGTCGGAACGTTCGCGCCTTGGTTCAAGTCCAAAATGGGCAAGACGAATTGGATGCCCGGCTGGCGCAGGCTGGCTTTGATATGGTTGACCGCACGCTCTTGTGGGACATTCCGGTCTCAGAGCTGACGGACATCCCGATCCCAAAGGTGACGGCATTCGCTATTTGGGAACCTCTGGCGATCATGCACGAGATTTGGCGCAAAGGCGGTATGGCGGATGCTCGCTTTGATGTGATGGGGCGGGCCAAGTGCAAAACCGCGATTCTGAGCCGTTGGAACGAAAAGCCAGCGGGGGCCGCATTCGCCGCCGCGCACAACGGCACATGCATGGTCCACGCGGTTGAGGTCTTGCCTTGGCAACGCAGGCAGGGCGTCGCCCAATGGATGATGCGCAAGGCGGCGTATTGGGCGGCAGAGCAGGGCGCCCACAGGCTTGCGGTTGCTTGTGTGGCGGGCAACACAGCCGCCAACGCCCTGTACGAAGGGCTGGGGTTTCATCAAGTCGGCAGTTATCATTATCGCATCAAAGAGGGGGACACATGAGCGAAGGAAAGATCACCGCGCTGGATTTGCCGATGGCAGACCCATTGCCACCGGCAACGCAAAAGTATTTTGACGTTTGTCGGGAAAAGCTGGGCATGGTCCCGAACGTTCTTCAAGCCTACGCGTTTGATATCGAAAAGCTGAACGGCTTTACGGCGATGTATAATGACTTGATGCTTGCCGACAGCGGTCTGAGCAAGCTTGAGCGTGAAATGATCGCCGTTGTCGTCAGCTCGATCAACAAATGCTGGTATTGCCTGACAGCGCATGGTGCAGCGGTGCGCCAGTTGTCGGGCAACCCCGCGCTGGGCGAGCAAATGGTGATGAATTGGCGGGTCGCTGATTTGGATGCCAAGCAACGGGCCATGTTGCAGTTCGCAGAAAAAGTCACGACCGAAAGCTACAAGATCGAAGAAACCGATCGCGAGGCGTTGCGCCAAGCTGGGTTCAGCGATCGCGACATCTGGGACATCGCGAGTGTTGCTGGGTTCTTCAACATGTCCAACCGGGTTGCGTCTGCCGTCGGCATGGAGCCCAATCCAGAATATCACGGCCAATTCCGCTAAATGCGAATGTTTGGGGCAATAGCTGGTTTGACGCTTGGGCTTTGGGCCCAAGGTCAGGCGGGTTTTGCCCTGGATCTGCCTTTGCCTGCAAATGCAGTGGCGACGGCGGATCGCAACAGCACACTCGAGGTGTTTTCTGCGCCCATCAGTGTTTTTCAAGATGCAGGCGTCGACACCGTCAGTGTCGAGGGCCGCGTGGAGCGCTCTGCTTATCGGATCAGTTCACCGGGGCTGACCCCTTTGCAGGTTATGGGGCCTTTGCGTGATGCGCTGGTTGCCGAAGGATACCAGATCGCCTTGGATTGCGCCGCGCGGGTTTGCGGCGGCTATGATTTTCGGTTCGGCCTAGAAACACTGCCTGCGCCGTCGATGTATGTGAACCTCCGGTCGTTCCATTATGTCACCGCCGTGCGCGGGCCAGAGGCGGCCCCAAACGAGATTGTGGCGCTGTTGGTCAGCACCGCTGAGACAGCGGCGCATGTCCAAGTGGTTCGCGCCGGACGCTTTGATGCAAGCGCTCCTTTGGTGTCGGCGCGTGGTGCGGTCGTTGCGCAAGAAGCCACGCCCGAGCCAGAACCGACCGGTCAAGCGCTGGGCGATGCGCTTTTGTCGGAGGGTCGGTTTATCCTGACAGAAATTGAATTTGCCTCCGGCACCACAGACCTTGGGAACCGCCGGTCCGACCAGTTGCAAGAGCTCGCCGCGTTCATCCAGGCCCGTCCCGGCCTAAAGCTTGCGCTTGTCGGTCACACAGACAGCACCGGCGGGTTGGACGGAAACATTGCCGTCTCGCGCAAGCGGGCGGAAGCCGTTCGTGATCGTTTGATCGCGGATTACGGCGTGCCCAGCACCAATGTGCAGGCGCAGGGCATGGGGTATCTTGCTCCGATCGCCAACAACCTGACGGCGGCTGGCCGTGAAGCCAACCGCCGTGTCGAGGTCATTGTCTTGGGTCAAGAGTGACCGGGATTACCAGTCAGACGGCCCTTTGTCCGCAAAAGCGTGCACGAGGAAGTCGATGAATGCGCGCACTTTGGGCTGAGTAAAGCGGCCTGGTGGATAGACTGCGTAGATGCCCTGCGTTTCAATCGGCAAGTCGGGAATTGCATCCACGACCAAGCCTTGATCCATCGCATCCGCATAAAGGAAGCTTGGCAAATAGGCGATGCCCAATCCCGAGATTGCGGCGTTCAGCAGGGATTGACCGTCGTTGACAGAAAGCCAACCAGCTGTGCGAACCTGACGCTTTTCACCAGAGGGCGCAGTCAGTTTCCAAACATTGCCCGAGCTTTGGCTGGAATAGTGCAAAAGCTTGTGTTCGTTCAGATCGTCGATCTTTTCGGGGCGGCCAAATTTCTCGAAATAGCTTGGCGCGGCGATCATGCGGCGATTGGTTTCTGTAAGCTTACGTGCCCGCAGCGAGCTGTCTTCTAGATCGCCAATGCGAACGGCCATATCAAAGCCTTCGGAAATGAGTTCCACGTAGCGGTTGTTCAGAACCATATTGACGGTGATGTCCGGGTAGTCCTCCAGAAAGCCGGAAAGGACGGGGGACAGGTGGTTTACGCCGAAATCCGTTGCCACAGAGATACGCAACAGGCCCGATGGGGCCGATTGCATGGATGTGACCAAAGCATCCGCCTCGCCCGCGTCATTCAAGACACGACGCGCGCGGTCGTAATAGGCCAGGCCAATCTCGGTCGGCGACACACGCCGTGTTGTTCTGTTTAGCAGTCGTGCGCCGAGGCGCGCCTCTAGTGAAGAGACATGTTTCGAAACCGCAGACTTCGAAATACCCATTTTCTTTGCCGCATCCGTGAATCCACCTTGATCCACGACAGTGGCAAATGCTTCCATTTCTGTAAGCCTGTCCATACTCGCTCTACCTCGGTTACCCGTGTTATCTAAAGCATGTCTATGGCCTCCAAATCGGGCGAGATCGGGGCGGGTTCTGGATAATATCTGGGTGATTGCACGGATCGTCATCTTGATGGAAACAGAGAAACGACGTGTTTCCATGCCGATGTAAGAGCGGTTTTGGCGCATCATGTGCGCAGTTTGAGGAGTAAACTTTTGTCACCAGAAGAGATCGAACAGCTGCCCTACAGACCATGTGTGGGCGTGATGCTGATGAATGCACGGGACGAAGTTTTCGTCGGACAGCGTTTGGATCGGGATCAGGACGCTTGGCAAATGCCGCAAGGCGGTATCGATCCAGGCGAGCCACCACAACAAGCGGCCCTGCGCGAATTGTGGGAAGAAACGGGCGTTGCGTCTGACTTGGTGCGCGTGGAACAGGAAACGGCGGATTGGTTTGCCTATGACCTGCCGCATGACCTGGTGCCGCGTCTGTGGAAGGGGCGGTATCGCGGGCAAAAACAGAAATGGTTTCTGTTGCGGTTCACGGGACATGATGCAGACGTGAATATCCAGACAGAGCACCCCGAGTTTTCGCAGTGGAAGTGGTTGGCTGTGGATCAGTTGGTCGAAAACATCGTTCCGTTCAAGCGAGCGGTCTACCAAGACGTCCTCAGGGCCTTTGAGCTAGGCTGACCCGGTCACCATGCTGCGTCTCATCGCCCTCTGTCTTTTGCTTTTGCCTGCGCCGGCTGTCGCGCTTAGTTGCTTGCCGTGGGGAATTGGCGATGGCCTGTCCGAGGCACGCACCGCGAAAGAGGGCTACCTGCCCGTTGTTGGACGGCTGACCTTTATCGAAGATGACTTGCCAAAGGTTGATTGGTCACGGCAACAGGACACGCCGCCGCGGACCAGGCTGAAGGCGTATCTAAGTGGCAAAGCTTGGAATGGGCGTTCGGTAGCGACGCAATTTGCACAAGCGATCCATCTGGATATCCTCTGCGCCGGACCTTGGTGCGCCTCCGCCGTCAGCGGAGAGACCGTCCTTGCGCTCTTGCGTCAAGATGTTGACGGTCATGTGCTGACCGTCTCACCTTGTGGGGGCATGCTGTTCTACGGCGAAGAAAAGGCGCTCCGCTCGGTTGTAAAGGCGTGTTTGGCGCGGGGCGATTGTCCCGCCTCTGCCGCGCAGCAAGACTAGCGTGTGCTATCCGTCAAAGCGCGGGATTTGGGGGGCCGCATCTGGTGGCAGGATCTGAGCGATGCGCGGGTCGTCTGCGATCTCGACCCGCTGGCGCATCGGTACAAAGCCGGACCTACGGTAAAAGCTCAGTGCTTTGGGGTTATCGAGCGTGCAGGTGTGCAGATACAGCATCTTCACAGGGCGCGACCAACCGGTTTTGATCGCATGGCTCATCATGTGACGCGCAGCACGGGTGCCGATCAGCTGAGGTGCGACGCCAAAGAACATGATCTCGCATTTATTTGGATCGCGAAAATCGAGTTCAAGGATGCCCCCGTCCTGGTCGCCGTTTTGCAGGGCATAGATCACGACGTCGGGATTGTGAATTTCAGCGGCGAGCGCTTCATCTGATTTGGCCAGCCGCGACCACCAAAGATAGTCTTGGCCAACAAGTCGGATAAGACCACGGTACCACTCGAGGTCGGGCTGTTCGATTTTGTTGAGCTGCCACCCGTCTGGCGCCGCGACGTCTGGCGGATCGATTTTGGCATGCATCTCCAAATCGGTTTCGATGGTCGCAACTTTTCCCAGCGGCACATCGTAAAACCCATTTTCGAGCGTCATGAGAGAAGACCTTCGGCGCGGAAGAGGTTCATGACGTTGACTTGCGGTCTTGGCCCAACGTGGCGAATGACTTCTCCGCCACAGATGTGGCCCATCCGTCCGCAGGTTTCCAAATCGCGGTTCGTCACCAAACCGTAAATGAAGCCCGCCGCGAATTGGTCTCCGGCGCCAGTTGCGTCAACCGGTGTTATCTTTTCAGACACTGGCACATCGACGCGCTCGTCTCCGCGCACGATTGTGACGCCGTCGCCGGAACGGGTGCACACAACGATCGGGCACATGTCAGCGGTTTTGCGGATGGCGGCGTTCGTGTCGTCAGTTTCGAAAAGAGAGCGGATTTCAGCCTCGTTCCCGATCACGTAATCCAGTTCTTCGCCAATCATCTGCAAAAAGTCGCTGCGGTGGCGGTCGACACAGAACGGATCAGAGATGGCGATGCCAGCTTTTCCACCGCTTGCGCGCGTCAGACGGGATGCTTCGCGGAAGGCTTGTTTGCCCTGGTCTTTGTCAAACAGGTATCCTTCGAGAAACACGTTCTTGGCGCTTGAGGCGACATCCTTTGGAACGTCGGTGGGGCTTAGGTCGGTGGAAATGCCCAAATACGTGTTCATAGACCTTTCTCCGTCCGGTGAGACAAAGATCATCGATCTGGACGTTGGCAAATCGCCGCCCGCAACGGGGGCGTTTACAAAATCCGTGCCAGCTTGCTTCATGCTATCGGCGTAAAACTTGCCCAAAGCGTCGTCGCGCACACGCCCGATGAAGGCGGTGGGCAGCCCCAGGGCGCCGATCCCCGCAATCGTATTCGCGACCGAGCCGCCTGGTGTCTGGGTACGCTCACCCATCGCGCCATAGAGCATCTCGGCGCGCTCGCGTTCCACCAGTTGCATGATGCCTTTCTCGATCCCCATGTTGTCGAGAAACAGATCGTCGGCATGCGAGATGACATCGACAACGGCGTTGCCAATGCCAACAACTTCGTATTGGCTCATGTGGTTTTTTCCTCAAATGGGCATAGATCGCGGATCAGGCAGGTCGGGCATAGGGGTTTTCGCGCTTTGCAATGGTAGCGTCCGTGCAGGATCATCCAGTGATGCGCGTGCAATTGAAATTCCGCTGGCACGTTGTCTTCGATCGCGCGTTCGACGTGGTCGACGGTTTTGCCAGGTGCGATCCCGGTGCGATTGCCCAGCCGAAAGATATGCGTGTCGACCGCCTGAGCGGGCTGTTTCCACCACATATTCAGAACGACATTCGCGGTTTTCCGACCAACGCCCGGCAAAGCTTGCAAGGCGGCGCGGGACGACGGGACTTCGCCGCCGTATTCCTCGACCAAGATCCGGCTGAGTTTGATGACGTTCTTGGCCTTTTGGCGAAACAGGCCGATCGTTTTGATATGTTCGATCAAGCCCTCTTCGCCGAGGTCCAGCATCTTTTGCGGCGTGTCGGCGATCTGAAACAAGGCTTTGGTCGCTTTGTTCACCCCGGCATCGGTTGCCTGCGCCGAAAGCGCGACCGCAACAACCAAAGTATAGACATTGACGTGATCAAGCTCGCCCTTTGGTTCCGCTTCGGCGTCGCGAAAGCGCGTAAAGATTTGCGAGATCGTGTGGTAATCGAGTTGCTTTGCCATAAGACGGGTATGCGGGAACAAAAGGCGCGCTGCAATGCGCATCTTCCGGGTCGCAAACCGGCATCACCTTGGGGTATTTCATCTGCATGAGCATTCAAGACACAGCAGACACCGAAGCGGGCTATCACTACCAAGTGATGCGCAGGGCCATTGATCTGATCGACGCCGCAGGAACAACCGTGTCCCTGGATGATTTGGCGGGCGAAATGAACATGAGCCCCGCGCATTTCCAGCGCGTGTTTTCGCGCTGGGTTGGCGTGTCGCCAAAACGGTATCAGCAATATCTCACGCTTGGTCATGCCAAGGCTTTGTTGGCTGAGCGCTTTACCACGCTAGAGGCGTCTCATGCAGCGGGTTTAAGTGGCACAGGCCGCCTGCACGATCTCTTCCTGAGATGGGAAGCGATGAGCCCGGGCGAATACGCAAAAGGTGGCCGAGGCCTTGTCATTCTCTGGGGATGGTTTGAGAGCCCCTTTGGATTGGCTCTTGTGATGGGAACGGATCGTGGGATTTGTGGCCTTGGGTTTGCCTCTGAAATGGGAGAGGCGGCCACGATGGAGGATTTGGTCTCGCGTTGGCCAGAGGCGACATTCGTCGAAGACCCGATGCGCCTGCGACCTTGGGCGCTGACTGCGTTTGGTGCCGAAGGGGCGGAGTTGGACAAAGCGCCGATGTATTTGATTGGCGCCCCGTTTCAAATCAAAGTCTGGGAAGCGCTTTTGCGCATCCCCAGCGGGCACGTCACCACATATTCCGAAATTGCAGAAAGCATCGGCAACCCGCGTGCGGTTCGCGCGGTCGGGACTGCGGTTGGTCGTAACCCGATTTCCTGGCTCATCCCGTGCCATCGGGCCTTGCGGAAATCCGGCGGATTGGGCGGTTATCATTGGGGTCTTCCGGTAAAGCGCGCGTTGCTGGCCTATGAGGGCGCACGCGAAGACGCCCGCGCCTAGCACCGCAAAGTTCGGCGAATACCCGCCCAACACGGCCGTTCTGTTGGCCAGATCGTGCTTTGCACAGGTTCGATCCCCATATTACATGCATCCTCAACAGGCTCTGATGAACAGAGCGATCGAGCAAAAAAGGCAGATGCAAATGTTTAAATCGAAATTCGGATCCGTGATCGGGCTGTGTGCAGTGGTCGCAGTGGCTGGGTGCACGGATCCAAGCACATTGGGTGGCGATCCAAACAACCCCAATCAGAAACGCAACCAAGGGGCGCTGATTGGCGCCGGTGCGGGCGCGCTTTTGGGTGCACTCGTCAGCGGCGATGGCGACCGAGGCGACGGCGCGTTGATCGGAGCCGTTGTCGGCGGCGCGGTTGGCGCGGGTGTCGGATACAGTCTTGATCAACAGGAAGCGGATTTGCGCAACCAAATCGGCAATGACCGTGTTGTCATCACCAACACAGGGGACCGCCTGATTGTAACGCTGCCCGAAGACATCCTGTTTGCCACGGATAGTTTCCAGGTCGCACCAGCCTTGCGCGCCGACATCGTCGCCCTTGCGGACAACTTGCGGGCCTATCCCGCCTCTACCGTGCAAATCCTTGGGCACACCGACAGCGATGGGGACGCGGCCTATAACCAGACACTGAGCGAACGTCGCGCGGACGCCGTCACGGACATCTTGATCGGTGCGGGTGTGCCTGCCGGTCGTTTGCAATCCATCGGCCGCGGAGAGAGCCAACCAGTTGCATCCAATTTGACCGAAGCGGGAAAAGCGCAAAACCGGCGGGTCGATATTGTGATTTTACCTAACGCGTCTTGATGTACAAACTCTGACCTGACGGTGGCCGAGCGCAGTGTTTGGCACTCGGCTACCAAGTTTGCGACGGAAAAGGACATCGAATGACATCGCCAAAACTGCTTGGAATAAGCGGATCGCTTCGCGCGGAAGCCACAAATCGCAAGTTGCTTCGAGAGGCCGCGCGCTTGTTTGGCCCCTGTGACTACACTGAGGCTGATCTGGCTCTGCCGCTTTATGATGGGGACGCCGAAGCCGCAGATGGCATCCCGCCTGAGGTTGCCGCCCTGGCAGATCAAATCGCCGCAGCAGACGGCATTCTGGTGTCGACGCCCGAATACAACAAAGGCCCGTCGGGCGTTTTGAAAAACGCCCTTGATTGGGTCAGCCGCGTGCCGGGCAACCATTGGTCTGGTAAACCCGTTGCAGTGATGTCGGCCGCAGCAGGGCGCGCAGGCGGTGAACGGGCGCAGATGATCCTCAGATCGTTTTTGCTGCCTTTCCGGCCAACGGTCTTGGCAGGCCCAGAGATTCATTTGGCCAACAGCGGTGAACAATTTGATGAAGCGGGCCATCTGACAAATGAGTGGACCGTCAAGGATCTCACTGCATTGATGGAAGCGCTTAAGGCTGAGATGGCGCGCTGATCTCGATCAGGTTCCGATCAGGGTCCCGGATATAGATCGAAGTGATCGGCCCCGTTGCGCCGCTGCGTGCGACGGGGCCGTCTTCTATGGGGACATCATTGTTGTTCAGATGCGTGATCCAATCGCCAAGTGGCGTGGGCGTGAGAAAGCACAAATCTGCGCTGCCGGGGGTGGGGTGGTGTGATTTCGGATCAAACTCCGCCCCCGCTTGGTGCAGGTTGATTTTTTGCGCGCCGAAAGAAAGGGCAAAACGGCGGGACCCATCGGCTGGTCGAAAGACAGTGACCGTCATCCCGAGAATGTCTTGATAAAAGGCGCAAGTCCTGTCGATATCCGCAACAGTGAGAACCAAGTGATCCAGCGCAGATATGTGAGGTTTGGCCATCGGCATGATACCGCAAGAGGGAAATGATGCGCCTCAGAACGCCGCACCGGGGGCGAAACGTCAAGTGGATGTTTTGGACCCCGCGCGTGCGAACGCATTGTGGGCGACTTTGGACAGGCCGCACTTGGTGGAGGCGGGCGATCCGCTGCCGCCTTTTTTCCACCAGATTTACTTTTGGGACCCAAAGGCGCCGCCGCACTTGGGCCGAGACGGGCATCCAAGGGTCGGTGGCCTAATACCCGATATGGGATTGCCCCGAAGGATGTGGGCGGGCGGTGATCTGACTTTTCATACGCCATTGAAAGTTGGTCGAGAGGCGGACAAGCGCACCTCTGTGGCGTCGGTCGCGCGGAAAGAGGGCCGCTCTGGGCCTTTGGCATTCGTGACGCTGCAACACGAGGTTTGGCAAGCCGGCACATTGTGCGTGACCGAATTGCAGAACCTTGTTTATCGAGAAGATCCGCAGCCCGGCGCACCACAACCCGCGGCGCCGACACAGGACCGCGCGGCAGAAAACAGCGAGCGTGTCGAATTTAGCTCAACAGATCTGTTTCGGTATTCGGCGCTAACGTTCAACGGCCACCGTATTCACTATGACATGGATTATGCCCGCGACGTCGAAGGCTATGCGCATTTGGTTGTGCACGGCCCACTGCTGGCGCAACTTTTGATGTTGAAAGCAGAGAGCGACCTGGGCGCGCTTGCCCGCTTTTCCTTTCGCGGCACAGCGGCGCTGACGTTGGGGCGTTCGGCCTGGCTTTGCCGATCTGGGACATCACTGTGGGTGGAAAGCGAAGGCCGCACATTGCACATGACCGCAGAAGCGACGCCGCTATAGCGATGCGGACACTCTGAAATCGTTCGGAATTTCGTCGCGGTTTTCCAGGATGAGGTCTGCCATGACCTCGGCGATTTTGGGGGCCATTCCAAAGCCGATCTTGAAGCCGCCGTTCGCGATGAAATGACCAGGCCGATCGGGCCAAGGCCCTAGCATCGGGGCGCGTGATCGTGCACGTGGACGCACGCCAGCCCAGGTTTTGATAACCTGAGCCGTTGCGAGACGCGGCACATGCCTGCGTGCTTTTTCAAGCACCGCGTCCAAAAGATCGTCGGTTTCGTGCGGCGAGGTGAACTGGTTTTCTGAAGTCGACCCTATGGCGACCGTTCCATCCAGGTGCGGCACAATATGCACGCCGTCTGCAAAAAGCTGCGGGCATCCTGACATATCTATGTCCAGCAGCGCGGCCTGGCCCTTTACGCCGTTGCCCAATGGCCGGGGATATCCTTGGCCAAGGGCGATCAGACCGTCCCATCCGGTCGCCCAAACGGTTGGTCCTTTGGCGTCGCCTTCAGACGCAATCGTGACCCCGCAGGTGGTCAGCGCATCGGCAAGGGCCATACATGCGCGGCGAGGGTGAATATGTGCAGACAATGTGTCAGAGATCCAAGCGCCTGTTGGACTAAGCGGATGCCACGCGTCGGGCGGGGATGTTATGACGGACCATTCCGCTTGGCCCTGCCACAGCGATTTCGCGTTTTCTGACCTTTGGACTGCCAAGTCCAGCGTATGTGCATCGGCTATGGGTTGAAGGCGGCCTGCGCGGGTGTAACCGGTCGGCAATTCAGTATGCGCAGAAATTTCGGCCCAAAATGCTTCGGCCATAAGCAGGCTTTCGAATTGAAAGGCCTTTTTGCTATTCCAGTTTTCTGGAACATGCGGCGCCAGCGCACCGACGATACCGCCGCTGCTGCCGGCGGCGATGCCGTTGGGGTCGATCACACGCACCCGCGCGCCACGTTTCTGGCAGGCCCACGCAATCGAAAGGCCGAAAATACCGGCGCCCCGGATGGTCACATCGGTCATTGCCAAGCCTCTATCGTTTCGCCAGTGTCGCGCCGTGGGTAGCACTTAAGGGCAAGTGTGATGCAAAGCCAGCAGGCACGCGTAACTTGGAAAGACGGGGTGCCTGTTTCGACGGCCTTTGACGACCCGTATTTCAGCCTGGAAAACGGCGTGGCCGAGACCCGGCACGTATTTCTGAACGGCAATGACCTGCAGGCGCGCTGGGGATCGGGTTTTCGCATAGCCGAATTGGGGTTCGGGACAGGTCTGAACCTGGCGGTGACCGCTGTGGCTTGGCAAGAGGCTGATCTTGGCGGGCGGTTGCAGTTCACGAGCTTTGAGCAATTTCCAATGGCGGCAGACGAATGCGCGCAGGCGCTTTCGTTCTTTCCTGAGGTTGCGGGGGTTCGTGCTCCTCTGGTCGAGGCACTCGCGACAGGCGCAGAGCAGTTCGCGCTGTTTGGATCGATCGACGTTACGCTGATTTTCGGTGATGCGCGCGAGACGGTGCCTGCCTGGAACGATCAAGCAGATGCGTGGTATCTCGACGGTTTTTCGCCAGCCAAAAACCCCGAGCTTTGGTCCGAGGCCTTGATGCGCGCCGTTTTTGAGCACACAGCGCCCGGAGGGACGGCCGCAACCTACGCAGCCGCGGGTTTCGTGCGTCGCAACCTCAGTGACGCAGGTTTTTCGGTCGAGCGCACGGACGGGTTTGGGCGCAAGCGGCATATGACCCGGGCGATCAAACCAACATGAGCCAAGGCAACAACACTCGTTTGGGCATCCTGCTCATGGTTGCGACGTCGTTGATTTTTGCCGCGCAAGATGGGCTCTCACGGCATTTGGCGGGCGAATACAACGTCCTGATGGTGGTGATGATCCGCTATTGGTTTTTCGCTGCTTTTGTTGTGGCCTTGGCCGCGCGCGCCGATGGTGGGCTGAAGGCCGCAGCACAAACAAAGCAACCCCTTTTGCAAGCGTTTCGTGGCGTGTTGCTGGTCGCAGAGATTTGCGTGATGGTGACGGCTTTCACGCTGCTTGGCCTCGTTGAAAGCCATGCTGTCTTTACCTGTTACCCTTTGCTTGTTGCGGCATTGAGTGGGCCGATATTGGGTGAGCGTGTTGGCTGGCGTCGGTGGGCCGCGATTTCGGTCGGGTTTCTGGGGGTTTTGATCATTTTGCGCCCCGGCATGGGGGTATTTGATCCCGCTGCGCTTATCCCGTTGACCTCTGCGGTTATGTTCGCGGTTTACGGTCTTTTGACCCGGTACGCGGCGCGGCAGGATTCAACCGCGACCTCGTTCTTTTGGACGGGCACAATGGGCGCCTTGGCGATCACGCTTGTCGGGATTTGGTCGTGGGAGCCGATGGCGCTGGAGGATTGGCGCTGGATGGGGCTTTTGTGCCTGACCGGTGCGGCGGGCCATTGGCTTCTTATCAAGTGCTACGAAGTTGCCGAGGCGAGCGCGGTTCAACCCTTTGCGTATTTTCAGCTTGTTTTTGCAGCGATGATTGGCCTGACCTTGTTCGGCGAAGTCCTGGAGACAAACATCGTCATCGGCGCAGCTATCATCGTCGCAGCAGGTCTATTCACCTTTTGGCGAGAACGCCTTCAAGGTTGAGCCTGTCAGCTCTTGCGAGAACGGTATTGGCAAAGGCTCTTTGCCCAGCCGAGCACGGTAGACCGGCAAGCTTTCTGTCACGCGCATGACGTAGTTCCGCGTTTCCCGGAACGGGATCATCTCGATCCAATCGACAATGTCGCTTTCCGAGTTTCGTCTGCGCGGATCTCCATAGGTTTCCATCCAGCGCGTCGGCCGTGCCGGACCGGCGTTGTATCCTGCGGACATCATCACGACATTGCCGTCAAACCGCGCCGCCAGCTGTGCCAGATACTCAGCACCAAGCAACGCGTTGTAGGTCGGGTCCGAGATCAAACGCGCGGTCGAATGCCCGCTGGCCAGTCCCAGATCGCGCGCGACATCTTGTCCTGTCCCGGGCATGATTTGCATAAGACCGCGGGCGCCGACGCCGCTTTGAACATTGGGGTCAAACTCGCTCTCTCGTCGCGCGATGGCGAGGGCCATCTCGGGGGCCATGTTCAGGTTCAATTCGGTGAGTGGATGCAGCGCGTAATATGGCGCGGCGAGGGTCACGCCGCTGCGCGCAACGCGCTTGCCGATCATCACAGCCAAATGCGGCTGACCGGTATCGATCGCGGCTTGCCCCAAAAGGGCCGCGTCTTGGGGGATGAGGCGCTCGGCATAATGGGTCCAGAACCGCTCGGCCAAGGATCGCTCGCCCGACGCTTGCAGCAATAGACCTGCCTGAAACACATCGTCTTTGGCCATAGCGGACTGGCGCCAATCCGCACTCGGTTTTTCGCCAGCTAAGCTTTGATCAAAGGGAAACCCGCCTCGTTCAGCGGCCAAAAGCCCATAGAATGAGGTCTGGAACCTTGCGCCCAAAGCGTATGCGGTTTGGGCCGCGTCGGTATCGCCCGCGGCCTCAAACGCGCGCCCTAACCAATAGCCCGCGCGGCCTTGGGAAATCGGCGACTTGGTCGCAAGGCGGTGATTGTTAAAGTGCCCAGCCGCCAAAGACGGATCGTTCAACAACCGCAGCGCAATAAAGCCAGACAACCACTCTAGATCAGCGTAGGCGGAGCCCTCGGTCAAAAAGTGTTGAGATGCCATTTGATAGGCGCGACGCGCGTTGCCATCGCGCATTTCGTCACGTGCCAAAGCCCGCCGACGGTTCGCCCAGGCTTGGGGGTCGCCCAAGCTTGTCACAGAAGTAGATCGTTCGAGCAGCAAGGCCTTGGCGCTGTCCCACAGGCCTTTCCGAATGCGCCATTCATAGCGATCATGCGCCAGACCTGGTGCAGAACGCAGATCGGCAGGAACCGCTGCAATCAATGCGTCCACGTTGCCCGCGCGCTTGCGCAAAGCAATGCGCGCCTTGGCCAAAGCGACGTGCCCCTCTGAGACAAGCGGATACATCCGTTCGGCTGCAGAAAAGGCGCTTTGCCATAACAGCGCGTCCAGCCGCGCATTGTGATGCGACGCCAGAAGAGTGCGATGCGCCTCTAGGAAACGCGCGTGGTTTTCGGCGCTCATGTCCAGCGTGCGCCACGCTTCGACGATCAGCGCATCGGATAGCCCGATCTCACCGCTTGCCCGCAAGGCCGCGGCATGCGCCAAAACGCCTTGCGGTGTTTGCGCAGGCTCTTCTGCAAAGAAGGCGAGGATCGTTTGGCGGGGTTGACCGGTCACAACTGCCTCGGATCGGCGGCGCAACAAACGCTCGCCGGGCCAGTCGGGGCGACGGTTCAGAAAGGCGTCAACCTCGGACCAAGTGCCTAAACCTTGGCGCAGGCGTTGCCATTCGATGACATCGGCTGCAATCGCTCCGTCCCTTTGCGCGATCACTTTGGCAGCGTCCCAGTCGCCATCGCGCACGGCGTCCATTGCCCAACCCAAGGGGCGAGGACGCTCTGCCCAGGCAGGTGTCAACGCCATTGAAAGTGCAACCAAAAAGACAGCCAGCCGCGTCATGACTTGCAATTTCCTCAAGGAGAAGGATAAGCCCCAACCTAAGCTCTGCGCTGCTGGCTTCAATGCATTGAAACAGCACTGCGGCGGCCTGAGAAACTTTTGGCTCATTGTTGAGCATGAACAAAGAAGGAGCGTGCTTATGTTTACAGGGTCTTTACCTGCCCTCGTCACCCCGTTTCGCGACGGCGCTTTGGATTTGGAAACGCTCAAAAAACTTGTCGACTGGCATGTCGACCAAGGCAGTAAGGGACTGGTCCCTGTTGGCACGACGGGTGAAAGCCCGACCTTGACCCATGACGAGCACGAGACGGTTATCAAAACGGTTGTCGAGGCCGCTGCAGGCCGCATTCCGGTTATTGCTGGCGCCGGGTCGAACAATACCGAAGAGGCCATCCGTTTCGTTAAGTTCGCCAAAGAAGCCGGTGCTGCGGCGGCCTTGGTTGTCACACCTTACTACAACAAGCCCACGCAACGCGGATTGCTTGCGCATTTTACCGCGCTTCATGAATGCGCGGACATCCCGATCATCATTTACAACATCCCTCCACGGTCGGTGATCGACATGAGCGTCGACACAATGGCCGAACTGGCCAAACTGCCGCGGATCATCGGCGTCAAAGATGCCACCGCAGACCTTGCGCGGGTGAGTTGGACACGCATGGCCTGTGGCCCGGATTTTGTTCAGCTCTCTGGCGAAGATGCGACGGCGGTTGGCTTTAACGCCCAAGGCGGTGTCGGCTGTATTTCGGTGACTGCAAATGTGGCGCCTGCGCTTTGTGCGCAGCTTCAGGATGCGTGTCTTGCCGGAGAATATGGCAAAGCCTTGGAAATCCAGGACAAGCTGTTGCCGCTTCACAAGGCGGTCTTTACAGAGCCCGGCCTTGTCGGTGCAAAATACGGCATGTCCAAGTTGGGGCTGTGCAGTGACGAAGTGCGCCTGCCTCTGACGACGCTGAGTGACGCTACCAAGGCGATGATGGACGAGGCGATGGCCCACGCGGGTCTGATCTAAGGAGACGAACGCATGCATATTCCAAGCCAGATTGCCGAAAACGCGGATGCATTGGAGGCGATCTTTAAGGATTTGCATGCGCATCCCGAATTAGGCTTTGAGGAGGTCAGAACCAGCGCCAAAGTGGTCGAGGCGCTTGAGCGTTTTGGCGTCGACGAAATCCATACCGGTTTGGGCAAAACCGGTGTCGTGGCATTGATCCACGGGACAGGCGGCGGCAACCGGCGCATCGGTTTGCGGGCCGATATGGACGCGCTGCCTATTCAGGAAACGACAGGGCTGCCTTATGCGTCGCAAAACGACGGCGTCATGCATGCCTGCGGTCATGACGGGCATACCACGATGCTTTTGGGCGCGGCCCAGTATCTTGCGCAAACACGGGATTTCTCGGGCACGGCTGTCTTGGTGTTCCAACCTGCGGAAGAAGGTTTGGGAGGCGCGCGCCGCATGCTGGCAGAAGGCTTGTTCGACAAGTTCCCCTGTGACGAAATTTACGGCATGCACAACTCGCCAGGTGGCACGCTGGGGAAGATCAGCGTCTGCAAAGGCGCTGCAATGGCCGGGGCCGCCTTCTTTGATATCGCAATCAAAGGCAAAGGCAGCCATGCCGCAGCCCCGCAGCATTCCAAGGATGCGCTGTTTATTGCGGCGAGCTTGGCCACAGAGCTGCAGTCTATCCTGAGCCGCAATGTGCCGCCTTTGGACGTTTGCGTTTTGTCGGTGACGCAAATCCATTCTGGCGCGGCCTATAACGTGGTTCCCGAAACCGCGGCCTTGGCCGGGACGATCCGGTATTTCAAAGACGAGATCTTTGAGCTGGCCAAATCGCGGATGCAGGCGATCTGCGACGGCTTTGCCTTGGCGCATGGCGTTGAAATCACGGTCGACGCGCGCAACGTCTTTGACGTTTTGCAAAACGATCCCGAATTGTCGACGGCCTATATCGAGGCGGCAGCGGACCTTGTTGGCCCGGAAAACGTGAATGATGCAGATGTGCCGGTCACTGGTTCAGAGGACTTTTCGGACATGCTGAAGGTGGTGCCTGGCGCCTATGTTCGGCTGTGGCACGGGGGCGAGGCTTCGCTGCACAATCCGGCGTTCACATTGGATCCAAAGGTCTTGCCTTTGGGGGCCGCGCTTTATTCCAAAATTGTTGAAACGCGGCTGGCGGGGTAACGCCTGCATTTGCTGCGGGATCCCTGCAATGTCAGAGCTTCGCGGGGCGCTGCCCCGCACCCCGGGATATTTTGAGCCAAAAGAAAAACCAGGCTGGTTTTTTGCGGTGTGCGGGCGTGCTTAGCGTTTGCCGTAATAGAGGCCCACGACATGTTCGGCCTGTGCGAAGAAGAGCCAGCGGGACACGAGAACACCGGCGATATGGCTGAGAACGGCGACGGCGGCGAGGGCGTGGGAGAAGGGGGCGATGAGCAGCAAGACCGGCAGGGCTATCATGAGGACCAGTGACACCATGCGCAGCTTGGTGGCGTGTTTGCGGCCGACCACGTAGGCCATTTCCTTGAGCAGGTAATTGTTTCCGGTGTGCGGCGGTTCGAATGCTTTGACCGAGCCGCGTTCTCCGAGGCCGGTGGCGGTGCCGATGTTCGTGCCGGCGCGCGCAAAGGCACCGTCGCCTTGGATCCAATAGAGAATTTGGGTCGCGCCTGCGATCAGCAGCAGGATAAGCGCGGCGCGTGTTTGACCAGCGAGAAGGGCGCCGCCTGCGATGCTGAGGGAGAGAAACATCGGCGGTGTCAGGGTCATGTTCCACCGTGGGACGGATTTGAGCTGTGCATAGATCATCGAGGTTGTGAAGACTGTGAGGAAGGAGAACACACTGCCGAGGATGCCAAGCAGAGCCCATTTTTGGCCCAGAAAGACAGCGCCGAGGGCGTAGAGCCCCATAAGGACAAGCGCCAGGACCGCGCACCAGCCTTCGCGGCTGAGCCACGAGCTGCGCCATTGGGTGAACGCCTTGAGCGCGCGTTCAGGGTGGCCCAGGTGGAAGGTCGACGCCAAGAGCCCGCCCACCGCGAGTGCGTAGGCGATGAAGAAAAAGACGAAGGCCACCCAGCCGCTGACGTTGGGCAGGCCGATGCCGAGCCACATCAAAAGACCAAAGCCCAAGCCGGAGAAGGACGTGAAAAAGATGACGGACGGTGCTGGATGCATCAGATTTTCTCCAACGCTTTGTCGATCCAGCCCAGAAAGCCCTTTGGCTCTTCTGCGACGGGAGCGAGGTAGGGTGCCAGGACGTCGAATTCCGGCAGGGCGTCTTTAGGACGCGGAGGCAGGTATTTGTTGACCGGCTTGGTGCCTTGTTCGGGCATCAGGTCCATGCCGCCGCGCTCGGCAACCAATTGGCTGACTGCGCTGTCGGGATCGCTGAAATCGCCGAAATGCCGGGCGCCTGCGGGGCATGTGCGGACGCAGGCAGGCTCTCGGTCTTCTTCGGGTAGGTTTTCGTTATAGATGCGATCCACGCAGAGGGTGCATTTCTTCATCACTTTTTCGACGCCGTCCATTTCGCGGGCGCCGTAGGGGCATGCCCAGGCGCACAAGCCGCAGCCGATACAGTCACTTTCGTTGACCAGAACGATGCCGTCTTCGACGCGTTTGTAGCTGGCACCGGTTGGGCAGACGGTCACGCAAGGCGCATCTTCGCAATGCAGGCAGGATTTGGGGAAATGCACGAGCTGTGCGGCGCCGTGATCGGGCTGTACTTCGTAGCTGTGGACGCGGTTTAGGAAAGTCCCGACCGGGTCAGCGCCGTAAGGGTCGGTGTCGGCCAAGGGCGCGCCATAGTTTTCCGTGTTCCAGCCTTTGCAGGAGATGACGCAGGCGTGGCATCCGACGCATGTATCAAGGTCGATGACCAAGCCGAGTTTGCGGTCGGTGGAGGTGGGAAGCGTTGTCATGCGCGCGGACCTCGTGGCGTTGCAGTGATACGGGGCTCTGCCCCGCGCCCCGGGATATTTTGAGCCAAAAGAAAGGCTGGGTGTGATTGGGGCAGAGGCTCGGGGATCATGATCCGACTTTCCATGTGAGTTTTGACGGGCCTGAACCAACCGGGGATGAGAGGGCCGGGTGGCTTGGCTGTGCCTCGGATGGGGCTTGGGCTTTTTCAATTTTGACGCGGAGATCAAACCAAGCGGCTTGGCCGGTGACGGGATCTGAATTGGCCCAGCGGAGCCCGTCGCCTCTTGCCGGGAGCAGTTCGTGGATGAGGTGGTTCAACAGAAAGCCTTTTGTGGCCTCGGGCGCGTCGCGGTCGAGGGCCCATGCGCCTTTGCGCTTGCCGATGGCGTTCCAGGTCCAGACCGTGTTTGCGTTCAAGGCGGCCATTTCGAGGACCGGCACGATTATTTCGCCATGCGGCGAGGTGACCTTGGCCCAGTCGCCGTCGGCCAGCCCGAGTTGGCGCATCAGGGCGGTTGGTACGTAAAGGGGGTTGTGGCCGTGGATTTGGCGCAGCCAGGCATTTTGCGAGCCCCAGGAGTGGTACATGGCCATCGGGCGCTGGGTCAGCGCGGTGATCGGGTAGTCGGCTGACAGGTTTTCTGACTGGGTGTCGTACCAAATCGGCAGCGGATCGAGCTTTTCTTTGATGCGCGCCCGGAGATGGTCTGGAGGTTGGCGTTCGCCGTGACCTTCGGCGGCGAGTTGGAATTTGCGCATCGGCTCGGAATAGAGCGTGAAGAGATAGGGTGTCGGCGCATCATAGAGCCCCATGCCGACCGCCCAGTTCTGGTATTCCATGTTCCAGGGTTTCATGAAGAGTGCATTGTCAGGGATGTGCTCGACGAAAAAGCCACCGTTTTCGATGTACCGCGCGAGTTGGTCAGGGTTGACGTCGCCGCGGCCGTGCGACGGGCCGTCTTTACCTGATCGCCAACCGGCCAGTGGACCGATGCCGGGTTTGCGTTGGTGGTTGACGATGTAATCGCCGTAATCCGCATATTTCTGGCTGCCGTCTTCGTTGACAAAACCGGGCAAGCCCAAACGTGCGCCAAGATCGCAGAGTGTGGATTGAAAGCCCTTTACATCGCGGTCGGGTTCAATGACCGGCCAGCGGATTGCGTCTGCGGCGGCGTCGGCCTCGCAAATCGGGCGATCGAGCAGCGAGATGCAGTCATGGCGTTCCAGATAGGTTGTATCGGGAAGGATGAGATCTGCGTAGGCAACCATCTCGGAGGAATAGGCGTCAGAATAGATGATCTTGGGGATCACGTAGTCGCCGCTGTCATCCTTGTCGGTCAACATCTTGATAACGCCGGAGGTGTTCATCGTCGAATTCCACGACATGTTTGCCATGTACATGAACAGGACGTCGATCTTGTAGGGGTCGCCAGCATAGGCGTTTGAAATGACCATATGCATCAGGCCATGTGCGCTCATGGGATTTTCCCAAGTGAACGCTTTGTCGATCCGGGCGGGCGTGCCGTCTTCCTTTAGGGCGAGATCTTCTGGGCCGTGGACAAACCCCAAATGCGGGCCGTCAAGCGGGCTGTCGGGGGTCACACCGCAATGCGGTTTCGGGTGGGCTGTTGCTGGCTTTGGATAGGGCGGTTTGAAACGAAAGCCGCCGGGTCTTTCGACACTGCCAAGCATGATTTGCAATACATGCAGGGCGCGGCAGGTTTGAAAGCCGTTTGCGTGGGCCGAGATGCCACGCATGGAATGAAAGCTGACTGGACGACCTGTGACAGTCGTGTGCTTTTGGCCGCGGAAATCGGTCCATTCCATCGGAAGCTCGAAGGCCTCTTCAAAAGCGACGCGGGCCAGTTCCGCGGCAATGGCGCGGATGCGTTCGGCTGGGATGCCGCAGGTCTCTGCCACCGCTTCGGGCGCGTAGTCTTGGGCGAGGTATCGCTCGGCCATCAGATGCATGACCGTCCGGTAGCGTACCCCATCCGCCTCATGGGTGGCGGTCAGGTCCGGTTTGACGCCCGGCGTGTCAAAGGGCACCAGAGCCCCATCGCGGGCGTCGATGACCAGGTGTTTGCCCTCTGCATTTTTGAGCAGCAGACCCGCCTCGGCTGTTCCGGTTGCCTCGTTCACGAGGCATGGCGCGTTGGTCCACTGCGCGAGGTACTCAAGATCGATCTTGCCCGCTTTCATCAAACAGTGAACCAGCGACAGGATAAACAAACCGTCCGTGCCGGGTGTAATCCCGACCCAGTCATCGGCAACGGCGTTATAGCCGGTGCGAACCGGGTTTACGCCAATGACGCGCGCGCCCCGCGCTTTGATTTTGCCGATCCCCATTTTGATCGGATTGCTGTCGTGGTCTTCGGCCACGCCGAAGAGCATAAACAGCTTGGTATGGTCCCAGTCAGGCTGTCCGAATTCCCAAAAGGCGCCACCCATCGTGTAGATGCCGCCCGCGGCCATGTTGACCGAGCAAAACCCACCATGCGCCGCATAGTTTGGCGTGCCAAAATTCTGGGCCCAAAACGAGGTAAAGCTCTGACTTTGATCCCGACCCGTGAAAAAGGCCAGTTTTTCGGGATTTTCCTTTCGCACAGGGGCCAGCCAGTCGGTTGCCAGCGTCAGTGCTTCGTCCCAGGAGATTTCCTCAAACTGGCCAGAGCCGCGCTCTCCCACCCGTTTGAGCGGTGCGCGCAGGCGCGAAGGTGCGTTGACCTGCATGATGCCTGCGCTGCCTTTTGCGCACAGAACACCTTTGTTCACAGGGTGATCGCGGTTGCCTTCGATATAGGCAACTTTGCCGTCCTTCATATGCACGTTGATCCCGCACCGGCATGCGCACATGTAGCAGGTGGTTTTACGCACCTCGTCAGAGACTTTGGGCGATAAATCCAGTGTCGGCTGGTGGTGGGTCATGCGCTTCCTTTCGCCGCTGCGACCTGGAGGGTCGTAACGGAAATCATATGAAAGACATCGTCGGCCGAGCAACCTCGCGACAAGTCATTTGCGGGCTGTGCCAGCCCTTGTAGGATCGGCCCAATCGCAATGCAAGCGCTTACACGCTGTGCGATTTTGTAACCAATGTTTCCTGCGTCCAAGTTTGGAAAGATCAGAACGTTCGCTTCGCCCGCAACGTCCGAGCCCGGTGCTTTTTTCGCACCAACCTCAGGCACGAAAGCGGCGTCAAATTGCAACTCACCATCGCAAGACAGATCAGGGCGTTTTTCCTGCAAGAGGGACAGTGCATCAGTGACTTTGGTCACGTTTGGATGCCGCGCGCTGCCCTTGGTCGAAAAAGACAAAAGGGCGACTTTTGGGGCTTCGGCCAAAAGAGCTTGGTAAGAGCCGGCTGCTTGTTCGGCAATAGATGCCAGTTCAGAGGCGTTCGGATCGATCACCAACCCGCTGTCACTAAAGATCATCGCAGCACGACCCGAGGGATGGCCCTCGGGCAGGATCATCAGAAAGAAGCTAGACACCAAATCGGCGTCTGGTGCTTTGCCGATGCATTGCAGAGCGGCGCGCACCGTATCTGACGTGGTCGCCACGGCCCCACCAACCGTTCCGTCCGCATGGCCGCACCGCACCATCATTGCGGAAAAGACCAAGGGGTCTTTGACCGCCTGTTGCGCGTCGCTGAGCGTTACGCCTTTGTGGGCCCTGAGCGCAGCAAAACGTTCGGCGAGGCCTTGGGCAAGGGGGGACGTGTGCGGGTCGGCTATGCGCAGATCGTCCGACAATTGAACGTCGAGCGATTGAAACGCCTCGTCGATGGACGATCGCGGACCCACCAAGGTTATGGGTCCCAGACCCGCTTCGACAGCTTTCGCCGCCGCGGCGATAATGCGAGGATCTTCGCCTTCGCTTAGCACGATATGCGCCGGATGAGCGGCAGCACGCGTTCTGAGGGTGTCCAGAACGTTCATGCTGCCGCTATTTTGCGAAATGGGTTCATTCGCAGTTATGCAACCTGCTGCGGAACCATATCGTCGGCGGTGATGCCGGCGACTTCGACAGGTTTCTTCATGGCATCACGGCGGAATGGCTCGCCCAGCTCTTGGTTGATCATTGCTTCGATCAAGGTTGTTTTGCCATTTTCCATCTGATCTTTGATGGCCTGGTTCAACGCCTCGGTCAGCTCGTCCATTGTCCGCGCTACAACACCTTGCAGGCCACAGGCCTTGGCGATCCCGGCGTAGGACACTTGCTCGTCCAACTCGGTGCCGACAAAGTTGTCGTCAAACCACAGGGTCGAGTTCCGCTTTTCCGCACCCCACTGGTAGTTGCGGAAGACGATTTGCGTGATGGCTGGCCATTCGCCACGTCCGATGGCGGTCAGTTCGTTAACGGCGATCCCAAAGGCACCGTCACCGGCAAATCCAACAACAGGCACGTCGGGTTGTCCGATTTTGGCGCCGACGATCGCTGGCAGGCCGTACCCGCAAGGGCCAAAGAGGCCAGGTGCCAGGTATTTACGACCTTCGTCAAAATCAGGGTACGCATTGCCGATCGCGCAGTTGTTGCCGATGTCAGACGAAATGATCGCCTCACGCGGCAGCGCTTGCTGAATGGCGCGCCACGCCATGCGGGGGCTCATCCAGTCTGGCTTGGCCGCGCGCGCCCGCTCGTTCCAGTTGGTACCTGGGTCGTCCTGCTCTTCTGTCATGGAGGTCAGCTCTTGCGCCCATGCAGATTTCTTTTGAGCAATGGTTGCTTTGCGCTCGGCCCGGTTTGCGTCACCAGCGGTGTCGCTCAGCTGGCGCAAAATGCCATTTGCGACCTTAGCGGCATCTCCGACAATCCCGACCGAGACTTTCTTGGTCAGGCCGATCCGATCCGGGTTGATATCAACTTGGATAATTTTTGCGTTTTCGGGCCAGTAGGTCATGCCATAGCCAGGCAATGTGGAAAACGGGTTCAGGCGCGTGCCAAGGCACAGAACAACGTCTGCCTCTTTGATCAGCTCCATACCTGCTTTGGAGCCGTTATAGCCCAATGGTCCTGCGAACAGGGGATGATTGCCGGGGAAGGCATCATTGTGCTGGTACCCAACGCAGACCGGGGCATCGAGACGCTCGGCAAGTGCTTGCGATGCCGCAATGCCACCATCGGACAGAACAACACCTGCGCCGTTCAGGATCACAGGGTTCGATGCGTTGGACAGCATTTCCGCAGCTGCCGCGACTGAGTTTTCGCCGCCCGGTGAGCGTTCGAATTCAATCGGCTCTGGGATTTCGATGTCAACAACTTGGGTCCAGAAGTCGCGCGGGATATTCAACTGCGCGGGGCCGCAAAGGCGCTTGGCCTGGCTGATGACGCGCGTGAGAACTTCTGCAACACGGGTCGGATCGCGCACCTCTTCCTGATAGGCGACCATATCTTCAAAGAGCTTCATCTGCTCAACTTCTTGGAAGCCGCCTTGGCCAATGGTTTTGTTGGCCGCCTGAGGCGTCACCAACAGCAATGGGGTGTGGTTCCAGTATGCCGTTTTGACAGCGGTCACAAAGTTCGTGATGCCGGGGCCGTTCTGGGCGATCATCATCGACATCTTGCCGGTCGCA
>CAZYQC010000032.1:0-37519 GCA_964649815.1 uncultured Rhodobacterales bacterium | reverse complement strand
CAAAAGCCGACGATGCACTAACAATCAAACCGGACCACCCAATGGGGGCACGCCAGTCTATTCCGCGTTGGCGGACGGGCGACTTGTCTGCCCGTTCGGACCGATCATCGACTCCGAACGCAGCTATTACCTGTGCTGCCGACCGGGAAGAGAGAAGGACGTGCATGTGAAGGAATTCCTAAGCTGGGCACATAAAGAGGCGGCTGTTTTGACGACCCTCAACGCGTTGCAAGACGGTTCAGTCTGATCCCGCGTCTTCGTCAAAAAGCGACTTCAACGCGATGAGTTCGGTGTTGCGGAGCTCGTGACCGCCCTCGTGAACACTGGTTTCAACGTCTACGCCCGCGTCATTCAGCCAATCGATGAGGCTCTGGCTCATGGCGAATGGGGTGATGGGGTCGCGCTCTCCTGCGGTGACAAGAACGCGCCGACCCGCCAGTTCAGGATGGGCGTCGGGTTGCCACGTCACCAGCGGATGCAACAAGCCAACCCGGTCGAACAGGTCAGGCCGCTTGAGGAACACTGAAGCCAGAATGTTGGCACCGTTTGAGTATCCAAAGGCGTAAACCGGGCGATGCGGATGCGCTGCGCGATGGGCGTCCACAAACGCGATCATCTTGTCAGTTGCACGCGCAAGGTCATCCATATCGTAGACGCCTTCGCCGGTTCGACGAAAGAAACGCGCGGCGCCCATTTCAGACACGTCTCCGCGCGGGGCGATTACGCCTGCGCCTGGAACCAGTTGGGTGGCCAGATCAAAGAGCTGATGCTCGTCCCCGCCCGTGCCATGAAACGCAAAGACCAATGGCGCGCCATGCGCAGGCGCTTTGACGAGCGCCTGGTACAGATCTGTTGACATGTTTGTCTCCGAATTAAGCCGCCAGAGGAGGCAACAGCGCCTCGATTTTCTCGCGGTGCGGTTCGTACCGTGTGGGCAGTTTCAATGCCTCACCCAGATGGGCCGTGTCTTCGTCGCGGTCGAACCCGGGCTCGTTGGTTGCGATCTCGAACAGCACGCCACCAGGTGTGCGGAAGTAGATTGCCCAAAAGTAATCTCGGTCAATCACCGGGGTGACTTGGTACCCAGTGTCCATCAGGGCCTGACGCACGCGCAGTTGCGCGTCTCGGTCCTCGACCGCAAATGCGATGTGATGGACCGATCCAGCACCTTGATGCGCGGTCGGTGTCGCACTTGGCATTTGTTCAAGGTCGATCGTGTCGGCGGCATTGCCGCCTTCGATGATAAACCGTGTGACATCCCCTTCGGTTTCAGCCTTTTGATACCCCATAAAGGTCAGGAGTTCGGCAGTTGCATCCGCATCACGCAGCGCAAAGCGAGCACCGCGAAATCCCAAAATCCCAGCATCTGACGGCACGCCGCCTTGGCTCCACGGAGTTCTGTCGCGCTCTTCACTTTCGACCAAAGCGAAACCGTCACCATCGGGCCCATCGAAAGACAAGCGGTTTTCACCGAATGCCGTGCTGGTCCGAAGGCCCGAGACACCCTGTTCGGAGAGACGGTCTTGCCAGAATGTCAGGCTGCCCTTTGGGACCGCGAATTCCGTTGTTCCAACCTCGCCGACACCACGTTTGCCTTTGGGCATATGGCCAAAGGGGAAATACGTCATGACCGAGCCGGGTGTTCCGACCTCGTCTCCGTAATACAGGTGATACACATCCGGGGCGTCAAAGTTCACAGTTTTCTTGACGCGCCGAAGGCCCAATGTGTTGGTAAAAAAGGTATTATTGACGCTGGCGTCGCCTGCCATCGACGTGACGTGATGCAGGCCTTTGATATCGGTAATCACACTCATTCTCCTTGGCGCGTTTTTGTGTTGTGCCAAAGATGAGGCTTTAATTGATAAAGTTAATAGACAGCGATATTCATTTATTATTGCCAATATCGGAATAATTGCGCCCATGATTGAGCTAAAGCCGTTGCGCGTTCTACGTGCTGTTTCTGACCAAAAGAGCTTTTCCTTAGCGGCGAGAGAGCTTGACCTTGCCCCCGCTTCCGTCACCCGCATCATTGCTCAGCTTGAGAAAGACTTGGGGGCGCAGCTGTTGGTGCGGACAACGCGGCAAGTCGCCCTGACCACTGCAGGGGCGACTGTGCTGGCGCGGTATCGCCCGCTGTTGGAAGGGTTTGACGCTGTCACCGAAGACCTCAGGCGTGAAGTCCGCCCTGATAGTGGCCGGTTGCGGTTGACGGCGCCCGTTTCCCTGGGCGTCACGCTTTTGCCCCAGGTGGTGTCCGGCTTTCGGCTGGCCTATCCAAACATTGCCGTGGACATCAACTTTACCGACACGTTGTTGGATGTGATCGAAGAGAATTGTGATCTGGCCATTCGAGTCTCTGGCCCGCCGACCGACAAATCAACGATCTGGCGCAAGTTGTGCGAGGTGCCAAGGCATATGGTCGCGTCGCCCAAGCTGTTTGAGCATGTGCAAAAACCGACGCATCCAGCGGATCTGGAACAAGCCCACATGATGTCTTACAGCGCGGATGGGGACGCCGAGCTTTGGGATTTGACCCAAGCTGGCAGCAAACGCTCGGTCCGCGCGGGCAAACGGATCACCTCCAACAACGGGGATTTCTTGTATGCCCTGGCTTGTGCGGGCGACGGTATCTGCGTCTTGCCAGATTTCATCACGAATGACGGCTTGCAGTCAGGTGAGATTATCGAAGTCATGCCCGACTGGTCTGTCACCTCGTTATGGCTGACCTTGTTTTACCCGCCCTATGAAAAGTTGCCGCCGGTTGTGGCAACCTTTGCCGATTTCTTTGAGACCTATATCGACACCCACCCGAACCTGGAAAGGTAGGCGTTGGTCTGCGCGATGGTTCCAAAGGCGACGACCACAGCCGGGGGCTGGTTGCGGTTCACATAGACTCAGACATACTTGTTCTGAGACGCTGTGCGCGCGGGCGCCGCAGTCAGGCGTGCTCGGGGCAAGGCCCGGAACGAGGAAAGACGACGTATGGAAGACAATTCGCACGTATCCACACATACGGCTGCTGCCGACGACAGGAATGACGACATCCTGATCTATGTCGATGGCGACATCGTTCACCGGGATCAGGCCAAAGTCTCGGTGTACGATTCAGGCTTTATGTTGGGGGACGGCATTTGGGAGGGGCTTCGCCTTTATGATGGACGTATCGCGTTTTTAGACGATCACCTGGACCGGCTTTACGAGGCCGCGCTTTATATCGATTTGGACATCGGCATGACCCGGGCCGCCTTGGTCGCGGCCATAAACCAAACGCTCGCCGCCAATGACATGCACACAGACGTTCATATCCGGCTGATGATCACGCGAGGGCGGAAAAAGAAGCCGTTTCAACATCCGCACCTGAGCGTCTATGGACCGACCATCGTCATCATAGCCGAGCATTCCAAGCCCGACGAAAGCATTATCGAACGCGGCATCCGGCTGGCGTCGGTTCCGCATCATCGTGGGTTGCCGCTCACGCAAGATGCAAAGCTGAATTCTCATTCCAAATTGAATTGCATTATCCCATTGACCCATGCCGTGCGTCAGGGGGCGGACGAAGCGCTGATGTTGGATCCGTTCGGTTTTGTGAATACGACCAACGCTTGCAACTTTTTCATTGTCCGAAAGGGCGAAGTTTGGACCTCGACCGGCGATTATTGCATGAACGGGATCACGCGCCAGAAAGTCATCGATGTGTGCCGAGCAAACGACATCCCCGTCTTTGAACGGAACTTTTCGCTGGTGGATACATACGGAGCTGACGAAGCCTTTCTCACCGGAACCTTTGGCGCACAGACGCCCGTGTTTGAAATCGATGGGCGGCCCATTGGCGAAGGTGTCGCCGGGCCTGTCTTCAACCGTATCCGCGCTTTGTACAAGGCGATGATTTTACAGAGCTAGTGAGCCAGCAGGACGGCTGGGCGTCGTTAGGCCTTGGCCAACAAAAAAACCGCGCACTGATGCGCGCGGTTTAGGTTGTTTGGGTTTGGAACGCTTATCCGTTGATCCAGCTGTTCACGAGTTCTTCGTTGTCCGCGATCCATTCTTCAGCAACTTCGGCTGGGTCACGCTTGTTTTCGAACATCTCAAGGATCCAGCCGCCCACTTCGTCGCCCGTGAACTGAACGCGGCTCAGCATGGCTGCGACCGCTGGGTTGCGCTGTTCAAGCGAGGCAGAGTATGCCACGTGCACATCGTTTTCGGCGATCTTGCACTCAAAGTGAGAGACTTCGAGCCAATTCTCCGCATCCAAGTCTACATCTTCGCAGCCGTCGAAACGCGCAGGTTCTTCCACGGCCGTCAGATCATACTGGGAATGCAGCGCTTCTGGTGTCCAGAAGTAGAACAACTGAGGCTGCCCTGCAGCATAAGCCGCAGCCAATCCTGCCTTGAACGTATCAGCCGAGATAATGTTCGGCTCCCACAGGTCGTCGAGGCCATAGGACTTGAACTTGATCTGCCAACGTTTTGTAGAGGCCCACGTTACATCGCCTGCCCAGTATTCGCCTTTGCCGTTGCCGTCTGTGTCGAACTTCGCAGCGATCTCGGGGTTGCGCAGATCCTCGATCGAAGAGACTTCGCCCGCCAGATATGTTGGCACGTAAATGTTGGAGGTCCCTTTGTATGGGGCGCTTACGCGGATGGACTCGTTGCCTTCGACATACTCATCCCAAGCGGATTGCCAGTTGGGCATCCACATATCCGGCTGGATGTCGATCGAGCCGTCGCCCTTGTCCATACCTGCGTAGATCACAGGTTGCTGGTTCATACCTGTCAGGATTTCAGCCTCGCTGCCCATTGGGCCATTGATGATCGCGGCCAGGACATGGCCAATCGCCCGCGCCCCGTTCCAGCTTGGGTCCGAGATCATCACTTTTTCCTGAGCCAAAGAGGCCCCGGTCATTGCCACCGTGGCGGCGGCTGCTGTGAGAAGTGTTTTCATCAGTTGGTTCTCCCTGTTTCTTCTCGGTGATCGTTGAGTTAAATCCGGCTGAACGATGCCCGGATGCCGCGGAGGATCCGATCAATCATCATCGCGACAAGTGCGATCGCGATACCTGCGAGGAGGCCTTTGCCGGCTTGGGCATCCCCGAGTGATTCAGTAACAAGCGCCCCCAGACCTGCCGCGCCGATAAAGGCAGAGATCGTGGCCATCGACAGCGCAAGCATGATGGTTTGGTTGAGCCCCGCCATGATGGACGGGATCGCCATTGGCAGTTCGACTTTGCGCAAGAGCTGCCGTTCAGAAGCACCAAAGGCGAGGGCGGCTTCCTTCGTGCTTTCAGGCACCTGCAAAATACCCAGGGCCGTGAGTTTGACCATCGGCGGTATTGCGAAAACGACCGTGGCGAGAACGGCAGGAGGCTGCGAAATCCCAAAGAAGGCCACGGCAGGTACGAGATAGCTCAGCGAAGGGATCGTCTGCATGACGTCCAGCACCGGCTCTGTGAACCATCGGAAATACTTGTTCTTGGCCATCCATATTCCAACCGGCAGGCCGACAAAGACGCAGATCGCAGTTGCAACAACCACCAGCGCCATCGTCTGCATGGCGATTTGCCAAAGCTCGAACACCGCGAGGAAGGCCAAGGAGCTTGCAACAAAGATGGTCGTTGCCCGGTTGGTGTATGCCCAGCTCAGCACGATGAACAAAAAGGCGACCACAGGCCAAGGCGTTTGCATAAAGGCAACTTCGACCCGGATCAGCGACTGGCGCAGCACATTCGTGGTCGCGTCAAAGAAACCCGCAAAGCGCGCCCGCAGATAGTTGATGCTCGTGTCGATGCCTTCTGCGGTATAGGTAAAGGTGTTCACGCGGCGCCCTTCAACCGGTGGGCTTTCTTGAACGATGACTTTGGTTGCGCCTTCATTGCCGGCGGCAATGGCCGCTTCATCAGGAACGCGGCGATAGCGAACCTCTGGCGGTGGCGTGAAGCGCGCCAATGTTGGGAAATCGTCGATGACGGCACAGTCGAACCGATCTTTGAAGCTAATCGTGTCGTAAGAGATCGCGGTATTCATGCTCCGCGTATTGTCGCGGATGACTTTGCGGATCGCGTTCCGCTCGGATTTTTGTTCCGCTGTGAGGTCTTCCAAAGCGTCCAATGCGGCCAGCCGCCCTTCCGCCTCGGTAATGACGTCTTGGAATTTGCCGATCAATTCACCAACATCGTTGGCGCCATGCACGGGCAAAAGCTGCTCGACGGTTTCGCCTGCGCGAATTTGATTGAAACAAGCCCGTTGGTCGAGACGCAGCTCGGTTGCGCGATAAAGCGTGATGGGGGCCACAATGGCCATGATGACAGCGCCAATAACCAGCCGCTTGGCAACGACCCCGCTGTTCACCTCGTCCGAGATACGCCAGCGGGTATATTGCGCGTAATACCAATGGTTTGCCCGCGACCCAAGCCAGAGCCTGCCGCCAATGAGAACAATTGCACCGGCCCAGCCAAAGTTTGTCATCCAACGTGAATAGCGTTCAATCAGGACGGTGTTGTTGTCTGGATCCTGCAAAGCGACGTCTAGCAACGGGCCAAATTTGACAAGCTGCATGAGGCAAACAAGGCCCAAGACATCGATGGCCAGGGCCAGCCAAAAGACCAGCCACAGGCCGCGTTGGGCCGCCCAGAACCAAGGAATGATCAGCGCCCAGATGTTGAGTTTCCAAAACGGGCTTTGACCACGTTGAATAGTCTCGAAGGCGGCACTGAAATAGGGTTCGTTTTGACCAACGAAGGCGCCAACAGAGACGTCCCGATCGACCACTTGGTCGCGCTGTTCTGCTCCGCTCATTACGCTGCTCCTCCCTGCAAACCACGCAGAAGCGTGTTCTTTGTCACCACTCCGACCAAAGCGCCGTCCGCTTTGATCAAGACCGGCAGGTCCGTTCCCGTGCTAAGCCCGACAAGCGAATCCAGATCGTCTGTTGGGGCTGCCACGGGGTGTTCGGCTTCGTTATCAAGCGGCCCGTTTTGCGCGGCGAATTCGTCGGCGGGAACCATGATCTTGGCCGCGGACACCAGCTTGAGACGGGAAATTCCAGCAACGAAATCAGCCACATAATCGTCGGCAGGTGCGGTTACGATGTCTTCTGCTGTGCCAATCTGGACGATCTCGCCGTCTTTCATGATCCCGATGCGATCGCCCATTCTGATGGCTTCGTCGAGGTCATGCGTGATGAAAACGGTCGTCTTCTTGAGGTTCGCCGAGAGCCCGAGGAATTCGTCTTGCAGGTTGCGGCGAATAAGGGGATCCAGCGCCGAGAAAGGTTCGTCCATCAGCAGAATTTCGGGGTCTGCCGCCAAGGCGCGGGCCAATCCAACGCGCTGTTGCATGCCGCCCGACAATTCCGATGGCAATCTGTCGCCATACCCATGCAACGAGACCGTTTCGAGCGCTTTGTCCGCGGCTTTGGCTTTGTGGTAGCCGTCCATACCACGCAGCTCGAGCGCAAAGCCGATGTTGTCGCGCACAGATTGGTGCGGCAAGAGCGCCATGTTCTGAAAGACCATACCAATCTTGTCGGCGCGAACTGCACGCAAGGCGTCGGCCTTCATCGCGCCGATATCTTCGCCCAAGATCTTGATCGTTCCAGCCGTCGGCTCGATCAGCCTGTTGATGTGCCGAACCAGAGTGGATTTGCCCGAACCAGAGAGGCCCATGAGGCAGAAAATCTCGCCCTCTGCCACCTGAAAGCTCACGTCCTTGACGCCGACGACAGCGTCGAAACGTTCCAAGACTTCTTGTTTGCCAATGCCTTCGGCACGAATGGCGGCCATCGCCTCGCCCGCGCGTTCGCCGAAGACTTTCCAGACATTTTCTAATTCGACCACAGCATCTGTCATGCGCGCGCTCTCTCACGTTTGGGGTCAATGAATGGAACGTCGCAAACCGTGACCGGCAGGCGTTTCATGTGCCCGTCCATCTGGCCGACTTCCAGTTTCGTATCGGTCTGGGAGAATTCGACATTCACCCGTGCCATCGCAATTGTACGTTCCAGCATCGGGGATCGCGTTGCGGAAGTGACCACGCCAACAGCGCGTTCACCGGCATAAACATGTGCCCCACGTGCGGGTACATCGTCGCAGTCAAACAACAATCCACGCAGCATTTTGCGCGGGTCTTTTGCGTTTCTTTCAAGCGCGGATTTCCCAACGAAATCTGCTTTGTTCAGCGTCACCGCGAACCCAAGACCGGCCTCATAGGCATCGATACCCGCCGCGAATTCCGCGTTCGCTGCGGCGAGCCCTGCTTCGATCCGAATGGTTTCCAAAGCGGCAGCGCCCATCGGCGCGATCCCAAATTCTTCGCCAGCGGCCATCACGTGATCCCACAATTCGGTCGCGTGGGAGGCGGCGCAAAACAATTCATACCCAAGCTCGCCGGTGTATCCCGTCCGGGTGAGCATGAAGGGGATGCCCTCTCTGTCTCCAACCCGCGCGACGGTGGCTCCGAACCATTTGAGGTCATGTAGCGAAGGCATCGTTGGTTGCGTGAAGACCAGTTTTTGAAGGACATCTCTGGATCGCGGGCCTTGCAACGCCAGGTTTGGCAGAGAACCACCCAATCCGTGAATGCGAACTTGCAGATCAAGCGCGGCGGCGAGGCTTTCCAAATGACGCGCGCTTTCTTCGGTGCCACAGCACCAACGAAAGAGCTCTGGCGCCATCCGAAACAATGTTCCGTCGTCGATGACCGAGCCACTTTCGTCGCACATCAGCGCGTAAGTTCCGCGCCAAACCGCCAGTTTTGCGATGTCTTTCGTCATGGCATATTGCAAGAGCCGTTCGGCATCAGGGCCAATGACATCGTATTTCCGCAGGCTGGACATATCCTGCAAAGCAACCCTTTCGCGGCAAGCCCAGTACTCGCCCACGGTTCCAACCGACGGGAAGGCAACCGGCGCCCACAAATCCCGCGCCGGCGCGAATTGAGAGGTCAGCTTGGACGTTGCAGGGTGAAAAGCGCTCTCTTGGCTTATAGTCATCGGCGCATCTTCCTTTTCACGGTAAGCAACGGCGCGGCGAATAGGAGCGTCTGGCCGATATATGCGCACATGCACATCGGTCGGGTTCCAACCATTGATGGGATCAATGTCATCCGGGCAGGCGGTGCTGGTGCAAACGAGGCGATCCAAAGCCCGCATAACGATGTAATCGCCGGGGCGAGAGTGGCTTTCCTCGGTCAAAATGTGATGCGTGTGGGGATCGACCCACGTGTTCCAAAAAAAGTTGATCGCTGGCCAGGCCGCGCGGCGGGCGACACCATGTGGGGCAAGAACGTCCGAAATATTGTCAGAGCAATTCACATGGCCTGGAAAACCGCGTTCCTCGTATCCCCGGGCGGTGCATGCCACGCCAAATGTATCGTGCCGCCCGCATGTATCTTGGATGACACGCAACAAGGGCCGCATGTCGCTGTCGTAGAATTTGTCCAACATGCCCGGCGTTGGGTAAGCTCCGCGCACCAACGTTCGTGTTGTGGTGCTGTCGATGGTCATTTCGCGCCCCTGATCTAACGCGTCAGAGCGCAGCGCCATAAAGTCCGAGCATTGTTGCCCTTCGACATCGATGATTTGAACGAATTCCCCAGGTTCGACGATATAGGCGCTCGCGGTGCCTCGGCTGACGGTGAACTCTTCGCGAACGTCGCCAAGAGGCTCTGGCAATCGCGGTTGGTTGCCACTCAGAGCGGGCTTGAGCGAGACATCTATCGCGCCACTGCCAACGCCCCAAGTAAGGTCTTGGGCCGAGCAGGGGTGAATGATCCAGACGGTGCACTGGTCTTGCGCCTTCAGAACGGCCAAATCGGTTAGGTCCAAATGTGCAGCAGGCACCTGTGAGGCGGCGTCGCCGCCATTTCGCGCAATCCAACCCTGAAGCTCGGCGGCGTCAAAGTCTTCGACGTTGAGCGGATTGTTTGCGGTAAGACCGATCCGACCCAGGGCGCTGTTGCCCTTTTCGTCATAAGCCGCGATCGCGACGCGCTGGGATGACAGGGTTTGGTTCAACGCCAAAACATCTTCGCGACACAGTTCGAGCATCAAGCTCTCGCGTGGGTGAACCTTGTGTGCGGTTGTCGCAGATCTTTCCAGCACGCCCGGAAACCTCCGCCGGCCCGAAAAGCCAACGTTTGAGAAGTCTCGATGGATGACTGGAGCGTCCACGGCCCCCTCCGCGTTGCAATGTAACTAGTTTCACAACAGGGGCGCCCCTTGAGTCAACACATTATTGAAACTAGTTTCATGAGAATTAACGGATTGCTTATTGATGAAGCGAACAGGGAAGAAACGGGCAAATCTGCGCGACGTGGCCAAGGCTGCTGGCGTGTCTGTTGCGACGGCCTCGCGGGTTTTGAATACGCCTGCAAAAGTAAACGAGGAAACGCGCGCCCGGGTCGAAGCCGTTATTGCAGAGCTCGGCTTTGTTCGCAGTGCCGCCGCCCGCGCGATCAACACTGGCCGCACCAAAATGTTAGGCGCCCTGATCCCAACACTGGACAGCGACATCTTTGCGCAAACGATCAACGCGATCGAAAACAGACTGGCAGAGCTTGGCTTTTCACTGGTGGTCGCAACAACCGACGACAATCGAGAGACGGAAACGCGCAAGGCGCAAGAGCTTCTTGATATCGGTGTCGAAGGTTTGTTTCTCTCAGGCATCGCACATGACGAAGCACTGCACGCACTTATTGACCGCACGAAAGTGCCTGCAATTGTCATCTCGTATTATGATGAGGCCTACCACCTTCCGACGATTGGGTATGACAACGAAAGAGCGGCGGCAGCGGCGGTCAACTATTTGCTTAGCCTTGGTCACAAGGACATTGCCGTGGTTCACGGCCCAGCAGAAAACAATGACCGAACCCGCGCAAGGCTTGCAGGGATTTCAACCGATAGCTCGGACCGCAGCCTGACCTATTTTGAGACAGACCTGTCAATCGAAGGTGGCGCGCAGGCGGTCCGGCAAAGCTTTGCAAACAATCGCAGGTTCGACGCTTTTCTGTGTTTGTCAGATGTTCTTGCTTTTGGCGTGATCTTTGAGTTTCAGCGCGCGGGGCTTGTCATACCCGAGGCTGTTTCGGTCCTGGGTATTCAAGACTTGCCCGGTGCGCGGGTGATGACGCCAAGGCTCTCGACCATTCGCTTGCCCGCACAAGAGATGGGGGCAAAGGCTGCAAAGGCTTTGGCGCATTGGGTGGAAACTGGCGAACGGCCAGCCCCGGAATCCTTGGCATTTGAACTTGTCCCGCGCGAGTCAACGATCCGTCGGTAAACATCGCGCCGCCGCGCTCGTTTGGCAAAATGTCAAAGACGCTGGCCAGACTGCCGATCAAAGAAATGAACACGCGCAGGGTCTACAGAAAAACACAGCTCGCTGCCTGGCGGTACAGCAGGTGGCACGTCGAGTTTCGCGATAAACTCGGTTTTGTCGGCTGTCGCCATATGGACCAAAGCAAGCTCGCCCAGGTTTTCAACCAACTCATACTTGGCACTCAGCGTTTCTTGCCCCGGTTCACACAGCTTTAGATGTTCCGAGCGAATACCGATGATAACGTCCGACCCTTTGTGTTTTGCCAATTCTTCCGGCGCATGGTCGGAAAGAACGGACGGGTCAAAAAAGTTCATTTTCGGGCTGCCGATGAACTGAGCCACAAAGGTGTTTTGCGGCCTTTCGTAAAGCTCGATCGGAGAGCCAACCTGTTCGATATGGCCGCCGCGCAGCACAACAATCTTATCGGCCAGCGTCATCGCTTCGACTTGGTCGTGGGTCACGTAGATCATGGTCGAGCCAAGACGTTCGTGAAGGCGCGCAATCTCTAGTCGCGTCTGGACACGCAAGGCGGCGTCCAGGTTAGAAAGTGGCTCATCGAACAAAAAGACCTCGGGCTCGCGCACGATGGCCCGGCCAATCGCGACGCGCTGGCGCTGTCCACCAGACAGGGCGCGCGGCGTCCGATCCAGCAGGGGCGTGATGTCCAAAATTTCGGCGGCTTGTTTCACCCGCACGTCAATTTCGTCACTGGGCATTTTGGCCTGTTTCAAACCAAAGGCCATATTCTTGTAGACGGTCATGTGCGGATAAAGCGCGTAGGTTTGGAAAACCATCGCAACGCCGCGCTTTGCTGGTGCGACATCGTTTACGACTTGATCGCCGATGGAAATTGACCCGCCAGAAATCTCTTCCAATCCGGCAATCATGCGCAGCAATGTCGACTTGCCGCAGCCAGATGGTCCCACAAAAACGACGAACTCTCCGTCATCGATATCCAAGTCGATGCTTTCGATAACACGTGTCGCGCCATACGCCTTGGCAACATTCTTGAGCGTTAGTCCTGCCATTGTGCTTCCATTTCTTTGATTGCGCTGACGAGGTCTGGGACAAAGCTTGCAAAGCGTTGCGGAATGTCGCCCCACAATTGGGCATCATTTGCTATGCGGCTTTCTTGGCCGACGTCGAGCATGGGCTCCAGTTTGTCCCACAAGGGTTCATGGTAGGGAACTGGGAAGGTCGGGTTTCTGGATTTGCGCGCATAGACGATCCAGGACGCGATGCAATTGTACCCATGTGTGGGGGTGATGCCGCGTTCCAACAGGGCTCTGATCGTCGGGCGAATGTATATCGCCATCTTGGAATAACCGTCCATGCAGATCCGCTCGAGCTGGTCTGCGATGCCGCTGTTTTCAAAGCGGCTGGACACCTTGGCCAAATACGCACTTGTGTCAAACGGAGAAGTTTGCCCCAAGCCGACCAGAACTTCGGAGGTCTCCCACGCGTCGAAATGGGCGCGCAGCGCGGGATCATGCATGGCCTGATCGAATGTCTGATGCCCCGCAAGTGCGCCCAAATAGGTCAGGCCTGTGTGTCCGCCGTTAAGGATCCTGATTTTTGCCTCTTCATAGGGTTCAACATCCTGAACAACTTGCACCCCAGCTTGCGTTAGATCCGGCACATCATTTGCAAAGTGATCCTCCAGAACCCATTGCGTGAAGTCTTCGGCATGTATGGCGGTGGCGCTGAGCATTGGAAACAGACCGCTGACTTCTGCGCGAAGGTCTGGCGTGCTGCGGGGTGTGATGCGATCCACCATCGAGGACGGGAATGTCGCGAATTTTTCCACCCAGGCGCACAGGTCTTGTTGGCCGCTGGCGTGCAAAAAGCTCATCAGCGCTTTGCGAAGCACCTGTCCGTTTTTTCGGATGTTGTCACAGCACATAATCGTCAGCGGCGCGCCTATGGTTTCGCGCCGACGTTTCAACCCGGCGGCCAAGAAGCCGTAAATCGTGTGGTGCGACCCATCAGCAAGGTCAGCGGCAACAGCTGGATCGGTCAGGTTCAGGTCCCAATGATCGTCAAAGGCATATCCGCTTTCCGTGACCGTAAGCGATGCGATGGATACGTCCGGTTGGGCAAAAAGACCAAGGGCCGCCTCAATATCGACGGCTGCATCCACATGGGCGAGGTGCGATCGCACTGTGCGAAACTCAAGCGTTCCGTCGGGGGCGATTGTCTTTAACAGATATCCATCGCGGGCTTTGGCGGCTTCTTCAAAGCTTTCAGATTCCGAAGGTCTAAGATTGACGGCCGCAATCCCCCAACGCAGGTCGCCGGTGGTTTGCATATAATCATCAATGTAGACCGCCTGGTGCGCCCGATGAAACGCGCCGTAGCCGATGTGAATGACGCCGATCTTGCAGGCTGAACGGTCGTAGCTGGTTTTGAAAAAACGGGCCTCACTCATCATGGAGCACCTTTGGCGAGGCAAGCTCGGCGCGCGCCAAATCGCGATAGGCCGACGGCGTCATTTCTTTGACCTTCAGGAAATGCCGATTGAAATTGGCGAGGTTGCGAAAGCCGACTTCGTGGCAGATCGTGGCTATTTTCTGATCCGTCGCCTGCAGCATCGAACAGGCCTGACCAACACGAACCTTGGTCACGAACTCGCTGAACTTGGTCCCCGTCATTTTTTGGAAATTGCGGGAAAAGGCAGTTGTGGACATATGCGCCATATCAGCAGCCTGATCGAGGGTGATGTCCTCGGAAAAATTCGTCGTGATATGATCAACCACATCGGCGATGCCGGATTTCTTGGCTTTGAAGTCTGGAAAAGCCACGTTGTGATCGGAAAGCCGCTTTTTCTGCGGGTGCGCATTGACCGTCAGCAAGAGGTTTAGAAATTTCAAAATGCGGTCCGCCCCATGCGCGTCGCGCACCGCAGCAAACAACATCTGGGCTTGCGAAAGATCAAAGTTCTGGAACTCGATCCCGCCCACTGATCGGCTGAGCATATCGTCGAGGGACCGAAATTCAGGGAAGGCTTGCTTGAGACGGTTAATGTTCTCGGCGTTGAATTGAACCAGCATATCGCGCAAGCCCACAGCATCCGTTTCGCCAAGCGCGTCAGTAATCCAATTGTGCGGCAGATTTGGTCCTGTCAGGAACAGCGCGCCGGGTCCAAAGGGGCCAATGTAATCGCCTACAAAGGCTTTGCCCTGAGTGGCGACGATGAGGTGAAGCTCGTATTCTTCATGCGCGTGCCACCGGCACAATTCGGTCGGCCAGCCATGTTCAAGATACCGGATCGATTCCGACGCGCGATCGACGAATTCAAACTCAGGCGTGAGAATAGACATCAGATGTATACTCCCATTCGCGACGCTTGGGCGCCTGGTTCGAACGACCTCAGTGCCGATTGGCGGCGGAGGAGGCTATATGGGCGCGGGATCATTTGACCGCTCCGAACGTCAAACCCTGAACCAGTTGCTTTTGGCAAAACCACCCCAGGACGATGATCGGGCCGACGGCCGCAGTGGACACGGCTGACAATCTGCCAAAGAACAAACCTTCGGGCGCACGGTTGCCTTCAATGAGCTTTGACAAGGTCGCGGCTTCGGTCGTTGTGAGACGGACAGTCCAGTAGGCTTCGTTCCAGCAAAAGATGAAACACAACAAAGCCGTTGACGCGACACCGCCCCAGGCAAGCGGGATCAGGATGTCTTTGATTTCTCCCCAGGTGTTCACGCCGTCCATTTTACCGGCTTCGATGATCTCTTTCGGGATCTCCTTGAAGTAGGTGAACAGCATCCAGATCACGATTGGCAAATTGATCAGGCTCAGGACAATGATCACCAGGAAATGCGTGTCGAAGATCCCCAAGAAGTTCTTGGTCAGAAACGTCATAGGGTAGAGAACGGCCGCAGCTGGCAGCATCTTGGTTGACAGCATCCACATCAACACGTCTTTGGTGTGCCTGCTGGGGTTGAACGCCATTGCGTAAGCCGCAGGCACGCCAACGAACAGGGTAAAGACTGTCGCGAAAACAGATGTGATGACCGAGTTGATGGCGAAGCGCCAATAGTCATAGTTCTCGGTCATGTTCAGGTAATTTTCGAACGTGGGCGTGAAGAAAATCAAGAACTCGGGCTTTACGGCGTCGGCGTCGGTCTTGAAGCTTGTGAACACCATCCAGAAGATCGGAAAGAAAAACACGATCGCGACGAGCCAGGCCAATGCGGGCCAAAAGATGCGTCCGAAAGTGGAGGTCTGTGCAACGGCGGCCATAGGTTCAATCCATCAAGCTTTTGCCAATCATCCGCAGCAGGAAGATGGCGACGATGTTGGCGAGGATCACAGCGAAAATGCCCGTGGCACTGGCGGCGCCAATGTTGTTCGAGGCAAACTCGCCAATGAGGTAGGGTAGGTTTTTGTTCCCGTTGCCGCGGCTGACGATCTCGATCTCTGCATAAAGCGACAGGTGAAAGATCGCTTGGATCATGATCACAATGGCAATCGGGCGCGCCAGGTGCGGCAGGGTGAGGTTCACGAATTGCGACCATGCGTTTGCCCCATCAAGAATTGCCGCTTCTTTTTGCTGTTGATCCTCCGATTGGAGCGAGGTCATGAAAATCAGCACGGCAAAGGGCGTCCATTGCCACGTGACCATAATAATGACGGCATAGGCAGATGTCTGGGTCGCGCGGAACGAAATCGGCTCAATTTCCGGCCAAAGCGAAAAGAAAGCGCCCAGGACGGGGAACGTGCGCAGCCCTTCCAGCATCTCGTTGATGCCAGCAACGGCCAGACCTTGAAGGCCCAGCACAGGATCAAGGATCATGTTGATCCACAGCACGGCATTTACAGCCGGCATAACGAAAAACGGAGATATGAGCAGGACCCGAACAACCCCACGCCCCGGAAAAGAGCGGTTGATGAGCATCGCAATGGCAAGGCCAAGAATGACGGTCAGGATCAGAATTGAGCCGACGATGAAAACGCTGTTTTGAACCGCGAACCAAAAATCCTTGGCCTTGAACAGCACGAACTCATAATTCCCGAAACCGCGCCAATTGCTCAGGCTGGGTGACGTCCATTCGGGGCGGCGCAAGTTGTTCAGAACATATCGAATGAACGAAAAATAAAGCGTCATGCTCAGCGGGACGAGCATCCAGATCAGCAACAAGATGACGGCTGGTGTCTGAAGCAGACGTGGCAAAGTTCTATCAGACATGTGGTCCCCCGGTATGGATTATGCGCTGGGCATGTTCGACACCATTCAACGTTTGCCTATGAAGAAAGGAAAGCCTGAGGCAGACGATGAAGAGCGTGGAACGGATGGGCCAGGCGTAACCTGGCCCATCGTTTCTGTGTGATGGTTAGTAGTAACCAGCTTCGGACATGATTGCGTCCGCGGCTTCTTGGGACGCTGCAAGAGCGTCGGCCACCGACTTGGCACCGGACAGAGCCGCCGCCATTTCCTGAGCGACCGCAATGCCAACCTCTGGGAATTCAGGGATCGCGGCAAACTGAACGCCGACGTAAGGCTTTATGTCTGTCGCTTCGGGCGCTGCAGATTCGATTGCGGCCATTTCAGCGGCAGCAAATCCAGCAACGGCCTGGAACTCTGGGTAAGCATAGGTCGAGGACCGCGTGCCCGTTGGAACAGAGCCCCATCCAAAGTCAGGATGCGCAGCAACGGCTTGGATGTATTCCTTAGACGTAGCCCATTCGATAAAGTCTTTGGCCTGATCCGCGTTTGGCGACCCCGCTGGAACAGCCATAGCCCAAGCCCAGAGCCAGTTCGCACCAACAGGATTGCCCGCGTTAGGCGACTGAGCGTATGCGACACCATCAACGGTTAGGAACGATGCCGCGATTGTTGCGTCGATCCACATGCCACACTTGCCTTCGTTATAGAGGGCAAGGATTTCGTTGAACGAGTTGCCTTCAGAACCAGGAGGGCCGTAGTTGCCAAGCAGGTCTACGTAAAAGTTGATGGCCTCTTCCCAAGCGGCAGAGTCGATCGTTGGGCGGAAGTCTTTGTCAAACCAGGCGCCGCCGAAAGAGTTCACGACAGTGGTGATGAACGCCATGTTGTCGCCCCAACCCGGCTTGCCGCGCAAGCATGCGCCGTAAACACCATTGTCAGGGTCGTGCATCGCGGCAGCAGCGCCTTTGATGTTGGCCCAGCTGTCGTTGTCACGGATCGTGACGCCCGCTGCGTCAGCAAGGTCTTTGCGATACATGACCATCGAAGATTCACCATAGAACGGTGCCGCGTACAGCGTACCTTCGTGGCTCAGGCCATTGCGAATTGCAGGTAGCATATCGTCGATGTCGTATTCTGCACCAAAGTTCAGCGGCTCGATCCAACCGGCGGCGCCCCAAATCGGCGCTTCTTGCATGCCGATGTTGATGACGTCGTATTCGCCGCCACCTGTAGCGGTGTCGGATGTGACTTGCTCGCGCAGAACGCCTTCTTCAAGCGATACCCACTTTAGTGCAACGCCGGTTTCAGCTGTGTAAGCTTCTGCGACTTTCTGCATGTTGATCATGTGACCATTGTTCACAATTGCGATCGTCAACTCCTCTGCCGCGGCAGATGTGGCAATTGCAGAAGCAGCTGTCAGCGCAAGCGCCGACACACTCAAATTCTTCATGATTTCCTCCCAAACAAACTCCGGGTTTTCCCGAGTATGTGCTTATCAGGCGATGAATTTTTGCGCCGTTCTAGTACGGATTTGCCCCTGATTGATACAAAAATTGCATATTTCCTGCGATAGGGCAGTTTTTCGGCTGTTTTAGTATCAGGGTGTGTCGGTGCGCGTTCGAGCCGAGTTTAGCAAAATTCCACGTTTTGAGATGAGATTGGCGCGCAGTTGGCTCTGGTCCCAACATCGCGTTTCGGGCGCTCCAATCGCGACAGGGCCTCGTGCACCGCAAGATTTGCATACCTGCTTTGCACGCGACCTTCGATGCCTACCCTTTGTCTGAAAAAGTTGTTAACCGCTGAAGGCATGGTTGTTTCACTGACGCAAAACCCCCATTCGCTGCGATCTGGTCGCGAGAACGTCCTAGAGGTCGCGATCGGCCGAGAGGTGCGCGCCTATCGCAATCAGCAAGGCATCACCTTTGCAGAGCTGTCAGAGATGACAGGGCTGTCTATCGGGATGCTTTCGAAAATTGAGAATGGCAACACGTCTCCCTCTTTGTCGACACTGCAAACTCTGGCGGACGCTTTGTCCGTTCCTCTGACGTCCTTTTTCAAATCCTATGAAGAGCGGCGGCAGGCTGTGCATACAAAGGCGGGCGAAGGTGTCGAGATTGAGCGTGAAGGCACGCGCGCCGGGCATCAGTACAACCTGTTGGGTCATATCGGCAGCAACGGCAGTGGTGTCATTGTTGAGCCCTATTTGATCGAGCTGACATCCCTTGGTGATCAGTTCGAAACCTTTCAGCACGGCGGCATCGAAACGATCTACATGCTGGAAGGCGAGGTGGAATATCGCCACGGCGAAGAGCTGTTCACACTGCGACCAGGAGATACGCTTTTCTTTGATGCCGACGCCCCGCACGGCCCAGAGACTTTGCTCAAATTGCCAGCACGATACCTTTCGGTCATCTCGTATCCCCAGAACGCTTAGGTGGGGCAAACTGGACTGTGTCCCCCCTTTTGCTGAGAATTTGAGCATTCAGGCCGTCAGATTTGCCTGAAGGTGAAAAAAATTTCCCAGTGGGTTGTGCGATTGGGCTGCTGATTGTACGAATTTTAAATCAACTAAATTGGAGATTGTGCCAATGTGCGGAATCGTAGGCCTCTTTCTGAAGGACAAGTCCTTGCAGCCTCAATTGGGCGCAATGCTGACGGACATGCTGATCACGATGACGGATCGCGGCCCGGATAGTGCTGGAATTGCCGTTTATGGTGACGAAGCCTCTGGCACGTCGAAACTCACGGTCCAATCCGACAACGCGCCAGTCGCGTTTGAGGGATTGTCTGAGCGGTTGGGCGACAAGATCGGTGCAAGCGTCGCGATCGAGCTGCGCGACACGCATGCCGTTCTTGAAATGCCCAGCGACAAAATCGAAGCGGCGCGCTTGTCCTTGCCCGAACTGGACCCGAGCCTGCGCGTGATGAGCGTGGGCGACATCATCGAGATTTATAAAGAAGTCGGCCTGCCCAAAGATGTGGCCGAGCGGTTCGAAGTCTCTGCAATGTCGGGCACCCACGGCATCGGCCACACCCGGATGGCGACAGAATCTGCGGTTACAACAATGGGCGCTCACCCATTCAACACAGGCCCTGATCAGTGCCTGGTGCACAATGGATCGCTGTCTAACCACAATTCTCTACGGCGGAAGCTTAAGCGTGAAGGCGTTCGGATCGTCACGCAAAACGATTCCGAGGTGGCTGCGGCCTACCTGACGTGGAAGATGCAAAACGGGGCCACGTTGGGCGACGCGCTTGAAAGTGCGCTTGACGATTTGGATGGCTTTTTCACCTTTGTCGTTGGCACCAAGGACGGCTTTGGCGTCGTGCGCGATCCGATCGCGTGCAAGCCTGCTGTGATGGCGGAAACGGATGCCTATGTCGCCTTTGGCAGCGAATATCGCGCGCTGGTCGGCTTGCCTGGTATCGACAACGCAAAAGTGTGGGAGCCCGAGCCCGCAACCGTTTATTTCTGGACACACTGATATGCAGACGCTCGACTTAGAAGACATCGGTTTGCGCGCGCTCAATGCAACGCTGCATGCGCAGGCGCAAACGACGAACCAGACACAGTGGGAGATCGTGAACCCACGCGGCAGCCACGCCATCGCGTGTGGTTTGGACGCTCCTATCGACGTTACCGTGAAAGGGTCCACTGGCTATTATTGTGCCGGCATGAACAAACAAGCCACTGTTCACGTCGAGGGCTCCGTCGGGCCGGGTGCCGCGGAAAACATGATGAGTGGCATTGTCGTGGTCGACGGTGACGCAAGCCAATACGCCGGCGCCACTGGCCACGGCGGAACATTGGTGATCAAAGGGAATGCCTCGTCACGCTGCGGCATCTCGATGAAGGGCATCGACATTGTGGTGCACGGAAACGTCGGCCACATGTCCGCCTTTATGGCGCAATCTGGCAACTTGGTCGTGTGCGGCGATGCCGGAGAAGCCCTGGGCGATTCAATCTACGAAGCCCGTCTCTTTGTGCGCGGCTCGGTCAAATCCTTGGGCGCTGACTGTATCGAAAAGGAGATGCGGCCAGAACACCTGGAGCTGTTGACCGACCTGCTTGCGCGCGGCGAATGCGACGCAAAACCGGAAGAATTCCGGCGCTATGGGTCGGCGCGCAAACTGTACAACTTCAGCATCGACAACGCTTATTGAGGGTCGTTTCATGAGTGATTTCCCACAAGACGGTCCACCACGGACGATGCCAATTCAATCCGCCACGTTTTCGCAGGACGTGAACGCCGAAATTCGGCGCGCTGCTGCGACGGGCATCTATGACATTCGCGGGGGCGGTGCAAAACGCCGACTGCCGCATTTTGACGACCTGCTGTTTTTGGGCGCGTCCATGTCGCGTTACCCCCTCGAAGGGTACCGCGAAAAGTGTGAGACCAGTGTTACGCTGGGCACGCGCTATGCAGAAAACCCGATCGAGCTCGATATCCCGATCACCATTGCAGGCATGTCTTTTGGCGCTTTGTCTGGCCCCGCAAAGGAAGCGTTGGGGCGCGGTGCGACATTGGCTGGCACATCGACGACAACCGGCGACGGCGGCATGACACCCGAAGAACGCGGGCATTCCAACAAGCTTGTCTATCAGTATCTGCCGTCGCGATACGGCATGAACCCTGACGACCTGCGCCGCGCAGATGCGATCGAGGTCGTGGTCGGGCAGGGGGCAAAGCCTGGCGGTGGCGGGATGCTGCTGGGGCAAAAGATCTCGGACCGCGTGGCCGAGATGCGCAATTTGCCAAAAGGAATTGACCAGCGGTCCGCTTGCCGTCACCCAGACTGGACAGGCCCGGATGATCTTGAGATCAAAATCCTTGAGCTGCGCGAGATCACGGGGTGGAAAGTTCCAATCTATATCAAAGTCGGCGGCGCGCGCCCCTACTTTGACACGACGTTGGCCGTCAAAGCCGGTGCGGATGTTGTGGTTTTGGACGGTATGCAAGGCGGCACTGCGGCGACGCAAGACGTCTTTATTGAACACGTCGGTCAGCCAATCCTTGCCTGTATTCGCGAAGCTGTTCGCGCCCTGCAAGACTTGGGCATGCACCGCGAAGTGCAATTGATCGTGTCAGGAGGTGTGCGAACCGGGGCTGATGTCGCCAAGTGCATGGCGCTTGGGGCGGACGCCGTTGCGATTGGCACCGCGGCCCTGATTGCGCTGGGCGACAATGATCCGAAATGGGAAAGCGAATACCAAAAGCTCGGCACAACAGCTGGCGCTTATGATGATTGGCACGAAGGCCAGGACCCAGCCGGTATCACGACGCAGGACCCTGACCTCATGGCGCGTTTCGACCCGATCGAGGGCGGTCGCAGGCTCAACAACTATCTCAAAGTGATGACGCTCGAGGCGCAGACCATCGCGCGTGCCTGTGGTAAGAGCCATGTGCACAATTTGGAGCCAGAAGACCTGTGCGCGATCACGTTAGAGGCCGCAGCGATGGCCAAAGTGCCGCTGGCTGGTACAGATTGGTACCCAGGCAAGCCTGGAACGACTTATTGATGACAAGGCGCATGCAGCCTTAGACTGCGTGCGCCAAACATATGAAAAACTGAACGACGCACAGGGAAAAGACATGACAACAGATCTGGCCAAATTCGCCCAGGAAAAGGGCGTCAAATACTTTATGATCTCGTTCACAGATCTGTTCGGAGGCCAGCGCGCCAAGTTGGTCCCTGCGCAGGCGATTGCCGATATGCAAGACGAAGGTGCGGGCTTTGCCGGGTTCGCGACATGGCTCGACATGACGCCAGCGGATGCGGACATGTTGGCTGTTCCCGATCCTTCAGCGGTCATTCAATTGCCCTGGAAGCCCGAAGTCGCCTGGGTTCCTGCCAATTGCACGATGGAAGGCGCGGATGTCGCCCAGGCGCCGCGCAACGTCTTGCGGCGCCTTATTGACGAGGCGGCTGCCGAAGGTCTGCACGTCAAAACGGGCGTCGAGGCCGAGTATTTCCTTTTGATGCCAGACGGAACCGAGATTTCGGATCCGTTCGATACAGCTGAAAAGCCATGCTACGATCAGCAGGCCGTCATGCGCCGCTATGATGTTGTGCGCGAGATCTGCGACTACATGCTGGAACTTGGCTGGGGGCCGTATCAAAACGACCACGAAGACGCGAACGGCCAATTCGAAATGAATTGGGAGTTTGACGACGTGCTGCGCACGGCCGACAAACATAGCTTTTTTAAGTTCATGACAAAAAGCGTCGCCGAAAAGCACGGTCTTCGCGCGACGTTCATGCCAAAGCCCATCGAAGGTCTGACCGGAAACGGCTGTCACGCGCATATCTCTGTTTGGGATGCGCCGGGTGCTGATGCAAAGACGAATGTCTTTGCAGGCGAAGGCGACGGGCCTACGGGTGAGGTTGGTCTGTCAGAGCGCGGCAAGCATTTCTTGGGCGGCATCATGAAGCACGCCTCGGCCTTGGTTGCGATCACAAACCCAACGGTCAACAGCTACAAGCGGATCAACGCTCCGCGGACAACGTCGGGCGCCACTTGGTCTCCAAACACGGTCACCTGGACCGGCAACAACCGCACGCACATGGTGCGCGTGCCTGGGCCGGGCCGCTTTGAGCTGCGCTTGCCTGATGGGGCGGCGAACCCATACCTTTTGCAGGCGGCGATCATCGCTGCGGGCCTGGACGGGATCCGAACCAAGGCAGATCCGGGCAAGCGCTATGATATCGACATGTATGCCGAAGGTCACAAGGTCCGGGGCGCGCCACGTTTGCCATTGAACCTCTTGGACGCACTGCGCGAGTTCGACAAAAACAAAGGGCTAAAGGCCGCAATGGGCGACGAATTCTCGGCGGCGTTCCTCAAGCTAAAAATGCAGGAATGGAATGCGTATATGTCCCACTTCTCAGACTGGGAACGCGCGAATACGCTCGACATCTAAGGGCTCCGATCACGATCAGCACCAAGGGCGGCTATCAAAGCCGCCCTTTTTCGTTTCCGCGTCGGTACCCGATCTCTTTGATCAATCACCTGTTTCGAACTTGGCAAAGGCGTCTGCAAAGTCTGGATGCCAGCGAGACAGCGCCGGTCTGTTCTCGATGACATCCCCCAGGGACCAGGCGGCGCGACGGCGGTCGCGTTCTTCGTTCACGTCATTGTCCGGGCACAAGATGTAAAAGTCGCCCTGCGCCATCCGGTCAATGAAATAGTCTACGGTTTCTTCACTGGTCCACGCGGCGGCGGGCTTTTCCGGCATAAAGCGTTGGATCATGCCCGTGTAGGTAAAGCCAGGTACAAAAAGATGAACGGAAATTGGCGCGTTCGCCTCGCGCAACTCGTGGGCCAATTGTTCGCTCAGGACTTTCACCGCAGCTTTGCTCACGTTGTAGCCGGGATTGCCGGGTGGGGTTGTTATGCCTTGTTTGGAACCGGTGTTTACAACAACCGCTGGCCTGTTTGCGTCCACCATCCTTGGCAAGAATGCGTGCACGCCCCGCAGAACGCCAAAGAGGTTCACATCTAAAACGGCCTGCCAGTTCTCCATCTCTTCCCAGGTTTTCGTGGGTCGTGCGATGCCTGCATTGTTCATGAGAACTGCAACGGGACCCGCATCAAAAGCCGTGTTCGCAAGGTTGGTCACGTCCGCCTCGCTGGTGACATCTGTTGGCACTGCAAGAACGGGAGCAGACCCCGATGCGGCGTCTGCGACGATTGACTGCGCGGTGTCCAAAGCCTCGCCCGGAAGATCAGCAAGGATGACGCCCAATCCCGCCTCGGCAAAGCGGGTCGCTGCAGCAAGACCAACACCGCTGGCTGCACCTGTTACAACGGCGTTTCCGCCGGCTTCTATCGCTTGTTTGTACATCGGTTATCCTTTCGCGGTTGATCGACCTTTGGCGCGTCATGCTTTGGCCGGTTTGTGCGCATCATAGGACGCTTGCAATTCGTGCCGCAAAAACGCGCCAAAATTCAACGGCTCAAACTTCGGCGTGCCCGTTCCGGGCAGGGGGGCGACATCATAGCTTACGTGCGGGTCAAAGAAGAATGGCACCGAGTACCGCTCCCGCCCACTTAGGTTGATGACGCGGTGGGGCGTCGACAAAAGACGCCCGTTTGACATCTGGTGCAGCATGTCGCCGACGTTCACAACAAAGGCGTCTTCCATCGGCGGTGCATCGACCCATTGTCCCGCAGGCGTTTGGACCTGCAACCCGCCTGCATCATCTTGGGCAAGGATGGTCAAACATCCAAAGTCTTTGTGCGGTGCCGAGCCGTACAAATCCTCGGGCGACATCGGTGGCTGTGGAGGGTAACGCAAAAGGCGCAGCCAAAGCGTCGGCGGGTCAAACGCGGAGAGCGCGCTGTGATCGGTCGCTCCGATCGCCTGAAAGGCCAATCGGATCATCTTTCTACCCAAATCCGTCATGGCTGTGGCGTAGTCTTGGCTTATTTCCCGGAAACCCGGCAAATCTGGCCATTGGTTTGGACCTGATAGAAACACGTCGGGATCAACCGTTTGGTCTTCGCGCATCATCATAAAGGACGCGGATTGATTTGGCCGTTTCACCTCGGCGAGGTCCGAGGTCACATCTGTTGACGTGTTGATCGCGATATAGCCTCTGTGGTTTCCATCCAGCGCAATTGCCTGTTTGGCGCGTTCGGGTAACGCGTGAAACTGGCGTGAGGCTTCGAAAATGCGTTGTCTCAGCTCGGGTGAAACGCCGTGGTTGACGACATAGGCAAACCCCGTTTCGCCATAGGCTTTGGCAAAGGCCTTGGCCAGGTTGCCGGTGTCTTCGCCGCGGATGAGCGGAGACAAGTCAAGGATTGGGATCGTGTCGAACTCAGGCATGTGTGGCATGGCGCGCGGCCCGTCTGGCTTTGGTCACCCCAGCCTAGAGCGCATCGCGTAGGTTGTGAAACACCCGCGCGCCAGCGTCGAGCCCACAACGGTCAAAGGGCGGGTACATGTCCCCCAAACGGCCGGTTTTGGACCGCCCAAAGTCCGCTTCAGATCATCAAAATATTCATCGCAGAATTGCTCCGATGAACCTTTTTCAGATTCTCCTCCGAGACCTTCTTGGCTTTGCCGAGCGCGGACTCCAATTCGTGCGACTCGACCGAGCGTGCCATCTGTAAGGCGAGGTCTAGAATGGTATCAATTGCCTTAATCTCTTGAATTTCCAAGGTATTTTCTTCAGATCTTCGCATGAAAATGCCCCCTTTTCGAAATCGTCCTACGATCATAGAGTACATTTTTGATGTGATCTATCGGTGGATTGGTCAAAAAACATGCAAAATTACGATATATCCCGCGTTGACACGCATGCGTTGAGACTTTTCGTTTCAGTTTGTGAAACGGGCTCAATTAGCACAACCGCAGGGCTATTTGATCTTAACCAATCGACGGTGAGTCACACCATCGACAAGCTCAGATCTGCCCTCGGAGACCCCCTTTTCGTCAAAGCGGGGCGGGGAATCACCCCAACAGAGCGGGCGATTGACCTCAAACCGCGGGTACAGGCGATTCTGGCGGATATCGAAGGTCTGGCCTCGCCAGACGTTTTTGATCCGGGGTACGAAACCAGACCGTTCGCCGTTGCGATTGCGTCGCCTGCATTGCTGGACGATATGAAAGCGCTTCATGCTCAATTGAACCAAGCGGCCCCCGATTGCGTATTTCAGATCAGGCGTCTGGCCCCGCGTGATCAAATCGTGGACATGCTAGAGAAGGGCGAAGTCGACATGGCGGTGGGTGTAGCTGGCTTCCGCTATCCCACCACGTTGAATTACACGACATATGGCCATGACGACTTGGCCGTTTTTTACGATCCGAATTGCAGACAGGCCGTAACAGAGCCCGAAGATTATCTCCAAGCGCGCCACGCAACTGTCAGCTTTGGAGGCGGCGTGAAAAGCGAAGTTGAAAAGGCCTTTGCAGCCTATGGCTACAAACGTCAGGTCTCGCTCGTGGCGCCAACGACGTCCATGCTGTCCGAGTTCATTCTGGGAACCGATATGATCGCGACGATGCCCAAAACCCTCGCGCGGACCAGCTACAGGCTTTTGGCGCATTGCCCACCGCCAATCGAGTTGCCAAGGCTGACCTATGATTTGGTTTGGCACCGACGATCAGAGAACTCTGGCCGCTGTGCTTGGATGCGCCGTCTGATCACGGACATCAGAGCAGACCTAGACAAGATGTGAGAGGGTGTTCGCTATGGTCGCCCCCGGTGGCTCAAGTGAAATCGTATCACAGAAGAGGGAGCCCGTACTTGCTACAAGAGCCCGGGCCGGGCTTGCTTCTTGCACATGCTGGGGAGGCCACAATAGCAATACTTGCCGCGCGGTCATCCCGTGTGATCGGACCGGGCGAAAGCCCAACCAGTCAACGCCCAAGCCCGCCTGAGGGAGGTTAGACCTTGATTTTGTGTTGTGGCGAAGCCTTGATCGACATGATCCCGGCGCAAACGGTTGACGGCGGAACCGGCTTTGTTCCGCATGCGGGTGGTGCTGTTTTTAACACTGCTGTCGCCCTTGGCCGTTTGGGGGCCAAGGTTAGCATGCTGGCCGGCGTATCTAATGACAGGTTTGGCGAGGTTCTCATCACGGGACTTGAGCAAAGCGGCGTTTCTCTTGAGCATTTGGTAAGGTCAGACCGGCCAACCACATTGGCCTTTGTGCATTTGATCGATGGGCAAGCCACCTACAGCTTTTTCGACGAAAACTCCGCTGGCCGTATGCTTGTGCCAACTGACGTTCCGCCAATTGATTCCCGCGCGACGGCCTGTTTCTTTGGCGGGATCAGCTTGGCCTGTGAGCCGTCTGCGGAAACCTATGCAGGTCTGGTTGAGGATTTGGCGCCAAACAAACTGATTATGGTCGATCCAAACATCCGCCCGACGTTCATTGATGATGAACCAATCTATCGGGCGAGGGTAAAGCGCATCTTCGCCCAAGCGGATGTCGTGAAACTCTCAGACGAAGATCTGGACTGGCTGTCGCCTCAAACGCCTTCTTTGGAAGCGAAGGTGCAGGCGATTCAGGCCGATGGCGTTTACTGTGTTCTCGTGACCCGCGGCAGCGCTGGCGCGACGGCATATGTCAAAGGCCGTCCCCCCGTTCAGGTAAGGGCGCCGCGTGTGACTGTGGCAGACACTGTCGGTGCCGGTGATACCTTCAATGCAGGCTTTCTTGCGCGGTTGGCGGAATTGGGGCTGGCCACGAAAGAACGTCTTCGTTCGGCCACAACAGATGATCTGACGTCTTGTGTTGAATTTGCCGTGCGCGTCGCGGCGGTCACGGTGTCGCGGTCCGGTGCAAACCCGCCCTGGACGTCCGAGCTGTAGCTTTCGTCGCAAGCAGGTTCACAAAACCACTGGAAATTCCAAAGCAATTTGCCGAAGCTTGGGGAATGAGACCCGTTTTCTGCAATGCCTAGAACCCAGCCTAGAAAAGACCTGAACCTAAAGTCGTTGGAGCTGTTTCAGATTTGCGCGCGGAAAGGGTCTTTGCAGGCAACGGCGGACGAGACGGGCCTCTCGGTCAGCACGGTCTCGCATCACCTGCGCAGTCTCGAAGATCATTTGGGCGTGGCACTGTTCAATCATTCCAGGCGCCCAATGGCGCTGACACCCAAGGGCGAGACGTTTCTGCGCAATATTGATGGCGCCTTGCTGGCGATCAGAAAGGCCAAGGCAGAAGCGTCAGCAGGCAATATTGCAGAGGCCAGCTTTCTGCGGGTTGGGACGATCGAAGATCTGGACAGCGACATCACGCCCGAGATCGCCGTTTATCTCTCTGAACAGATGCCAGATTGCGATTTTCAGTATCACACGGGCTCTAGTCACGACCTGATCGACCGGCTGAAAGATCGCAGGCTTGATATCGGGATCGTTGGCACGCCGCCAGAACGGTTGAAGGACCTCAGCGAATTTGCGTTGCTAAGAGACCCTTTCGTTATCGTGGTGCCATCAACCTTCGAAGCGTCCAAGCCAGACATCGCGACCGGCATGGGGGCGCTACCGTTTCTGCAGTTTTCCAGCGATCTCATCATCGCCCAACAGATTGAGGCGCAACTCCGGCGTCTGGGCATGACGTTGCCGCATAAATTTGCGTGTGGGAACACGCAAACGCTTATGGCAATGGTGGCGGCGGGTGCGGGATGGACGATCACCACACCTTTGATGTTCTCCCGCGCGCGGCGCTTTCAGCCAAAACTTAGGATGCATCCCTTTCCGGGCGCGCGCTTTGCGCGCACTTTGTCTCTGGTCGCGACGCCCGATTGTTCAAGGGCGGTTCTCAAGCTGGTGGATCACAAGCTCAGGTCTTCTTTGAAAAAGCGCGTCTTGTCGCCGTTGCATCAATCGGCCCCGTGGCTGCAGGACCAGTTCGTCTTGTTGGACTAACCGTAGAGGATGTCGAAACGGGATTTGATCGCGGCCTGCTGATCTGGTGTCAGATAGTTTGGTTGATGGCTGTCCAAAATGTCTTTGGCGCGGGCGCGCGCGATGTTCCAGGCGTCAGGGTGACCTTGCTCGCTCCACGCACCTGGGGCGTCCCGGTTGGCCAGCGACGGGTAGAAGTAATCCCGTTCCATCGCAGCGAAGGTATGTGTCCCGCCCAGAAAGTGGCCTTCGCCAAGGACTGCATCCGTTATAGCGTCAAAGGCGAGATTGTCCTCTGACACTTCGATCCCGCGCAGCGCGCGATACGTGTGGGCGTGCATTTCGTCGTCCAGCACAAATGCCTCGAAACTGGCCCCAAGCAGAGAGGCGGTCATGCCAGAACTTTCGTAAATCAAATTGCCCCCCGCCAAAGCAGCGGCGAGCGACGTCAGTCCTTTTTCCATCCCGTATTGGGCGTCGATGGCTTTTGCGTCCGTCATCGAGCAGGCGACGCCGGACGGCAAGCCGAGCCAATTGGAAAGTTGTGCCGAAGCGGCGTTCAAAACGGCTGTCTCGCCGCTGCCGCCAGAGAACGCCCCTGTCCGCAGGTCAATGACCAAAGGCCAGTTTGAAAACACCATCGGAAATCCGGGCCTGATCGCGTGAACCATAACAAGGCTTGCCAAGGTCTCTGCGAGCGATTGCGCCAAAAAGCCAGCCAGCGTGGCGGGCGCCGTCGCGCCGGCCTGGGCGGCGGTGATGCATGACATGGGGATATTGTTGCGCACACATTCATAGACGACGTCAACGGCGTCTTCCCCAAACCTCATGGGGGAAATGACCGGGCTTATGTGGGCTTTGAGAAAGGGTCTTTCTGCAAAAGCGCCTTTGCCGCCTGCGGCGATGTCCAGCATCTCTACGATCGGGGCCACGTGCTCGGCCAAGGTAAAGCTGGTTGCAACGGGTTTGGTTGTGTTTTGCAAAAGTGCGTAAGCGGTGTTCACGTCCAATAGAAAGTTGTCTTCGACATCCGTTGCGACACAACAGCGGGTGTACCAACTCACGTTTGTCAGCGTGTCTTGCAAACGGGTAAAGTCGTGCAGGTCTTTTAGGGTTGATGGCCGGTAGGTGCCCGATTGCAAATCCAGCGTCTGAACAGCAGCTCCGCCGGTTCCAAAATGCACGCGGTTGCCGCCCACTTCGATTGATCGGCTTTCGTCGCGGCCGTGCAGGGTGAAGGTTTTGGCTGCTTGGTCTATGGCCTCCAAAACCAGCCTAGAAGGCAGTGCGACGCGGCCGTTTGGGAGGTCTTTTGCGCCGACTGCGCGCAAGTCTTTTGACAGACGCGCCGGGACCTCTCCCATTCCCAGCGTTTCCAAAAGCTTTAGGGCCGTGTCAAAGATCTGGTCAAGCTCTGCATCCGACAGCGGCTTGTAAGCGCCTCCGACCTGGCCTGGTGGGCAGGGATGCGTTGCAGGTGGCGCTGCTCGTTTCGCCAAGCGTTCCTTGCGCCCGCCTCGTTTTGTTCTGTTTGACACGGCCTGAGATCTCGTTCGCGTTACGGTCGGCGCATCAGGTGCGGTTTGGCGCGGGCTTGCAAACCAAACGTGTGAATTGCGAAAATCTCGGAGGTGACATTCGAAATTTTCGAATGTATACCTTAGAGATTGCGTTGTCCCTTTGGTTTGCTCTTGGTGCCGCAACGGATCCAAGGAGAAATGCTGTGAAGTCGCGCACGAAGGTCGCCGTAATCGGCGGAGGCATCGCTGGTTGTTCCACGCTTTACCATCTGACAGAAGAAGGTTGGTCCGACGTTGTCTTGATCGAGCGTGATGAGTTGACCTCTGGCACGACTTGGCATTCCGCAGCGCAGGTGACGAACTTTGGCATGAACCAGACGATGGTCGGGCTCAAGTCACACTCCATCGCGCTGTACAAAAAGTTGCGTGACGACCCGGATTACCCTGTTGGTTATCACCACGGCGACGGCGGCATACGCCTTGCGAACACCGAAGCTCAAATGCAGGGGTATCGACATTTCGCGTCGATGGCGCGCGGCATGGGTGTTGAGTTCGAAGTCATTGATGCAGAGGAATGCGCGCGGCGCCATCCTTTGATCTCGACCGACAATCTGGTTGGTGGGCTTTGGGATGGCGAAGACGGCGACATCGACCCTGCGCAGCTGTGCCAAGCGCTCGCCTTTCATGCGCGCAAGGCCGGGGCAGAGGTCTATCGTCATACGGCCGTCACCGCGCTGCGTCAAAATTCTGACGACACGTGGACGATTGAGACGACCAAGGGAACAATTGACGCCGATATTGTCGTGAACGCCTGTGGATACCGCGTCAACGAAGTCGCAGCCATGATGGGGGTGCACCATCCCGTTGCGTCGATGGAGCATCAATACTTTGTCACCGAAGACATCCCCGCAATCGTAGAGGCGGGGCACCGCATGCCTCTGCTGCGATGCCCAATTTCGGACTATTATTCCCGGCAAGAGAAAAACGGCCTGCTGGTCGGGTTTTACGAGCAGGGCTGTAAGACGTGGGGCATGGACGGCATCAGCCCGTCCTTTGCCAATGACCTTTGTCCCGACGATTTGGATCGCGTGATGGACGTGTTGGAAGGGGCCTTTGCCCGCATGCCAGCGCTGACAGAAGTTGGTATCAAACGGGTCGTCAACGGGCCGATTACATATACGATTGATGGCACGCCCCTCGTTGGGCCGATCCCAGGCAAGCGCAACGCGTTCTGCATCATTGGTCTGCGCGCGGGTGTCGGCGAGGGCGGTGGCCACGGGTGGCTTTTGGCGCAGCAAATTGTTCATGGCGAGGCCATTTACGACACCTGGTGCCTGGACCCGCGCCGGTTCACGGGCCACGCCAATGTTGAGCTGACGGCGCTCAAGGCGATCGAGGATTATCAGAACGAATTCCGCTTTCATTTCCCCCACGAACATCGGCCCGCCGGAAGGCATGCTAAGACAACGCCGCTTACGCCCGTTTTGGCGCAGGAAAATGCCACGTTTACCGTTGTGAACGGGTGGGAGCGGGCCGATTACTTCAAACCGTCTGACGATGTGCATGACACGCATGATTTCCATTTCGACGCCGTGTTTGACGTCGTCGCGGCAGAGGTCGCGGCGGTCCAAAACGCGGTTGGCTTGTGCGAGGTCAACGGGTTCAATCGTCTTGAGTTAACAGGCACTGACCGACACGACTTCCTCGACCGATTGTTTTGCGGGCGCGTGCCCAAGCGTGACGGGCGCGTCGGGCTTGGCTATTTGCTGAATGCCTTTGGCATGGTCAAAGGCGAGGCGACGCTGGCCAACCTGCCCGCATCAGACCGCGGACCCGCGCGCGTCTGGTACGGGTCGGCGGCGGCAAGCGAGTTTCACGATATGGATTGGCTCCGCGCTCATCTGCGGCCAGGCGAAGACGTTCAGATCAAAAGCCTTACAAATGACCAGACGATCCTTGTCCTGGCTGGCCCAAAGGCGCGCGACGTTTTGCAGGCAGTCAGTCGCGCAGATTGGTCGGCCGAGGCATTCCCTTGGTTGTCGGTGCGAGAGTGCTTTATCGGCTTTGCGCCTGCGACCGTGATGGGCGTCAGCTTTTCCGGCGAGCTTGCCTATGAAATCCACGTGCCAAACGCCTCGCTCTACGCGGCGTATTGTGCGCTGAAAGAAGCCGGCGAAGGACATGGCCTGAAGCTCTTCGGTGCGCGGGCGGTGGACTCCATGCGTATGGAAAAAGGTTTTCTGCATTGGAAGGCCGACTTGATCACCGAATTCGATCCTTTCGAGACGGGTCTTGATCGGTTCGTTCATCTGTCGAAACCCGATTTTGTCGGCAAGGACGCTTTGTTGCAGCGCCAGAAAGACGGCCCGCGCAAGGTATTGGTGTCACTACAAATCGAAGCCAATCACGCGCCAGCCTATGGCGGGGCGTCGCTCATGAGTGACGGCAAGGTCGTCGGAACCATTACCTCGGGCGACTGGGGCCACCGAGTTGGCATGAACCTTGCCTATGCATTCGTTGATCCGAATATGTCCGAGCTGGGACACACACTGAAGCTGGATTTGCTTGGTGATCTTGTCACGGCAAAGGTCATCCCTGCTGCACCTTACGATCCGCAGAATACCAGAATGCGGATGTAACCAGCGTCGGTTTCGGCTGTCTACTAGGCCATGAAGGCGAGGGGGCGTCTGAACTCAAACTTGACGCCTGCGGTCATTCGACAATGATGGCTCGCGAAAAGCCCTGCGATAAGGGGGCGAAAAAGGGCGGGGGGCCAATGACAGACGCAAATGACGCTCGGACGCTTGGGGCGAGGTACCGCCTGACGGCCATGATCGCGACCGGTATGGTCATGTTCGTCTTTATCACGATGCATCTGGCCAATCTGGCGCTTGGGCTCTTCTCTGTTCAAGTCATGGAGGATTGGCGTTTTGCATTGAGCGGTGTCTGGACGTCGGTTTTGCCATTGAAGATCTTGCTGCAGATCTCTCTGATTGTTCATTTCATTCTGGCACTGATCTCGCTCTACCTTCGGAACACGCTGAAAATTCCGAACTATGACATGGCGCAGCTGATCGCGGGCGTGCTGATCATTCCGCTCTTGGCCAAGCATGTCTTTGGCATCATGGCCGTCCACGACCTTGGGCTAGAGCCGACCTACATGATCGTGCTGGGCCAGTTCTGGATCGTTTCGCCTTTGGACGGGCTACAACAGATCGTGATGCTGGTCGTCGCGTGGATCCACGGCGCGATTGGGGTCTACACTTGGCTTTTATCGCGCGATCAAGCCACGTCTTATTTGCGGTTCTTTTATCCCTTTGTTGTTGCCCTGCCGATTTTGGCAATGCTCGGATATGTCGAAGCAGGCCGTCAGATCATTCCGGTCGAAGAGGGCGGCGAAGGATTTACGTTGGCGAATGACCCCAATGCGAATGGCCCGACTGTTGCACCTGAAATGATCCCGGTAATCATCGAACAGGCCAAGGAACGCCCCAAACGTGCGGTCCAGATTTCCCTGGGCCTTGTTGCGCTGGTTCTATTGGCGCGCTGGGTCAGGTTGAACCGCCGTCGCCGGAACCAAGTTCAGATCTCTTATTCCGGGGCCCGGAACACGTCTTTTTCTGCTGGCACCGGATTGACCCTCTTGGAAATGGCCCAGGAAAACGGCGTCCCGCATGCAAGCGTCTGCCGGGGTCGCGGGCGGTGCGGCACGTGCCGGGTGCGCGTGCTTGAGGGGGCTTCGACGCTGCCCCAGCCGAGCGATCTGGAACAAAGCGTGTTGGAACGTTGGAATGCGGGGCCAGACGAAAGGCTGGCCTGCCAGATCAAGCCAACCGACGGCGCCTTGACGGTCGAGCGGGTGATCAGCCCGGATTACTCAAACCTGGAAGACGCCAGACAGTCGCGCGCAGCTACACAGCCGGCCGAGGTGTCCTGATGGCTGTCCTTAAGTTCGCCTTGGCCTTGGTGGCCGCTTTGTGGTTGGCCATTCCAGCGCAGGCGCAATTTGTGCCCGAGACCGGAAGTTCCACGCCCCAAGCCGTCCCAGAACCTTCCCCAAACGATGTGCGAGAGTTTCTGCGTCTGTTGGGGGATCCCAGTGTGCAAAAATGGATCTCAGAAAATGCGCAGTCGCAGGTTGAGGCCAACGGCTCTGCGCAGCGCAACCTGCGCGAACAATTCGATCTTCAGCGCGAGCGCGTCGCCGACCGTGTGCAATCTTTGGTGCTTGCCTGGGAGATGCTGCCTCAGGTCCCCGATCTGACGGCAAACGCCTGGAACACCGAGTTGAGCCACGCGCAAAAAGTCAGGTCCGTTACCTATATCCTGACCTTCCTGCTGATCGGTTTTGGGCTTGAATGGCTTTATCGACAAATGATGCAATACCCGTTGCTGCGGCTCGAGCAGACACCCAAAGACGCCCCGTGGGACAAGTTTGTCGGCGCCTGTACACGGGCGGCGATCATTTTTGCGGGGCTTGGCGTGTTTGCGATTGGCAGCATCGGCGCGTTCGAGATGTTCGACTGGCATCCGCTTGTTGAGATCCTGGTTTTGGATCTTTTGGTTATGGTGCTTTTGTACCGCTCGCTGACCACGATGTCGTTGTTCCTGCAAGCGCCCCGCGCGGCAGAGTTGCGCCTTGTTCCCTATGACACAGCGGCTGCAAAATTCCTGCATAACATCGTGCGGGTGCTCGCCTTTACAATTGCGGGCGCTTTTGCCGTTTCGTTCTTGTTGACGCGTTTGACGGAATTGGAAGCATCCGGTTTTGGCGCAAGGTTAGAGGCTGTTGCGCTGGCCCATACTGTTGTCCTTGCGATCATAGTTGTGGCCGTTACCACAGCTTGCATCTGGATTTCGTTCAAGCGCCTGCCGCATCTGTGTGATTTATCGGCAGAACCGCGCACGCTGAAGATATGGCGCAATTACCTGCTGGTGCTTGTTCTGGCCGTGTTTGCGCTTTGGCTTGCTGGCGCGTTTTTCGTCATGTGGACCGTCTTGATTGCGGGCGTCACCATACCGGGCGTGCGTTTGTTGAAAGCGTGGATTGATCACTTTTTCGATCAATCGACCGAAGCGCTTCACAATCAACACATGGCCGAGGCGCAAGTTGCGCTGGATGCGTTTCTGGAGGCCGAGCAGGACGGCACGCTTATGGAAGGTGAGCCACAGCCAGAGACGCCAGAGTTTGCCGATCCCTATGTCACCTGGCGGCCGATTATTCAGCGCGGGGCGCGGTTTGTTTTCCTGATGACGGCCGTGTTGGTTTTGTCCGCGACTTGGGGTCTTGATGTGTTCGATCTGTCGGCGGATCGTTCGATTGGTGGCCGTATTCTGAAAGTCTTGATCGACTCTATTGTGGCCTTGCTGCTCGCTGATCTTGTTTGGACCTGGGCCAAAACCGTAATCGACAAGCGGCTCGCCGATTATGAGCCGCCCGTTGATGGTCAGGCGCCGGGACCAGAGGCGCGCATGGTAACGCTCTTGCCATTGTTGCGGACGATCCTGTTGGTCACGCTGTTGATTATGGTCGGGCTCAGTATTCTGAGCGCCGCAGGCGTCAATATCGCACCGATCCTCGCGGGTGCCGGTATCGTTGGTATCGCGATTGGGTTTGGAACCCAGTCCTTGGTGCGCGATATCGTGTCGGGGATCTTCTTCCTGATCGATGACGCCTTTCGGATTGGCGAATACATCGAGGTTGGCGATCTCATGGGGACCGTCGAAAGCATCTCGGTCCGGTCGATGCGGATCCGGCATCACCGCGGCAAAGTACACACCGTGCCCTACGGAGAGCTGAAGAGCCTGACAAACCACAGCCGTGACTGGGTCATCATGAAGTTGGAGTTCCGCGTGCCTTTCGACACGGATCTGCAATTGGTCAAAAAGCTTATCAAGAAAGTCGGCGCTGAACTTCAGGCCAATGAACATTATGGGGCCTCGATCCTGAGCACGCTCAAGTCTCAGGGCGTACGGCGAATGGAGGAATTCAACATGGTCGTGGGCGTCAAATTCATGACCAAACCGGGTGAGCAGTGGTTGGTGCGCCGGGATGCTTACCAAAAGGTAAGGGACATTTTCGAAGCCAACGGCATTCGCATGGCTGAGCGCAACGTGAAGGTCGAAATCGAAGGCAACCCCAATTTGACCGAAGAGCAACGCCAAGCCGTCGCTGGTGCCGCGCAAGAGGCGGTGCAAGGTCCCGCAGGCCCGCCAAAGCCAATACCGGATGAGCCATAGGGCGCCAAAATATGTCGGTCTTTCGCACTGGACACGTCACATAGCCGCTGCTAAGAGCGCGCATCCACACCGCCCCGGATTCGTCCGGGGCGCGTGCGTTATTGGGGAAACCCAAAGCCTTGGGGACCTTCGGGGCCCTTCACTCCCGCCGGTTTTATCCGGCATCACATAGCTCCTCCTTTTGGAGGGGTGTCCAAAACGGAAGACAGTAAACATGGCACTCAAGTCGTACAAGCCGACGACGCCGGGCCAGCGTGGGCTGGTTCTGATCGACCGTTCGGAGCTTTGGAAAGGCCGCCCGGTCAAATCTCTCACAGAGGGTTTGACCAAGAATGGTGGACGGAACAACACCGGACGGATCACGATGCGCCGCAAAGGCGGTGGCGCGAAGCGTCTTTATCGGATCGTTGATTTCAAGCGCAACAAGATGGACGTCGCCGCGACCATCGAGCGGATCGAATATGACCCGAACCGCACTGCGTTTATCGCATTGATCAAATATGACGATGGCGAACAGGCCTACATCCTCGCGCCTCAGCGGGTTGCAGTTGGTGACAAGGTCATCGCCTCGATGAAAGCCGACATCAAACCAGGAAACGCAATGCCGTTCTCTGGCATGCCTATCGGTACCATCGTCCACAACCTCGAGATGAAGCCGGGCAAAGGCGGCCAGATCGCGCGCGCGGCTGGCACATATGCTCAGTTCGTTGGTCGTGACGGTGGCTACGCGCAGATCCGTCTCAGCTCGGGCGAATTGCGGATGGTGCGCCAGGAATGCATGGCAACGGTTGGCGCGGTTTCGAACCCCGACAACTCGAACCAGAACTACGGTAAAGCGGGCCGCATGCGTCACAAGGGCATCCGCCCGAGTGTTCGCGGTGTCGTCATGAACCCGATCGATCACC
>CAZYQC010000031.1:0-37627 GCA_964649815.1 uncultured Rhodobacterales bacterium | reverse complement strand
TTCACCGTGTCAGCGTTCCCATTCAAAATCAAAGCCGCTTCGGCCGGGTTTACCCGCGCTGTGGCCATCTTGGAGGGTTAATTTATGCGTTTGGGGACTGTTCATTTCGACGGCCAAGATCGACTTGTGGCCGACATGGGCGCAGGCAAAATGCTGGATCTAAAGTCGGCGGCCAAGCTTGCCGGAGGCGACGCATCGGATTTTGCCGATATGCTTGCCATCATAGGCGGCGGCCCAGATGCCTTGGCGCAGGCGCAAGCTCTGCTCGACCAACCAAACGAAGGTGCAACGCTGAGCGAAGAGGATGTCGCCTTTCGCGCGCCCCTGATGCCGGTGCAATACAGGGATTGTCTGGTCTTTGAGACGCATCTGAAAAACAGTTTCGCACAGGCCGAGAAAATGACGGGACGGCCCTTTGCCATCCCACCGGTCTGGTACGACCAGCCGATCTATTACAAGGGCAATCGGATGAGCTTTATCGGCCACCAACAAGATGTGATCTGGCCGGAGTACGCCAATTTTCTGGACGTTGAGCTAGAGCTGGCGATTGTCATTGGGAAATTGGGCAAGAACATTTCTGCGGCAGATGGCGCCGACTACATTTTTGGCTACAGCGTTCTCAATGACGTTTCTGCCCGCGACGCACAGATGGTCGAAATGCCGGGTCAGCTTGGACCTGCCAAAGGCAAGGACTTTGACACCGGCAACATTCTTGGCCCTTGGATTGTCACAGCGGACGAGGTGCCGCACCCCGCTGCGCTCGACATGGATGTTTACGTCAACGGCACGCGCTGGGGCGGTGGCAATTCGGCCCAGATGCATCACGATTTTGGTCGGATCATCGAACATATCTCTGCCTCAGAGACGCTTTATCCCGGCGAGGTCATCGGCTCTGGGACGGTTGGTACGGGCTGCGGTCTTGAGTTGGGCAAACAGCTGCAACCTGGTGATCGCTTTGACCTGACGATCGAAAAAATCGGAACCTTGTCCAATAGGATTGTGAAATCATGAGCACCGATCTTGATCAAATGCCGGCCACTGCGCAGGTTCAATTCAATTGCACGGGCACAGCCGTGGGCAAAATGCGCAACGAACTGGCCGTCGAGATGGTTAGGCCGTTTCACGAAAGCTTTCAACTCGCCTCGGACGAAGGCGCATTTCACGGCGGGGACGCCTCTGCCCCGCCTCCGCTTGCGCTTTTTGTAGCGGGGTTGACCGGTTGTCTCATGACCCAAATTCGCGCTTTTGCAAAACGCCTGGGCGTGACGCTGAATGATCTCTCCGTCGAGACCCGCGTCGTTTGGGATTGGCAAAAGGCCGGGCGTGTGTACGAGACCGCCCCAAACTCGTTCGAGATCGATGTCCTCATCGATAGCCCAGACAGTTTCGACGACACCGTCGCATTGGTCCACGCCGCGCAGAAAGGGTGCTTTCTCGAACAAACCTTGGGTCAACAGAACACCATCCGCCACCGCATCAAGCGTGGCGACGCATTCGTCGACATACCCTGAGCCGTTGCCTGCTGAGGCGCATCAAACGCCTGCGGGGTTTTCCACCTCTCTGCCAAGTGCCGCGAGATCAGAATACCGATCACCAATGCGGTGGTGCGGACGGCCCCGGGTTGCGGCGCCAAGTGCGACCACCAGTTCATCCACATCTGGGGCATCGTAGATCGAGAACTGGACCGTCAGATAATGCGAACGACGCCCAGTGTCATGCTTATCCATAAGCGGGATTTGGATCTGCGTGTTCGCCGGGCCGCGCGTGTTGGTGAAACCCAAATAGCTTTTGGCGCCCACTGCCTCGCGATAAAAATTGCCGTATTGCAACGTATGAATAAGCGCCGATGCATGCTCGAGCTCACAACTAGAGCCGGCGATGCAAGCTTTGCCATAAGCCTCGATAGCGTCGCCTGAGCCTGCCAGATCAATCAATCGATTGGTCAACATCTCGCCCAGAACTGGCGCCATTCGCCGAATTTCTGGCGACAGATCCTCGACAAATCCGCGGCCCGCCCAAGGGTTTTTGACCACTGCCGCCACCCCGATCATCCGCAATATGGGCTCTGACGGGCGTCCCCCTTCGGTGTGAATGTCTTCGTCAAAGGTGACGACCTTGCGCAATTCGGGGATCATCTGATGTCTCCTGTCAAATGTGATAGCTGCGATGCCCGGCGCGCGTATGAACGACGCCTTCGATGTCCGTGCCGTGATAAAACCCAAAGGTGCCGTGGCTGTTCTCAGCCGCATACCGCCGCAACATGGATCGTTCTGCGTCGTCACTGACCCGGTCGAGGGGAACCGCATCCAGGTCGAAATACTGCATGCCCTTTGGTGCGGCCCCGACCACGGTGCCGTGGTAGATAATCCGCTGGGCACCGTTTTGGGACATTTGGTAGACTGCGTAGGGGTGGGCAAGATCCGCCGACACCCCCTGCGCCCTAAGGGCGGCGATCATCCCGTCGGCCGTATTCGCCTCTGGTGGAGAGACCGGCACCGTGATCGCGCCCTCGGCCGACACCCCCAGCAGCACCCGCCCGTCGTTGATCAAAACTGCACCGACCGATACCTGATCAGAGGTGGCCGCCTGCGTCAGTGCGCGATCCAGGCCGATGTCAAAATAGGACCCGCGATAATATCCAAGCGGGCTGGCATCATTTGCTTTGAATCGCTCTACCCGTCCGATCAAAACCAGATGATCGCCAGCATCGACCAGCCGATGCCTTGAACAGCTAAACGAGGCAAGCGCGCCGTCAATAATGGGCATGTCAAGCGCATCCGAATGCCAAGCCGCGAGATCGAATTTCTCGGGTGATTTCGACGCAAAAAGCCCCGAGATGTCTTTTTGGGTGTCAGCAAGAATATTGACCGCGAAATGATCCGCCTCGGCGAAGGTATCGCAAGATTGCGCAGCCTTACCGATACAGATCAGCAACAAGGGCGGGTCCAGCGACACCGAGGTGAATGAATTTGCCGTGAACCCTCGCGGTGTTCCGTCTTTTTGCCGCGTGGTAACCACTGTCACCCCTGTCGCAAAGCGCCCAAAGGCATCTCGGAGCGCTTTTTTGTCGTCTAAATCTGGCGCAGGTGTCCGGGTCGTATCGGCGACAAGCGCATTGTCCGCGCCCAGCGCCGGTGGAGGGGCCAATGGCCCATGCGCATGTGCGCCAAAGCGCAAAGGATTTGCTGCGACTGTCCAAGGCGCTTGGCCGCTGTCGGGCGCCGAGACTTGGGCAAGCATCTGGCGTTTGGCGACATGCGGGTCTTGTTTGATATCCGCGATTGTATTCAACGGGCCGAAAGGCACATGGCCGCCCAAAGTTGCGGTCAGCTCTGCCTTGGTGCGCTTTGCGGTCCACGCAGTGACAATCTCGTCGACCTCGCCCGCATGCGCCGCGCGATCCGCGCGGGTGGCAAAGCGGCTGTCGTCGCCCAACGCGGGCTGGCCCATCAAAGTCGCCAGTTTTTGCCAAAAGGCGTCATCAACGATCCCCAAAGCCACGTGACCATCCGCAGCTGGATACAGGCCAAATGGCGAAAGGAATGGATGCCCGTTGCCTTCTGGTCCGGGAACCGCGCCGGTGATGTCGTTCAGATAGACCATCCGCTCGCAAAGCGAGATCATGGCATCATACATCGCCACATCAACAAATTGCCCTTTGCCAGTGGCGTCCGCCTCTCGCAGGGCGGCCATTATGCCAAAGGCCATCATCATCCCGGCAAAGATATCGCCTACGCCTGGGCCTGTCTTGGTCGGCATATCGGGGCTGGGCCCCGTGATAGACATCAGCCCACCCATTGCTTGCGCCACGACGTCGTAAGACGGCCAATTTGCATAAGGGCTTTCCCCGCTGCGCGGGTCGCCGAACCCTCGGATTGCGGCGTAGACCAGGCGGGGGTTTTCGGCTGCGAGCGATTCATAAGAAAGGCCCAAACGCTCCATCACGCCGGGTCGAAAGTTCTCGACAATCACATCCGCAGTGGCGGCAAGGTCGCGAAAGGCGGCGGCCCCTTGCGGCGTTTTGAGGTCAAGCTGAACACTCTTCTTGCCGCGGTTCAGGCTCACGAAATAGCCCGCCCAGTCGCGATTGCGGTCTTCTTCGCGAAAAGGACCGTTGCCCCGGCTGGTGTCACCGCTGGCGCCTTCGATCTTGATCACCTCTGCACCGTGATCCGCCAGATGCATGGTGCAATATGGCCCCGAGAGCATTCGGCTCAGGTCAAGCACACGCAACCCTCTGAGGATTTGGGTGCTCATCGGCTGACGTCCAACCCGTCTAGAAACGCGCGTATTGGCACGTTCACCGCATCGGGATCCTCGGCCAGCGCCATGTGCCGCAGGCCCGGCAGGATGATTGCGTGCGCGCCCGGAATTTCGGCGGCGATTGCCTGTGTCATCTCTGGTCCATTGCCGTAATCTTCGTCGCCGGTCATCACCAGTGTCGGACAGCTGATGGCCGTGGTTGGTTCGACAATCTCGTCGATCCCGTCGGCCAGGACTTGATAAATTGTGTGATAAACATCCTGATCATTGGCCAAGACCCAGCGGCGCACTGTGTCCATCATATCCGGGTTTGACTGCCGGAACGTCGCCGTAAACCAACGCTCTAACGCCGCCTCAACGGTCGCTTGGGGCCCCTCGTGCCGCGCCTGCTCCACCCGCAGCAGAATGGCCTTTTGCGCCTGTTGCGTGCGCTTGTGTGGCGAATGCAATATGACCAACGCATTCGCCCGGCTTGGTGCGTCTTGTGCAAACCGGCGCGCGATCATGCCACCCAGCGAAAACCCCACGACCGCTGCGCGCGAGACATCGCAATGATCCAAAAGGCGCTGCAATTGGTCGGAAAACATCCGCAAGCTTGGCTTTTCAGGTGGCCGCGCGCTTTGGCCGTGCCCGTAGATGTCATAGGCAAGAACCCGATAGCGATCCGACAAAGACGGGATCGTCAATTGCCAGCATGCGTGGTTCAGGCCGAGCCCATGTATCATCACCACCGTCGGGCCATCAGTGGGCCCGGTGATGGTGTAATAGGTCCCGTCCGGCGCATGGGCCATTAGTCGTTGGCCCCCAGCGGGCGATAGGCGACGACCTCTACCTCGACGCGGGCGTCGACCAAAAGATCGCTCACAACCGCTGAACGTGTTGGCGGTTCTTCGGGGAAATACACCCCGTACACTTCGTTGAAGCCGGGAAAGTCGCTGCGATCTCTGAGCCAGACCATCGCTTTGACGACGTCCTCTCTTGTGCATCCCGCCTCGGCCAATGTGGCTGTAATGTCGTCCAAGACGGCGCGGGTTTGTTCCTCGATTGTGCCATCGGTCATAGGCACACCATCGCGCATCGGAATTTGCCCCGTCAGGAACACGAAATCGCCAGCGCGAATAGCGCGCGACAGCGAAAGTGTGCGCCCACCGATCACAAGTGGCCCCCCAATAACTTGTTTTTTGTCACTCATGTTCTCGTCTCCGTTTAAAGCAGCCTGCACCCATGATGCCCAACAAGACTCGGATTTTTCGACGCACGTAGTCGTATTTTCCGAGTCCTGCCGAGCGAAAGCCGCCATGAATAGGGAGGGCCAACAACGGGGGAATGCACAATGGCAGCCGTCAAAGACTACCAGATGCTGATAGCAGGAGAATGGGTGGACGCGTCAGATGGCGGTACTTTTGACAGCGTCAATCCCGCCACCACAGAGGTGTGGAGCCGCGTTCCCGAGGCCACCGAAGACGACATCAATCGCGCCGTCGAGGCGGCGCACGAGGCATTTTTGAACGGACCCTGGGCCAAAATGACGCCGACAGAACGGGGCAAATGCCTGCGCAAACTGGGCGATCTGCTGGCTGATCATTCCGAAGGGTTGGGGCGCACCGAATCTATCGATACGGGCAAAATGCTGAAAGAAACGCGCTGGCAGGCAAAATACATCGCCGAGTTCTTTCACTTTTTCGCCGGTTGCGCCGACAAGGTGAGTGGCGAGACCCTGCCCATCGACAAACCCGATATGTTTGTCTTTACCAAACGCGAACCTTTGGGCGTTGTCGCTGCTGTGGTTCCCTGGAACTCACAGCTCTTTTTGGTTGCGGTCAAGATTGGGCCGGCATTGGCGGCCGGGAACACGGTCGTTCTCAAAGCCTCGGAACACGCGAGTGCTGCAATGCTGGAGTTTGGGCAACTGATCGAACAAGCCGGCATTCCTCCGGGCGTTGTCAATATCGTGACGGGACATGGTGAACCCTGCGGTCGCGCCCTTACCGGGCATCCGTTGGTCGCGCGTGTGTCGTTCACCGGCGGTCCAAATGCGGCCCGTCACGTGCTGGAGAACGCAAAACGAAACTTTGCGGAGGTTTCGCTGGAGTTGGGCGGCAAATCGCCCTTTATCGTATTCGAGGACGCCAATATCGAAAGCGCCGTAAACGCCTCGATCGCTGGCATTTTTGGTGCGACGGGCCAAAGCTGTGTAGCGGGGTCACGCCTTTATTTGCACGAAGACATCGCGGATGAGTTCCTTGAAAAGATGGTCGTGCAAGCCCGCCAAATCGTGATTGGCGACCCGCTGGCGGAAGACACACAAATGGGTCCGCTTTGCACTGCAGGCCAGTTGGAACATATCCAACGCGAAATTGCGTTCGCTCAAGAGGAAGGCGGCACAGTTCTGACAGGCGGCAAACAGCCCGATGGTGCCACGGGTCTCTATTTTGAACCGACCATCATCGATTGCCCGCGTCAGGATTTGCGCATTGTCGACACAGAGCTGTTTGGCCCTGTTTTATGTGTTCAGCGGTTCAAAACCGAGGACGAAGTTCTACAGCTCGCCAATGACACCGAACATGGGCTCGCCGCCGGGATCTTTACGACAAACAGCGCACGATCCTTGCGCATGGCGAGTGCCGTTCGCGCAGGTATCGTTTGGGTCAATACGTATCGGGTGGTGTCGCCCATCGCAGAATTCGGCGGCATAAAAGGTTCAGGCTATGGCCGCGAAAGCGGTTTCCAGGCGATCTATGATTACACCCGCCCAAAAACCGTGTGGATGAACACGTCGGACGAGCCGATGGCCAATCCGTTTGTGATGCGTTGAGGGAGGCGACGATGAAATTCCAACTGGCCGTAAACATGGAGCGGATCGACGACAGCCTCGATATGCAGGACGTCGCCCGCCATACTCTTGAAATGGTGCAGATTGCCGAAAACGGCGGGTTTGATCTGGTTTGGTCTGCCGAGCACCACGCGCTGGAGATGACAATCGCGCCCAACCCTTTTCAACTTTTGACCTGGTGGGCGACGGAAACCAGCAAAATCCGCCTTGGAACAGCGGTCGCGACTGCCGCCTATTGGCATCCGATCAATCTGGCCGGAGAAGCCGCGTTCACAGATTTGATCAGCGGCGGAAGGCTGGAATTCGGGATAGGGTCCGGCGCTTACCAACGCGAATTCGACCGCATGAAGCCCGGTTTGAAGCAATCAGACGGCTGGCGCTATATGCAAGAGATGCTGCCCGCCGTGCGGGCGTTGTGGCAGGGCGACTATGCGCATGATGGGAAATACTGGCAATTTCCGACATCAACATCCGTGCCAAAGCCGGTGCAGCCAGAAGTTCCCGTTTGGGTCGCGGCCCGGTCGCCGATCACATACGATTACGCGATGCGAGAGCGATGCAACGTGAATTGCTGGCCTCTGACCCGGCCCTTTTCCGAGGCTGAGCTTTACAAGCGTCAATTGGACGAAGCGATTGCAAAGGCGGACAACGGCTGGGTTCCGAGGTTTGCCTTGATGCGGCACGCTTGCCTTTACGACAACGCGGCGGATCGCGACCAGGCCATCAAGGCCATCCGCCGATTGCTTTCGCAATTCGAAAACCTGTTCCGAAACGCAGGCGACGTCGTCAACGGCTTCCCAGCCCCCCTGCCGTTGGATCAGATCGAAGGCCGCGAACAATATGACCCGGCGATGCTGGAAGAGAACCTCATGTTCGGCAGCCCAGAGACGGTCATCAAGAAACTTAAGCAATATCAGGAACTCGGAGTGAACGAATTCATCTACTACGCTTCGATGGGTCTTGATCACGCAGCTCAGCAAAAGTCTTTGCGCATGTTCTGCGACGAAGTCATCCCAGAATTTCAGGAAGGATAAGGTCATGTCTGACGGAGTAAAAGTTCACCGCGAAGGCCATGTCCTCGAAGTGACGCTGGAACGCGGCAAAGTGAACGCCATTGACGTTCCAACCAGCCAAGCCCTCGCAGCGGCATTTCAGGAATTGCACGAAGACAAAGACCTGCGGTGCGCCATTCTGACAGGTGGCGGCGACAAAATCTTTTCCGCCGGTTGGGACCTCAAAGCGCTCAACGATGGCGAGATGCAATTGGACAATTGGTGGGAAACCGATGACTACGGCTTTGGCGGTTTCACCGGCTTGACCGAGAATTGGGCGCTCAACAAACCTGTCATCGCCGCCATCAATGGGCTTGCCATCGGGGGCGGCTTTGAAATGGCAATGGCCTGCGATCTTCTTATCGCGGCGGATCACGTCGAATTTGGACTGCCTGAAATGCCGCTGGGCATCGTGCCCGACGCAGGCGCCCTACAGCGCTTGCCTCGACGGATTCCACACAACATCGCGATGGAAATGTTCTTGTTGGGGCGCCGCATGAGCGCGGAAGAAGCGGCACATTACGGGCTGGTCAACAAGGTCGTTCCGAAAGATCAGCTGATGGACGCCGCGCGTGAATGGGCTGCGTCGATCGCGTGGTCTGCGCCTTTGGCGATGCAATCGGTCAAAGAAGTCCAGCGCGCCATCGAGTGCGCACCACTTGAATTGGCCTTCAACAAAATGCGCACCGATCCGATGCCGACTTACCGCAAAATGCTGAAATCCGACGATGCCGCAGAAGGCGTGGCAGCGTTCGTCGAAAAGCGTGAACCGAATTTCAAAGGCGAATGATGTATCCTGATCCTTCCTCTGTATCCCGCGTCACCAGCATAGGCGCTGGCCCAATTGGCGGCGGCTGGGCGGCGCATTTTCTGGCCCGTGGGTACGACGTCACCGCCTATTTGCACGATGCTGGCGAAACAGATGCCTTTTGGGCGATCGTGAACACCGCTTGGAAAAGTCTGACAGATTTGGGCCTGGCCGAAGGTGCCTCGCTGGATCGATTGCGCATTGTCACTGACTTGCCCGCCGCTTTAGATGGCGCGCAATTCGTTCAGGAAAGCGCGCCAGAACGGTTGGAGCTTAAGCAAGCGCTGTATCAAACATTGGGAGAGGTTCTGCCAGCTGACGTCGTCATCGGATCCTCGACGTCTGGTCTGATGATGACCGACATCCAAGCAACCTGTGCAACGCCAGAGCGTTGTGTCATCGGGCACCCGTTCAACCCGCCATATCTGCTGCCATTGGTCGAGATTGTTGGCGGTCAAAAGACGGACCCCGCGGCGGTGGCTTGGGCCGGAAAGTTCTATGAAATCGCAGGCAAAGCGCCCTTGATGATGAAAAAGGAAATCCCGGGATTTGTCGCAACGCGTTTGCAAGAAGCGCTCTGGCGCGAAGCCTTGCACATGGTGGCAAACGGAGAGGCAACGCCCGAAGACATCGATATCGCACTGATGAATGGCCCCGCTCCGCGCATGGTGTCTCAAGGGCAATGTATGGCCTTTCACGTCGCCTGTGGCGCAGGCGGCATGGCCACAAACCTTGATCAGTTTGGACCAGCCCTGAAACTCCCGTGGACCCGGCTAGAGGCGCCGGAACTGACCAAAGACCTGCGCGACAGGATGGTAGACGGCTGTAATGCCGTTGCGGGGGACAGGCATTTTGAGGATATGGCCGCACAAAGAGACCGCGAAATTGTCGCCGTTCTCAATGCGTTGCGTCAATCGCGCGGCGGCTGAGATGAGCCGGGCATATCCCGCAAAATAGACAAAAAGTCAGAAAGCGTGCCTGGCCAGCTTGGCGCAGGCTCGTTCGCGGGCCAGGCCTCTCGGTATTCGGACGGACGGCGCGCAAAGAATTTGCCGAACGAATACGCGAAATGCGACAGCGTATTAAAGCCAGAGGCCGTGGCGATTTCGCGGACGCTGAGGTCTGTCGAAATCAACAAAAGGCGCGCATTTTGCAAGCGGCGCAGCAGCCCGAACTGAACCACCGTACAGCCCACGTGTTTCTTGAACTGCCGCTCCAACTGCCGTTGCGAAACGCCAAGGTGTTGGGCGATCTGAGGCACCGTCAAAGGCTCTTCGATATTCTCTTCGATCAAGGTCATTGCTTCTCGGACCAGCGGCAGCATCGTCTCGGTGCTTCGCCCCATCGTGCTGCGCTGGGATGACGATGCATCACGGATGGGATGGTGCAGCATCTGATCCGCGATTTCGCCAGAAAACCCGCTGTCGCTGGTTGCTTCGATCAACCGAAGCATCAGGTCGACGCCTGCCAAACCACCGGCGCAGGTCATGACTTTGCCGTCGATCGTAAAAAGGCATTCCCGGACATCGATACGATCAAACGACTCGCGAAATCCGCTCAGCCAGGACCAATGGATCGTCGCGGGTTTGCCGTCCAGTAGACCCGCCTTGGCGACGATATAGCTGCCCAATTCCACCCCGCAGACAGATTCGCCCGCCCGCGCCCGTTTTCGCAGCCACGCCACCAGGCTGGGGTTGTCGTAATGCTCGGTTCCCCAGCTTCCCAGAACAAAGACATAAGTGGCCGGTCCCACGCTTTGATGGTCCGAAGTGACGGTTGCTTTGATGCCGTTGCTGGCAACGATGTCAGGCCCATCAAAGGAGGTAATATCCCAAGAAAATATAGGCTCTGGCGCCAAATAATTGGCAATCCGCATCGTCTCGATCATCGTGATCAGCGTGGTCAGATTGAACCGCGGCACCACGACAAAGACAGCGTGATGAACGGCCCGCGGCATGGGCGCAGTGACGTCGATTTGCATCTGTTCTCCCCACCGTAGTTTGGTGCGATTTTTCGCCATACTAGCGATATCTGTGACGGATAATCGACATCTTTCTGCATCATTCGGCCTTCAATCTAAGCGAAAAGGGGGTCCTGAAGATGAACTACGAAGTTGTGTTGACCTGTGCAGTGACAGGCGCTGGCGACACCACCGGCAAAAGCCCACACGTACCCGTCACCCCGAAAGAGATCGCCGACGCCGCGATCGAAGCAGCGCAGGCTGGCGCTTCGGCCGCGCATATCCACGCCCGCGATCCCGAGACAGGTCAGGGCTCGCGCGACCCAGCACTCTTCAAGGAAATTGTTGACCGTATTCGGGAAAGCGACACGGACGTGGTGATCAACATCACGGCCGGGATGGGTGGCGATTGGATACCGGATCCGGCCAACCCCACGATGCCCGGTCCCGGTACGGACATGATCGGACCAGAAGATCGTCTGGCACATATCAAAGATTGCATGCCAGAGATCTGTTCGCTTGATTGCGGCACGCTGAACTTTTCCGACACCGACATGATCTATATCTCGACGCCGCCCACCCTGCGGCGCATGGCAGCGTTGGTTCAGGAATGGGGCGTAAAGCCCGAGCTTGAGGTCTTTGACCTTGGCCATATCCGGTTTGCAAAGGCGATGGTGGACGAAGGCCTTATCGACGCACCGCCGATGTTCCAATTGTGTCTGGGGATTCCCTGGGGCGCAGACCAAACCGTCGAAACAATGGCCGCGATGAAAGCGCAACTGCCTGCAGGCGCCAGTTGGGCAAGCTTTGGGATCGGTCGCGGGCAAATGCCGATGGCCGCTGCTGCGGTGTCACTTGGTGGAAACGTGCGCGTGGGGTTGGAGGATAACATCTATCTCGAACGCGGCGTCCTCGCGACCAATGGGCAATTGGTCAGCCGTGCGCGCGAAATCATCGAGCGAATGGGCGGGCGTGTCCTGACCCCGCAAGAAGCGCGCAACAAGCTAAAGCTGCGGGGCGCGGATGGCTGATAACCCTACCATCGGCAGTTTGCAGATCAGCAACGTCTCAAAGTTCTTTGGGGATTTTCGGGCCGTCAATGACGTCAACCTGGATATCCGAAACGGAGAGTTCCTGACTCTGCTTGGCCCTTCGGGTTCTGGCAAAACGACATTGCTGATGATGGTGGCAGGCTTTCTCGACATCTCCAAGGGCGACATAACGCTCGACGGATCGTCGATTGCGAACGTTCCGGCGGAAAAGCGGAACTTTGGCATGGTGTTCCAAGGCTACGCACTTTTCCCGCATATGAGCGTGCGCGACAACATCGGCTATGCGCTCAGCGTGCGCAAACGGCCTGCCGATGAAATTCGGACGCGCGTCGACGCGATGCTGGAATTGGTGCAGTTGCAAAAGTTTGCGGACCGCAAACCTGGGCAATTGTCCGGCGGTCAACAGCAGCGCGTGGCGCTGGCGCGGGCCTTGTGCTTTTCGCCGCCTGTTTTGCTGTTGGACGAGCCTCTTGGCGCTTTGGACAAAAAGCTGCGCGTCGAAGTTCAAGAACAGCTCAAAGACATCCATCGCCGTGTGGGCACGACCTTCGTCTACGTGACACACGATCAGGAAGAGGCGCTGTCGATGTCTGATCGGATTGTCATCATGCGCGACGGCGCAATCGAGCAGGTCGGCACGCCGAAAGAGCTTTATGAGCGCCCGGTCAACCAGTTTACCGCCGGCTTCCTTGGGAAATCCAACTTTATCCACAAGGACGGCAAAGCCTATGCGCTGCGGCCTGAAAAGATCGACCTGCGCCCGGGCAATGGCCACGCTGATGCCCGCATGAGCGGCGCTATCCGCACCATCACGTATTTCGGATCCATGCAAAGGATCATCGTCGACACCGACGAAGGCACAGAGATCGAAGTCGACATCGATGTGTGGCGCAACGGATCGGATCTAACAACGGGCGACCGTGTGGATCTGCTGTGGAAAGACACCGCAGCAGTGGAACTTCAATCGGGTTAGGCACCCCAAAAGAGAACGCCAAGAGGCGTCATCCCATCAAACCGGGACCAACCCCGGATCCAATAGGAGGACTCAAATGCACGACAAACAATTCAAGAAAGAAATGCTTATTGAAAGCGCCCACGCCTACAACGAAGGGCGCATGGACCGGCGCACATTCCTGGCGCTGTGCGGTGCGTCCGGCGTGGCGATGAACGCTGTGCTGGCAGGCGACGCACGGGCGGCGGCTGATCATGTTGTGATGTGGAACTGGGGCGGCCAGTCCGAGGAATGTCACGGATCGGCCATCGGCAATGCTTTTACGGCGAAAACGGGCAAAGGTTTAAAATTTGATACCTCTGGCCCGTTGGAAGGCAAAATCAAAGAAATGGTCGACAGTGGCAATGTGACGGCTGATGTGGCGGACGCTGACCTGTTCAACGCCGTTTCGCTTGGGCCCACCGGGCACCTTGAGCCAATCGATTACTCGGTCGTCTCGAAGGACAAAACGCTGCCTGGATATGCTTTGGAACATGGCGTTTCGATCATCCTTTACGGCTATGCATTCGTCTATGACACCGAGGCCTTTGGCGATAATCCTCCGCAGAACTGGGCCGATTTCTTTGACACCGAAAAGTTCCCTGGCACGCGTGCTCTGTACAAATGGGCGAACGGGTCTTTGGAAGCGGCCTTGATGGCGGATGGCGTCGCAGGCGAGGATCTCTACCCGCTCGACATGGACCGCGCCCTGAACAAGATCAAAACGATCAAAGACGACAGCCTCTATTGGGGTTCGGGATCCGAAGTGCATTCGATGGTTGTCAACAACGAGGTCTCGATGGCGATCGTTTGGCAGAACCGCGGCCGCAACATCGAAATCGATACCGATGGACAGTACAAGCTGGTCAACAATCAGGCGATGGCGATGCCAGGCGCCTATATCGTGCCCAAAGGCAACCCAGCGGGTGCCGCCGTCATGGACTTTATCGCCACTGCGCAAGAGGTTCCGGCCCAGTTGGAGCTTTTGGAATGCCTTGGCATGACACCATCCAACCCCGAGGCCTTTGGTCAGATCCCTGATCATCAGCAAGCCTATGCGATCACCTCGGCAGAGAATATCGACAAGATCGTTTACAACGATCCCGATTGGTGGGGCAAAAACAGCGGCGATGCTGTGAACGCCTTCCTCGAAGCGATTAGCTAACCTCCCACCTTGGTCGCCTGGTCGAACGAGGCTGGGCGGCCAAACTTAGGTCCCACGCGCCAGATGCAAACCGTTTCCCGATACATTCACCCCGGATGGCTCATCATCGCGCCACTGCTGTTGATGGTCGTGGCTCTCTATCTGGGCCCCATCGTGAACATCCTCTGGCTAAGCGTCACCGACCCAGAGCCGGGTTTCGGGAATTATGCCAAGCTGGCCGAAAACGAAGCACTGATCCGAATTGTCTGGACCACGATCCGCATCTGCGTTGTGACGACGGTCTTTAGTGTCGCGCTTGGCTATTCCATTGCCTATGCGATGGTCCACTGCCACCAAAGGCAGAAGAATTACATGCTGACACTGCTGCTGGTGTCGTTTTGGATTTCCATTCTGGTCCGCACCTTTGCCTGGCTCATGCTGTTGGGGCGCAAAGGTCTTGTGAACGTGACCCTCGAAGATATCGGCCTGATCGCCGAGCCGATCGCGTTCATGCGCAACGAACTGGGCGTTCTCATCGGCATGGTCCATTACATGATCCCCTATGCCGTCCTGCCTTTATTGGTATCGATGCAATCGATTGACCAACGCGTTATGGATGCTTCGCGCAACCTGGGTGCCAGCGGCAGCCAGACGTTCTGGCGCGTGTATTTGCCTTTGACGCGGCCCGGTATTGTGGCCTCGACCCTCCTGGTCTTTATCCTGAGCCTTGGGTTCTATGTGACCCCGGCCGTGCTGGGCGGTGGCAAAGTTCTGATGGTCGCCGAATACATCTCTGTCCAACTGCTTGTCACACTGAAATGGGGCACCGCTGCGATGTTGGCTGCGATCATGCTCTTTGGTGTGCTGGCAATGCTTTGGATCATGTCGCGCTTTATGAAGCTTAGCACCGTGTTCGGAGGGGCGGCACGATGAAGTCGGGCTTTTTCTCTCTCTTTAACCGGATCGGCGCGTGGGTGTTGCTGTTGTTTCTCGTCACCCCTGCCCTTATTGCCATTCCCGTTTCGCTGACGCCCAAACGCTTTTTGTCGATGCCGAATGGTGAATATTCACTGCGGCATTTCGAAAAGCTGTTCACCAGCGAAGAATGGATGTCCAGTTTCTTCCAGAGCGGCGTTATCGCTCTGTCTTGCGCGATCTTGGCCACAAGTCTGGGCACATTGTGCGCCATCGGGCTTTGGCGTGTGTCTTCCAGATTCAGCGAATTGGTCCGCGCCTTCCTTCTCTTGCCACTCATTATTCCGCAGATCATCTCGGCGATGGCGTTTTATCGTCTTTGGATCCCCTTGGGCCTCTTGGACAGCTATGCAGGTTTGATCCTGGCACATACCATCCTGGCGGCCCCTATGGTTTTGATCACGGTCAGCGCCTCCCTCGCGACGTTCGATCCAAAGCTGGAACAAGCCTCCAAGAACCTCGGGGCATCCAATTGGACCACGATGCGCCGGGTGATCCTGCCCTCGATCAAACCCGGCGTTTTTGCTGGCGCGCTGTTCGCGTTCATCCTCAGCTGGGACGAAATTGTCGTGACGTTGTTTATCTCGAAATACTCCGTCTATACTTTGCCGCGCCGCATGTGGAACGGCATTCGCGAAAACACGGACCCGACAGTGGCGGCGGCTGCTGTGGTCCTGATTGCCATTACCCTAATCGCCTTTGCCGTCTCGGCTATCATGTCGCGGCGGAACGCTAAGGCGCAGGCAGAATGAATGAGGCTGCTATGAATATGGAAACCAGTCACGAAACCGAACTGCTTGTCAGTACGGTTCGCCGATTTGTCGAAACAGAGATGTACCCGCACGAGGATGAGGTAGACCGTCTTGGCTATGTTCCAGAAGAAATCGGGCGCCAAATCGAAGCGAAATCTCATGAGCTTGGCCTCTTTGCCTGCAACCTGCCCGAAGAGGTTGGCGGCGGCGGGCTTGGCTATGGCCCAATGTCGCTGATCGAGCGGGAATATGGTCGGACAAGTCATGCGTTGCAAAGCTGGGCCGCTCGCCCGACCGAGCTTTTGATGGCGTGCGAAGGCGACCAACGGGACCGGTATTTGCTGCCCGCGGTCCGCGGCGAAAAAAGAGAGCTGTTCGCACTGACCGAGCCAGACGCAGGGTCTGACGTCATGGGCATGAAAACGAACGCGCGGCGAGACGGCGATGATTGGATCCTCAACGGTTCTAAACACTTTATCTCGGGACCCTGCATGCCTGACTTCGCCATCGTCTTTGCGGCAACCGGCGAAGACGAAACGCCGCGTGGGCCGCGCAAACGGGTAACGGCCTTTCTGGTCGACGTCGGCCTGCCTGGTTTTGAGTGTCGTGAAGGCACCCATTGCGTCAGCTACCGCGGTTACAAGACCTTCGAGCTTAGCTTTGACAATGTCCGCTTGGGCCCAGACCAGATCCTTGGGGAAGAGGGGCGCGGGTTAGAGCTCTCTGGCAAATGGCTCGGGATGGGGCGCATCTGGGTCGGCGCGACCTGTTGCGGCAAGGCCGAGCGTATCCTCGATCTGGCGACGGATTGGGCCGCCACGCGCAAGCAATTCGGCAAACCCATCGGAACGTTTCAGGCGACGGGCTTTCGGTTGGCCGATGGCGCGATGTCCTTGCGCGCGGCCGATCTGATGGTGCAGGATGCCGTGAAACGCGCAGAGAAAGGCGTCATGAGTGATGCTGATGCGGCGATGGTTAAGGTCTATTGCTCCGAGATGTTGAACAAAATCGCCGACGATGCTGTGCAGATTTTTGGCGGCATGGGCCTTATGGAAGAAATGCCAATTCAACGGTTTTGGCGCGATAGTCGGCTTGAGCGGATCTGGGACGGCACGAGCGAGATTCAACGCCATATCATCACGCGTTCGATCCTCAGACCGCTTGGCGCATGACACCGGCGCTCCGCGCAAATCTTGATCGACTGTTAAAGCCGAAGCACATCGCGTTCATCGGTGGGCGCGATGCCACAATCGCTGTGCGCGAAGCCCGCAGGCGCGGCTTTGACGGTCAGATGTGGGCCGTGAACCCCAAACGCGACGATCTGGACGGCGTTCCTTGTGTGCAGCGCATCTCAGACCTGCCCGAGGCACCAGACGCCGTTTACCTGGCCATTCCTGCCGGAGGTGTCACAGCCGCCCTGGAAGAGCTGAGGCAAATGGGCGCCGGTGGCGTGGTCTGTTTCTCCGCCGGTTTCAAGGAAACGGGCGACGCTCAGGCCGAGCGCGACTTGATCAAAGCCGCAGGCGAGATGGCCTTGATCGGCCCAAATTGCTATGGCCTGATCAACTACATCGACAAGGCTGCGCTTTGGTCGTTTGAACACGGCGGATGGTCGCCCGGCTATGGCGCGGCGATTGTCACGCAATCCGGCATGTTTTCGTCCGATATCACCATGAGCGCGCGATCGCTGCCGATGGCCTACATGGTCTCTGCTGGAAACCAGGCGGTGCTGGGCATCGAAGAGTTCCTGGATACGTTCGCCCAAGACCAATCGGTGCGCGCCATTGGTCTGCATATCGAGGGCTTGCGCGACGTGGCCAGTTTCGAACGCGCAGCTCTGAAAGCTTTGGACAAAGGCGTGCCCGTTGTCGCTTTGAAAACCGGCAGCTCTTTAATCGGCGCGACCTTGACGATCAGTCACACCGGGTCTCTTTCCGGCTCTAACGAGCTTTATGAGGCGCTTTTTGAGCGTACAGGCGTAATCAGCGTGACAAGCCCCGCTCAGTTTTTGGAGACGTTGAAATACCTGTGCGTCGCCGGTGCGCCAAAGGGTGAGCGGGTTGCTGGTTTCACCTGTTCGGGCGGCGGCGCGACGATGTTGGCTGATCATGCCGAAAAGATCGGGCTCACCTTTCCCGAGATTGACGATAACGGGCAAAAGGTGCTGGCAGATCTGTTGCCAGACATCGCGACCGTGTCTAACCCACTTGATTACACAACCCCCATCTGGGGCCAGGGCGACAAAACCTATCCAGTTTTCGCCCAGACGATCGCAACAAGCCAGGCCGACTTGGCCGTTTTGGTGCAGGACTATCCGGCGCCGGGGCTGGATGCCTCGAAAGGCTATTATCTGAACGATGCATCGGCCTTCACAAAAGCGGTGCTCGAGCAAAATGTCACCGGGGCAGTCTGTGCCACCCTGCCCGAAAACATGGACGAAGCGACGCGCCAACACCTTATCGCGTCGGGCATCGCGCCGATGCAAGGCATCCACGAAACGCTTAATGCGATGCGGGATGCGATTTGGTGGTCCAAAACCCGCCAGCGCATACTGTCAGAACCACCCGCTCCGTTGACCCCGACCGGAGACGCTTTTAGCACGCACATCCTGACTGAGGACGCGGGCAAGCTTTGGCTGTCTGAAAGAGGCATCGCGGTTCCCGATGGCCGCACGACCTCGGCGTCCGAGGCGCCAAAGGCCGCGGCGCAAATCGGATATCCCGTCGCGCTCAAGATGATGTCCAGTCAATTACCGCACAAGACAGAGGCGGGCGCGGTGGCGTTGGGGATCAAGGACGCGGATGGGCTAACGGCTGCGGCTGCTGCAATGACAGCCTCTGTGACGCAGTACAAACCACAGGCCGTCACCGATCTTTTCCTGGTCGAGGCCATGTCACCTCCGCCGCTGGCCGAGTTGATTGTCACGCTGCGCTCTGATCCACAGTTCGGCCCAAGCCTTGTCCTGGGCAGCGGTGGCGTTCTGACCGAGTTGGTGGGCGACGCTACAACATTACTGTTGCCCGCGTCGACAGAGGACATTCAGCGCGCCTTGTTATCCTTGCGCGCCGCGCGCCTCTTGCAGGGGTTCAGAGGGCGACCTGTGGCCTGCACGGATCAGATCTGTGCCGCGCTGCAAAGACTGTGCGAGGCCTTTCTTGATGCACGCGCGCATGTGGGCGAAATTGAGATCAATCCGATGTTTGTCTACCCTGACCATATTCTCGCCGTTGACGCGCTGATCCAGGTGGCTGACCCTTGACGGGGCTAAAGACAACACTGAACCCAGACCTCGCCGTCGGCGCGGACAACAAGCAACGCTGGAACCAACCCGCGTTCCGACGCCACGGATTTCACAACGCCCACAGCATTTTTCGCCGGAGCCTGATGGTCCGGTCGAAAGAGGTGCTGTTGCTCACCCCCGCTGACCAAGACCTGTGCGCGCGCGTGCCGGGCCTCGCTGATCTGCTGTCGCACCCGGCGTTTTCCGCGTTTTGTTGTCTGCAAACAGACCGGATCATCATGGAACGCGCGGCACAAGACTTTTCCACCACCGCGCCGCATTCCATCCAATCGATCAGCAAATTGCACATCCACCTGATCATCGGCTGGCTTTTGCAGCGCGAGGCATTGCGGCTGGACGCATGCGTCTCTGAATACCTGCCGGACATTGGCAGCGGCTATGCAGACGCCACGGTTCAATCGCTCTTGAATATGAGCGTGCAAAACGACTTTACCGAAGACTACCAAGACCCAAACTCTGATTGCTACGCCGAAGAGATTGCGCTGGGATGGCGCCTGCCTGCAAAAGGCCAAACCGACCTGTCTTTGGCCGAATTCACCGCATCGATAACCGGACTTGTGGCGAACGCAGGCCTTCAAACGGCCGAGTACAAATCTGCCAACACCGATGTTTTGACGCTTATCGCCGCCAGCGTTTCCCCAATACCTCTGGCAGAGTTGATCGAAAAAATCGCCGACGCCGCAGGCTATGAAGGGGCCTTTCACATCAGCCTTAGCAAAGATGGCCACCCGGCCTTTTCCGGGGGCGGTTGCCTAAGTGCACGCGACCTGGCGCGGTTTGGGTTGCTCTTGGCGCGCGAGGGCCGCGATCCAAGCGGCGTAGCGGTCGGCAACGCGCGGTTCTTGCAAGAGGCAAGAACGCAAAGTGCGCCAGCCTTGAAGCCCCCAAAGGGCTGGCTGCGGTATTCGAACCACGTCATGACGGACGGTCGCGTCATCGGGCATGCGGGTTACGGTGGACAGTTTTTAATGGTCGACACAATGACCGGCACCAGCTGCGCCTTTCTCAGCGTGTTGGAAAACGACGCCGGATATGACGACGACTATATGGCCGAACTGGCAATGGTTTTGCGCAGTGTTTGCGTGTCAGTCTCATAGCTGAACCTGGCAAACTTGGCGTGGCGCTACAGTGTCATGCAGTCTTCTAGGGCGACGACGCGGCGCGCGTCTCGCAGAACCTGTTTTTCGATGAGCTGAACGTCGATGTCGATCAGAAAAGCAGCATACACGATGCGAGATGGGGCTTAGATCAATGAACAAAGGGTGTTCCGGCGTCTCAATTCAGCGACAATATCGACGGCGCCGAATGACATAGCATTGATCTGGCTTGACCATGAGGCAGTGTTAAAGGCCGCTCCGATACCTTTGTTGGTTTCATTGGCCATATGCAATCGCGTGGAACGCCTTTCCGATCTAACAAAGACCCTCGTCAGGTGCGCGCGACTTTGGGCATCGTCAGCGATAGCGCGTGCGCCCGTCGCCAGAACAACAGTCAATTCTTTGATCCCAAATCACTCTCGCAATGCCTACAGTCGATGCGATTGCTCCTATCGTTTGGGCGGCGGTTTGGCTGAGGCGATCCGCCAAAAGGCCCTTTGGATGCGTGTGGCGCGCCGCCCCCGGCATCAGGCACCGCCCAAATTGACGCACCCGCTTTCCCGCATGCGGCCACCGACCTACATGCATTTCAGAAATTACTGAAACTTCTGAGGCGACAGGTTTTGCAATGGCATTGACCCCCCTTCAGCAGGAGTTCGTCCTGCATTTCGGAGAAATGGGCAGCAGGTGGGGCATCAACCGCACCGTTGGGCAAATCTATGCGCTTTTGTTCCTGTCGCCTCAGCCATTGAACGCCGAGACGATTACCGAAGCCTTGGGCATCTCGCGTTCGAACACTTCGATGGGCCTCAAGGAACTGCAATCTTGGAACCTGGTGCGTCTTCGCCATATCGCCGGTGACCGCCGCGATTATTTCACCACGCCAGACGACCTTTGGGAGATTGTGCGCACGCTGGTCGAAGAACGAAAGAAACGCGAGATCGACCCGACGCTGACCAAACTGCGGCAGCTCGAAATGCAAGGTCCGGCGGGAGAAGACTATGCCGAGGCGCGGATCTCGGAATTGCGCGAGCTGATCGAGATGATGACCGGTTTTTACGACGAGATGGAAAAACTCGAAACGGAACGTCTGGTCAAACTGATGACCTTCGGCGGCAAGATCGCGGGCCTCATCGACAAAGCAGGCGCCGCGTTCCCGTCACTTACCAAGAAACCCCAACAGGGCAACTGACATGGAAGCACTTGATACACTGATCCTCAGCCGCATCCAATTTGCGGCCAATATCTCGTTTCACATCCTGTTCCCAACCATCACCATCGCGTTGGGCTGGGTTCTCTTCTTTTTCCGGGTTCGCTTCACCCAAACCGGTGACGAAAAATGGATGGAAGCCTATCGATTTTGGGTAAAGATCTTCGCCCTTAGCTTTGCGATGGGCGTCGTCTCGGGCATTACCATGTCCTTCCAATTTGGCACGAACTGGCCTGGCTTTATGGAAATCGTCGGCAATATTGCAGGACCGCTTTTGGCCTACGAAGTGCTGACGGCCTTTTTCCTCGAAGCAGTTTTCATCGGTATTATGCTCTTTGGCTTTTCGCGTGTGCCCGGCTGGCTGCACATGCTGGCGACCGGGTTGGTTGCTTTTGGCACAACGATGTCGGCGTTCTGGATCATAGTGTTGAACAGTTGGATGCATACGCCCCAAGGGTTCGAGATGCGCGACGGGGTGGCTTTTGCGACGGATTGGTGGGAGATTATTTTTAATCCTTCGATGCCCTACCGATTTGCCCACATGATGTTGGCGAGCTTTCTGACAGTTGCATTCCTGCTTGCTGGCGTCTCTGCGTTCCGCTGGTTGATTGGCGATCGTTCGCGCGGCGTGCGCACGATGTTGAAAACCGGTGTGGTTATGGGCGCCTTTCTCATTCCGGTGCAGATCTTCATGGGAGACCTGCACGGCCTCAACACAAAAGAATATCAACCCGCCAAAGTCGCAGCGATGGAAGGTTTGTGGGAGACGCAAAAAGGCGCGCCGCTCGTCCTCTTTGGCATTCCCGACGAAGAAGCCCGGACAAACCACGCCGCCATCGAGATCCCGGGCCTCGCATCCTTTATTTTGACCCACGAATGGGACGGAGAGCTAAAGGGCTTGAATGACTTTGTCGCCGAGGACGGAACCGTCCTGCATCCACCCGTCGCACCAGTCTTTTGGTCGTTCCGCGTTATGGTTGGCACGGGCGTGGCAATGCTGGTGCTAAGCTGGGTGTCGCTTTGGCTCATGTTCCGCAGACGCGATCTGCACCAGGGCCGCGTCGCTGGTCACAAACTGGCGGTTGAGGGCCTGCCCAAAGTGGTGCTTTGGGCCTTGGTGCCGATGGCCTTTTCGGGTTGGGTCGCCACATTGGCGGGCTGGTATACGACAGAGATTGGTCGCCAGCCCTGGCTCGTCCAAGGCGTTATGACAACCGAGATGGCCGTCGCTGACGTTCCTGCGCCGATGGTTCTGGGGACGCTGATTACGTATCTCGCGATCTACGCGGGTCTGCTGGTCGCCTACGTCGGTGTCATCGTCTACCTCTCCAGCAAGGCGGCACGCGGCGGAGGCAGCACCCCCGCCCGCGCCCCTCAAGCCATCGCAACACCGGCGGAGTAACACGTCAGATGCCTGATTTCTCTAACCCAGCCGATTGGCTTCCTTGGGCGTTTGCCTCGCTCATGGGTTTGTCCATTCTGATCTACGTGGTTCTGGATGGATTTGACCTGGGCGTCGGCATTTTGTTTCCGCTCGCCTCAGACGCCGAAAAGGAAAGAATGATTGGCTCCATCGGTCCGTTTTGGGACGCGAATGAAACATGGCTTGTTCTGGCTGTGGGTCTGCTGTTGGTCGCCTTTCCGACAGCGCATGGGGTGATCTTGTCGTCCCTCTACTTGCCGGTTTTTGTGATGCTTGTGGGCCTGATTTTGCGTGGGGTGGCGTTTGAATTTCGTGCAAAGGCCCGCGATCAGTACCGCAATCTTTGGAATGGCGCGTTCTTTGCGGGATCAATGATGACCGCGCTTGCCCAAGGCTTTATGCTGGGCCTTTACATTATGGGTCTCGAACAGACCACCGCCACCTATGCATTCGCGACCTTGACGGCCATCTTTCTGGCGGTTGGCTACAGCTTTATCGGAGCGGTTTGGCTTGTCCACAAAAGCGAAGACAGGCTGCAGATCAAGGCAATTGAATGGGCCAAAGGCGGTCTGTGGGGGGTGATCCTGGGCGTGGGTGCTGTCTCTCTCGCGACACCTTTTGTATCGCCTCGGATCTTCGAGAAATGGTTCAGCTTTCCCGAAGTTCTGTATCTGTCGCCGCTTCCGATCATCTCGGCCGTCCTAATCTTCTGGCTTTTTGTGATGCTCAGAAAAATGCCCTTTGCCGGTGATCGGCTGAATTGGCTGCCTTTTGCGGTTTCTACGGGGCTCTTTGCGCTGGCCTATCTGGGCATGGCCTACAGCTTTTATCCCTATGTCGTGCCTGAACAACTGACCATTTACGAAGCGGCTGCCGCGCCTGAAAGCCTCTTTATCATCTTGGTCGGAGCATGTTTCGTTGTGCCGGTCATCATCGGGTACACAATCCTCGCCTATTTTATCTTCCGTGGGAAAGCGACCGAACTTCGATACGAATAACGCGCTTTGCTCAAAAGACCTGTCATCTGTTGAACCGGCGCGGCGCTGGGATTCTTGCCCGCAACACCCAGGCCGAACCAAGGTTATGACGCCTCTTGGCGACCTGGTTCCAACAGCAATGCCTGTGACAACTGCGCCGCCATGTCCAACAACGCGACGCCAAGCTGCCGGCGCTTTTCAGCCGGCAGCACACGCAAAGAGGCGGTTGCCCCGATTGAAAGCGTCGCGCCCATTCCAGATTTCGACAAGGTCGTCGCGACCGAGCAGATGCCACGCTCCAACTCTTCGACGCATTCGGCATAGCCTTTCACGCGTATGCTTTCGAGCTCTTGAGCCAAATCCGCGTGATCTGTAATTGTACTTTCGGTGTAGCGACGCAATTGCCCGCCCAGCGCCTCGTCGGCACGCAACGCAGGAGAGACCGCCAAAATGGCCTTGGCGCAAGAACAGGCGTGCAAAGGCCGCCGTCCAACACCAGGATGCAAATAAGACACGCCCGTTTGTGGCGTCGCAACGTGAATGATTTCGACCCAATGACCCCGCAGGCGGGAAAAGAAAAAGGCGGCCCCGTGATCTGCGGCGGCTGCCGCCAAAACCGGCGCGACCACCTCTAACAGAGCGGTGTCCGAATGATCGGTTCGCGTGATCCGCTTCAACCTTGCGCCCAAAGAGAATTCACCCCGCACCGGCGTTTCAAGAAATCCCGACGCGACCAAGTCTTGCACCAACCGATAGGCCGTTGGCTTGGGCAAGTCTGAATGCGCACAGATATCCGCAACCGACGCGCGCCCTTTTTGCCCGACGACCTCTAAAATCAGCGCTAGACGTTCAAGATGCATTTTTCTCACTATACGATAATCGTTTTTTCGATATATGATAACTTGATCGGAATCAAGGGAGGGCAAATGCAATGGATGGATCGTGCTGTGGACCAGGCTATGCGAGCCCGCAGGAGGCTATCCAAGCCCCGCGCGAAAAGCTGTTGTACACGATTGCCATCTACACAGGGACCGGCATCCAAAAGCCGGACTACCTTGCCACCGTCGATGTTGACCCTGACAGCCCAACCTATTCCCAAGTGATCCACCGGCTAGAGATGCCCGGGATCGGGGACGAGTTGCATCATATGGGCTGGAACGCCTGTTCCTCTTGTCACGACGACGCCTCGATGTCGCGTAAATACCTGATCCTGCCCGGCGTACGCTCTAACAAGCTGCATATTGTCGACACGGCCACGGACCCCCGCGCACCAAGGTTGCACAAGGTCATCGATGGCGCCGAGATCAAAGCCAAAGCTGACCTGTCGGGTCCGCACACGGTGCATTGCCTGGGATCAGAGATCATCATTTCCTTCTTGGGCGACGCAAAGGGCGAAGCACCCGGTGGCTATCTGCATCTCGATAAAGACTTCAATATCGTTGGCCGTTGGGAAAACTCGATGGGCGACATCAAGTTTGGCTACGATTTTTGGTACCAACCCAGACACAACGTGATGGTCAGTTCGGAATGGGCCGCGCCAAACACCTTCATGCCTGGTTTCGACTTGGAAGAAGTCGGGCACCTGAAATACGGTCGCGAGCTTCACTTTTGGGACTTCGAAAAGCGCGAACCAGTCGAGAGTTTTTATCTTGGCGAGGACGGTTTGCTCCCGCTTGAGGTCAAGTTCCATCATAACCCGGACAGCACCCACGGCTTTTGCGGCGCCGCGCTCTCGACCAATGTGATCCATTGGTGGAAGACCGACGACGACACATGGGTTTGGGAAAAGATCATCGATGTCGAAAACGAGATGCATCCTGACTGGCCGATCCCATTGCCGGGCGTGATGTCGGCGATCTTGATCTCGATGGACGATAAGTACCTGTACCTAAACAACTGGCTGCACGGCGACATGCGCCAGTATGACATTTCGGACCCGCACAATCCTAAACTGACTGGCCAGGTCTTTTTGGGTGGGCTGTTGGGCAAAGCGCCGGTGGTCAACGGGGTAGAGGTTGCAGGCGGCCCACAGATGTTCCAGCTGTCGCTGGATGGACGGCGGCTGTATGTGACGACCTCTCTCTTTTCGACGTGGGACAACCAGTTCTACCCAGAAATCCGCGAAAAAGGCGGCGTGATGGTGATGATCGATTGCGACCCGGAAAACGGCGGCATGAAGATCAACAAAGACTTTATTGTCGACTTTGGACAAGAGCCAAACGGGCCGTCCCGCTGCCATGAAAGCCGATACCCAGGCGGCGATTGCACCAGCGACATTTGGCTATGACAACCCACGTTGTAACCATCGCCAATCAAGGCGGGGCGACGTTCGAGGTCGACGCCAAACGCCCTTTGCTGGATGCGCTGCGCGAACAGGGTGTCGACCTGCCCTATGGCTGCAAATATGGCGGCTGTATTACCTGTGCGGCAAAGCTGAAAGCTGGAACCGTCGATCAACGCCGCCAGGTCGCGCTGAACAACCGTCAGATCAACGATGGCTACGTGATCCTGTGCGTTGCGCGCGCGACGTCTGACATCACGTTAGACGTTGGTGTGGAAAGCCATACCACGCTTTACAGGAACCCGTTTCTGGACCCGCTCAAGCCCCACGAACTTAAACCAGACATTGCGACACCGAAGGAAGGTTAGACAATGCCCGAAGCCGACATCGATCGCATCTACGATTACGATCCCAAATACCTTGCCGACATCCTGAAATCCGTCAAAACGATTGCGATGGTCGGAGCCAGTGCGGACAAGACCAAATTCAGCTACGGTGTTCTGCGCCAGCTAAGCGAAATTGGCTACGACATCCTACCGGTGAACCCCAACCCGAACGTCTCTGAAATCCGCGGGCTCAAAGTTTACAATGCGCTGGAAGAGATCGACAAACCGGTCGATATGGTCGACGTTTTTCGCCCCAAGGAAGAACTTTATGGATTTGCCGAGAAGGCCATCGCAATCGGGGCCAAAGTCCTGTGGGGGCAAATCGGCGTCTATGACGATAAAGCGGCCAAACTTGCCGAAGACGCGGGCTTGCAAGTTGTCATGAACCGCTGCCCCAAGATCGAGCTCTTTCGACCGTTCTGGAAACCTCGGCTGGATTTGAAGATTTAAGGGCGCGCTAAGCTTTTTGTCCCGACCGGGCTGGGGCTATCCTATTGCTCAGGATTGCCTAGTATGAGGCGAACTAGGCAAAGGAACGCGCTTGTGGATGACACCCCCTCATACCTTTCTGAACGCCCGCACCTTGGCACCAAAGCGCATGGCGAACCGGTGCAGGTCTTTCTTGCACCGCAAGGCACGCCCCGCCTTCCCCGCGTTGATCGTGGTGAGGGGATTTACTTTTGGGACACGGACGGGAACCGCTATATTGATGTCTCTTCCGGCCCGGTTGCCAACAATTTAGGATCCGGCAATGCCCGCGTATTGGACGCTATGCGCAAGCAGGCGGAACGCGCGGCCTTTGCCTTTCCCGGCCAATTTGAAAGCGAAGCCAACGAGAAACTCGCCGATCTGTTGACCAGCCTTGCAGGACCCGGTCTTGACCGCGCTTTCTTTGTTTCTGGCGGCAGCGAAGCGGTGGAGTCAGCGGTAAAGCTCGCGCGGCAATACGCCATTGCGAATGGTCAGTCCGAACGGTGGAAGGTCATCTCGCGCTCGCCTGGCTATCACGGTGGAACGATGGGCGCGCTCACGTTGACAGCGGATCGCCATATGCATGACGTCTTTGGCCCACTTTTGCGCGACATGCCCAAAGTGCCTGCACCGCTGACATATCGGCTTCCTGATGATCACATTGCCGAGAGCTATGCACGCCATTGCGCGGCGGCTTTGGAAGAGCAGATCAAAGCAGAAGGCCCCGAAAGCGTGCTGGCCTTCATCATGGAGCCGATCGGCGGCTTGGCAACCGGTGCGCTGGTTCCCGAGGCGATCTACCTTACCGAAGTGCGCCGCATCTGTGACGCCTATGGTGTTTTGCTTATCCATGACGAAGTGATGAGCGGCGCAGGCCGAACGGGCATGTTTTTGGCCAGCGAGCATTGGCCCGGATCGCGCCCTGACATTGTCGTTCTCGCCAAGGGGATTGCGGCTGGGTACACCCCAATGGGTGCCATCCTTGCTCCGAACAAAATCGTTTCTGCAGTTGCTGACAGTGGCGGCTTTATGAACGGCTTTACGTATTTCTCTAATCCGTTGTCATGCGCCATCGGTCATGCGGTGCTGACCGAGATGGTCGAACGCGATCTGATAACCAATGCCGCCGAGCGGGGCGAGGAGCTGTTTGCCGCTTTGTCGGCGCTGAAAGCGGTATCGCCCATCGTCGGTGATGTGCGTGGCAAGGGCCTGCTTTTGGCGATAGAACTTGTTGCGGATCAAGAAACCAAAGAGCGTTTGCCGCTCGAACTCAACGCCCCTGCCCTTTTTCAAAAGATTGCCCGTGATCACGGTCTTGCGGTTTACTGCCGGCGGACAAGCTATGGTGATTACGGAGATTGGTTGATGATTACGCCCCCGCTGATTGTCACGCGTGAACAGGTGACAGAAATCGTGGACGGTTTGGCGGCCACTTTGCGCGCGTTTGAACACCAGATCGGGCGCGGCTGATGCGGTCGCCGAATGAACCAGAGGTCGTCACCCCAGAAGACTTGGCGCGCGTTCTGCCGATTACCGGATACCTTGATCGTTTTTCCGCCAGACCGGGCGGGTCCATTGACGTCAAAGTCAGCGCGCAAGGGCAAGGAGAGTATCAAGCAGACGTGGTTCGCATTGTCTGTGGCGATCCCAACCCGGCTGGCCCCGGCCTAATCCTTGAACCCCACGACTTTGGCTCTGGCACTTACAAGGCACGCTCCCAACCGATCGACCGCGGATCATACGCGGTTGTCGCCCCCCATCCTGCTTTGGCGGGTGACACGCTTTTTGTATCCGCGCTGGTCCAACCGTGGCTTTTGCGGGACGAACCGGCAACCATCGTTGCGGCGACAGCCGAGGACGGCACCGGCTGGTGTCTTGAGGTATCGTCAACCACCCTGCGGTTTCGTCATATGGCGCGGCCAGGCTCAGACCAAGCTGTCGAACTCGCGCATGCTTGGCCGTTGAAAACCTGGCAGCGTGTGTGGGCCGGATATGATCGCGTGCACGGGATGTTAGAGATCGGCGTTGCGCCATTGACCGATGCTCCCGCGCAATCCGCCAAATGGCAAGGTTCGCTTGATCCGTTTGCCGCGCCTTTAACGCTGACCCTGGCCGCAGTGGCCAAGAACCAGATTTCGCACGCTCACTTTAACGGCAGGCTTGAAAACCCAAGCTTGCACGCAACACGGCCTGATTCACAAACGTCGACCGGCCAAGATCACCTGATCGCACGGTGGGACTTTTCCCAGGCCATAGAGACGTCGACACTTGTGGATTGTGGCCCCTATGGGTTGGCGGGACGGTTGATCAACTTGCCAACCCGAGCGGTCCGAAGCTCTGCTTGGGATGGCTCGGCTATGGATTGGAACATGGCCCCGCACCACTACGCGGCGATCCATTTTCACGAAGACGATCTATCTGATTGCCGATGGGAAACCGACTTTAGACTGTCTATCCCGGAAAATACGCCCAGCGGTGTTTACGGAATTCGCCTTTCCCAAGACGGCGCAACGGATGTCTTACCGTTCTATGTGTTGCCCTCTGCCGCAAAACCCAAAGCGGCGATCTGTGTTCTCGCCTCAACGCTGACCTTCGTGGCTTACGCAAATCATGCACGTGGCAACACGGATGCGGCCTTTAGATCGCGTATGGCAACATGGGGTGCTGCGCCAAACGCGGATGATTACCCGATTTATGGGCGATCCACGTACAACAACCACCCAGATGGCAGCGGGATCTGCCTGTCGTCTCGCCTGCGACCGATGCTGACGATGCGCCCAGGCTATTTGACGTTTGACGATCCGCGTGGCTCGGGTCTTCGGCATTTCCCGGCGGACACGCATTTGTCTTATTGGCTGGAACAAAAGGGATTTGAGTTCGACGTCATCACAGACGAAGACCTGGACGACCACGGATATGAGATCCTTGAGGGATATCAGACTGTCGTGACGGGATCGCATCCTGAATATCACACGCCCCGCATGCTGGACGCGTTGCAAACCTACCGCGATACCGGCGGTAGGTTGGTCTATTTGGGCGGCAACGGTTTTTATTGGCGGATCGCCCGCCGCCCCGAACAGCCAAGCGTCCTAGAGATACGTCGCGCCGAGGGTGGCATTCGAGCGTGGTCCGCTGATGCGGGTGAAGCGTATCATCAACTTGACGGAGGCTATGGCGGTCTTTGGCGCAGAAACGGCCGCCCGCCTCAGGCCCTGGTTGGTTTGGGCTTTTCTGCCCAAGGCGTCTTTGACGGCAGCTACTACAGACGCACGCCGGCCTCTTTTTCAGAACAGCACAATTGGATTTTCGAAGGCGTTAGCGAAGAGCGTTTGGGCGATTACGGGTTTTCAGGCGGCGGAGCCGCAGGGTTTGAGCTTGATCGCTCAGACACGACGCTTGGCACGCTGACAAACGCCGCGATCCTCGCGGTCAGCGAAGGACACGGCGACAGCTTTGTTACCGTTCCAGAAGAGCTTTTGAGCCATTTGCACACAGTGACCGGCGAAGATCCGGCCGAACTGATCCGGGCCGAGATTATTTTTGCGCAAGTTCCCGGCGGCGGTGCGCTGTTCTCGGTTGGATCGATTACGTTCTGTGGCAGTTTGCTAAGCAACAATTGCGAGAATGGCGTGTCTCGGATGCTCGAAAACGTCCTGAAACGTTTTGGCTCGTCTGAGCCCCCGACAACCGATTGAGCGCGATTGGTGCGCGCGCCGCCTCAAGCATGCAATGCAGAAGCCTCAAACAGCCGCGAAACCGGCGTCAAGCGCGCTCAAAATCCCACTCGCGTCCACCTCTGACAGAACAAGCGGTGGCGACAGAATGATGTTAGGGCCTGACACACGGATCATCGTGCCGTGCTGATATGCAACCTCTTGCACCATCTGCCCTATGTCCGCACCAGCAGGGGTTTTTGAGGCACGATCGCTGACCATTTCGATGGCTGTCATCAAACCATGCCCGCCGCGCACGTCACCAATAATGCTGTGTTTTTCTTTCAAAGCGAGGCAGCCTTGATACAATTGCGTGCCGCGCGCCGCCGCGTTTTCGATCACGTTCAATCTTTGCGTTTCGGCCAGACAGACAAGCGCTGCCGCTGCGCCAACGGGATGGCCCGAATAGGTATATCCGTGACCAATTTTGGCCGATGGGTTGTTCTCAAAAACCTCTTGAACCGCCCCGCCAATCATCACCGCGCCAAAGGGGAAATACCCATTTGTGATGGCTTTTGCCGTCGCCATCATGTCCGGCTGGATGCCCCAAAGCCGCGCCCCTGACCAAGCGCCAGTGCGCCCGTATGCGGTGATCACCTCATCGGTGATCAACAGGATGCCGTGCCGCGCGCAGATTTCACGCACCATTGGCGCGAAGCTTTCGTGCGGCGGGATGACGCCACCCGCTCCAAGGATCGGCTCCATGATCATGGCAGCAATCGTGTTCGCCCCTTGAAACGCAATCTCATCTTCAAGTGCCGCAGCACATAGCTGTGCCAGGCGTACAGGGTCCGTTTCGTCGAAGGGGTTGCGATAGGTGTAAGGTGCCGGGACGTGAAAACACCCAGGCATCAAGGGCTCATACGCCGTGCGAAAGTTTGCATTGCCATTCACACTTGCGCCGCCGAAATGCGTCCCGTGATAGCCCTTTTTCAAACTCAGGAACTTGGTGCGGCCAGGCTCGCCCCGCAGCTTGTGGTATTGACGCGCAAGACGCAGTGCGGTCTCGACCGAGTCTGACCCGCCAGAGGTAAAGAACGCGCGTGTCATGCCGTCTGGCGCAAAGAACGCATTCAGCTCATAGGCCAGTTCGATGGCTGCATCGTTGGATGAGCCCCGAAAGGTCGAGTAATACGGAAGCCGGTTCAACTGACCGGCGATCGCGTCTTTGACCGGCTGACAGGAATACCCAAGGTTCACGTTCCAAAGCCCACCGACGGCATCGATCACCTCGTGCCCATCAATGTCACGCAGGCGGACACCTTCGGCTTCGGTGATGATCTTGGGCGGATTGTCGATACTGTCTTGCGGCGAAGTCATCGGGTGCCAGAACTGGCGACCGTTGTTTTCTTTTAGAAAGTTTGAATCTTTCATTCTTCGGCTCCGTGGATCCTAATCTTGCAACATCAGACCCGCTTCGCCCCAAGATGGCGGCAGATCTTTAAAGGTCGTCGGGAAATCGCTGCCCAACGCAATCGAGGCCTGTTTGGCGTATTGGCGTAGGTGCGAGGCGATGTTTCGCAAAGTTTCGGGTGTGGTGCGGGTGGTCGGTAGCGCCACAGCTAAGGCGCCGACAACGCGATGACCTTGACCAAAAACCGGCGCCCCGACCGAGCTGACCCCATCTTCGAAAGCGCCGTCCAACGTGCACAGCCCGTATCGGCGCACCCCAGCAAACAGCTGTTCCAATGTCGCGGGGTCCGAGATTGTGCGGCTTGTGTGCTGCGGCAACGGTGTCGACAGAACCTTGTGGCGCATCTCTTCCGAGCAAAACGCCAGTGCGGCGATGCCAGATGACGTCGCGTGGAACGGAAGCATCTCGGCGATGTCGAAATGCACCTGAACCCCATGTCTTTGCGGATCTGCGTGGACCAACGGCGACATTTCTTCGTATTGCAACAAACTCGCATGCGCGAGTTCGCCGACCGTTTCAGAAAGTTCGACAACAATGGGCTGCAACAGCTTGCGCATCGGAAAAAGCGTCTCGCGCAGAGCCGACAGGCGCAAAATTGCGGGGCCCAAACGATAGGCGCGCGTGTCGATATTCTGTTCAAGAAATCCGTTTTCGGTCAATTCCGTCAGGTGGCGATGGACGGTCGCCTTGTCACGTTTGGACAGACGCACAAAGTCGCTTAGCCCAATCTCGGCGCGGTCGGGCGCGAAAAGGTTCAATAGGTCAAGCGCTTTGCTGATCGTGCCCATCTAGCCCCTCGCGTGTTCAAAGAATGTGGCCATTTCAAGCGCGAATTCCGCGCGCGTTGCCCTGCTCTGTTCGACGGATTGCCGTGCCCGGCGCGTTACGTCTTCGCCCACGTAATCGGCATATTCGTCGATCAAGTCAGTGATGAAATCTCTGGTCATCTCGGGGTGATGTTGGACCGTGAAAACGGTCTGCCCGATGGCGAAACCGGCGATCTCACAATCGGGACTTTTAAAGAGGCGCTTGGCTTGATCAGGCAAGGCGCCGACCTGTTCGATATGCGAGGCGTAAAGGAAAAAACGGTCAACGGAACCAGACCAAGGCGCACTTTCGATCCGCTCCACCGCGACCAATCCGTGCACCCAGCCTTCTGGATTGCGGATGATCGGTGCGCCCAACGCCTTGGCGATGATCTGATGACCGAAACAAGCGCCGAACAGCGGTACGTTTTGATCAATGATCTCTCGGACCAACGCCTCTAGGCGCGTCATCCAAGGCGCTTGGTCAGTGACGGACGCGGGGCTCCCGGTGATCAAAAAGCCGTCAAACGCCTTTGGGTCTTGGGGGAATTCATCTTTGCACACCCAAAAGGCTGTCGTCTGCCAATTTGGGCGTACCTCTTGGATCAGGCGCGTGAACTTTTCGTCATCCAACGGCCTCGCAAAAGCGAAGTCGCTAAAATCGGTGTTGGTGATGAGAAGCGCGATGTGCATATCAAACGAACCAAACGTAAAAATCGAGAAGTGCGTCAGGCTCCATGTCTCTGGTTTTGCGGAACTCGCGCTCTTTCATAAACACATGATTTTCAACAAGTTCGCGCCCCACGGCATCAGCAAGTGCTGTGTCCGCTGCGAGATCTTTGACCGCATTTCGCAAATTGTCCGCTGTGCCGGTTTTGGCATCGACTTTGTCGAACCCGTCGCCCGTTTCAATCGGCGGCAAGCCGCGTTTCGCTTCATAGCCCAAGCGCGCTGCTTGCAAGACAGCGGCGGCGGCTGTGTATGGGTTCGCGCTGGCATCTGCCATCCTATGTTCAAGCCGCGCTTTCGCGCCACCTTCGCTTGAGACACGTGTTGTGACACCGCGATGATCCCCACCCCAATTCTGCCAATAGCCAGACATAGACGCCGGTTGTAACCGTCGAAAGGAACCCGTTGTCGGCGCAATTAGGCCAGCGAGGCCTTTGTGATGATGGATCAACCCCGCCAGACAGCCACGTGACAAATCGTTCAAATGATCCGGCCCACCCTGTGCGCCGCTGGCCAGCGCGTTGTTCCCATTCTCATCCCAAAAGGAAAAGTTGATATGCATGCCCGAGCCGCCCACTTCGGACAGCGGCTTTGGCAGGAATGTCAGAATGACGCCGTGGTCAAGTGCCACTTCGCGCGCCATTTGGCGAAAGAGCGCGACCTCATCGATGGCCTTCAGCGCGTCGTCAAACGACAGCGTGTATTCAAACTGTGGGCTGTCATATTCGGCGGTGATCAGATCAAGCTTAAAGCCTTTCTCGTACGCCTTGTTCCAAATCACATCATTGATGCGCATCGGGTCGGCGAATGGCCCTGTGCCATAGACCACGCCACCTGGCGCATCGTAAGGGCGCAGCCGCCCATCGTCTCCGCCCTGCAAGGCGTAAGCTTCTAGTTCGATGCCCAGCTTCGGCGTAAGGCCATGCTTTTGCCAATCAGCAATCGCGCGTTTCAAAGCCCCACGGGGACACAAAACCAAAGGCGATCCGTCGATATCAAAAAGATCGCCAATCACGACTGACGTGTTCGGCTCCCAGCCTGGGCGGATGTCATCGGCCCGCCAACGCAATTCCATGTCAGGCGCGCCGTCGCGAACCTTTGCATATGGCGCATCAAGCAGCAGATCCCTGTCATAATGCACACCAAAAACCGCCCGCGCAAAGCGGCTGGACCCATCACCGATCTTGCTAGAGGGGAGGTACTTTCCCCGTGGGATCGACAGGTGATCAACAAAAAGGGCGCGAAGACGATCTGACATGGGCACCTACTGCAACGTGACTTGGACAGGCATCCGCTTGATGCCGTTTACGAAATTGGATCGGACAAACGCGGCTTCGCCATCCGGCTCGATGGTTTTGATCCGCTTCACCAGTTCCTGAAAAAGAACCCGCACTTCTAGCCGTGCCAGATGCATGCCCAGGCAAACATGCGGCCCGCCCTGCCCCCACGCCAGCTGGCGGTTGGGTTTCCGGGTGAGATCAAGACGATACGGATCGTCAAACATCTCTTCATCGCGATTGGCCGAGATAAACCAATAAAGCACTTTGTCGCCTTCTTTGATCTCTTTGCCATGCACGTCGACATCGCGCATGGCGGTCCTGCGGAAATAGGTCGCCGGCGATGCCCAGCGGACGATTTCATCGGGGGCCGTATCCCAAACCTCGCCTGTCTGAAGCTGCTCTAACAGGCCAGGTTGGTGCGCAAGCGCCTGGATGCCGGCGGCGATAGAATACCGCGTCGTGTCGTTTCCTGCCGCGACAAGCAAACAAAAGAAATTGCGAAACTCGGTCTCTGAAATTGTTTCACCGTTTTCGTCGGGCTGTAGAACCATGTGGAGAATGCCGTTCGTATCGCCAGTGGCGTTCTTACGGTCCATCATCTCGCGCGCATATTCATAGAGCTCGGCGCCCGCAGGCGAATTGAACGGCATAAGCCGGTAGGCATCCGTGTCCAACTTGTCGACCACGTGATCGGTAAAATCCGGGTCCGAGTTCGCCATCAGCGCGTCGCCTTTGTCGACCAACCAAGGCAAGTCCTCATCGGGCAGGCCAAGGATCTGGCCAAGCATCCTCATAGGCAATTCGCGGGCGATTTCCCGCGTTCCGTCGAACCGCCCCATCTCTAACGCACGGTCCAGGATCGGCGCGCAGAGATCGCGGATTTGATCTTCGAACTCTGCGACAACACGAGGCGAAAACGCCCGCGTAACCTTCATGCGCACCTTTCTGTGCTCGGTCCCGTCCACTTCCTGAAAGGTGCGCCGCGCGAGGTATTCCTCATAGGTTTGGTCCTCCATGCGGATGCCACGGGCCGAAGAGAATGTCTCGGTGTCGCGCACCATCTTGTCGATGTCTGCGTGTCGCGTGATCGACCAATAGCCTTGCCCCCCGTCAAAGTCCGACCAGTGGCACGGATCTTCTTTTCGCAGGCGCGCAAAGGTGTTGTAGGGCGCGCCTTGGGCAAAGCTGTCGTGACTGCCCAAATCGGCATGACCGTCGTCGTTAGGAACCCACATGGTCATAAAAGCGCCTCCGTCTTTGTTGCTTGGTCCGCTTTTCAAAATGCCGAGCGGATCGGCCGGCAATGCGTTTGGAAAAGGCCTGTGACGCCTTCTTTTGGGGGGCTCGCCTGTCGGGTGATCGCCAATCGCGCCAAACGCGCCACAGCGTCGACACCAAAATCACGACGATCACACAAAAAAGCAGGAAGGCAATCGGGCGGTCGATGAAATCCATCGGCTCGCGAATTCGGGCCAAAGACGTGCGGAATTTGACCTCCATGATACCGCCCAGAACCATGCCAAGAATGATCGGCACGATCGGCATATTCAGCCGTTTCAACACATAACCCAAAAGCCCAAAGGCCGCCGCGATCATGCAGTCGATCGTTGAGTTCCGTATCGAATAAACACCAACGAAGCTGAGCAAGAGAATGCACATCCCAAGAAAACGGTTCGGAATGCGCGTCAAATGAACGAGCCAGTTCGTTGAGGCCAGTAGGAACAAAACCACCAGAACGTTCAAAACCAACAGGGCGATGTAGAGGGCGACCACAAAGTCCATATCGTTTTGAAAAAGCCCAGGGCCCGGCACAACGTTGTGGACGTAAAAGACCGACAGCATCATCGCGGTGAGCGCTTCGCCCGGAATTCCGAGGGCCAGCAACGGTATCATCGCCGCAGCTGGCACCGCGTTGTTGGCAGTTTCCGAGGCAATAAGCCCTTCGGATGATCCATTCCCAAAGCTTTGCGGCGACTTAGATAGCTTGCGCGCCGAGGTGTAAGACATGAACTGGGCCGTGAACTCGCCAACACCCGGGATCATCCCCATCACAACACCGAAACTGGCCGCAACACCGGCTACACGGGGGTGTCTTGCCAGTTCTCGAAAGCCTTGGAACAGCGATCCGCGGGATCGCGGCAGACGGACTTTCTCGTCGTCCATCGTCATCAGCAGGAACGCCTGACTAAGGGCGAAAAGGCCCAGCACAACGACGATCAGGTCGATACCTCCTGCCAGCCAACTTTGTTCAAATGTGTAGCGCCGCGTGTAGGCTGCAGGCTCAAGACCCACAGTATTCAGAAGAATGCCAAATCCGGCGAGGGCGGCGGCAATCAACATTTGCCCGCGATGCGCCACCACGACCAGAATGATACCCAACAAAGCCGCCAAAAAGATCTCTCGTGAGCCAAACATCGGCGCGATCTTGGCCAGAACCGGAGACAGAAAGATCAGGCAGATCACGGAAAAGACGCCGCCGACGAAGCTTGCCGAATAGGCCAGCGACAGCGCTCTGCGCCCTTCGCCGCGTGCGGTCATCGGAAAGCCATCATAGGTCGTCAGCGCATTCACGGCGGTGCCGGGCGTGTTGATCAAGATCGCCGGAATAGCGCCCCCGTACATCGATGAGCCATAGATACCCAAAAGCAAGGTCAGCCCAACAATCGGGTCCATCGAAAATGTGGCGGGCAAAAGGATGGCAATGGCGAC
>CAZYQC010000030.1:0-37660 GCA_964649815.1 uncultured Rhodobacterales bacterium | reverse complement strand
ATGCCATCACAGTGACGGCCGACGAACTGGACGCCAAGGTCAACGAAAAGCTGGTCGAGGCGCAGCCAGACATCGAAATGAAGGGCTTTCGCAAAGGCAAAGTGCCGATGGCGCTGCTGAAAAAGCAGTTTGGCCAGCGCTTGCTGGGCGAAGCCATGCAGGAAAGCGTCGATGGCGCGATGTCCAAGCATTTCGAAGACAGCGGCGACCGTCCTGCCATGCAGCCAGACGTCAAGATGACGAATGAAGACTGGAAAGAGGGCGACGACGTCCACGTGGAGATGTCTTACGAAGCCCTTCCAGAAATCCCCGAGGTCGACCTCTCGACCGTTTCGCTTGAGCGGATGGTCGTCAAAGCCGACGACGCGGCGGTTGACGAGGCACTTGGCAACCTGGCTGAAACAGCGCAGGATTTCAAAGCGCGCAAAAAGGGCTCTAAGGCCAAAGACGGTGACCAGGTGGTCATGGACTTTGTGGGCAAGGTCGATGGCGAAGCCTTTGAGGGCGGCAGCGCAGAAGACTACCCTTTGGTCCTGGGCTCCAACAGCTTTATCCCAGGCTTCGAAGACCAATTGGTTGGTGTGAAAGCGGGCGAAGAAAAAGCCGTCAACGTGGCCTTCCCAGAAGATTACCAGGCCGAAAACCTCAAGGGCAAAGACGCTGTCTTTGATTGCACCATCAAAGAGGTCAAAGAGCCTGTCGCAGCCGAGATCGATGACGAGCTGGCCAAGAAATTCGGTGCCGAAGACCTGGCCGCATTGAAGGGCCAGATCTCCGAGCGGCTCGAAGCGGAATATGCCCAGGCAGCGCGCGCCGTTGTCAAACGCGCCTTGCTTGATCAACTGGATTCAGTTGTGTCCTTCGATTTGCCGCCATCACTGGTCGAGGCTGAGGCAAAGCAAATCGCGCATCAGCTGTACCACGAGGACAATCCAGAAGACACAGGCCACGACCACGACGAGATCGAGCCGAATGACGAGCACACCAAGCTTGCCGAGCGCCGCGTGCGTCTGGGCCTCTTGCTGGCCGAAATCGGCCAAAAAGCCGAGGTCGAGATCACGGACGCTGAAATGAGCCAGGCCATCATGGCGCAGGCGCGTCAGTATCCGGGTCAGGAACGCCAGTTCTTTGAATTCGTTCAGCAGAATGCGCAGATGCAGCAGCAGCTGCGCGCGCCTCTTTTCGAAGACAAAGTCGTGGATCACATCCTTGAAGGCGCCAGCGTCACGGACAAGGACGTGTCCAAAGACGACCTTCAAAAAGCTGTCGAAGCTCTGGAAGAAGACGACAGCTAAGCGCACCACCTGCGTTTTGGTTGTAATGAGAACCCCATCGCCCCTGCGGCGGTGGGGTTTTTTGGTGCCTTAGGCGTGGGCGGATCTAACAGCAGGCCCGCATCGTCGGGTTGTTGTCGCAGCAATCGCGCAAAAAGAACCCGATCAAGCCGCCCAAAACCTGAAAATTGACAGTGTACCGCAGGCTGCGTGACTGGCGGGTGCATGTCAGAACGCCTGCCTCGGTCAATGCGGCCAGGTGGAACGAGGCGCGCGAAGGCGAGGCGCCAATCCCTGTCGCAATCTCGCCCGCGATTTTGCCGTCCGGCGCCGCGCTGACCAAAAGACGGATGATGCGCAACCGGTCCGGGTTGGCCAGCGTTTGAAAGAGCAGGGCGGCGTTGTCTTCATTCATATTTCAAGACCTATTGAAATGATGCGCGCTCTCGAATTATATTTCAACATGTCTTGAAATTAAAGGTGCTGCCATGACCCTGTCCGAATTCCTGTCCGCCATGTCGACCTTAGACCCGATGCGTCCGGTCGTCTTTGAAACCCAAAACGGCCCAATGGCCGGCGGCTATCACCTGACCGAATTCCGGTTTGTGGATTGGAAAGGGATCGATTGCGGTGGTCAGATCTCGCGCGGCTCGGAGGTGTATTTTCAGCTCTTCGAAGGCAACGGCGGCGCCTATATGACTGTGCAAAAGGTCATCGACATCGCCGCGCGCAGTCTAAAGGCCCTGCCACAACTGGCCCAGGCGCCCTTGCGCGCTGAGGTAGGGACGTATGACAGGGGTCTGCGGGTCTTTGCCGTAAACGCGCCTGTTGCCCAAAACGGCGCGGTTCACGTGCATTTGGGCGAGGTCTTTGCCGCTTGCAAAGCGTTAGAGCGCGGAATGGCTGCCCGGGCCGCGCCACGAGGCCCCAGCAAAGCATCAGAGCCCGCCACAGGCAGGTGTTGCGCATAAGATCTGCGTTACGGGCCGCCTCAAAGCCCGTCGGCTCTGCACATCACGCTTGACTACAAAGGCACAGGGCGTAAACCCCTGAACCATCGGGCCGCACGCTTTGCCGCCTGACCGGAGAGTTTATGTCAGAGCAGGTGCTCATCTAAACGGTCCTGACGTGTAGGACCCACGCCAGCCAGACAACCGCGCGCGCGCCGGTTGTCTGCACCTCTGTGGCTAACTCTGAGACATTCATGAACATTTCGAAACAAGAACAGCGCGTCTTGCACGTGCTGGCTTTGGGCGGGTCTATCCAATTTGAACGCACGCCAAACGGCAAATTGGTGTCAGCGACCTGCTTTACGCGCGAAGGTTTTGTCCTGTCGGACTGCACTTTGTCATTGGTCGAGCGGATGAAACGGCGACGACTTATTCGGTCCACCGGTGGCGGCCCGTATCGGGTGACCCGGTTGGGCATCCAATCGGTCCGATCCCAGCTGAACCAACGTTGATCACGGGCCCTCAAACGCCCCTCACCGATTGGGTGAGGGGCCACCATTCATGCGGCCCGGTAAGACCTTGTTAACACAAAAGCTCTTTGTTTTCAGACCTGTCCCCGCGGGGACAGAAAAAGCGCACTGAAATGCGTGGCTCCAACCGCTGATAGGCGGCTGGGGCTTTAGTTCAGAACAACCAGGGCGTGACGCTTTTTGCCTGCGGTCAATTTGACCGGTGCGCTCAGCGCGGCGGCGTCAAAAATCTTGCCCGGCTCGCTCACCGGGGCGTCGTCAACCCGCGCGCCGCCTTCCATGATCAGGCGCTTGGCATCCTTGCCCGATTTCGCGAGGCCCGAGCGCACAAAAAGCTGTGTGGCCGAAATCCCGTCGCCGACGTCTTCCGCACTGAGGGTGAGCGTCGGCAGGTCGTCGCCAACGCCGCCTTTCTCAAAGACTTCCCGCGCCGTCGCGGCGGCTGCGTCTGCAGCCTCCCGCCCATGCAAAAGCGCTGTCACTTCGCTCGCCAACAACGCTTTGGCTTCGTTGATCTCTGAGCCTTCCAGCGCGCCCAGGCGGTCGCATTCGTCGATTGGCAGCTCGGTAAAAAGCTTTAGGAAACGGCCCACGTCGGCATCTGTCGTGTTCCGCCAGAATTGCCAATATTCGTAGGGCGAGAGCATGTCGCCATTCAGCCAGACGGCTCCGCTTTGGCTCTTGCCCATTTTGCGCCCGTCAGACGTGGTCAAAAGAGGCGTGGTAAGGCCGTAGATCTCGGTCTCCAAAACACGCCGGGTGAGGTCGATCCCGTTAACGATATTGCCCCACTGGTCCGAGCCGCCCATCTGCAGGATACAGCCCTCGCGCCGGTTCAGTTCAAGAAAGTCATAGGCCTGGAGGATCATGTAGTTGAACTCCAGAAAGGACAGCGATTGCTCTCGATCCAGACGCGATTTGACCGATTCAAAGCTGAGCATCCGGTTCACCGAAAAGTGCCGCCCAATGTCCCGCAGGAAATCCAGGTATTTGAGCCCATCCAGCCAGGCCGCGTTGTTCAACATGATGGCATCGGTCGGCCCGTCGCCATACTCAAGAAAGCTCGCAAAGGCCGCTTTCATCCGGTCGATATTGCCGTCGATGGCGGCTGCGTCCAACAGCGGGCGTTCGTCGCTGCGGAAGGACGGATCGCCAACCTTTGTTGTCCCGCCGCCCATCAACGTGATTGGCCGATGCCCGGTTTTCTGGAACCAGCGCAGCACCATGATGTTCATCTGGTGGCCGACATGCAGCGAGGCCGCCGTCGCGTCATAGCCGATATATGCGGTCTGCGGACCTTCCATGAGTTTGTCGTCCAACGCCTGCAAATCGGTGCAGTCGGCGAGAAACCCGCGCGATTGCATTACGTGCAGAAACTCTGATTTTGGGTGAAAGGTCATGCCATCAGCCTCTTGTCCTTGGCGCATTGCCGGGGCTTCTATAGGCGTGTGGTTCAAAAAGGAAAAGAGCAGCCGAGATGGTCAAACCAATGCGTGTTTTAGGTGCCATGAGTGGAACCTCGCTGGATGGGGTGGATGCGGCTGTTTTGGAAACGGATGGCACGCGCGTTCTGGCGTTCGGAGAAACCGCTTATCGCGCCTACAGCGATGAGGAACGCAGTGTGATCCGCGCAGCTTTGGGCGCGTGGCAAGGCCCCAAAGTCGACGCCGCCGCCGCCGTTGTTCAAGCCGCGCACCAAGAGGTCTTGGCCGGGTTTGAAAAGATCGATCTGATCGGCTTTCACGGGCAAACGCTGGCGCATGCCCCACGCGCGCAAGGCACGCTTCAGGTGGGGGATGGGGCGGCGCTTGCTCTGGCGCTGGACACGCCTGTGGCCTGGGATTTCCGAACGGCGGACGTGGCCCTTGGCGGTGAGGGGGCGCCGCTTGCGCCTTTTTACCACCACGCGCTTGCCCGGATGTTAAAGTTCGACACGCCCGTTGCGTTTTTGAACCTGGGCGGGGTTGGCAATCTGACATGGGTCGATCCCAGGATCGCTGACCCGGCCGAGGCGGGCGCTTTGTTGGCGTTTGACACCGGGCCTGCAAACGCACCGATCAACGATTTCGTCACCCAAACCACCGGCGCGCCCTTTGACCAAGACGGCGCTTTGGCCCGTCAGGGGCAAGTCGAAACAGGCGCGTTAGAGCTGTTCTTGGCTGAGCCATATTTCTCAAGAATGCCGCCAAAGTCTCTGGATAGAAACGATTTTCCAACCATGATCGGTTTGGTCAAGGAGCTATCGGCGCCCGATGCGGTTGCCACGCTGACGGCCATGTGCGCTGCGGCTGTCGCAGGCGGCATGGCGCATTGTCCCGCACCGCCTGCGCAGGTTCTGGTCACCGGCGGCGGGCGCAAAAACCCGGTCTTGATGAAAATGATCGCTGCTGGCGTCGATTGCCCGGTTGCGGCGGTCGAGGATTACGACCTTGACGGAGACATGCTGGAGGCGCAGGCCTTCGCCTTTCTGGCCGCGCGCGTGGCGCAAAAACTGCCGACCTCGTGCCCCGGCACAACCGGCGTCAGCGCGGCCGTCGGCGGTGGCACCCTTAGTGTTCCAGACGGGCCACGTAATCGCGGGTAAACGCGCCATAGCCGTCTGAGGTCGATTTCAGATGGCTTTGCACTTCTTGGTGCAGGTCCGGCAGCTTGTGAAACGGCACAGCAGGAAAGGCGTGGTGTTCAGCGTGATAGGGCATATTCCAAGCCAGCCAGCGCACCAGACGCACAGTATAGGTGGTTCTGGAATTCTCCAGCATATCGGCCACGGGCGGGCAATGCCCATGCTCGGCCAGCAGATAGAGCCGGAGGGCGGGTTGGGCGATCAAACAGGGAATGATCCAAAGCCACAGCACCAGCGGCGAAAAGAACAGAGATATCAGCGCGCAGGCGTAAATCCCAAGCAGCACGCGGGCCTCAAAGCGCATCGCGCTGTGTTGGCGCGGGGGCAGGTACGGGGCGTCGATCGTGCCCCAGGCATTGGTCCAAAGCGTCCGGACATTCCCGCTCCAGTACCCCCAGCCTGACATATAAATCAGATAGGCTTTCCAAGTGGTTGGCCGACCTTCGCCAGCGAGTTCGGGATCGTTTTCAGGGTCGTTGGTATATTTGTGATGCGCCAGGTGAAAATAGCGGAACCACACAAACGGCAGCATCAAAGGCACCGAAACGAGATGTCCGACCGCGTCGTTTAACGCTTTGTTTTCAAAGGGCGTATAATGCGTGCATTCGTGGATAAGCGTAAAGAGGAAGACCGTTAACACGCCCAAAACAGGCACGAACAGCCCCCAAAGCGGGCCTTGCGCGGCGATGTAGGCCGCGCAGATCGCGATTGCGCCAAAATGGCTTGCCAGATGCAATATGCCGGCCCGGTCGGATCGGGCGGTCAGTTCTTGTTTGCGCTCAGAGGATAGCGCGGCCAGAACGGTTTTGTGATCCATCAGGTGCCCCCTTTGATGTCAAAGTCTGGCGCGGCGAGGGTGAAGCCCGAGAATTCAAAGCCCGGAGACACCGCACAGCTCACCAGGCTCCACGCGCCTGTGGTGCGCGCACTTTGCCAGTGGTCAGTTGGCACGCGAACTTGCGGCGCGCCCTGGCTTAGGTCAGAGGACAAGACATGCTCGGTCGCTGGTCCCGCATCAGTTTCGCTGATCGACAGGACCAAGGGATCACCAGCGTGAAAGAGCCAAAACTCGGTTGCGTCGACGCGGTGCCAATGGCTGCGCTGTTGATCGGTCAACAGGAAGTAGATCATCGTCATCGACGCCCGATCCTTGGCCGGTTCTTGCCAGGTTTGACGGTAAAACCCGCCCTCAGGATGCGGGGTGAGGTCAAACATTTTGATGATCTGGTCAGCGGTCATGGCGGCAGGGTACGCAAAAGCACTCAGCGGTGACAAGCGCGCGTGGGTGCGGCGCTTTCGCGCCGCAGGTGTTGCATGAGGTAAGGCTCGTAAGGCCTTGATTTATTTCAGAACAGACGCGCCAGCATATTGCGCAGACGCGCCCAGCATTTCTTCGATGCGGATCAGTTGATTGTATTTGGCCAACCGATCAGAGCGCGAGAGGCTGCCGGTTTTGATCTGGCCACAGTTGGTCGCCACCGCAAGATCTGCGATTGTCGTGTCTTCGGTCTCGCCCGAGCGATGCGACATCACATTGGTATAACGCGCGCGATGGGCCATATCGACGGCGCGGAGCGTCTCTGTGAGTGAGCCGATCTGGTTCACTTTGACCAGCATGGAATTCGCGCACCCCTTCTCGATACCCTCGGCCAAACGCTCGGGGTTTGTGACGAAGAGATCATCGCCAACCAGTTGGACGCGGTCGCCCAGCATTTTCGTCAGGGCGCGCCAACCGTCCCAATCATCTTCGGACATGCCGTCTTCGATAGAGATGATCGGATAATCGGCAACCAACGCGGCGAGATAGGCTGCGTTTTCTTCGCCATTCAGAGTCTTGTTTTCGCCCGACAGCACGTATTTGCCGTCTTTGAAGTATTCCGTGGCCGCGCAATCCAGGGCGAGGTGGATGTCGTCGCCCGGAGCATAACCAGCCTTTTCAATAGATTTCATTATGAAATCAAGTGCTTCACGGGTAGAGCTAATGTCAGGTGCAAAGCCGCCTTCGTCACCGATGCCGGTGGCGAGACCGGCGGCGCTCAGCTCGGATTTGAGGGTGTGAAACACCTCTGATCCCATGCGAACGGCGTCCCGGATGCTGTCCGCTTTGACAGGCATGATCATGAATTCCTGAATGTCGATGGGGTTGTCGGCGTGTTCGCCCCCGTTGATGATGTTCATCATCGGCACCGGCAAAACGCGCGCGGAGGTGCCGCCGACATAGCGGTAAAGCGGTTGGCTGGTCCAATCGGCTGCTGCTTTTGCGCAGGCCAGCGAGACGCCCAGGATCGCATTCGCGCCAAGGCGGGATTTGTTGGTGGTGCCATCAAGTTCGATCATGGCTTCGTCAATTTCGACCTGATCGGTCACGTCCGCTCCGACGAGGGCCTCGGCGATTTCGCCGTTGACGGCGGCGCAGGCCTCCAAAACGCCTTTTCCCTTATAGCGCGCCTTGTCCCCGTCGCGTTTTTCGACGGCTTCATAGGCGCCGGTCGAGGCGCCCGAAGGCACAGCCGCGCGGCCCAGCGTGCCATCTTCGAGGGTCACATCGACCTCGACCGTCGGGTTGCCCCGGCTATCGAGGATTTCGCGGGCGTGGATGTCGACGATAAGGCTCATGGCATGCTCTCCTGACTTGCAGATGCCCGCGTCATAGCGGGCTGAGGTCCGGATCGGAAGAGTGTGTTTTATTTTGCGGCGGATTTAACCTTTTGTTCACGCCACAGCGTGTAAATGCCTGAAACCACGATGATAGTCGCGCCAATATAGGTCGCCAGATCGGGCCGTTCGCCAAAAAAGGCCGCCCCAATGATCAAGGCAAACAAGATACGCGAATAGCGGAAGGAGGTCACAAAACTGATATCACCGATACGCATCGCACCAGTGATGCCGTAATACGCCACGCCACCGATCAACACGGCGGTCGCCAGCAGGGTCCATTCCGTCGGTGTGGGGGCCACGAGCCCGGTTTGATTGATGACGGTCAACAAAAGGCCCGCAGGCATCAGCATCGTAAAGGCGAGAAAACTCAGCTGCATGGAGCTGATTTTCGCAGGCGCACTGCGGGTGGAGAGATCGCGCGCCGTCAGGCCGAGCGTGCCGAGCACCGCAAAGATAACGTTGATGTCAAAGCCGTCCATGCCGGGGCGGATCACGATCAAAACGCCGACAAAGCCGAGGGTAATCGCGCTCCAACGTCGCCAGCCGACAGGTTCTTTGTAGAGCACCGCCGCGCCCAGCGTCACCAAAAGCGGCGCGAATTGCAAAATCGCAGAGGCAGTCGCCAGAGGAATGAGCGTAAGCGCCGTCACGAACGTCATGGTGCCAAAAAGTTCAGAGAGGTTTCTGATCAGAATAGCGCCGCGAAAAGCCTCACGCGGGAACAGGGCGACGCCTTGGCGCAAGCAGATCGTCGCAAAAAGACAGCTGCCGCCCAGGCCCAAAACAGCGATGATCTGGCCCGTTGGGATGCTGCCAGCCAAGAGTTTGATCAGCGCGTCTTCGACCGAAAAGGCCAACATCGCCAGGACCATGATGGCCGCGCCGCGCAAGTTTTCCATGTTGGTTGCCTACCGTCGGTTATGCCTTAGGCTTTTTGGAGACGCCGTAGAGCTCAAGACGGTGTCCACGCAATTCATAGCCCAAGCGCGCGGCGATCCGCTCTTGCAGCTTTTCGATCTCTTCGTCGACAAATTCAATTACGTCGCCGGTGGTCAGGTCGATCAGGTGGTCGTGATGTTCCCGTTCGGCATCTTCATACCGCGCGCGCCCATCGCCGAATTCGAGCTTGTCGAGAATGCCTGCCTCTTCAAAGAGTTTGACAGTGCGATAGACGGTCGCGATCGAGATTTTGTCGTCAATCGCGACGGCCCGACCATAGAGCTCTTCGACATCGGGGTGGTCTGACGAATCTTCCAGCACCTCGGCGATGACGCGGCGCTGGCCGGTCATGCGCAAGCCTTTGGCTTCGCAACGTTCCAAAATGGTGGGGCGCGTGTCTGACATGGCGGTGTCCTAACGGTGAAACCCGCCCGGGGCAATGTCTTGTCAGCGCGCTTAGGTATAAAGCGAGGGCACGCCCAATTGCGCGTGGATGTCGTTCACCTGACCCGCATCCATGCCAAACCCCTGGGCCAGCGCGTGCAGATATTGCGCCTCGGCCTGGCTGTCGAGGTCGATCGCCAAGACAGACATCGCATAGATCTGGGGGCCCATACCGCGGGGCGTTTCAGAGACCAGCGCATCGACATCCACCGGAGCGGCCATTTGCGCGCGCAAAAAGGCCGCCTCTTGGCTGTCGATATCGCCGCCGAGCTTGTCCATCAGCTTGGCCTGTTCGGCGTCGTCCAATTGGCCGTCACTTTTGGCGGCCTGGATCATCGCCGAGAGCATGAGTGCAGCGGCGGCTTCTTGATCCGGCGTGGGGTCAATGGCGGGCTCCGGCGTTGCGTCGAAAGCAGAATTGAGCACAGCGCCAAAGCTGGAGGCGTTAGAGCCGTTGCGGCCTTGCATCAAACCTTGGGCCAAGCCGCCAAGGACGCCGCCTGCGCCTGCGCCGCCTGCAAGGCCGCCGATGAGATCTTGCAATCCGCCGGTCGCACCCGCGCCGCCGCCGGGGGCGGACAGGCCATCAAGCAGGGCGCCCAAGCCACCCGCGCCGCCACCAGACGCGCCGCCCATCAAGCCGCCCAGCATGTCTTCGAGCCCGCCGCTTGCGCCTGTGGGGGCATTGGTCAAACCGCCCAGCAATCCGCCCAGCCCAGCTTGGCCCGTGCTGGGGCGTTTCATCATGTGGCTGGCGCCTTTCGCAACCGCCACGCCGATGGCCACTTTGGCCAGGGTCTTCATCAAGCTCATTGAGGCATCCTCGCCAGGTGGGTCCAGTTTGCGTTGTTCGACAGAGTGCCACGATTCGCCCAGGTTTGCTGTAGGGGATGTCGCCCATGCGTTGACTTCCGCCACCGGGCTGGCCCCTATGGCGGCATGGAGCGGAAGACTCATCTCGACACGTTTGGCGCCGTCGCGCTGACGGCCTTTGCATTGCATCTGGCGTTCAACCAGGTGGTGATCAAAGTCACCAACGGCGGGTTTGATCCGATTTATCAGGCAGGGCTGCGGTCGGCGGGGGCTGCGGTGGTCATGGTGCTTTGGATGCGCCTGAGGGGCGTGTCGCTGTCATTGCCACGCGCAAGCGTTTTTGGCGGCGTTCTATCGGGCAGTCTTTTTGCCATTGAGTTCATGGCGTTATACACCGCTCTTGATCTGACCACAGTGTCGAGATCGTCGCTCATTTTCTATTCCATGCCGGTCTGGCTGGCGCTTGCCGCGCATTTCACCCTGCCGGGAGAGCAATTGTCGGGCAAGCGCCTGTTGGGGCTCGCGCTGGCGATGGGTGGGGTTGCGATTGCTGTGGCCGATCGGGGCGGTGGAACGGCGAGCCTTGCTGGCGACGCGCTGGCACTTGTGGCGGCGCTTTGCTGGGCGGGTATCGCGCTTTGTGTGCGGCTGACGCCACTGCAAGAGGTCGCGCCCGAGCAGCAATTGCTGTGGCAATTGATCATCTCGGCGCCTGTCTTGCTGATCGCGAGCGCTGTGCTTGGCGCATATGTTCGCGAGATCGAGGCGATTCACCTCTGGGGCCTGACGTTCCAGATCTTTGCCGTCGCCTCATTCGGGTTTTTGATCTGGTTTTGGCTGATGAAAATGTACCCGGCCTCGACCGTCGCCTCGTTCAGCTTTCTCTCCCCGGTCTTTTCGGTGATTCTGGGGTGGCTGTTGCTCAAAGAAGAGGTCGGGCTGAGCATATGGCTCGCGCTGATTTTTGTGGCCGCGGGCCTCTTTTTGATCAACCGCCGGTCTTAGGTTCCACAGAAGGTCGCTGGCACGATTTCTTCCTGGCTGGGCGCACGGGTGAGGTCCGGAATGTCGTCGCGGGCGGTGAACGGATCGGACAACGCCTGCATCAAGCGTTCAAATGGCGCCATGTCGTTTGCCACCGCTGCGGCGATCATCGCCTCGATCTGGTGGTTGCGCGGGATCACGAAAGGATTGGCGCTGCGCATCCGGTCGTCAACGCCATCTTCGGAAGACAGCCGCGCGTGCCAACGTCCGTGCCAGGCATCAAAGGCATCGCGATCGAGGACATGATCCCGCGCGCTGTCCGTGGCAAGCGCGCGGAAGGTGTTGGTGAAATCGGCACCATCGGTTTGCATCATGGCCAACAGATCTTCGATCAAGGGCTGATCCTCGGGCGTTGCCTCGGCAATGCCGATCTTTGCGCCAAACCGTCTGAGCCAAGCTGCCTGAAGTTGGCCTGGCATCGCGTGAACGATCTGTGTCGCCTCTTCGACGGCGGCATCTTTGTCGTTCATTTGCTGGATCAAAGCGGTCGCAAATTGCGCCATGTTCCACACGGCGATGCGTGGCTGGTTGCCAAAGGCATAGCGGCCGGTTTGGTCAATCGAGGAAAACACGCGGGCCTCGTGATAGGCGTCCATAAAGGCGCAGGGGCCGTAATCGATGGTCTCGCCCGAGATCGTGCAATTGTCGGTGTTCATCACGCCGTGAATAAAGCCGACGCTCATCCAACTGGCGACCAGCTCGGCCTGCGCGGCGCAGACCCGGGCCAAAAGGCCCATCGGGCCATCGGCATCCGGGTAATGGCGGGCGATCGCATAATCGGTAAGTTGCGCCAGCTGTTCGGTCTGGCCGCGATGCGCGAAGACCTGAAACGTGCCCACGCGCAGATGGCTTGCGGCCACGCGGGTCAGCACGGCCCCCGGCAGCGCGCCTTCACGATAGACCGCCTCTCCTGTGGCCACAGCGGCAAGCGCGCGGGTCGTGGGAATGCCAAGCGCGTGCATGGCTTCGGAGATAACGTATTCGCGCAACACAGGCCCCAGCCAGGCACGGCCATCGCCCATGCGCGAGAATGGGGTGGGGCCAGAGCCTTTGAGCTGAATATCGCGGCGAAGGCCGTCGGTGCCGACGGTTTCGCCCAGCAAAATCGCGCGGCCATCGCCGAGTTGGGGATTATATTGCCCAAATTGATGACCGGCATAAAGCTGGGCCAGGGGGGCGGCGCCCTCGGGCACGTCATTGCCGGCAAAAATCGCTGCGGCTGCGGTCTCGTCCAACCCGTCGACCCCCAGAACCTGAGCCAGCTTGGCGTTCAGCGCCAAAAGGCGCGGCGCGCTCACGGGCGTCGGGGCGAGACGGGCAAAAAAGCCGTCTGGCAACTGGGCGTAGGTGTTGTCGAAGGGGATGCTGAGGCTCATGCCGTGGGATATAGGCCGTGCCCGTCCGCGATGCCAGTCACAGCAGGCGCGTCATAAGCTTGTATTGATCGCGCATCTTGAAGCCGGTTCGGCTGTAGAGCTTTTGGGCGCGTTCGTTTTCTACATTCACCTCTAGATGAATGGCCTTCATGCCGACCTCGGCAAGGGCTTTGGGCAGGCTACGCAAAACCTCTGAGGCGATGCCGCGCCCGCGCACGCCGGGGCGGATGTAGATTTCATCGATAAAGCCGTCCATGCCGCCGAATTCGATTGACCAGCCAAAACAGACGATCGTGTAGCCGATAGGCGCTTTGGGCGGGCCGATCAGATAGACCACACCCAAGGGGCTGCCTTGCAACAAAGGGCCGAGCGCATCGACACGCTGTGCGTCCGACATCTCGAGCCCTTCTTCCGCGTGGAAAGCGGCGACAAGCGGCAAAAGGACATCACCATGTTCGGGCTTTGCAAGGGTCAGCGCAGCAGTCATAGCCGCGCAAGCCGGTCTGTCAGCAAGGCAAAGAAGCCGTCAGCGTCGATATCGCCCATGAACTTGGCGTTGGCAGGGCGGTCGGTGACGCCCCACCAATCGGCGACGGTCATGCCCATCGTCAGTTCAGACGCCGTTTCAATCTCGACGTTGATGTGGCGCCCGGAAAAGAGCGTGGGGTCCAGCAGATAGGCCGTCACGCAAGGGTCATGCAGCGGCGCACCGGCGCTGCCGTATTTTTCCTTGTCAAACCGCTCAAAAAAGTCGGTCATTTCTGCAACAGCGACCCCGACCGGCGTGCCGAGCGCGCGGAACGCATCGTTGCGGGGCTTTGTGACCAGCGCCTTGTGCGTGACATCAAGGGGCATCACCACAATGTCAACGCCTGATTTGAACACAATATCAGCGGCTTGCGGGTCGACGTAGATGTTGAATTCAGCGGCTGGTGTGATGTTGCCAACCTCAAAATAGGCGCCACCCATCAGCACGATCTGATCGATCCGCTCTGCGATATCGGGGGCACGGGTAAGCGCCGTTGCCACATTGGTAAGCGGACCCAGCGGGCAGAGCGTGACCGTTCCCGGCGCCTCGCTGCGCAGCGTATCGATGATGAAATCGACGGCGTGTTGGTCTTGCAGCGGCATCGTCGGGTCCGGCAGGCTGGGCCCGTCCAAACCGGTCTTGCCATGCACATGCTCGGCCGTGACCAGAGGGCGGCCCAGCGGGCGGTCACATCCCGCAAAGACCTTGACATCCGGCCTGCCTGCCAATTCGCAGACGATCCGGGCGTTTTTGGCCGTCAGCGCAAGCGGGACGTTCCCGGCGACCGCGGTTATGCCCAAGACGTCAATGTCCCCCGGGCTGGCGAGCGCAAGCAGAATGGCCACCGCATCATCCTGACCGGGATCCGTGTCGATTACGATTTTCCGTGGTGCCATCGGCTTTGCCCTTTGTCTTTGGCAAATCCCTAGCGCATCTCGGCGGCGCGCTGAAAGGCAAATTCGACGTCCTGCGGATCAGGCCAGCAAATTTGCGCTGAGACAACGGGGCGATGCGGACGGGCCACGCGCCACAGCCGGCGCGCCGGTTGCGGCATCTCGATGTTGTGCGGTGCGTCGGGCTGTGACACACCAAGGCCATGAGCGGGCAGTACCTTTACCTTCACGTCGGTGCACATCGCACGGGATCATCGTCATTGCAGATGTGCCTGTCACTGAACAAAGCGGCGATTCAGGCGGCGGGCTTTGGGGTTCTTTACCCCGGGCGCGATGGCATCCCGGAAGGGCGGCTCAAGCTAAAGTGGCCGCTGCCACGGCAAAAGGACCATGCGGATTTTGTGGCCAAAGCTGCCCGTCAAATGGAACGCCATTCCGAGGGGCGCGCACTGGTGATGTCCGAGGAAAACATCTCGGGTCGCATGCTGCATATGCAAAACGGGAATTTCTATGGCCGCGTCGTTGAGCGGTGCAAGATTATCCGCGAGGCATGGCCCGGTCCAATTGGAAAAGTCTTATATGTTACAAGGGCCTACGACAGCTTCTTTATCTCGGGCTACAAGCTAAGCGCGTTGGGCCGCGTGCGCCCGGCCTTTGCCGATCTCAAAGACACTTACCTGGGGTTAGAACGCGGCTGGCCCGAGGTCATTGCCGCGGTACGGGACACATTGCGCCCCGCGTCGATGGAGGTGGTCGACTACGCCGTCAGAGGCAGCAGCGCCGCCCTCGCAGCGCGGCTGATCCCGGGGTTTGAGGCTGCGCACCTGCAAGAGCCCACGCGCCGGGTGAACCTCTCTGGCTCGGACGCTGCTTTGGGAGAGATCCAGCGATGTCTGGCAGAGGGCCAAACGCTGAGCGACGCGCAGATCGAAGAGATCATCCACAGCAGTGAAGATGGCGCTGGCGCCTTTGCGCCCATTGCGTTTTCAGACGGCGACAAACAGATTTTGCGCGATCGATATGCGGCCGATCTGGATAAGATCGCCGCGATGGCTGGTGTTGATTTGATCCGCTAGAGGTTTGGCCTGTAAGGCGTTGATAAAATATGTAAAAAAGCCCTTATGACTTGGCGGCTTTTTCTTCAGATTTAACCACGTCCCATAGGGCATCCATCTCTTCCAGGCTGCTCTCGCTTGGGGTTTTTCCCATGTCGCTCAGCTTTGCCTCGACAGCCTCGAACCGGCGGGTGAATTTGGCGTTGGTCTGGCGCAAAGCCTCTTCGGGGTCGATTTTGAGGTGGCGGGCAAGATTGGCCACGACAAACAGCAGATCGCCAAATTCTTCGACCATATGGTCGTGATCGGCCTGATCTTTGGCCTCGACCAGCTCTTGCGCCTCTTCGACGATTTTGTCGATGACACTGATCGTGTCAGGCCAGTCGAACCCCACGCGCGCCGCACGTTTCTGGAGCTTGACCGCGCGCGTCAGGCCCGGAAGGTTCAACGCAATGCCGTCAAGCGTGCCGGATTGGGCCGTTTTCGCGCGTTCGGCTGCTTTGATGGCCTCCCAATCGCGGGTCTGTTGCTCGGCAGATTTGTCCCGCGACTCGGCGCCAAAAATATGCGGATGTCGGTCGACCATCTTGTCCGAGATCGCGGTCACGACGCTCTGGAAGTCGAAATGCCCGTCTTCCGCGCCCATTTGGGCAAAATAGACTGATTGCAGCAACAGATCGCCAAGCTCGCCCTCAAGCTCGGACCAGGATTGGCGCGCGACTGCGTCGGCAACCTCATAGGCCTCTTCAATCGTATAAGGGGCGATGGTGGCGTAGGTTTGTTCGATGTCCCAGGGGCAGCCCGTCTTTGGGTCACGCAAGCGGCGCATGATCTCCAAAAGTCGTTCAATTCCGGCACTGCGGTCGTGGATTAGGTCTTGGCCCATTGCGGCCTCCGGCGGATTACGCTTTGCTGCAGATGACCGCAGCCATCCATCGGAGTCCAGCCATGCCTGTCATTAATCGTATCGGAGATCTTGCCACCGAAATGACGGAGTGGCGCCAGCACCTGCATACGATCCCCGAACTGGGCTTTGACTGCCCAAAGACGGCGGCCTTTATCGCCGAGCGTTTGCAAGAGATCGGCGTGGATGAGATGCACACAGGGATTGCGCAAACTGGCATCGTGGCGATCATCAACGGGCAGGGCGAGGGGCCCACGATTGGGTTGCGCGCGGATTTTGACGGGCTGCCGATTGTCGAGGAAACAGGCGTCGATTACGCCAGCACACACCCCGGCAAAATGCACGCCTGTGGCCATGACGGGCATACTGCGATGTTGTTGGGGGCGGCGAAGTATCTGGCCGAGACGCGGAATTTTGCGGGCCGCGTCGCGTTGATTTTTCAGCCTGCCGAAGAGGCTGGCGGCGGTGGTGATGTTATGGTGCGCGAAGGCATCATGGACAGGTTCGACATTGCCCAGGTTTACGGCGTCCACAACGCGCCGGGCCATCCCGAGGGCTGGATTGCCACGACGCCGGGTCCGATCATGGCCGCCGCGGACACGATCACGGTAAACCTCACCGGGCGCGGCGGTCACGGCGCCCGGCCGCAGGACGCGATTGACCCGGTCGTTGCGGCCTGCGCGATGGTCAGCGCCTTTCAGACGATCGTCAGCCGCAACCACGATTCTGGACAGGATCTGGTGATTTCGATCACGCAAATCCACGCAGGCACGGTTGATAACGTGATCCCCGAGACCGCGATGATCAACGGGACGATCCGCACCTATGACAAGACGGTCAAAGAGATGGTCGAGGCGCGGATGCGCGCAATCGTCGACGGCACGGCCGCTGCCTATGGTGTTGAGGCCGAGATGATCTACGAACACGGCTATCCCGCGACCGTGAACACGCCCGAAAACGCAGCCTTTGCGGCGGATGTGGCACGCAAGGTCGTGGGCGAGGCCAATGTCATCGACAATATTCCGAAAGTGGCCGGATCAGAGGATTTCTCTTACATGCTTGAGGCGCGTCCAGGGGCCTATTTGTTCGTCGGCGCAGGCGAAGGAGCGGGGCTTCACCATCCGCAGTTCAACTTTAATGACGACATCGCGCCGATTGGGGCCTCCTTTTTTGCCGAATTGGTCGAAACCGCTCAGCCTTTGGCACGCTGATGGCTCTGGAAGACGCAAAGACCGACATGGACCTCGCCTTCACCCGCGAGGATTTGAAAGGCCCGTCTTATGAGCTGACCTTTGCGGGCGCGACGTCGTTTATGCGGCGCAAATACACCAAAGATCTGTCTGTCGCGGATATCGCAGTCACCGGTGTGCCCTTTGATCAGGCCGTGACCAATCGCCCTGGAACGCGACTGGGACCGCGCGCCATCAGAGAGGCCTCTAGCCTGCAAGCGCCGGATGCGCCCTATGGGTGGGATTTCGACCCATTTGCGGAATATGCGGTCATCGACTACGGCGATGTGGCCTTTGATTACGCCAAGATTTCCGATTTTCCTCAGGCGCTTAAGGATCATTTCTCAACCATTTTGAACGCGGACGTCGCCAGCGTCGCCTTGGGCGGAGATCACTATGTCTCGTTCCCCATTTTGCGGGCCTATGCGGAAAAGTTCGGGCCAATATCGCTGATCCAGGTTGATGCACATACCGACACTTGGGCCGACGATGACATGGAACGGGTCGATCATGGCACGATGTTTTACAAAGCCGTCAAAAGCGGAATTGTCGATCCTGCACGCTCGGTCCAGGTGGGCATTCGCACAACGAATGAAGACACGCTGGGCGTGAACATTATCGACGCGCCTGCGTTTCACGACATGGGCCCCAAAGCTGTGGCCGAGCGGGTGCGCGAAATTGTCGGGGATCACCCGGTGTATCTGTCGTTTGACATTGACGGTTTGGACCCGGCCTTTGCGCCCGGCACCGGCACGCCGGTGTGGGGCGGGTTGTCGAGCGCGCAGGCCGCGGCGTTTCTGCGGGCGCTGGCCGGCATCAACATCCGCGGCGGAGATGTGGTGGAGGTGTCGCCGCCCTTTGACACGAGCGGTGCGACCGCGATTGCGGGCGCGCATGTCGCGGTCGAGCTTGTGTGTTTGATCGGAGCGAGATTGCGCAATGACAGAGCATAACCAACCGGTTTCCGGCAACGACCTGGCGCGGTTTGCGGGGATCAACACCTTTATGCGCCTGCCGTTCCAAGAGAGTGCAGCCGGGCTGGATGTCGCCGTTTTTGGAGTGCCGATGGATATCGGAACTTCTTGGCGGTCTGGCACGCGATTTGGGCCGCAACAGGTGCGCAACGAAAGCGCGATGATCCGGCCTTACAACATCCAAACAGGGGCGGCGCCATTCGATTCCCTTCAAGTTGCGGACATCGGAGATGTGGCGATCAATACGTTTTCGCTTGCTGATAGTTTATCAATCATCGAAGCGGCTTATGATGAGTTCTTAACGCACAATGTTGTTCCGCTGGGTATCGGAGGGGACCATTCCATCACGCTGCCGTTCTTGCGGGCGGCTGCGCGGAAACATGGGCCTTTGGCGTTGGTTCACGTGGATGCCCACGCGGATGTAAACGACGAAATGTTCGGCATGCGAGAGACGCATGGCACCGTTTTTCGGCGCGCCTACGAAGAGGGGATCATTCGCCCGGATCTGACGTTTCAAATCGGTTTGCGCGGCACGGGCTATACGGCGGAAGATTTCGCCGAGGCGCGAAGCTGGGGCTTTCAACAACATCTCGCGCCGGATTTGTGGCACCGCTCGCTTGGGCCTTTGGGGCACGCGATTGTCGACGCCATCGGGCCGGACCAGCCGGTGTATCTGACCTATGACATCGACAGCCTGGACCCAGCGTTCGCGCCTGGAACTGGCACGCCCGAGATTGGCGGGCTCACGACGCCTCAGGCGATGGAGCTGATCCGGGCGCTGCGGGGGCTGAACATCATTGGCGCCGACCTGGTTGAGGTCTCGCCGCCTTACGACACGTCAGGAAACACTGCGCTGACTGGAGCAAACCTGCTCTTTGAGATACTTTGCGTGCTGCCCGGCGTGAGATACCGCTAAGCCGTCTGAACAAACTATGGAAGTAGGCCGCATGACCATCCTGTATATCCTGATTATTCTCGTTGTGGGGATGCTTGCCTATGTGCGGTTCGCGCCAAGCGATCCGGCCAAGTGGCACACGCCCGTCACCGCGACCGAGGACAAAAAGTTCAAAGGCGGGGCGATCCGTGTGGTCAAAGGCGACGCGGATGCCTTGGCCAAAATCGACGCCGCTGCGCGGGCATTGCCGCGTACAGAGGTGTTGGCAGGTTCGGTCGCAGAGGGGCGGATCACCTATGTGACCCGGACAGCGAGCATTCGCTTTCCCGATTACACCACGGTGGAATTGGACGGCGATACGATCAAGATGTTCGCCCGGCTGCGCTTTGGCCGATCAGATTTCGGCGTTAACGCTGCTCGGCTCAAGATCCTGGTCGACGCTCTCCAGTGAGGACGACAGGCATCCGTTCTGCAACTCGCGCCACATCGGGACGTTAAGCGACATCTGGCATTGGGCCATGAACATGCGTCCATCGACCTGCATGCAGATCACTTCGCCCAATTCTATGCGGGTCCCGCTGGTATCCGTGCAGAAACAGTCGATGGTTTTCCCGTTCGGGCCGACGACATCGGCCTGTGCAGGAAAGGCGAGAAGAAGGATGGCACAAACAAAGCGTTTCATGGCATGAGTGTACCACACCCACGGCATTTTGCCAGAACAACAGCGCTATCTGAGCGGCCAGAATGATCCCAGAAGACCGACTCTCGCAAATAATTGAACGCTTTCAATACCTCGAAGTGGCGATGGCCGATGGGGTTGGTGACATTGCGGTCCTGGCCAAGGAATATTCGGATTTGCGCCCCGTGGTCGAACAAATTGAGGCTTGGCGGCGCCTGAAGGCGGATTTGCAAGAGGCCGAAGCCATGCTGGATGACCCGGACATGGCGGCGCTGGCGCAAGAGGAACTGCCCCTGCTCAGAGAGGCGATCCCAGAGGCCGAGCATGCGCTTCAGATTGCGCTTTTGCCAAAGGATGCGGCGGACGGGCGCCCGGCGATGCTGGAAATTCGGCCTGGCACGGGGGGCGATGAGGCTGCGTTGTTCGCGGGCGATTTGTTGCGGATGTATCAACGCTATGCCGAAGCGCGCGGCTGGGGCTTTGACATCGTTGAAGAGCAAGCGACCGAGCTGGGCGGCATCAAAGAGGTTGTCGCGCATATCACGGGCGAAAACGTGTTCGCGGCGTTGAAATACGAATCCGGTGTGCATCGAGTTCAGCGCGTGCCCACCACCGAAAGCGGCGGGCGCATCCATACCTCGGCCGCGACCGTTGCGGTTCTGCCAGAGGCCGAGGATGTCGATATCCACATTGATCCCAATGACATTCGGATTGATACCATGCGCTCGTCCGGTGCGGGGGGGCAGCATGTGAACACGACCGACTCGGCGGTGCGGATCACCCATCTGCCCACCGGGATTGTCGTGACGAGTTCGGAAAAGTCGCAGCACCGCAACCGCGACAAGGCTATGCAGGTTTTGCGGGCGCGTCTTTTTGATATGGAGCGCGAGCGGATCAATTCCGAGCGCAGTGCCGACCGGGCGTCACAAGTCGGCTCGGGCGATCGATCAGAGCGCATTCGGACGTATAATTTCCCACAAGGACGCATGACGGATCACCGGATCAATCTGACGCTTTATAAGCTGGATCAGGTGATGGGCGGCGATCTGGACGAGATCGTGGATGCGCTGACGACCGAGGAACAGGCCCGCAAGCTGGCGGATCTGGGGACATGATGACCGCCGCCGAAGCGATGGTGGCCGCAACAGCGCGGCTGCGGGCGGCAGGCGTGCCGGACCCGGCGCGAGACGCGCGGATTTTGCTGGCGCATGCCGCCAAGGTCGATGCTGCGCGGGTCACATTGATCGCGCCCGAGGCGATTTCCGAGGATATCGAAGAGCGTTACGATCAGTTGATTTCCTTGCGTGCGATCCGGGTGCCGGTCAGTCATCTGGTGGGCGAGCGCGAGTTTTACGGACGGCGGTTCAAAGTGTCGCGCGACGTGCTTGATCCGCGGCCCGAGACGGAAACCTTGATCGAAGCAGCCCTCTCGGCGCCATTTGCGCGGGTCCTGGACCTGGGCGTTGGGTCAGGGGCCATTTTGGTGACGCTTTTGAGCGAAAACCAAGAAGCCGTGGGGCTGGGCGTCGATTTAAGTGCTGCTGCCTGTTTGCAAGCCTCGGCCAATGCGGTTTTGCATCGGGTGCATAAACGCGCGGACATCCTGCAAGGGAATTGGTTCGCGCTGGTCGAGGGGCGTTTCGATCTGATCGTGGCGAACCCGCCCTATCTGGCGGCCTCGGAAATGGAAGAGGTTGCGCCCGAATTGCGCGAGCATGAACCGCGCATGGCGTTGACGGACGAGGGCGACGGCCTCTCGGCTTACCGGACGATTGCCGGGGCCGCGCAGGACTATCTTGAGCCTTCGGGGCGTGTTCTGGTCGAGATCGGCTGGCAACAGAAAGACGTGGTCACCCAGATTTTTGCCCAAGCCGGCTGGGGCGAGGTGTCCTGTCTGTGTGATCTGGGCGGGCGCGATCGGGTGATCTTGGCCAAAGGACCGGCGTAGCAAGGTCACAAACACGCAAAAACAAGCGCAAAACCGCAAATTTTGCCGAAAACCCCTTGCCGTTGCGCGAGCGGCATGTTTAGTCACGTATACCGCGCAGGCGATGAGCGTGAGCTCTGCCGCATGGTTTAAGCCAAAAGCGATCTATGTGCCGCTGACTGAACTGGGGTTCAGGCGCACAGATCAAAAAAGCAAGCACGAAGGCATAGCTGCTTCATGAAATCATCCAGGTCTCGTTCTAGATCAAAGAACAATCGTAACCGTCAGTCCGGTGGTAACGTCATCAATCGGGTTTTCGATAGTTCCGGTCCCGAAGGAAAAGTGCGCGGCACGCCGCAGCAGATCATCGACAAGTACAATCAGCTTGCCCGCGATGCGCAATTGTCGAACGACCGGGTGGCGGCTGAGAATTTCCAGCAGCATGCGGAACATTACCTGCGTCTTTTGGGCGAAGCTCAGAAAGAAATGGAAGCCCGCCGGGAAGAGCAGGAAAAGCAGAACCGAGAGCGTCAGGCAGAGCGTGATCGGGAACGTGCGGCGCGGCAAGAAGCGGAATCAAATGCACCTGCCAGCGACGACGCAGAAGCGCCCGAAACGGTGGCAGAGGCGTCGGACGGGGAACCTGCAGGCGATGCAGGTCTGGTCGGAACGCCGGAAAATCAGCCCAAGCCGCGCAAGAGCCGGTCACGCAAGCCCAAGGCAGAGCCTGTCGCAGCCGACGCACCCGCCGCAGCAGAAGCAGCGGATGGCGACAGCGATGGTCCGGCTGAGGCGGCTGAGTGATCCCCTCGGGCGGCTGATCTGCAAACATCCTAAATCGTCCAAGTTGGGTTGGCGCCCGCGGCCCGATGGTCGCGTGTTGACCTATTGGTCCACACGATCTGCGGGGCCGCGATTGGCCTAGCTGTTTGCGGCGCGGGCGGCGTCTGCGGCGCGGGCCAAGCTGCAAAACGCCTCGACCGAGACTGTTTCGGCGCGGTCCGTTGGCTTTATGCCTGCCGTGCGCAGAATATCCTCGATCTCGGGCGATACGCCTTTGAGAGACGCGCGCAGCATTTTGCGCCGTTGGTTAAAGGCAGTGGCGACGATCGACGACAAGGTCTTGGGATCGGCTGGAAAGCGTGGCTCGGGCAGGGCAGTCAGATGGACAACCGCGCTCGATACCTTTGGGGGTGGCGTGAACGCCTCGGGCGGAAGCGAAAGCGCTATGCGCGCATCGCTGCGCCACTGGGCCAAAACCGCCAGTCGCCCGTATGCTTTGCTGCCGGGGGCGGCGACAATCCGTTGCGCCACCTCTCTTTGAAACATGAGCGTCAGGCTTTGCCAAAAAGGTGGCCAGGTTGGTGGTGTCAGCCAGCGGACCAACAGTTCCGTACCAACGTTGTAGGGCAGGTTGGCCGCGATGCGGATCGGCGGGGTTAGATGCACAAGCGGGTCGATTTCTAGCGCGTCACCTGACAGGACCGTCAATCGGTTCGGGTAGGCCTCGGAAATCTCTGCCAAGGCGGGCAGGCATCGTTCGTCTTTTTCAATGGCAAGCACATGGCGCGCACCTTCGGCCAAGAGCCCACGGGTCAGACCGCCCGGTCCGGGGCCGATTTCAAGGACATCACAGCCGGTCAGATCACCGGCCTGGCGCGCAATCTTGGCCGTCAGATTGAGGTCGAGCAAAAAGTTCTGCCCCAGCGTCTTTTTCGCCGAGAGCTGGTGCGTCGCGATAACGGCGCGCAGCGGGGGAAGGGTGTCAATAGCAGCCAAATCTAGGCACCACCGCCGGCCATGCGCCACGCGAGCTTCAGCGCTTCGACCATGCTGGTTGGGTTGGCGATGTTCTGGCCGGCAATGTCAAAGGCCGTGCCGTGATCTGGCGAGGTGCGGATAAAGGGTAGGCCCAGTGTGACGTTCACCCCTTTGTCGAAATCCAGCGTTTTGATGGGGATCAAGGCCTGGTCATGGTACATCGCGATGGCCGCGTCGTAGCCTTTGCGCGCGGTGGCGTGAAACATCGTATCGCCGGGCCAGGGCCCAGAGACGTCGATGCCTTCGCCCGCGACGTCGTGAACCAAGGCGCGCATCCAGTCGACCTCTTCCCGGCCAAGTTTGCCGTTTTCGCCTGCATGCGGGTTCAGCCCGACAACGGCCAGCCGCGGCGCGGGCAGGTCAAACCATTTGCGCAGATCGCGGTCAACAATCTCGATCGTTGCGCGCAACAGCGCAGGCGTCAGGTGCTTTGGCACCTCCGAGAGCGGAATGTGGATGGTGGTGGGCACCACGCGCAATTGATCTGAGGCAAGCATCATCACCGAACGCGCGCCGGGGCCTGCGAGTGCCTCAAGAAATTCGGTGTGGCCCGGATAGGCAAACGCGGCACCGTCGATCAGAACTTCTTTGCTGATGGGTGCTGTGCAAAGCGCCGAGGCCGCACCGGATTTGACCAGCTGCACGCCGGTTTCAATGGCGGAAATGACCCCAGGCGCATTGCCAAGAGACGGAGTGCCCGGCGTGACGGCATCGGCGAAAGGGATTGGCAAAACGGGCAAGGCGTCTGACCCAACAGAGGTCGCCTGCATCGGATCGGAGATCACTGCGATGGGCGTGCCTGTGGGCAGATGCGTCGGATCGCCCAGCCAGAGCATCGGTATCGTGTCGCGCAGGGCGCTCCAGGCTTTTGCTGCGATCTCTGGGCCGATTCCGGCGGGATCGCCGCAGGAAATGGCGATGGGTGGCGTCATTCGAAGACAGTGATGGTCGACGAAGACCGAAGCTCTTCGAGCAGACTGTCGGCAAAGGCGGTCAAGCGGCTGTTGCGCAGATTGCGTGCAACGGCTTCTCGGTCGGCCTCTTCTTCGATAACAGCCGTTCGACCGCAGAGCATGAGGAAGACCAGCGTTTCACCATTGGACCGGGTGAGCGCGGTGGAGACTTCGCCCGGGTCAAGTTTGGCCAGTTCGATGGCAATGTCGTTGGGGATCTCGGCTGGCGGCAGTGTGGTCCGTTCCAGCACCTCTTCTGGCTGGCCTTTGGCCACGCCATATAGGTCATCGCAGACATCGACGCTGTCGGCGATTTTAGCAGCTTGGGCGAGGGCCGTGTCCGACCGGCCACCAGGCAGGTAATAGGCCGCATATTCAACGGCCGCATAATCGCTGGGCGCTGCACCGGTTTCTTCGATGCCGCGCAATTGAAAGAGCGCGACAGCATTGGGGATCGAAATGGGTTGGGTTACTTCACCGATGCTGAGGCTCAGCAAAAGCGGGCGCAATTGCGGCGGGAGGTTCGCCAGAGGCGTCCAGGGCAGGCGCCCGCCGCGTCCGCGCGAGGCTGTCGCAGAAAAGCGTCTGGCATAGCTGGAGAATTGCGCCTCTGAGCGGGTTTGGCTGATCTCTTCTGCGCGCGCCATCACTTCAGCTGCGCGCGGCGCGGGGGCGGGCATGATGATTTCGCTCAGCAGCACGCGGATGTTCGAGCCGGTTGCCGTTTCGGCCAAGGCGCGGTCGATTTCTTCCTCGGAAATGCGCACCCGGTTGCCGTATCTCGCGCGGATCAGATCGCGCCAGACGATGTTTACCTGAACAAAGTCGCGAAAGGTTTCGCGCGCAATGCCGGCGCGTTCGAGAGAGGCGACAAAGTCTTCGGTCGACAGGTTGCCGCGCGCGGCAAAGTCAGACAGCCCCTCGGCCAGACCTTCTTCGGTGATGGACAAACCGACGGTCGATGCCGCCCGCAGGCGCAGGCGGTCGTCAATCAACGCCTCCAAAGCCGCCTCGCGCGAGGCGCCGGGGGCATTGAGCACCTGCAAAAAGCGCATGCGCTGCTGGACTTCGTATTCGGTGATGATGGCATCATCGACGCGCGCGGCAGGATCAAAAAGCCCCTGCGCCGCCGCAGGCAAGGCCAAAGCGCAGATTGCCAGAAACGTTTGAATTAGATGTCTCATTGCTCGTTTGGCCTCTGATTAAAATGTTATGGCACTGCATGACCGGGCGCGACCGTGCTTGCCAGAGCGTCCGGCAAATCCGTTTAACCCAACTGTTAACCCGACATTCGTCGTGGGCTCAATACTTGCGCTGTCAGCGTATTCCCTCAGGATCGTCAGATCGAGGCGGACGCATTCGTTTTCGTAAACCAGACCGAGGTTAGCGGTCGCCGTTCGGCCATCTTCGAAATCATAGCGCGTGCCCGCACTGATGAGCCAGTTTTTGTCCAAGGCAAAGCGCCCTGTGAGGTTCAGTTCACTGTTGGCTTCGAGGCGGTCTTCGTCTGGATCGGCGCCAAGATAGACATAAGATCCACCAAGCCCGATTTTGTTGTAGCTCCAATCGCCTCTGAATTCGCTTTTGGCGATGTCCAGGCTGTCGTTAAAGAGCGTTCGGCTGGTCAGGCGCAGACCTGAATGCACGCGCAGCTCGCCCGCCAAGAGGAAATCCGAGGTCGATCCGCCAAGCCCTGAGGTGACGGTAAAGTCTGGCTCGCTTTCGCTGCGAATGACCTGACCAAGGGTGAGGGACGCATCCCAACCTGCGGGGTCAATCCGGGTCCAGGTGACACCGTAGGCCAGCGCGCGCCCACGCTCGCGACGGTCTTCGGAAGGAAAGCGCGACAACGCCAAAAGGTTGCCTTCGTCAAATTCCGGGCGGGTGCTTTCGTCGTTTGGGACGCTAAGGTCGCTGCCACCTGCCCAGGCCAATTGCATCACGGGCTCGAGGTGATGAACAACGCCGTTCGAGCTGTGGCGGACCATTGGATAGCGCAGCTTGACCGAGGCGTAAGGCGTCACGCCAGCCTCTGTGTCGGGGTAGGCGGGGTCTTGCTTGATGCTAAAGACGTCTGCCGCCGCGCCCAGCTGTGTTTGAACCTGGAGACCTTGGCGCGATGTCCACATCCGACGCCAATCCGCGTTGACCGAGGCCCGCAGCACATCGCGGCCATCCACGATTGTGTCGCTGTCGGGGCCATCGACCAGCGATGTGGACGGGCGTTCATGCGCATGCGCGAGCGCCGAGAACCGCAGCTCTCCGCCCATCGCGCTCGGGAACACGCGCTGTTCATACATCGCTTCGATGACATTGTTCGGGATCGTTTCATTGTCTTCGTCATCGCGCAAAGAGCGATAGTTGATGAAGGTGCCCGCTACGTATTGGTCGCGCCGCGCGCGGCTGATGGAAAAGGCACTGTCGAGGCGGTCTTTGCCCAAATAGTCGTATTGCGCAAGGTATGCGTTGTCAGAGACGGCTTCGATGTCAAAGGATAGGACGTAGTCACGCTTGAGGTGAAAGTAACCGGTGGCAAAGGCGTATCCGCGCGTATCACCGGGTTGTAGATCATCGCGCGTATAGGCACCGATGATCTCAAATCGCCCATTTCGAAAGGCCTGGCGGTAGCGATATTCAAGCGTGCGGGTGTTGCCGGACAAAACCGGGGTCAACGTCACGTCGCGATGGTCGCCCAGCTTGATAAAGTAGGGAACCTTGATGCCGGTTCCCAATTGGGACGTTGTGAAAAAACGTGGGATCAGAAAGCCGGTGGCCCGGTCAAGGGTTGGATCAGGAAGACGCAGGCGCGGCAGGTAGAGGATAGGCAGGCCCATCACCCGCAGCTGGGCATTGTCAAAGTAGAGTTGCCGCGTTTGCGTATCGTGAATGACGCGCGAGGCGCGGATTTGCCATAAGGGGGGCGCCGCAGGATCTTCGCAAATGCGGCATGCGGTGACGGCCACGCGATAGAGCTGGGTATAGCGGCCTGCCACGCGGTTCATTTCGACGGCGGCAAGTTGCAGCTGTTGGTCGATAACGACCTGCGCACCCTTTAGCAGGCCGTTTTGAAAGCCTGCGTCCAGCTCTGCCTGATCGGCAAGAACAACGGTGTTGTTGCCGTCGTCCAGAACAAGCGGGCCTTCAATTTGCAGCGCGCCTGTCGTTTGGTCGTATTGAATGCGCGAGGCCGTCAGCTTTTGACCGTTTTGGAATGCCTCAACATTTCCGGTCGCGATCAGCTTTCGATCCCGTGTGAGTTGGATATCGTCGGCCACCAGCACCGCCGGGGCGTCGGCAGCTTGGGCCAAGCCAAGAGACGCACTCAGCACCAGTGCAATAAGCCACAGGCAGATATGTTTGACCGCCCGCATCCCCTAGCCGTCTTCAGCGTGTAACAAGAGGCCCAAAGCCAGGAACAAGGCGGCAAAGGGGGGTGCCCATGCCGCCAACAGAATGGGAATCTGTCCGTTTTCCCCAAGAATTTGGGCAAAGCTTCGAATGAAGTACAAACCAAACCCCAACAGTACAGCAGCCAGAACCGCAATGCCGGTTCCCCCAAATCTGGTATGCCGCATTGTGAATGACGCTGCAACTAGGACCATTGCAGTCAGAAACAGGGGGCGGGCGAGTTCGGACTGATACCAGACGCGGTGCGCGCGCGAGGAAAAACCAGAGAGTTCGAGCTGGGCGATAAAACTTTGCATGTCCCAGATCGACACCGAGGACGGGCGCCCAAGGTTCTCGCGGATCCGATCTACGGTCAGCGAGGACGGCACGACAAGCGTGTCTTCTTCGGTCGCGTCGACCTCTGGGATTTGGGTGTCTTGCAGGGACCATTGCTTTGTGCGGCTCAAGACCCAGCCCTGGGGTTGCAGGCTGGCTTCTTCGGCTTCGATCCTTTGGGTGGGCGCGCCGTCGGGGCCGAACATGACAAAAGTCACCGAAAAGAGGACCGATGCATCGGGGTTTGAGCGGCCCGCACGGATGACCGTTTGCCCGTTTTCGTCACCTTGTCGCAGCCACAGACCGTCTTCGGAGAAGGCGAGTGCCGAGGCCCCGCCGCTGCGATAGCTTTCGCTGAGGGCGGCGTGCCGTTTGCTGGTCGCAGCCACAAGCGGGCCCAGCATCGAAACAGCGATGGCGCCAATGAGAAAGGCCATGACAGATGGCGCAATCAACGCGCGCAAGGCCGAGCGTCCAGCGGCGCGGGTGACAACCAACTCGGAGGAGCGGGCCAGCGCGACAAACAAGGCCACCGTTGCGATGATCACGATCAGAGGCAGGATTTGGTTGATCGAGCTTGGCACTTCCAAAACTGTCAGGCCGACGATCTGGCCCATGCTGAGGTCAAACTTGGCATAGCGGCGCGTCTGCTCGATCATGTCGACCAGGAAGATCAGGCAAAACATGATGCCACCCAATCCAAAGAACGACATCAAAAAACGGCGCGCAAAATACGTATGCAGGATCATGATGCCGGCTCCGCCTGTTTGCGCGCTGTGAGGCGTCGTATGAAGGCCGGTTTGCTGGCGTAGGACAGCATGCTGATGGCAAGTACGGCGCCCAGCGTGGAGGGGATATACATGATCGCCCAGAGGTTCGCGTCTTTGAGCACAGCGTCGATCAACCCGCCGCGCATGCCGTCGATGGCCAGCAAAAGCACAAAGGCGATGATGACCTCTCGCCAAACGCCAAAGCGGCTATATCCGCCAATCAGCAACGTCGAAAAGCCAACCAAAGCCGCCACGACCACAAAGAGCGGCTGAGCAAACCGGCTGTGTACCTCTTCGGCGATGGAGCCTTGCGAAAACCCGGTCGCCTCGGACAAGGCCGGCCAGTCAAAAAGCAATGTGCCGGTGCTGGCGGTTTTAACCGAAGACGACGGGCCGCTGTTTGATGAGATCAGCGCCGAGATGTTAAACGAAAAGTCCCGGAATGTGGTTGTCGACAGGCGGCGGGTTTCGGTGTCCAATTGTTGCGCCAAACCATCGACCATGATCAACGTGTATTCGTCGTCTTCCCGCACGAGGTAAGCTTCGTGCGCCGTATAGGTGGTGGTGCGATCCGCGCGGCGCCGATCCGAGAGAAAGACGTTTTTGAGGACACCTTCATCATCGATGGATTGCGTATAGAACGTGACCGAGGGCGCTGGGCTGAGGAAAGCCCCTTCGCTGAGCAGGCGAGAGGTGATGTTTTGCGAGATCTCGATTTCGCGTTTGCTGAGTTGCTTTTGCGCGGCTGGCACGGCGAAATGCATCAAGCTCGCCATAAAAAGCCCCACGATCAGGCCGTAGGCAAAGACCGGTCTGACCAAACGCCAGGGGCCAGAGCCGGTGGCATGCATCACGGTCAATTCGCTGTCGTTGTTCATGCGATGGGTCACATAGACACTGCCTGCAAAGGCCGCGATGGGAACGACGTTTGTGATCAGCTTGGGCAAGCCCAGCATCGTGAATTCAAAGAAAACCCGCGCCGATTGGCCATCCCCGATCAGGCGGTCAAAAAGCTGAACCGCCCGATTGATCCAAAAAATCGCAACCAACACCAACGCGAAAAACGCGAAGTGGAGCAATAGCTGGGACAGCATATAGCGATCAATGCGTGACAACGGGCCCCCGCGCGTGTCTATGGCAGCTCTTTTCTGAGGCGACTGTATCGCAAGGCCCGCCTTCGGAAAACTCGATTCTGGTCATTGCCGGGTGGGTGGTCTACCTCTTGGCGGAGACACGCACATATCGGAGATCCTCATGGCCTTGACCCCAATCACCGCAACCGACACCGACATCGATGCTTTGGCAGAGGCCAAAGGCCGGGTGGCCGTGGTGGTGACACCGGACGGCAAGCTGGATCCAGCCGCGCGGCGGGCCAACCGGTTGACCCGTGGCGCCGTTCAACGGTTGGCTGAAAGCGCGCGTTTTGAAACCGCCAAGCCGGGGCAGGTTATCTCTTTGGCGTTTCCAAATGGCATGGCGGCCGAGGGGATTGATGTGTGCGTTCTTGACAAACGCCCAAGCCAAAAGGCCGCGCGCGCCGTCGGAGCGGCCTTGGCCAAGGCGCGCGGCACTGCGGATCTGCTCTTGTGCACGGGAACAACCAAGAAAGCCGCCGAGATCGCCTTTGGTATCGCGATGCGCGACTATGATTTCACGCCCCACAAGACCGAGGCCAAAGAGCCCGCAGGCGCTGTGACGGTGATGTGTTCCGCGCCAGAGGACGTGACCGCCGATCTCGCCCCTCTTTTGGCGGTGGCCGAAGGGGCGCATATGACGCGGGATTTGGTCAATGAGCCTGCCAACGTTCTCACAACCACAGAATTCGCCGCCCGTTTGGCAGAGATGCAATCGCTTGGCCTAGAGGTCGAGGTTCTGGAAGAGGACGCCTTGGCCGAGTTGGGCATGCGCACGCTCTTGTCGGTCGGACAAGGCAGCGACAGCCCCTCGAAGGTCGTCGTGATGAATTGGAAAGGCGGCGAGACAGACGCCGCCCCGCTTGCGCTGGTGGGCAAGGGCGTGGTGTTCGACACAGGCGGCATCAGCCTCAAGCCCGCAGGCGGCATGGAAGACATGACAATGGACATGGGCGGCGCTGGCACGGTTGCGGGTGTCATGCGCACATTGGCCTTGCGCAAGGCCAAGGCCAATGTGGTGGGGCTGGTTGGCCTGGTGGAAAACATGCCGTCTGGCAATGCGACACGCCCCGGTGATGTGGTGAAATCGATGAAAGGCGACACGGTCGAAATCATCAACACCGATGCCGAAGGGCGTCTCGTTCTGTGTGACGTGATGTGGTACGCGCAGGACCGGTTTGCGCCCGCTGGCATGATCGACCTGGCCACGTTGACAGGGGCGATCATCATCGGCCTTGGCCACGACAATGCGGGCGTCTTTTCGAATGACGATGCCCTGTGCGACGCCTTTTTGGCGGCGGCCAAAACCGAAGGCGAAGGCGCCTGGCGAATGCCTTTGGGCAAATCCTATGACGACCTTCTGAAATCGCGCATCGCGGATATGAAAAACGTCGGTGGGCGGCCTGCGGGTTCCATCACCGCGGCACAATTTTTGCAGCGGTTTGTCAAAGACGATTGCCCCTGGATCCACTTGGACATTGCAGGCGTGGCATCGGTCAAATCCGAAACGGCGCTGGCCCCCAAGGGCGCGACCGGCTGGGGCGTTGCCGCGCTGAACCGTCTGGTGGCGGATATGTTCGAACGCTGATGGGGGCGGCTTATTTCTACCATCTGACCCGGCGTCCCGTCGAAGACACGCTGGCGATGTTGCTGGAAAAATCGCTCGCGGCGGGGTGGCGGGTTGCGGTCCGTGGTGCAGATGCCGCCCGGCTGGATTGGCTGGACGAAAAGCTGTGGCTCATGGGCGATGAGAGCTTTCTGCCGCATGGCCGAGCCGGGGGCGCCCACGACGCCTTGCAGCCCGTTTTGCTGACCGAAGGCAGTGCCGCGAATGATGCGGCCTGCCTGATGTCTATCGACGGCGCCGACGTCACGCCCGAAGAAGTGACCGCGATGGAACGGGTATGTGTTCTCTTTGACGGCAATGACGCGGACGCATTGTCCCGCGCGCGGGTGCAATGGAAATCGCTAACCGATGCAGGCATTGCGGCGCAATATTGGTCCGAAGAAAGTGGCCGCTGGGAGAAGAAGGCCGAAAAGAACGCTTAGCGTGTGAGACGCAAGACACCGCGCTCAATTTCGATTTTTCCCCAATTCTCCAGGTATCCCATGCCCAAGAGAGACTGACGCATTTCGCCATCGTTCACCACGGCAAAGACGTCGCTGTCTTGGATTGCGCCCAAGGCAACGCTGTCCAGCCGGACAGGGGCCGTGCGCACGACACCGTTGGCCGTGTTGGCCCGCCCGATATAGTTCAACGTCTCAGGCGTGAGGCCAACGCGCGCGGCGTCTTCTTGCGTCAAGACGATATCTGTGGCGCCCGTGTCGACAATGAACGAGACCGGCACATCATTAACCGCCAATGTCAGATGGTAATGGCCATCGCCGCGACGCTGCACCTCGACGCTGTTGTCGCTTTGGAAGGACACCTGATTTGGTTGCAGATCGTTGCGGATGTCTGTCCACATCCCCACCGCAGCGACGCCGCCGACAAAGATCAACACCCAGATCGCCGCATATTGCGCCATGCGCCCCAGGCTGATGCGGTTGTACACAAAGAACGTGCCCGCAAGGGCCACGCCCAAGAGGCCAAGGTAAATCAGTTGGTCGGTATCGATGTCCATGACGGGGATATATGTCCTCTCGCCCCAGATTTAACCCGGGCCAAAGCCGTAAGCGGATAAACCGTCCAAAACAAACTGAACCGACAAAGCGGCCAGCAACATCCCCAAAAGGCGGGTGATCACCATGATCGCTGTGTTGCCGAGCGCTGTCTCCAACAGCGTGGCCGCAAAAAAGAGCAAAAGCGTGATCAGCATCACCAGCGCGGTGACGCCCAAGACAATTGCCATGCCGTTCCAGCCAGGCTCTTGCCCGGTCAGCAAAATGACAGATGCAATCGCGCCGGGACCGGCAATAAGCGGGATCGCCAAGGGAAAGACCGAGGGATCGGCGCTGTCGTCTTCGGTCTTGTCCTGCCGGCGTTTTGTGCGGCGTTCAAACAGCATGTCGAGGGCGGTTATGAACAGCAATACGCCGCCCGCGATGCGGAAGGCGGGCATGGAAATGCCGATGAAATTCAAAAGCACCTCACCGAAGAAAGCAAACATCAGCAGAACGCCCATGCCGATCCCGCAGGCCCGCAAGGCGATGCGACGGCGCGCAGCGGTCGGCGTGCCTTGGGTCAGGGCAAGAAAGATCGGCGCCATGCCAACGGGGTCAATCACGACGAACATCGTAACGAAGGCTGTTATGACAAAAGCCATTTCCATCAGGTGCTTGCCTCGGCTTCTTCAAGTTGTTCCAGAGCCGACATCCAAAGTGTCTCAGCTCTGATTATGGCGTCTTCGACCTCGGCAAGCTTTTTTTGCCAGACCTCCAGATCAGCGAGCCTGTCAGCGTCGTAGAGGTCAGGGTTGGCGAGCTTTTCGGACAATTGCGCGTGCATATCGTTCAGTTTTTCGACACGGGCCTCAGATTTGCGCACTTCGGAGCGCAGCGCCAAAAGAGCATCGCGGCTGACCCGTTTGGGCTTGGCCGGTTGGGCGGCTTTCTTGTCCGTCGGCTGGGTCTTAAGCAGAAAGCTGCGATAGGCGCTGAGATCTTCGTCGTAGGGTTTGACCGTGCCGCCAGAGACAAGCCACAGCCGATCCGCCACCAATTCCAACAGGTGCATATCGTGGCTGACCAGAATGACGGCCCCGGTATAGGCGGTGAGCGCTTCGACCAAGGCCTCTCGGCTTTCGATGTCGAGGTGGTTCGTCGGTTCGTCGAGGATCAGCATATGTGGCGCGTCAAGCGTGGCCAACAGCAGCGAAAGCCGCGCCTTTTGCCCGCCCGACAACTGACCAACAGGCGTTTCTGCCTGTTCGGTCATCAGACCAAATCCCGACAGACGCGCGCGCCATTTCGCAGGTGCTTCGTCAGGCCGTTCGCGCCGCAAGTGATCAAGAGGCGTGTCCTCTACCACAAGCTCGTCAACCTGATGCTGGGCAAAATAGCCGACGCGCAGTTTGGAGGATTTGGTAAGACGCCCGCCCATCAGGTCCAACCGGTCAGACAAAAGCTTGGCCAATGTCGATTTGCCTTGGCCGTTTTTGCCCAGCAAGGCGATGCGGTCATCCTGGTCAATGCGCAGGTTCATCCGCCCCAGGACTTGGGTGCCCTCATAGCCGGTCGCGCCGCCCTCGATATTGACAATGGGGGGCGAGAGGTCTTCTGGGTTGGGAAATTCAAAGCGCCGCAATGCAGCCTCTTGCGGCGAGGCGATGGGTTGCAGCTTGGCCAGCATCTTGATCCTAGACTGCGCCTGCCGCGCCTTGTCCGCCTTGTACCGAAAGCGGTCCACGTAAGACTGAAGATGCGCGCGGCGGGCCTCTTGCTTTTTCGCCATTGCCTCATTCAGAGCAAGGCGTTCGGCCCGCTGGCGGGCGAATTGATCGTAAGGGCCTTGGTAGAAGGTCAGCTTGCGATCTTCGAGATGCAGGATCGACGTGACCGCCCGGTTCAAAAGGCCGCGGTCGTGACTGACGATCAAAACCGTGTGCGGGTATTTGGCCAGATAGCTTTCCAGCCAAAGCGCGCCTTCGAGGTCGAGATAGTTTGTCGGCTCGTCCAGCAGCAACAGATCCGGCTGTGCAAAAAGCACCGCGGCCAGGGCAACGCGCATCCGCCAGCCACCCGAAAAGGCCGAACAGGGCATCGCGTGTTCCGCATCGTCAAAGCCCAGACCTTTGAGGATAGAGGCGGCACGCGCCTCGGCGGACCAGGCATCAATATCGCTGAGGCGCGTTTGAATCTCGGCGATGCGGTCGGGGTCGTCGGTTTGCTCGGCCAGCAATGTGGCGCGTTCCGTGTCCGCGGCCAACACCGTATCAAGAAGCGACACCTCGGAGGAGGGGACCTCTTGGGCGACACCGCCGATCCGGGCGCCTTTTGGCAAGATGATATCGCCTGATTCCAACGAAAGCTCGCCCCGGATCAGGCGAAAGAGCGTTGTCTTACCCGTGCCATTGCGCCCCACGAGGCCGACCTTGTGGCCTGTTGGAATCACCGCTTGCGCGCCTTCCAGCAAAGGCCGGCCCGCGATGGCGTAATGAATGTTTTCCAAGCGCAACATGCGCGTCGTTTGGCGCAGGGGCCCAGAGGTGTCAATCGGCTGGCGGAAAAGGCGGGGCCAATGGCGCAAGACAGGCTTCCCAACGCCCCCGGCGCGTGTTAGGCGGCGCGCGATGGAACACGCGGGCGCAATGCCCACCGACAGTCAAGGAGAGGCCACATGGCTTTGGAACGCACATTTTCGATCATCAAGCCTGACGCGACACGTCGCAATCTGACAGGCGCAATCAACGCAAAATTCGAAGACGCAGGCCTGCGCATTGTCGCACAAAAGCGCATTCACCTGACAAAAGCGCAAGCGGGCGTTTTCTATGAAGTGCACAAAGAGCGCCCATTCTACGACGAGCTGTGCGAATTCATGGCGTCTGCGCCAATCGTTGCGCAGGTTCTCGAAGGCGAGAACGCCATTGCAAAGAACCGCGAAGTTATGGGTGCCACCAACCCTGCGGACGCTGCCCCAGGCACAATTCGTGCTGAATTCGCGGAAAGCGTTGGCGAAAACTCGGTTCACGGATCCGATGCACCTGAAACAGCGGCCGTTGAAATCGCGTATTTCTTCTCTGGCCTCGAGCTGGTCGGCTAAACCAAGCCACAAGAAACTGAGGAAGGTCGGCGGAATGCGCCGGCCTTTTTCATTTTTGGCGGTCGATAACGCCGATTTCGTTCAAAACACGCTCAAATTCTGAGGTGTGATTGGGCGTGATGCTGGCTTTGATCGCGTCAAAGCGGGCGCGCAAAGCATCCTTTTCCTTGCCCTTGCAATCATTCCAAGGCTGCCCCTGCAGGCCCATCACAAGCACGTAGTACCCGATAAAATGCGGACGCATCCCATTGGCGAGCAAGCGGCGATAGGTTTCATCCGGGCCAAGCGTGCGCAGCGTCTCGGCGTCTGGAATGCCCGCGCTTTTGCAGGCCGCTTCCATCGCGGGGCCTAGGTTTCGGATCGATGAGACAGGCGTCGACATGCCGCCAGTTTAAACCAGCGGAACGGCCGCGTCACTTCAGATACTGGCCCAATCGGTATAGCGAAACGGGCTTTGCTCGGGCTTTTGGCGCGGGGTTTCCTGGCCCTTTGGGGCTGGCTTGTCCGTTGTGTTCATCTTGACCTCCTACAATCAATACTCATTACGCGTGAACGGCATTGATCATAGGGGACGGGTTTGCCGGGGGCGGGGAGGGAGTGTGACGTTTTTGTGGCAAACATCACGCATTAAGCGAATATTGCGTGACTTGCGTGTATACGCGCCCTGGTTCCAGCGTGATTTGCGGGAAATGCGCGTGGTGCGGGGCGTTAGGCCAGAACTGCGGCTCAAGGGCGATGGCTTGGCCGGGCCGACACGCGGGGCCAACCGTCCGAGAGGCTGGCACATCCGGCAGGCCCGCCCCGGCATAGACCTGAAGCCCAGGTTCGGTTGATGTGACGTCAACGGACATCCCTCCCGGAGCTGTGAGCGTTGCAACCGGGCGCGGTGCGGGCGCTGGGGCAGGCGCGATGCAAAGGGTGTGATCAAGCGTGCCGTCCACCGCTGCGCCTCCGCGAAAGTCCCAAATCGTGCCATCGACGGGGCGTATCTCGCCTGTTGGCACCTGCGCGTCGTCCACCGGCAGCATATGGCGCGCGGGGCAGGTCAGCTGAAAATCACCCGCCGGACCTTCGTGGCCCAGCGTCCAATACGGGTGATGCGCCGGGGCGAATAGCGTGGGCGCATCCGTCTGGGCGGTGAGACGCAGCTTTAGCGTGGCGCCGTCTAAGGTGTACCGCGCCCAGATGCTGCGATTGCCCGGCAGGCCGCCCGCGCCATCAGCCAGCGACAGGTGCAGCGTGACCTCCCGCGCGGTGCGGTCCTGCACCTGCCAGACCTTGCGCGAGAGCCCGCCCGCTGCGCCATGCAGGCACACCTGCGGCGGCTCGTTCACCGGCAGGTCAAGACGCTCGCCCGTCCAAGGCACCGGCGTGCGCAGCCGGTTCGCAACCGGCCCCACGACGACGCCTGCCCAGATGTCCTGGATCACGGGATCTGCGCCATCCACAAATTCCAGAATCAACGGCACCTCGCCAGACCGCCACCGCAATCCCAAAAGCGCCGCACCCAAAGGCGCGATACGCGCCTGCAAAAGGTCATTTTCCAGCCAGATCTCATCCATGCCCCGCCATACCCAACGACGGACCTCTCTGCCAAGACGTGTTCTGTGACAGAAAACGCAAGGCCAAACACACCCCCGCGCCCATCAGGCGCCCAAGGCTCAAAGCACGCATCGCCCCCCGCAAAGCGGCCCCCCTCGCGGGAAGTTTGAATTTTCGCACAAATCCCTCTGGACGCCCGGAATCGCTGTTGCTATAGCACACGCCAGTTCCGGCGTAGCTCAGCGGTAGAGCAGTTGACTGTTAATCAATTGGTCGTAGGT
>CAZYQC010000029.1:19063-37996 GCA_964649815.1 uncultured Rhodobacterales bacterium | reverse complement strand
AGGACACATCCCCGCCTCGACGGAACACCGCCGAGATCATCCGCGTCAGCGCCACCGTCCAGGCAAAATGCTCCATGTTTTTGGAGTTGATAAAGACTTCAAAGGGCCGCCGGTGTCCGCCGATTTCAACATCGTTGATCGTGATATAAAGCGCATGCTCACTGTCGGGCCATTTGACCTTGTAGGTGTTCCCCTCCAGCGCTGCGGGCCGGTCCAGTGGCTCGGACATATAGATGACATCGCCCTCTGCCGCGTTGGGGAATTCATGCACCACACCGGTTGGCCCATCCTGCTGATCCCCAGCCTCGGCCTTTGGCGGCTCTTCTGACACGCTCAGCACCGATCCGGTCACCGCATTGGGGCGATAGGTCGTGCAGCCTTTGCACCCTGTGTCCCAGGCTTGCATGTAGACATCTTTGAAGGCGTCAAAGCTGATGTCTTCGGGGCAGTTGATTGTCTTGGAAATAGAGCTGTCGACCCACTTTTGCGCCGCCGCCTGCATCTTGACGTGATCTTGCGGCGCGAGCGTTTGTGCGTTGACGAAATAGTCCGGCAGCTCTGCATCCCCAAATTTGTCGCGCCACATTTGAACCGCGTAATCCACCACCTCTTCTTCGGTCTTGGTGCCGTCTTTTTGCAGAACCTTGCGCGTGTAGGCATAAGCAAAGACCGGCTCGATCCCCGAAGAGACATTCCCCGCATAAAGAGAGATCGTGCCTGTGGGCGCAATCGACGTCAAAAGCGCGTTGCGAATGCCGTGTTCGGCCACCGCCGCGCGCACGTCTTCGTCCATCGCCTGCATCGTGCCAGACGCCAGATAAGGCTCTGCATCGAACAGCGGGAAGGCCCCCTTTTCTTTTGCGAGCTCCACCGACGCCAAATAGGACGCCCGCGCAATCGCGCGCAGCCATTCCTCGGTCTGGGCTGCCGCCGCGTCGGACCCATAGCGCAGACCCAACATCAAAAGCGCATCCGCCAGACCGGTGACGCCCAGCCCGATGCGGCGCTTGGCCTGTGCTTCGCGCGCCTGCGCCTCAAGCGGGAATTTGGAGGCGTCGACAACATTGTCCATCATCCGAATGGCTGTGGCGACCAACTTGGACAGCTCAGCCTCATCCAGCCGTGCGGCATCCTCAAACGGATCAGCAACCAACCGCGCCAGGTTGATCGAGCCCAAAAGGCAGGCGCCATAGGGCGGCAACGGCTGTTCGCCGCAAGGGTTCGTCGCCGCGATGGTCTCGACATAGCTCAGATTGTTGGCCGCGTTGATCCGGTCGATAAAGATCACGCCCGGTTCGGCATAGTCATAGGTGGATTGCATGATCGTGTTCCACAACTCGACCGCGCGCACCGTCTGATAGACCTTTCCGTCAAACACCAGGTCCCAAGGCCCATCGGCCTTGACCGCATCCATAAACGCATCCGTCACAAGGACCGAGACGTTGAACATCCGCAAACGGGCGGAATCAGACTTTGCAGTGATAAAATCCAGAATGTCCGGGTGATCACAGCGCATTGTCGCCATCATCGCGCCGCGGCGCGACCCGGCGGACATGATTGTCCGGCACATCGAATCCCAGACGTCCATAAAGCTTAGCGGGCCGGATGCATCAGCCGCCACGCCAGAGACGCCCGCCCCTTTGGGCCGAATGGTCGAGAAATCATAGCCGATGCCGCCGCCTTGCTGCATGGTCAGCGCGGCTTCTTTCAGCATGTCAAAGATGCCGCCCATCGAATCCGGGATCGTTCCCATGACAAAGCAGTTGAACAGCGTCACTTTCCGCGCCGTCCCAGCGCCTGCAATGATCCGCCCTGCTGGCAGGAATTTGAAATCCTCAAGGGCGGCATAGAACGTGTCTTCCCACGCGGCGGGTTGTGCTTCGACCTGCGCCAGATCCCGCGCGATGCGGCGCCACGTATCCTCGACACGCACGTCAATCGGCGTCCCGTCCGCGTCTTTAAAGCGGTATTTCATGTCCCAAATCTGCTCGGCAATTGGCGCAGCAAAACGTGTCATGACCGATGATTCCCATGTTTTGAAGGAGGACCATTTAAAGCACAAATCAGAGTTTTCCACAACCACTTGCAGCGGCGTCAAGTCTCGCTACCATATGTCGTGTGAGGTGGGGGCGACTCTGTGGATAAGGATACGATAAACCTTGTAAAACTCTGTGTTGGCGCAGAGCAGGTGCAAGATTTGCTGGATTGGCAGGCCAGCGCGCGGGCCAAAGGCCCGGACGGTTTGCCGCGCCATGTCACCCGAATGTGGCCCAAACAATCCGAAAACCTGCTGAACGGCGGCTCGCTTTATTGGGTCTTCAAGGGCCTTATCCTGTGCCGCCAAAAAATCCTCCGCCTGGACGAAGTGCAGGGCGCAGATGGCATTGTCCGCTGTGGCATCGTCCTGTCACCAGAGGTTGTCCGCACGACGTCAGCACCAAAACGCCCGTTTCAGGGCTGGCGATACCTCAAACCGCAGGACGCACCGCCTGACTTGCGCAAGGGCCGCGAAACAGAACCCACCTTGCCGCCCGAGTTGAACCGCGCCTTGGCCGAGATCGGCGTGCTTTGAGAAAAACAAACGCTCTTGTGTGAACCGCTTCACATACAGGCGTCGCGGAACCGGTCATACTCTGACCTCCAGACCGGAAATGGTGATATTGGCGTTGACCTACTGGCGCCCCCCTGTGCTGATCGGTCTGGCTGCGGCGAGGTTGTCGGCGATCGCATGTCCCTACTTGTGCGACCCGACGCCCCCATTGCGACGGCTGAGCTCGATGGGGATCGCGCTCAGCCGCGCTTTTTCTGCCCTTTGGATCAGACGCGACGAACCGATGTCCCGGATTTTCCGAGCCCCGCGTGATCCACTTCACAGACCCCGGCAAGCCATCCCGCCTATCCTGATCTCAACCCAGAGAATCGGAGATGCAGACATGAAATTCCTGATTGCCGCCACTGTCACCGCAGGCGTAACCGCTTTTGCCGCTGCGATCACCGCTCAGGCCGGCACGCCTGTGCCAGATGCATCCCTGTTCGTCGTCGTGGCAGAGTGATCAACACCGCGCCGCGCCCTGCGCGCGACGGATCAATCAAAATCAAGCACATCCAATGTGGACAGAAAGCCTTCTAACACAGAACGGTCGTCTGTTTCGGCCGTCCGACTGCGCCAAAGCGTTGCCTGACTGCGCAAGATCAACCCGTCGTCCAGGATCTTGAGGTGATTGGCCCGCAGCGTTTCTCCGCTGGTGGTGATGTCGGCAATCGCCTCGGCCGTCTCATTGGCCACTGTGCCTTCGGTTGCGCCCTGGCTGTCGACAATGCTGTAATCCGCGACCCCCGCCTCTTTGAGGTGGTCGCGGACCAATCTGTGATACTTGGTCGCGATCCTCAAAGGTTGCCCGTGGCGCGCCCGAAACTGTGCGGCAACATCGTCCAGATCATCAATGGTGCGCACGTCTGACCAGCCCATTGGCACGGCCAGAACAAGATCCGCATGCCCAAAGCCCATCTCCGCCAACGGCGCAACTTGCTGCTCCCACAGCGGCAAGCGTTCGGTGATCAAATCCGTGCCTGTGACACCCAAATGAATGCGTCCCGCAGACAATTCGCGCGGTATCTCTCCGGCAGACAAAAGCACGAGCGTCACGCCCTCGACCCCTTGAACCGCGCCCGCGTATTCGCGATCCGATCCCGTGCGCGCCAGGACAACACCGCGGTCCGCGAACCAGTCAAAGGTCTTTTCCATCAACCGCCCCTTAGAGGGGATGCCCAACTTGACGCTCATTCCGCGTGCTCCAGCTCCTGGATCAGGCCGGGCCGCAAAACGCCGCCCACCGCCGGAATTTCCGCCCCTTTGCCAAGCCGCCGGGTCAGCGCATCATACCGCCCCCCGCTGGCAATCGGAGGCAGGTCTGGACGGTGTTCCGCGTAAAAGCCAAAGACAAAGCCATCGTAATATTCCATCGAGGTCCGGCCATAGGATGTCTCGAACTCCAGCGCCTCGATATCAACGCCCCGCGCGCGCAAAGCGCTGGCACGGGCGTCCAAACGGTCCACGGCCTGCGAAATGCTTGGCATATCGACCGCCAGGTCCTTTAGCTGTTGCAAGGCGTAATTGAGCGTCTCGCGCACCCTCAGCAATGCATCCAGCCCATCGGCCTGAACCGAAGGGATCGGCGGCGTTTGCGCGTCAAGCTCAAGCGCGGCCAACCGATCGTCAATGTCGCGCTGGCTGCGCAGGCCCGTCAAAGGCGCATCCATGATCTGCGCGTGCGGTATCGGGACCGGCACGCGCCCCGCAAAGCGGTCCATCAATTGCCGAAAGCGCCGAGGACGCCACAGATGACGCATCAATTGCGCCTTGCGCCGTTCCGACGTCTCAAGCCCGCCGACCGCAGCCATCAACAGACCAATGTCGCCAACAGCGGCACGCAAGCGCAAGGGCGCAAGCACCTCTGACATAAGGGCAAAGACCTCGGCATCTGCGCCCGCCGGGTCAGACCGGTCAAACACCTCATAGCCGACCTGAAGATATTCATTGTCCCGTTCCGGGTCTTGCTCCTGACGGCGAAAGACCTCTCCGGCATAGGTATATCGCGCAGGCTCTGCGCCTTCGGCCATATGCATCTGCACGACGGGCACCGTAAAGTCGGGGCGCAACATCTGTTCGCCGCGCAACGCATCAGACGTCACATAGGCCCGGCCACGGATGTCTTCGCCATAAAGGTCCAAGAGCGTTTCCGCAGACAGCAGAATCGGAGGCTCGACCACCTGGGCGCCTTTGCTTTCAAAGAACGCCCGCAAGCTGGCCGCCTTTGCGCGCGGGTTGGTCATGTGTCCAGCATCTTTCGCACGGTTTGCACCAGCTCGGCCCGCGGCACCTCGACCTGGCTCGGGCGATCCTTCCACTCTTCCAAGGTGGCGGTTTCCGCAATCTTGGCCCCCAGCACCAAATCCTTGATCTGGACGACACCCCGCTCTTTTTCCTCGCCACCTTCGATGACGGCAACGGGCGCGTTGCGTTTGTCGGCATATTTCAACTGGTTGCCAAAGTTCTTTGGATTGCCCAGGTACACCTCGGCCCGAATGCCTGCATTGCGCAACTCGGCCACCATTGTCTGATAATCGGCCATGCGATCGCGATCCATGACCGTGATCACCACAGGGCCCTGCGCATGATCGCTCAGCCGCCCCTTGGCCTGCAGCGCAGCCAGCAAACGGTCAACACCGATGGAAATGCCCGTTGCGGGCACTTCCTGGCCGGTAAAGCGCTTGACCAGATCGTCATACCGCCCGCCCCCGGCGACCGAGCCGAATTGCCGAGGCCGGCCCTTTTCGTCCTGAATTTCAAAGGTGAGCTCTGCCTCATATACAGGGCCGGTGTAATAGCCGAGCCCCCGCACAACAGAAGGGTCGATGTCGATACGCTCCGGGCCATAACCCGCCGCGTCCAGCAACGCGCCGATCTGTTCGATTTCATCCACCCCTGCCATCCCAGTGGCCGAACCCTGCACCAAACCGCGCAGCGTGGCGACGGTTGCGGCCACATCCGCGCCTTTGGCGGACATGAATTGCATCACGATCTCTGCTTGCGCGGCGCCCAAACCAGCGCCTTGGGTAAAGTCACCGCTTTCGTCTTTGCGCCCCGCGCCCAAAAGCGCGCGCACACCCTCCGGCCCAAGCCGGTCCAGCTTGTCAATGGCGCGCAAAACGATCCCGCGCTCGGTCTCGTTTTCGTCGCCCGCCAAGCCCGCAACTTCCATGACACCGTTCAGAATTTTGCGGTTGTTGACGCGAATGATGTAATCGCCCCGCGGAATGCCCACCGTCTCCAGCGTGTCAGACAGCATTGCGCAAATCTCGGCGTCCGCAGCCATGCTGGCGGTGCCAACCGTATCCGCATCACATTGATAAAACTGCCGAAAACGACCCGGCCCCGGCTTTTCGTTGCGCCAAACCGGACCCATCGCATAGCGCCGATACGGCGTCGGCAAATCGTTGCGGAACTGCGCATAGACCCGTGCCAGCGGCGCCGTCATGTCATAGCGCAGCGCCAGCCAATCGCCTTCGTCTTCCTGCCAGGCAAAAACACCTTCGTTGGGGCGATCCACATCAGGCAGGAACTTGCCCAGCGCCTCGACCGTTTCCACTGCCGAAGTTTCCAAGGCATCAAACCCGTATCGATGATACACCTCAGCGATCTGGCGCAGCATATCAGTGCGGCGGGTGACCTCGCCGCCGAAATAGTCACGAAAGCCCTTGGGCGTCACCGCCTTGGGGCGCGGAGCTTTTTTGGGTTTGGCCATAGTCTGGTCCAGTCATGCGGCAGCGTATCAAATGCGCGCTCCGCTTACCCAATGCGCCGCACGGGGGCAAGCCAGAGCGCCCGCTTCTGCTTCTTTTGGACCCAAATACTTCGGGGGTCTTGGGGGCAGCGCCCCCAGGTGGCTCAGATCACCGAGAAATCGCCGCCCCGTCCCTTGCCGGTCGCAAACCGCGCCGCACCGGACTGACCTTCGGCAAAATACATGGTCGAGGACTCCCATTCCCGGCGCAGCGCCTGGGCAAGCATCGGCCCTGACATCCGCGCCGAGCTATGATCCGCCAGCATGCACCCTTGCGGGAAACGGGTCAGGTTTTGGGCATAGTCCAACGCTGCCGCGCGTGTTTGCCCCGCGGGCACGACCCGGTTGGCAAACCCTATGCCAAGGGCCTCTGCCGCATCGATCGGGCGGCCCGATAAAATGGCGTCATTTGCGCGCCCCTGCCCCAGGATCGCAGGCAGGCGGATCGTGCCGCCATCAATCAACGGAACCCCCCAGCGTCTGCAAAAGACACCAGTGACGGCGGTCTCGGCCATGATCCGCAGATCACACCAGGCGGCAAGCTCCATCCCCCCGGCCACGGCATGCCCCTCGATGGCCGCGATCACCGGCTTTGTCAGCAACAGCCGCGACGGCCCCATTGGCCCCGGAATGGGCTGGGCTTGCGCGTCGGTCCAATCCTGCGGAATATCGACCTGCGAAATCCAGGCATTCGCGCTGCCATCGGCGGCGGTCTTCAGATCAAAGCCTGCGCAGAACGCCCCCTCTGAGCCGTGGAAAACGGCAACATCGACGGTCTCGTCCTGATCAAAGGCCAGAAAGGCGTCAAAGAGCTCTTGCGCTGTGGCCGGGTCGACCGCGCCGCGCATCGGCGCCCGGTCTGTCCCGATGGCCCGCACCCGGCCATGATCTTTGACAACAACACGCATTGACGCCTCCCTCTGATCTGTTCACATGCCCTCACCCTAGGCGGAGCGTGACGGATGGAAAAGCTGGAAGAGAAAATTGCGCATCTGGAGCATCTGACAGAAGAGCTTTCGACTGTGGTCGCCCGACAAGACGCCGAAATTGCCCGGCTGCGCCGCCAGGTTGACGCGCTTGTCCTGCGCGAGGCCGAGCGCGAGTCTGAGGCCCCGGGTGGCGTTGTTTTGGGCAACGAACGCCCGCCGCATTACTGATGCCCCACCCAGACGCCAAGCTGTTCGCACCATGCGCCGAGGCAGCCGCGCATCTGTTGCCCCATGCCTTTCCGGCAAAGGATGACGGCGCCCATGACCGCGCACATTTGGCGCGGGTGTGGCGGAACGTGCTGTCGATCCAGGCGATCGAGGGGGGCGATCTGCGCGTGCTGATCGCGGCAACCGTGCTGCACGATTGCGTGGCGATCGAAAAGGACTCGCCCCTGCGCGGCCAAGCCTCGCGCTTGGCTGCAACCAAGGCCGCAGAGATTCTGCGCACCGCAGGTTGGCCGGGGCCCCAGATTGACCAAATCGCGCATGCGATTGAGGCACACAGCTTTTCGGCGCGGATCACGCCAGAAAGCATCGAAGCCAAAGTGCTGCAAGATGCGGATCGGCTGGATGCTCTGGGCTGGGTGGGCGTCGCGCGGTGCTTTTATATCGCGGGGCGGCTTGGCTCACAGCTTTACGATCCGCACGATCCTGGCGCGGCAAACCGGCCTCTGGATGATGCGCGCTATGCTTTGGATCACTTTGAGACCAAGCTCTTGCGCCTTTCAACGGGCCTGCAAACCGCGACAGGCCGCGCGATCGCCCAAGACCGGCATGCGACGGTGCTGTCGGTCCGGGATGCGGTGCTGTCCGAGGTTGGCGCCTGACAAGCAGCGACCCCGGATCAGCCCGTTAGGCCAGCTCGTGCACGTCGACGACACCCGGCAGCGACTTGATCGCGCTGCGGATTTGCGGTGTGACCGGAAAATCGGCCCCCAGATCCATCTCGACCTCGCCCGGTAGGTTCGGGTCCATCAGGCAGACGGTGATCGGCCCGCGCCCCTTGGTGGCGCTTTGCGCGCCATCCAACACGGTCGAGACCGACGCCAAAGCGCCCGGTTCGTCGATAAACACCTTGAGCCCCATGCCCGTGATGCTTTCGATGGCCAGATCAATCGAGGCAACAGAACGCCCCAAAAGCTTGAGTTGATCCGCTTCCATCGTCGCCTCGACCGTGACGATGACCTTGGCGCCTGTTTCAAGCTGGTCCTGCGCCTTTTCGAGGCTCTCGGAAAAGAGCGTCACTTCGAATGCGCCTGTGGGATCTGACATCTGGCAAAAGGCAAACCGGTTCCCACGGGCCGACTTGCGGATTTGCAGCCCCGCAACCGTCCCTGCAAGCTTGGCCACCAGCGGCTGCCGCTCGGCCTGTTCGGTCACTTCGTCCAACGTGACCACCCCCTTGCGCTTGAGCGCACCCATATAGTCATCGAGCGGATGACCCGAGAGGTAAAAACCCACGGCGGTGAATTCCTCGGACAGCCGTTCCGCAAAGGTCCAATCGTCAATCGGCAAAATCCTCGGCTCTGGCAGATCGTCACCCGCATCGCCAAAAAGCGACACCTGGTTCGAGGCTTTCTGCTCGTGAATGGCGGCGGAATAGGCGGTCAGACCATCAAGCGCGTTCCAGACCCGGCGCCGGTTGGGGTCGAGCTGATCAAAGGCACCGGCCCGCGTCAGCATTTCCAACGGGCGTTTCCCGATCCGTTTGAGATCCACCCGCCGGGCAAAGTCGAACAGGTTCACGAATGGCCGCGCGCCGCCCTCGCTGCGCCGCCCTTCCTCGATCAACCGCATCGCATCGACGCCCACGTTCTTCAAAGCGCCCAGCGCATAGACCAGCGCGCCCTCGACCACTTTGAACGTCGCGTCCGAGCGGTTGACACATGGCGGCACCCAAGGCAGCGCCAGCCCCTTTTTGACCTCTTCGAAATAGACGCCCAGCTTGTCGGTGAGGTGGATATCGCAATTCATCACACCTGCCATGAACTCGACCGGGTGGTTCGCCTTGAGCCAAGCCGTCTGATAGCTGACAACCGCATACGCCGCCGCATGTGATTTGTTGAAGCCATAGTTCGCAAACTTGTCCAGCAGGTTCCAAACCTCGGTCGCCTTTGCCTCGTCGACCCCGTTTTCCGCCGCACCTTTCAGGAACTTGGGCCGCTCTGCATCCATCGCTTCCTGGATCTTTTTGCCCATCGCACGGCGCAACAGATCCGCGCCACCCAGCGAATACCCCGCCATCTCCTGCGCGATCTGCATCACCTGTTCCTGATAGACGATGATGCCCTGCGTCTCATCAAGGATGTGATCAATGGTGGGATGCAGGTTCTCGCGCTCTTTCAGGCCGTTTTTGACCTCGCAATAGGTTGGGATGTTCTCCATCGGCCCAGGCCGGTACAGCGCAACAAGCGCGACGATGTCTTCGATACACGTGGGCTTCATCCGCTTAAGCGCGTCAATCATGCCCGAGCTTTCCACCTGGAACACCGCAATCGTCTTGCCCGCAGCATAAAGCGTGTAAGAAGCCTCATCATCCAGCGGAATGGCGTTGATGTCGTTCTCTGTCCCGGGCGCGGGCTCATAAAGCTCTGTGCCATCAGCCGCGATATGCAGCGGCCGCGTCATCAGAATTTGATCAACCGCGTTTTGGATGACGGTCAGCGTTTTCAGGCCCAGAAAGTCAAATTTGACCAACCCGGCCTGTTCGACCCATTTCATATTGAACTGCGTCGCAGGCATGTCAGACCGCGGGTCCTGGTAAAGCGGCACCAACGCATCCAAAGGCCGATCGCCAATCACCACACCTGCGGCATGGGTCGACGCATTCCGCAGCAAGCCTTCGACCTGTTGGCCATAGGTCAAAAGCCGGTCAACCACCTCTTCTTCCTTGGCCGCATCCCGCAGCCGCGGCTCATCCGCCAAGGCCTTTTCGATGGAAACAGGCTTGACCCCTTCGACCGGGATCAGCTTGGAAAGCCGGTCAACCTGGCCATAGGGCATCTGCAAGACACGCCCGACATCGCGCACAGCAGCCTTGGACAGCAACGCGCCAAAGGTGATGATCTGCCCAACCTTGTCGCGCCCGTATTTCTCTTGGACATAGCGGATCACCTCTTCGCGCCGGTCCATGCAAAAGTCGATATCGAAATCCGGCATCGACACCCGCTCGGGGTTGAGAAAGCGCTCAAACAAGAGCTGATAGCGCAGAGGGTCAAGGTCCGTAATCGTCAAGGCATAGGCCACCAAAGACCCCGCGCCCGAGCCCCGCCCAGGGCCCACCGGAATGTCCTGATCCTTTGCCCATTTGATAAAATCAGCAACGATCAGAAAATACCCCGGGAACCCCATGCCTTCGATAATGCCCAGCTCGAACGCGAGCCGTTTTTCATAATCTTCGACCGAGGCCGCATGCGGGATCACGTCAAGGCGCGCCTTGAGACCTTCTTGCGCCTGCCGGCGCAATTCTTCGACCTCGTCGTCGGCAAATTTGGGCAAGATGGGGTCGCGGCGATAGGCCATAAAGGCACAGCGCTTGGCGATCTCGACCGTGTTTTCAATCGCCTCGGGCAGATCCGCAAAAAGCGTCACCATTTCCGCCTGCGACTTAAAGTAATGCTGTGGCGTCAAACGCCTGCGCGGCTCTTGCTGGTCGACATAGGCCCCTTCGGCAATGCAAATCAGCGCGTCATGCGCCTCGTACATGTCTGATTTCGGGAAATAGACATCATTGGTCGCCACCAGTGGAATATGTTTGGCATAGGCCAGCTCGACCAGACCCTGCTCGGTCAACCGCTCGTTTTCAGGCAGGCCCGTCTCGCCCGGATGGCGCTGCAATTCGATATACAGCCGGTCCCCGAAGACCTTGAACAGCTGATCCGTCAGCGCCTCTGCCGCAGGCCGCTGGCCGGTTTGCAGCAACATCCCCAAAGGCCCATCCGGCCCGCCCGTGAGACAGATCACATCCTCACTATGCGCGGCCAGCTCCTCCATCGTGACATGCGGCAAACTGGTGGCATCGCGCAGATAGAGGCACGAGTTCTGCTTCATCAAATGCGCATAGCCCGCCTCGGTCTGAGCCAGCAAAACCAAAGGTGCAGGCGGACGCTCCCGCTCGCCCGGGCGGGTCTCGACATATTTGAAATCCACCTGACAGCCCAAGATCGGCTGCACCCCGGCCCCCGCCATCGCAACCGAAAATTCGAGGGCTGCAAACATGTTGTTGCTGTCGGTTAGGCCCAGCGCCGGCATCTCTGCGGCGGCACAGGCTTTGGGCAAGGATTTCAGCCGCATCGCCCCTTCCAAAAGCGAATATTCGGAATGGGTGCGCAGGTGAATGAATCGCGGGGATGTGCTCATGCACAAGACTTTAACAGCCCCCGCTCGCCTCACCAGAGGTCATTTTTGTCCATCAGGCAATTTCGGCCATCCAATCAAGGATGATCTGACCGCTGCGGTCTGACGCGCGCGACATCATGATGTTGTGCGGCGTCTGCGGCAGAATATGCATCGGCGCGTCGAACCGCCGCTGCAGGCTCTGCTGTTCTTTGACCGAAAAGATCGCGTCCTCTTCCCCGCCGACAATCAAAACCGGCGGCGGCGCATCCGGCTTGCGCGGCAAATTCAGCGCCAGCATATCCAGAAACGCCAAATAGGCCTCGTCGCCCAGGTTCTCTGTCAGACGTGCCTTGACCTCTGGTGCGGCATCCGGCTCGACCAGCAAGGCATGGGCCGCCTCGGCATCTGACACAACCGGCCAGAGCGACAGCAGCAGATTGATTTTGGCAAATGTGATCGGGCGCGTGCGCAGAATATGCAGCGACGTGCGCCAGACGCCGTGCTGCGGCGCGCTGGCCAAGAGGCACGCGCCTGCCATCTTTACGCCCCTCGCCATCGCATGCTGCAATGCAAAGCCGCCCATCGAATGCCCCACCACCACGGGCGGGCGCGGGCACAGGGCCACGACCTCGGCAATATCATCGGCATATCCCGAAATCCGGTTCCACCGCATTGCCCCGCGCGCGCGGCTCTTGCCGTGCCCCCGCAAATCCAGCGCCTTGACCGGATGGCCAGCGGCCGCGAATTGATCAAGGTAATTCCCCTCCCAACACCAGGCCCCATGCCAGGCCCCGTGTACCAAAACCACCGGCGTCTTGTCGCCCGCGCCGCGCGCGACAACATGAATGCCGGTTTCCGTGTGCATTGACGTCTCCCCCCTCTCCGCGACAGCCCCATACGCTGCTCTCTTACGCGCCACACAGATCTTGTCGCCCCTGGGCGCGCCGATCAAGCGGCACACTATTGCCAAGCACGCCCAAGCGCGTTTAGCTGGCGCCACATGGCCTGCCCCTTTCTACGCCGCATCGAACGGGGCCACCTTTCAGGCGCAGGTACCGCGGCAGGCGAAAACACATGGATGTCACCTTTCTTCTGAACGGAAGTCAGGTCACCGTGCGGGACACCGCACCCACCACAACACTTCTCGATTGGCTCCGCGACACCCGCGGCCTCACCGGCACAAAAGAAGGCTGCAACGAAGGCGATTGCGGCGCCTGCTCGGTTATGGTCACCGACGACAAAGGCGCCCGCGCTCTCAACGCTTGCATCCTCTTCTTGCCGCAACTGCATGGCAAAGCCATCCGCACCGTCGAAGGCATCACCGCCCCCGACGGCACGCTGCACCCGGTCCAACAGGCGATGATCGACCACCACGGCGCCCAATGCGGATTTTGCACGCCCGGTTTTATCACCACAATGGCCACGTCTCACCTCAATGGCGCAACAGACCACGCCGCGGAACTCGCCGGCAACCTCTGCCGCTGCACCGGCTACGCCCCCATCCTCAAAGCCGCCCAAGCCGCCGCCCAGCACCCCGCCCCCGACCATCTTGACGACACTGCTCTTCTTTTGGCGGAAAATATCCCGGGGGAGGCGCCGCAGGCGGCGGGGGCAGAGCCCCCAACCACCTCTGACGCGCTCGCCACGTGGTACATGGACCATCCCCAGGCCACCTTGGTGGCGGGTGCGACGGATGTCGGGCTTTGGGTCACCAAAGGCTTTCGCGATCTGGGGCCCGTCGCCTTTCTCAACCGCATCCCCGATCTCGCCGGGATCACCGAAACCGATGACACGATCCGCATCGGCGCCATGACAACGCTGACCGATCTTTTGCCCCTGATGGACCAGCGCCACCCCAGTTTCGCAGCCTTGATCCGGCGCTATGGCGCACCTCAGGTGCGTAATGCGGCAACGATTGGCGGCAATGTGGCCAATGGCTCGCCCATCGGTGACGGCTCGCCTGCGCTTATTGCTCTGGGCGCCACGCTGCATCTGCGCCAAGGCGCCCACCGTCGCACGCTGCCGATTGCGGACTTCTTTTTGGAATACGGGCGACAGGATCGCCGCGCGGGCGAATTTCTCGAGGCGATTTCGATCCCAAAGACGGACGACCACCTCGCTTGCTACAAGCTCTCCAAACGCTTTGATCAGGACATCTCGGCCGTGTGCGGATGTTTTTGGATCGTGCGCGAGGCCGGTCAGGTGCGCGACGTGCGGCTGGCCTATGGGGGCATGGCTGGCACGCCCAAACGCGCAACCGCCGCCGAGGCGGCCATGTTGGGCCGCGATTGGAGCGCCGAGACCATCCGCGCGGCGATGGCTGCGCTGCCTCAGGATTTCGCCCCGCTCTCAGACATGCGCGCCTCGGCGGGCTATCGCATGCAGGCGGCGCAAAACATGCTGATGCGGGCCTATCTGGCGGACCAGGGGCATGCGGCACATGTGCTGGATGTTGCGCCATGAGTGTGTCCAAGCCGCTTCCCCATGACGCAGCGCGTCTGCATGTGACAGGCCAGGCGCGCTATATCGACGATATACCACTGCCGGCAAATACCTTGCATCTGGCCTTTGGCACCTCGCCCGTGGCCGCGGGCACGATCACCGATCTGGACCTGAGCGCGGTGCGCGCAGCATCCGGTGTTGTGGATGTGTTGCTGGCCTCGGATCTGCCCTTTGCAAATGACGTGTCACCCTCGGCCCATGATGAACCGCTCTTGTCGGATGGCACGGTGCATTATGTCGGCCAACCGATCTTTCTTGTCGCCGCCAAGAGCCATCTGGCGGCGCGGGCCGCCCTGCGCCACGCCAAGATCAAAGTGGCCGAGCGCGCGGCGATCTTCACCATCGAAGACGCCCTCGCCGCCGAGAGCCGGTTCGAAGACGGCCCGCGCATCTATGGGCGCGGCGATGTGGGGGCGGCGCGTGTGGCAGCTGAGCACCGCCTGCAGGGGTCGTTTCACATGGGCGGACAAGAGCATTTCTATCTGGAAGGCCAGGCCGCCCTGGCCCTTCCGGGCGAGGATGGCGATATGTTCGTGCAATCCTCGACCCAGCACCCCACCGAGATCCAGCACAAGGTGGCAGATGCCATCGGCAAGCCCATGCATGCCGTGCGGGTCGAGACCCGGCGCATGGGCGGCGGGTCTGGTGGCAAGGAAAGCCAGGGCAACGCGCTGGCGGTTGCCTGTGCAATCATGGCCGCGCGCAGCGGGCGGCCCTGCAAAATGCGCTATGATCGCGATGATGATATGATCATCACCGGCAAACGGCACGATTTCCGCATTGACTACGATGTCGGCTTTGACGCATCCGGCCGGATCGAAGCCTTGGACGTACGGCAATACACGCGCTGCGGCTGGGCGCAGGATTTGTCCCTGCCGGTGGCGGATCGGGCCATGCTGCATGCGGACAACGCCTATTTCCTGCCCAACATACGGATCGAAAGCCATCGGCTGAAGACGAACCACCAATCCGCCACCGCCTTTCGCGGCTTTGGCGGGCCGCAGGGTATGTTGGGGATGGAGCGTGTGGTGGATCACATTGCCTCTTATCTGGGCGCAGATCCTTTGGCGGTTCGGTCGCGTAACTTTTATGCCTCCGGCGGGGATATTTCCTGCCAAAAGAAAGACAGGGGCGTGACGCCCTATGGTCAGGTGGTCGATGATTTCATCCTGGATGATCTGGTGCCGCGCCTTGTGGAAGGCTCTGATTTCGCGCAGCGGCGTCAGGAGGTGGACGCGTGGAACGCCGGGCAGAGCGTTCTGAAGAAGGGCATTGCGCTGACGCCGGTGAAGTTCGGGATTTCTTTCACCCTGACGCATCTCAACCAGGCGGGCGCATTGGTGCAAGTCTATCAGGATGGGTCGGTGCATTTGAACCACGGCGGCACAGAGATGGGTCAGGGGTTGTTTCAAAAGGTGGCTCAGGTGGCGGCGCATCGGTTTGGCGTGCCTCTTGAGACGATCAAGATCACGGCGACGGATACGGCGAAAGTGCCCAACACTTCTGCGACGGCGGCATCGTCCGGCTCGGATCTGAACGGGATGGCGGTAAAGGCGGCTTGCGACACCATCCGGGATCGTATTGCCACGCATTTGGCGCAGATCCATCAGTGCAAACCGGCGGAGGTGGTCTTTGCGGATGGCATGGTGAACACGCCCGCCGAGGTCTACACGTTTCAGCAGGCGGCCGCATCGGCCTATGCCGCGCGGGTCAGTCTTTCGGCCACGGGGTTTTACAAAACGCCCGATATCCGTTGGGACCGGATCAAGGGAGAGGGGCGGCCGTTTTTCTATTTTGCTTACGGGGCGGCGGCCTCGGAGGTTGTGATGGACACCTTGACCGGCGAATATCGCATTTTGCGGACAGATATCCTGCATGATGCAGGGGCCTCGCTGAACCCCGCGCTTGATATCGGGCAGATCGAAGGCGGCTTTGTTCAGGGGGCGGGGTGGCTGACGATGGAGGAATTGGTCTGGGATGCGGCGGGCAAGTTGCAGACGCATGCGCCGTCGACCTACAAGATTCCTGCGGCCTCGGACACGCCGGACATCTTTAACGTGGCCTTGTGGGACGGCGAGAACCGGGCGGACACGATCTACAAATCAAAAGCTGTGGGCGAGCCGCCCTTTATGCTGGGCATGTCTGTGTTCTTTGCCCTGTCGGATGCGATTGCAGCCTGTGGGCCGCATTACCCGGACCTTCAGGCTCCGGCCACGCCCGAGGCGGTTTTGGCGGCGATCGGGCGGGCCCGCGGCGCATGAAGTGGGACAGAATGTCGGCCTTGATCGGCGCGCATGGCAAGGTTGTGCGGGTCATGGTGGCAGAGACGCAGGGCTCGGCCCCACGGGAGGCAGGCGCCGGGATGCTGATGTGGGATAGCGGTCAGGCTGGCACCATCGGAGGAGGGCAGCTGGAATGGGAGGCCACCCAAACCGGGCGGCAAAAGCTCGCTGGCCCGCGCGGCGCCTGGATGACCACGCATGCCCTGGGCCCGGACCTGGGCCAGTGCTGTGGCGGGCGTGTGCGGTTGGTGACCGAAGTGCTGACCAAAGACGACCTGCCGCCAAAGGATGCCATCACCCGGTCGGTGCATATCGCGGGCGCGGCCTCGGTCACGACCTATCCCGCCGCCGCGACCCCCTTGGCCAACGCAGCGCGCGCGCGGGTCGGCCTGGAGGATGGCTTTTTGGTGGAGCCTTTGCCCGCGCCCGGCGCGGCGCTGTGGATCTGGGGCGCAGGGCATGTGGGGCGGGCCATTGCCGGGGTGTTGGCCCCGCTGGAGCAATTCAACCTGACCCTTGTGGATACGCATGCCGATCGCATGCCCGCCTTTGCGCCCGAGATCGCGGCGGCCGTCGAGACGGTCATCGCAGCCGAGCCGGTGACATTGGTGCCTTTTGCCCCACGCGGGGCGCATCACTTGATCCTGACCTATAGCCACGATCTTGACCTGGCCTTGTGCGACGCCCTGTTGCGGCATGGCTTTGACAGCGCAGGTCTGATCGGCTCGGCGACGAAATGGGCGCGTTTTCGCAAACGGCTGAGCGGTTTTGGGCATGCTGACGCTGCAATCGCGCGCATAATGTGCCCAATTGGCGACCCCAGCTTGGGCAAACATCCGCAGGCCATTGCCGTTTCGGTGGCAACAAGGCTATTGACGGACAGCGCGCGACAAGACGCGAGGGGGACGACATGACATCACCGTTGCTGAAGCTGGATGGGCTCCGCAAGGCGTATCCGGGTGTCGTGGCGAACGATGACGTTTCTCTCGACATCGCGGGCGGTGAGATCCACGCGCTGTTGGGTGAAAATGGCGCGGGCAAATCGACCCTCGTCAAGATGATCTATGGCCTGGTCAAACCCGATGCGGGACGGATGACCTTTGAAGGCAAGAGCTTTGGCCCTGCCAGCCCGCGGGCGGCGCGCGGCGCGGGCGTGGGCATGGTCTTTCAGCATTTTTCCTTGTTCGATGCACTCAGCGTGGCGGAAAACATCGCTCTGGGCATGGATAAGCCGCCTGCGATGCGGGATTTGTCGCGCCGGATCAAAGACGTGTCCGAGACCTATGGCCTGCCGTTGGCGCCAGACCGGATTGTCGGCGATCTGAGTGCGGGCGAGCGGCAGCGCGTTGAAATCATTCGGTGTTTGCTGGGCAATCCAAAGCTTTTGATCATGGACGAGCCGACCAGCGTCTTGACCCCGCAAGAGGTGGAGGTGCTGTTCAAGACCTTGCGCCAATTGGCGGCGGAAGGCACCGCGATCCTCTATATTTCGCACAAGTTGGAAGAGATTCGCGCTCTGTGCGATGCCGCGACGATCTTGCGCGGGGGCAAAGTTGTTGCCGATTGCGTGCCCTCTGAGACCTCGGCCAAAGAGCTGGCAGAGCTGATGGTGGGCAAAGACCTGGTCGTGCCCGAGCGCAAGTCAGGCGACATGAATATGGTGGTCTTGCAGGCCAAGGACCTCTCGGTGCCTGCGGTCACTCAGTTTGGTGTCTCTCTGAAAGACCTGCGTTTTACCGTGATGGCGGGCGAGATCCTGGGCATCGGCGGTGTGGCTGGCAACGGTCAGGACGAGCTTTTGGGCGTTTTGTCCGGCGAACTGACCTGCCCCGGCTATCAGCTTTATTTCGATGACACGGACCTGGCAGGGATTGGCATCACGGAACGCCGGCGTATGGGCATTCAGGCCGCCCCGGAAGAGCGGCTTGGCCATGCGGCGGCCCCTGACATGAGCCTGACGGAAAATGCGATGCTGACCGGCGCGGTCCGTCAAGGCTTTGCCAAGCGGGGTATGTTGAATTGGCGCAAGGCGCGCAGCTTTGCCGAAGAGGTCATTGCCAAGTTTGACGTGCGCACGCCCGGCCCCGCGAATGCGGCACGGTCGCTGTCGGGCGGCAACCTGCAAAAGTTTGTGATCGGTCGCGAAGTTCTGCAAAAGCCAAAGCTTTTGGTGGTGAACCAGCCGACCTGGGGTGTCGACGCCGCCGCAGCCGCGGCGATCCGGCAGGCGCTGATGGATCTGGCAGGCGAAGGCACGGCGATTGTCGTGATCAGCCAGGATCTTGATGAGTTGATGGAGATATCGGACCGCTTTTCCGCCTTGAACGAAGGTCGGCTGAGCGCGCCCAGGGCGACGCAAGATCTGGATATTGAGCAAATCGGCCTGTTGATGGGCGGTGCGTCGACCATCAATCAAACGGCAAAGACCGAGACCGAGACCGAGACCGAGACCGAGACCGAGACCGAGACCGAGACCGA
>CAZYQC010000029.1:0-18963 GCA_964649815.1 uncultured Rhodobacterales bacterium | reverse complement strand
AGACCGAGACCGAGACCGAGACCGAGACCGAGACCGAGACCGAGACCGAGACCGAGACCGAGACCGAGACCGAGACCGAGACCGAGACCGAGACCGAGACCGAAGATGTGTCTGACGCGGCCGAGGGTCAAGCGGCGGATACGCCGAAAGATGAGCACGCCCAGGCGGATCAGGGCGCGGCCAAAACGGACGCGCCAGAAACACCTAAGGCCGAGCAGACCAAAGACCCGGCGGCTGAAGCGGCGGCAGAGGCCAAAGAAGACGAAAAAACGCAGGACGCGCCGGCCTCCGTTTCGCCGGGCATCGCGCGTGACTCGCTGAGTGATCCAGCCCAGGCCCCGGCGCCCAAATCACCGCAGCCGGCAAAGGACGCTCTGAAGAAAGAGACAAAGCCTGTCAAACAGGCCCGCCCGCCCCAAAGCAAGGGCATGAATATCTCCATCGACAGCGGCAGCGCGCCGTTGCCCGGGGTTCCGATTTTGCCGGGTATCACCACAGGCGGAAGCGGTTTGGTGATCAACTCGGACAAACCCGCGACGCCCGCAGATGAGCCTGCAGAACAGACCCAGGCCATGACGTTTTCCAGCGCGCGGCGCAAACTGACCACAGAGACGGCTGAAGACGCAAAAGACGCCAAAGACAAGGACGACGACGCATGATCCGCCTGGAAAAACGCCCTCAGGTCAGCGCGCTGATGTCCTACGCTGCTCCGATCCTTGCGGTTTTGGCGACATTCGCCGCGGGTGGCGCGCTGTTTTATGCGCTGGGCAAAGACCCGATCACGTCGATCATCACGATCTTTTACGACCCTTTGTTTGGCGAGTTCTCTTTCTATTACCGCCCGCAGCTTTTGATCAAAGGCGCGCCGCTGGTTCTGATCGCGATCGGATTGGCGCTTGGGTTTCGGGCGGGCATTTGGAACATCGGGGCCGAGGGGCAATATGTCGTCGGTGCGATCTGCGGCGCCGGAGCGGCGCTGGCGTTTTATCCGTTAGAGGCGATCTGGATCTTTCCGCTGATGATCATCGCAGGCGCGCTTGGCGGGTGGGCCTGGGCCATGATCCCTGCGGTCCTCAAAGTGCGCTTTGGCACCAACGAAATTCTGGTATCGCTTATGCTGGTCTATGTGGCCGAGCAATTGCTTGCCTCTATGTCTCTGGGATTGTTGAAAAATCCCGAAGGGTTCGGATTTCCCGGCAGCCGCAACCTGCAACAATACCCGGCCGCGCATAACGCGGAAATCCTGGCTGGAACGGGTATGCACTGGGGCGTTGTGGCGGCGATGATTGCGGTCATCTTCGCCTATGTCCTGCTCGCGCGGCATCGGCTTGGCTTTGCGATCCGTGTCACCGGCGAAGCGCCGCGCGCTGCCAAATTCGGTGGCGTCAACGCCGCGCGGCTGACCCTCTTTTGCCTGGGCGTCTCGGGCCTCTTGGCAGGGCTTGCCGGCATGTTCGAGGTTGCCGGTCCCGCGGGTCAGATCAGCATCGACTTTAACGTGGGCTATGGATTTACCGCCATTATCGTTGCCTTCCTTGGGCGCTTGCACCCGGTGGGGATCGTCCTGGCAGGCCTGCTGATGGCGCTTACCTATATCGGTGGCGACATCGCGCAGTCGCAATTGCAACTGCCTGCGGCGGCGATCCAGGTGTTTCAGGGGATGCTGCTCTTTTTCCTGCTCGCCTTTGACTTTTTCACCAATTACCGCTTCCGCTTTGGGGCCAGGAGGGCCGTCTGATGGATCTGTCCGCTATCAATCCAGTTCTGTTGATCGCTGCCATCATCTCGGCCTCTACCCCCGTTTTGCTCGCGGCAATCGGGGAGACGGTTGTAGAAAAGTCCGGGGTGCTGAACCTGGGCGTCGAGGGCATGATGATCGTGGGCGCTGTGTCCGGCTTTATCGTGGCTGTGAACACCGGCGATCCGGTCATCGGCTTTGCCCTTGCCGCCGTTGGCGGTGCGGGGTTGTCGCTGGTCTTTGCCTTTCTCACCCAGGTGACGCTGGCCAATCAGGTGGCCTCGGGCCTTGCTCTGACACTCTTTGGTTTGGGTCTGTCGGCGCTGATGGGTCAGTCTTACGTGGGCATCAAACCGCCGCGCATGCCGGACCTGCCGATGGGGGGCCTTGAGGACCTGCCGGTGGTTGGCCCGATCCTCTTTGGTCACGACCCCATTGTCTATTTGGGCCTGCTGCTGGTTGCGGGGACCTGGGCGGTTCTGAGGTTCACCCGAGTGGGGCTGATCTTGCGGGCCGTCGGCGAAAACCACGATGCGGCACATGCCCTTGGCTACAAGGTCAAACGCATCCGCACCGCCGCGATCCTCTTTGGTGGCGCCTGCGCGGGCCTTGGCGGCGCGCACATCAGCCTTATCCGCGTGCCGCAATGGACCGAGGGCATGACCGCCGGCGTCGGCTGGATCGCCCTCGCATTGGTCGTCTTCGCCTCGTGGAAGCCCTGGCGGGTGCTGCTGGGTGCCTATCTTTTTGGCGGCATCTCCCAGCTGCAGCTCAACTTGCAAGGTGCAGGCGTTGCGATTCCGGTCGAGTATCTGGCAATGTCGCCCTACATCGTGACCATCGTTGTGCTGGTCATCCTGTCTGCGGATAAATCCCGCGCCCCTGCCTCGCTTGGGCGCACATTCCATGCCTCGGGGTAGAGGCCAAAAAACCAAATAGGGGAAATCACACCATGAAATTTGGAAAACTGCTTGCTGGCGTCGTTTTGGCGCTGGGCCTTGCCGGAGGGGCGGCGCTTGCGCAAGACAAGACGAAGGTTGGCTTCGTTTATGTCGGGCCGGTCGGTGACGGCGGCTGGACTTATGAACACGACCAAGGGCGCCTTGCTGTCGAAGAGGCGTTCGGCGACAAAGTTGAAACGGTTTTTGTTGAAAACGTTGCCGAAGGTCCTGATGCGGAACGTGTCATGACGCAGATGGCTCTGGACGGTGCGGATCTGATCTTTACCACGTCCTTTGGCTTTATGGATCCAACCATCAATGTCGCGGCCAAATTCCCGAACGTAAAGTTTGAACACGCCACCGGCTATAAGCGGGCGGACAATGTCTCGACCTATTCTGCGCGCTTTTACGAAGGCCGCGCGGTGCAGGGTCATATCGCTGGCAAGATGACCAAGACCAACACCATTGGCTATATCGCCTCCTTCCCGATCCCAGAAGTGATCCGCGGCATCAACGCAGCCTATCTGCACGCATCCAAGGTGAACCCGGACGTCGAATTCAAGATCATCTGGGTCTACACCTGGTTCGATCCCGCAAAAGAGGCTGACGCTGCCAAGGCTCTGATCGAACAGGGTGCGGACGTGGTGTTGCAGCACACGGACTCGACTGCGCCTCAGGCCGCGGCGGCCGAAGCGGGGGGCGTCGTCACCTTTGGTCAGGCCTCTGACATGGGCGAATACGCGCCATTCCCGCGCGTCAGCTCGATCATCGACAACTGGGCGCCTTACTATGTCGCGCGCACCAAGGCCGTCATGGATGGCACATGGGAAAGCGTCGACACATGGGACGGCATCCCAACAGGCATGGTTGAAATCGGCGAGATCACCGATGCCGTACCTGCGGACGTCAAGGCCGAAGCGCTGGCAATGATCGAAGCCATGCGCACAGGCGCCTATCACCCCTTCACCGGCCCTATCAACAAACAGGACGGCAGCGCCTGGTTGGCCGAGGGTGAGATTGCCGATGACGGCACCTTGGCGGGCATGAGCTTTTACATCGAAGGTGTCGACGGCGACATCCCGAACTAAGCTTAGCACTTGAGCCTAGCGAAAGCCCCGTTCATACCGGACGGGGCTTTTTTAATTGCGAGGGGCGCATGTACACTTATCCGGCATTGATCGCGGGCGTCATTTTGGTTTGCCTGTTTGGCGGCATTTGGCTGGGCCTCAGCTTTTTCGCGGCGACCATCGTGTTTTTCGTGGTGGCCGTCGGGCTGTCGCCGATCGCCGTCCACAAGATCGAGCGCTATAATTTCGCGTTCTTTGCCCTGTGCGCCTTGGCGTTGTTTGCCAGCTATCCGATGAAGAACTTGCTTGGCATGGATGACTTTGTCCTCGAGCTTGGCGTCTCTGTTATCTACTTGGGCATGCTGTGGGTCACTGGCTTTGGCTGGCGGCGCAAGTGGTCCTAGAGGCCCGCAGCCGCAGCCCATGCCGCCCCGCCTTGGCCGTCTGAGACCTGGGGACAGACGTCGCTAATCAACCACTTGTCGTTTTTTGCGTGCCTTAGGTCGATCTGATTTCGCGCCAGAGGTACTATCCCGCCTAAAACCCCCTGCAAGAGCCGGATGGGAGTCGCGAAATGAAAACGCATGTCAAAGCATTGGTGGTTGGCGGAGGCGCGGTTGGCACCTCTATCGCGTATCACCTGGCCCGGGCGGGCTGGGATGATGTGATGCTGCTCGAACGGGATGAGCTGACCTCGGGCTCGACCTGGCACGCAGCCGGGCTGCTGCCTTATTTCAACATGTCCTATGCCACGACGCATATTCACGACTATTCCATCAAATTCTACAAAACCCTCGAAGAAGAAACCGGCCTGAACGCTGGGTTCTATGTCGTCGGGAACTTGCGGATGGCGCAATCCTCCGAGCGGATGGACGAGTATATGCTCTATGCCTCGACCGCGGAAACCGTGGGCGTTCCTTTCGAATGGATGACCCCGGCCCAGATCAAGGATCGCTGGCCGCTGGTGCGCACCGAAGATCTGCAAGGCGCGATTTATCATCCCACAGATGGCTATATCAATCCGGCAGACGTCACGATGGCGATGGCCAAAGGCGCGCGTCAACGCGGCGTGGTGATCGAGCGCAAGTGGCAGGTTGATGGCTATGTCTGGACCGGCGATCACTGGGATGTCACCTGCACGAAGATGGTCGAAAAGGGCGGCAATCTGGTCCCGTCCGAAGAACAGATCGTCATCCACGCCGAACATGTTGTCACGGCGACCGGCAACCACGCACAGCGCACGGCCAAGCTTTTGGGCATCAAGATGCCGGCCATCCCGGTCGAGCACCAATATATCGTCACCGAACCTGACCCGGCGCTGGTGGAATGGCGCAAGTCCAATGTCGAACACCCGGTTTTGCGCGACGCGGATGCCAAATGGTATGTCCGCGAAGAACGTGGTGGTTGGATCCTCGGCCCATACGAGCGCAACGCCCCTGCGCGGTTCCTCTATGACGTGCCAGAAAGCTTCCGTGCCGATCTCTTCCCGCTCGATCTGGAGCGGATTGAAGAGGAATACATGTCGATGATCCACCGCATTCCATCCTCGGAAACGGTCGGGTTGAAAGACGATTACAACGGCCCGATTTGCTATACGCCGGACGGCAATCCGCTGATTGGTCCGGCACCGGGTCTGCGCAACATGTGGCTGGCCGAAGGGTTCTCGTTCGGGATCACAGCCGCCGGTGGCGCGGGCTATTATCTGGCGCAAATGATGGTCGAAGGCGAAGCCGAGATCGACATGGCCTCGATCGACCCCAAGCGCTATGGCTCTTGGATGACGACCGAGTTTGCGGCGCGCAAGAACGAAGAATGCTATGAGCACGTCTACATCCTGCACCACCCCGACGAAGAGCGTGAGGCCTGCCGCCCGTTGCGCACAGCACCTGCCTATGACCGCCAAAAGGCGCTTGGCGCGCAATTTGGCTGGGTGAACGGCTGGGAGCGTCCGAATTATTACGGTCCACTGGATGCACCCGACAGCTTTGACCACGACGCGCGCAGCTTCCGCCGGGGCGGTTGGTGGCAATATGCCGTCGACGAGGCCAAAGCGATCCGCGAGGGCGTGGGCCTGATTGATGCAACAGCCTTTACCAAGCACATCGTGCGCGGGCCGGGCGCGACGGCATTCCTGGATTGGTTCACCTGCAACAAGCTGCCAAAGGTGGGCCGGATCAACCTGACCTATGCGCTCACGCAGGCGGGGACGACACGCACGGAATACACCATCGTGCGTCTGGCCGAGGATGAGTATTACCTTGTCTCGGCAGGTGCCTGGACGGCCTATGACGCCGATTTCCTGATGAAAGCGGCCGAGGACAAGCGCAAAGACTTTGGCTGGATCGACATCCACGATGTGACCTCGCAATGGGGCGTGTTTGCCATCGCTGGCCCCAAATCGCGTGAGGTCTTGAACAAGCTTGTGCGCGATGCCGAGCCAGAGACCGTCCTTGGCAACAAGCGGTTCCCCTGGTTGTCGATGCGCAACATCGAGCTTGGCATGTGCCCGGTGCGCGCCATTCGCGTGGCCTATACAGGCGAGTTGGGATGGGAATTGCATCACCCGATCGAGATGCAAAACTATCTCTGGGAGCAGCTGATGGAGGCGGGCGCCGAATTCGACCTCAAGCCGGTTGGCGCGCGCGCGCAGAACTGGCTGCGCCAAGAGAAATCCTATCGCGCCTTCGGCACCGAGCTGGGCCGCGATGCGACGCCTCTCGAAGCGGATTTGCCCCGCTTTGTCGATTTGTCCAAAGAGTTCCACGGCAAAGCCGCCTTGGAAGAGACCGGTGTGCGCTCAAAATGTGTGACGCTTTTGATCGACGGCCCAGAAGACGCCGATCCTTGGGGGCGCGAGGCGCTTTATGATGGGGATGTTCGCGTGGGCCGCCTGACCTCGGGCGGATATTCGGTCGCCTTTGGCAAGTCGATTGGCATGGGGTATGTCGCGCCAGAGCATGCGGTGCCTGGCAAAACGCTCAAGGTTAAAATGCAGCGCAAGCTGTGGGACGCGGTGATCACCGAAGACAGCCCCTATGACCCGAAAAACGAGGTTATTCGCAAAGACGGATAGGCCATCTTTGCGTGCAACAGGTCTGAGGAACCCGCCGTGGCATGATGCCTTGGCGGGTTTTTCATTTGACTGGGTAAAGAAGCGGCGCCGCCCCGAAAGGCCAACGTGGTTTCTGTCACTGGCTTCAGATCGCTGGCGGGCGATCTGACCGAACCCTGGGTTTTGCGGGACGGGGTTGAAAGGCCCGTCGCCCTGAACCGATGTTGGATGGAACGGTTGCCCGTCCCTTTTGTGCACGGGCGATCTTGTAAGCGCGCCGCCCTTAACAAGTACTTTTGCCAGCGCGCGCTGGGTCTGCCTTGGGCGCTAGGGCCGATGACTTATGGCTGAAAGCGATCTGGCGTCAGGCTGTGCACGATGTGGGCTTCAATCTCGGGTGTGCGGCCCAGCACCAGATCCGCGCAAAGCTGACTGGCTGCGGGGGCAGATTGCATCCCGTATCCCCCCTGGCCCGCGCACCAGACAAAGTCTGGCACCTTGGGATCCCGCCCCAAAACCAGCACGCGGTCAGGCGCAAAGGTGCGCAACCCCGCCCATGAGGTCTCAACGCGCGTGACCTCTTCTGTCACATGGTCTTGGTATCGGGCGATGCCTTCGGCCAGGGTCATATCATCGGCCCAGGCGTCGTGCGGCGTGACCAGCGTTTCTTCGGCAGGCGACACCAGCAGTTTGCCCGCATCGGGTTTGGCGTACCAGGTCTCGCCCGCGCCAAAAAACATGGGCCAGCCACTGAGGTCATGCCCACCCGGTGCAGGGATGCGCGCCATTGATCGACGCAGTGGCGTGAACCCAATGGGCGCGATACCGGCAAGGGTCGCGATCTGATCGGCCCAGGCGCCAGATGCGTTCACCAAGGTATCCGCCGAAAAATGGCCGGTCTGCGTCTCAACGCGCCAGCCTTGGGCATCCCGCACAATGGCTTGGACCCGCGCGCCGGTGATGACCTCGCCACCATGCTGGCGCACGGTCTTTGCAAAGTCCTGCACCAGACGGTCGGTGTCGATGTCCTGGGCATCGGGGTGATACGCGGCGCGCACGATCACGTCATCGCGCAGAATTGGCACATGGGCCACAGCCTCGGGCACGCTGATCTCTTCGGCCTTCAACGCTTGCAAATCCGCCTCGAACAGCGCCGCCTCGGCCGCGCCTGCGACGATCATAAAGCCGCGTGGGCTTAGATAACCGCCGTCGCAGTGATATTGCGCCGACGCCGCATTGAGCGCTTTTACAGCCGGAAGGCCGTAATTCTCTTCAAAAAGCGCGGCCGAGCGGCCCGAGGCATGATAGGCCAAACCCTCTTCCGCTTCGAGAAGTGTGACCCGCCCGTGCGGCGCCAGACGGGCGGCCACGGACGTGCCTGCAATCCCCCCGCCGATCACAAGAATATCGGTCATTGCTGTTCTTCCAACCGGTCCGTCGCTGGCGCCGGGCGTGGTGTCAGGGCCGAGAGCTGTGCGTAGAGGTCCTCTGTCATGTCAAAATCCATCGCGGCCAGAGACGGCGCCAGTTGTTCGGCAGAGCGCGCAGATATGATTGGGCGGGGTCGCGTCGGATGGGCCATTGCCCAGGCCACCGCCAGAACCGCAGGTGCAATGGACAGATCCGATGCAATCTGGGCCAGCCCACGGGCCGCGTCGTGCATCCAATCCTGGCCATACCGCGCCGCATAGCGTTCGTCTTCGGTCAACCGCCCTGTCCCACCTTGGGCATATTTCCCGGTCAGCAAGCCGCCACCCAAGGGTGAATAGGGGGCGATCTCGATCCCTTGGTCCGCACACATCGGCAAAAGCTCGACCTCGACCTGGCGTTTCACCAGGGAATACATCGGCTGCAGGATATCGACACGCAGATCGAAAGCGGCGCCAAGCCATTGCGCCTTGACCACTTGCCAGGCGGCAAAGTTGGACAAGCCAACATACCGAATATGCCCGCGCGCCTTGAGCGTTGCAAAGGCGTCGAGCGTTTCGCGCAGATCCGTGGCGTCGTCAAAACGGTGCAGATACAGGATATCGACCATATCCATCTGCAAACGCTGACGAGAGATGTCGAATTGCGACAGCAGGTTTTGCCGTCCCGCACCGCCGGTATAGCCAGCCTTGGTCGCGATGATCAGATCGTCGCGCTCGTCTTTGGCAAAGCGCCCCAGCAGTTCTTCGGACGCCCCCCCGGTATAGCCATGTGCGGTGTCGAAATGGGTCACACCAGCGGCGCGCGCGGCGGCGTACATCGCCTCGGACTGGGCCGCATCGGCGTTGCCGCCAAATTGCATCGCCCCAAAGGTCAGAGCCGAAAGCGCCGTGCCATTCGGAGATGTTATCGCCATTGTCAGTCCTCTGCCGGTTTGCCCGCCGCAACCGCGCGCACATAGGCCGGACGGGCGTGGATTGCGTCGACAAATGCTGCGAGGTTCGGAAAATCGGCCTGCCGCTCTTGCCGCATCGCGACCTCGGCGGGAAAGCTCAGCATGATGTCGACGGCCGAGAGATCATCCAGCACGTAATGCCCCGATGGGCGCAGTTTGTCGTTCATGTAGCGGTAATGCGCGTCAAGCTGATGCTGAATACGGGGCTGCAACGGCGCGCCGGCGTCCTTGAGCAAGGATACGTATAGGTTCAGCAAAATTGGTGTCATGGCCGAGCCTTCTGCAAAATGCATGAGCTCTAGATGTTCTACATAGGCGTCGCTGCCTGTGGGTGGGATCATCTGGGGCGCGTGGGCCGCGCAAACGATCTCTACGATGGCCGCACTTTCCGTGATCAGCCGGCCATCCATTTCGATCATCGGGGATTTGCCCAGCGGATGAACCGCCGACAATTCCGGCGGCGCAAGATTGGTCTTGGCATCTCTTTGGTAATGGACAACGCGATAAGGCGCTCCAATTTCCTCCAAAAGCCATAGGATGCGGTGCGAACGAGAGCGGTTGAGGTGATGCAGCGTAATCATGTGGGCAGGATGACACGATTGCCGCAAGAGGGCCATGCGCCCCGGTGAAAGAAGGACGAGAAAATGGCCGACGGGTTTGAGCAGATGATCGACACTGCGGACACTTTTTTCAAAGAGCTGGCCGCAGACAACACCAAGCCATTCTTTGAGGCAAACAAAACGCGATACGTAGACGGGATCAAAAAGCCCGCTGAGTTGTTTGGAAATCTGGTTGCCGATGACCTATCGCGCAGCCTGGGCGTACCATTTGGCGCCAAGCTTTTTCGCATTCACCGCGATGTACGATTTTCCAAGGACAAAACACCCTACAACGCCCATCTGCACCTGCTTTGGGCCAACAAAAGCCCCGCGCGTCTGGCGCCCAGTGTCTTTTTGGGCTTTTCGCCAAGCTACTTCATCCTTGGCACTGGCGTGATGTCGCCGGACAAAGAGGCCCTCGCCGCTTTGCGCGCGCTTATCGACCGACGCGGGGCCGAGATCGAGGCGGCCCTTGCCGAGGCTCAGGTCAATGTGGGTGCGCAACTTTCGGATTGGGGGCCAGAGCCGCTCAAGCGCGTGCCAAAACCCTATGACAGCGATCACCCGCAGGCGGAGCTGTTAAAACGCAAGTCCTTTGTGATCAACGCGCCAATCCCGCAAGATTGGCGCAGCGAGGGGCTGCTGAAGTCTGTCAATCGCGCGGTTAACGGCTTGCGCCCTGTTTTTGATCTGTTGGCAGGCGCGGCTTAAGGCGCCCGCCTCTGGTCAGACGACTTTGCCGGGGTTGAGGATGCCCTGCGGGTCAAAGGCCACTTTGATCGCCGACATGAATTCCGTTGCCGCGCCGAGTTCCTTGATCAGATAGGGCCGCTTGCCCTGGCCGATGCCATGCTCGCCCGTGCAGGTGCCGTCCATCGAAATCGCAAGCTCGCTCAGCCAGCTGACAAAGGCACCCGCCTTTTCCATCTCTTCGGCGTTGTCCTCATCGATCAACAGCAGGCAATGGAAATTGCCGTCGCCCACATGGCCCACAATGGGTGACATCAGGCCGTCATCCTCCAGCCGTTTGCGCGCAGCCTCGACACAATCTGCAAGCCGAGAAATCGGCACGCAGACGTCTGTGGATATGCCCGCAGCGCCCGGGCGCAATTGCAGCGACGCCCAATACGCATCGTGGCGCGCTTTCCAAAGTTTGTTGCGCTCTTCCGCAACGGTGGTGGCCTGATAGCCCGAGGCGCCATGATCCTCGGCAATCGCGCCGAACATTTCGGCCTGCTCGGCCACGCCCGCGTCCGAGCCGTGGAATTCCAACAGCAACAGCGGTGTCTCGGGCAGGTCGAGCTTGCTATAGGCGTTGACCGCCTTGACCTGCAACGCGTCAAGCAATTCGATCCGCGCAACAGGGATGCCGTATTGAATAACTTGCATCACGGTCTGGCAGGCCGCCTCCACCGAGGGGAATGAACAGCGCGCCGAAGAGATCGCTTCGGGAATGCCTTGCAAACGCAACGTGATTTCCGTGATGACGCCCAGAGTGCCTTCCGAGCCAACCATCAGGCGCGTCAGATCATAGCCCGCAGAGGTCTTTTTGGCCCGCTGGGCCGTACGAATGATCCGGCCGTCGGCCATCACCGCCTCGACCGCGATGACATTGTCTTTCATCGTGCCATAGCGCACGGCGTTTGTGCCGCTGGCACCGGTTGCCGTCATGCCACCAAGCGAGGCATTGGCGCCGGGGTCGATGGGAAAGAACAACCCTTGGTCACGCAGATGCGTGTTGAGGTCTTCGCGCGTCACCCCCGGCTGAACCACACAGCACAGATCGTCTGCATGAACAGACAGCACCTTGTTCATTTGGGCGAGGTCCAGGCTGATGCCGCCGGCGGGCGCGTTGACGTGGCCCTCAAGCGACGTGCCGGTCCCAAAGGGGACAATCGGCACCTCGTGGCGCGCACAAATTTTGACAATCTCGCTCACCTCTTGCGTGGATTGCGCAAAGACAACCGCATCGGGTGGCTGGTTGCGGATCCATGTCGTTGTGTGGCCGTGCTGTTCGCGGATCGATTGACCCGTTTGCAACCGATCTCCGAACTGCTGTTTCAAAATGCCAATGACGGTCGCAATGCCCGTTTCATTACGTGGCAAGTCCAATGCCTCTGCCATGATCTTTCCCCCCGTTTTATCTATTGCCCAGCGCGATCCCTTCGCGCCTTGGGTCAGCGCCGCCTTTCAGCGTGTCGCCAATTTCAATCGCGTGTAGCCCAGAATTCAGCCCACGTATATTCACATCGAACCCCATCTCGGTCAGCGGCGCGTCTAGCGAGGCCATCGCACTGCCTTCTTCGAGGTCGAAAACGCCGAACCGGTTCACGGCATGGCCCAAGGACACGGCCTGTTGAACGTCCATGCCCCAATCGGCCCAAGCAATGATGGATTTGGCGACATAGCCTATGATCCTGCTCCCACCGGGGCTGCCGATGGCAAGCACAGGGGCGCCGTCCTTCATCACGATCGTTGGCGCCATCGAAGAGCGCGGACGTTTGCCCGGTTCAATCCGGTTGGCAATGGGAACCCCATCGCGATGGGTTCGAAAGCTAAAGTCCGTCAATTCATTGTTCAGCAGAAAGCCTCGCACCATCAGGCGCGCGCCAAAGGCGTTTTCAATCGTGGTCGTCATCGACGCCACATTCCCGGCGGCATCCACAATGGTGATATGCGAGGTCGACGGCAATTCGATGCTGTCATCATCGGCCCACAGCCTTGCGTGATCCCAGCTGGGCGTACCCGGCGCGACCTCGCTCAGGGCTGTGTCGCCGCGCAAAAGTTCTGCCCGTTCCCCGAGATAGGACGGCGCGACCAGACCTGCGGTTGGCATGGGCACAAAATCACTGTCCGCCATGTAACGGCCACGATCCGCAAAGGCCAAACGGCTGGCATCGCCGATGAGACGCCAGGCATCAGGCGAATCCGGGCCGAGCGCAGCCAGATCATGCGTGTTCAACATCCCCAGAATTTGCCCGACGGTCAAAGCGCCCGAAGACGGCGGGCCCATGCCGCATACATCGTGGCCGCGGTATTGGGCGCAGACAGGCGCGCGTTCTTTCACCTGGTAAATCGCCAAATCGACCTCGGACAGAACGCCGGGGTTGCCGGGCGCGGATTGCACGACATCCACGATGTCTGCGGCAATCTCTCCGGTATAGAACCCCTCTGCCCCGTGCGCCGCGATCAGGCGCAGCGTGTCTGCGTAGTCCGCATTGCGCAGCGTGACGCCTGCGGTGATGGGCGTGCCGCCCGGCAGGAAATAGGCGCGCGTGCTGTCAAAACGCATCAGCCGTTCTGCGTCGCGCGCAACCAGACCGGCCAAGCGCGGCGACACTGCAAAGCCATCCTCGGCCAAAGCGATTGCATCATCAAACAATCGCGCCCAATTCAGAGCGCCCCAGCGGGTGTGCGCAGCTTGGAGCAATGCAGGCGTTCCGGGCGTGCCCACGGACAAGCCCCCGACGACAGCGTCAAAGAACTTTTTTGGCGTCCCGTCTGCGTTTTGAAAAAGGCGCGGCGTCACCGCGAGGGGCGCTGTCTCGCGCCCGTCAAGGGTGGTCAGCTGCCCAGTTTCCGCGTCATACCAGACCAGGAACGCCCCGCCGCCCAGACCAGAGGATTGCGGCTCGACCAGGCCCAGGACGGCCTGCACCGCGACCAGCGCATCGGCAGCAGTTCCGCCGCGCCGCAAAACGGCGGCGCCTGCTTCGACGGCATGCGGGTTGGCCGCTGCTACCATCCAGGTGTTAGCCTCGACCGGAACGCCTGCCTCTTTGGCGGCAAGGGCCTGCGCCACGGCGGGGCTGATCGCTGTCAAGGCACCGGTGGTTGCGCCTTCGGGCTGAACAGCGTCAGCGGTTTGCTGTGCGAGCGCAGCGGACCCAATCGCCAAGGCGGCGCATAGGGATGCAAACAAAACACGCATGGGGGTTCCTCCTGAGGAAGCGAGGTTAGACGTTGCGTTGCGGCGCTGAAAGGGGTCAGGGCCGTGCAACTGGGATGCTAGTTTACCTTTGCCTGCGATCTCAAGCTATGATGCGCGGTCGCAGGGGGGCATTACAGCATGGCCGGGACAACTTGATCCGGTGGGCGGTGACCATCATCAAAGGTTTTGATGTTGATGATCACCTTTTCGCCCATTTCGATGCGGCTTTCCAAAGTGGCCGAGCCCATGTGCGGCAACAGCACAACATTGTTGAGGTCGCGCAGCCGCGGGTTCACGTCGACGCCATGCTCATAAACATCAAGCCCCGCCCCCGCGATTTCGCCTGCGCGCAGCATGCGGGTAAGCGCGTTCTCGTCGATCACTTCGCCGCGCGAGGTGTTTACGATCACCGCGCCGGGCTTCATCAACTTTAGGCGCCGCGCGTTCATCAAATGAAAGGTCGAGGGCGTCGAGGGGCAGTGAACCGAGATCACGTCCATCCGGGCAACCATCTGGTCAAGGCTTTCCCACCATGTCGCAGAGAGCTCTTGTTCCGTCTCGGTCCGCAATCTGCGGCGGTTGTGGTAGTGGACCTGCATACCAAAGGCCGCCGCGCGGCGGGCGACGGCCTGACCAATGCGGCCCATGCCCAAAATACCCAACCGGCGACCAGCAATGCGCCCGCCCAAAAGCGCGGTGGGCGCCCAGCCGGTCCATTGATCCTTTTGCATGATCGCAAGACCTTCGGGGATGCGCCGCGTGACGGCCAAGAGCAAGGCCATCGTCATATCGGCGGTGTCGTCGGTCAGCACGCCGGGCGTGTTGGCCACCAAGATGCCGCGCTGACGGGCCGTCGCCACATCAATGTGATCGACGCCCGCCCCAAAGTTGGCGATCAGGCGCAGACGCTCGCCCGCTTGGCCAATCAGCCCGCTGTCGATCTGATCGGTGATCGTTGGCACAAGCACATCCGCCGTTTTCATCGCCTCGGTCAGCTCGTCGCGGGTCATTGGGGTGTCGTCTTGGCGCAGAGTGACGTCGAACAACTGGGCTAGACGCTGTTCCACAGGTTCCGGCAACCGTCGCGTAACGACAACACTTAGCGGCGGTTTTGGCATGACGTCTCCCCTTCGTCTTGGCGCATGACACTCGCGCATGGCATGGTGGCGGAAGTGAGCACGAGGCACAAGAACCTCGGCCCGGCAAAGAGGCAAGAGACGTGAAACACTTGGGCAAGTGCGGCGATAAGCGCGCGTTTTCGGTAATTGTTGGTTTGATTGTTGCGCTGCTGATGACGTCTGCATCGGCTGGCGAACAGACCGGACCGGTCACGAACCTGCCCTTGCCACGATTTGTTTCTTTGAAAGCTGCCGAAGGGAACGTGCGCCGCGGGCCGTCGCTGACGCATCGCATCGACTGGGTTTACAAACGGCGCAATATGCCGCTGCGGATCACCGCGGAACATGGCCATTGGCGGCGTGTCGAAGATCGGGATGGTATGGGCGGATGGGTGCATTATTCATTGCTCTCAGGCTCGCGTTTCGTGATCGTCGAAAAGGACATGCTGCAGGTGCGCACCCGGCCCGAACCAAACGCCCCCGCAGCCGCAGCGCTTGAGGCGGGCGTGGTGGCGCGCTTGGGCAAATGCACCGCCGAATGGTGCCGCCTGAATGCAGGTGGCTACAAAGGTTGGGTCCCCAAGAGCCGCGTCTGGGGCGTCGCCCCCGGGGAAATCCGCCAATAAAGCCGGAACGATCCGCGCCCGCCTGTTCTGTACCCGTCAGGGATTTGCGGCGATGAAATCCAGCGTGACCTGCGCCAACTCTGGCCCCACGTCCTCTTGCAGGAAATGCCCCGCATCCGGCAAAATCAAATGCGGCTGACCCGCAGCCCCCGGCATCAGTTTTTGAAACACCTTGTCGACGCCTGCCATGACCTTGTCGTCAGCCCCAAAGGCTGTGAGCACCGGTATCTCAAGCTGCCTCAGGACGGCCCAAGCCTCGCGGTTGGGCTGCGCCTCGGGATCGTCCGGGGTGGATGGCACCAGCATCGGGAACTGGCGCGCCCCTTCCTTGTAGCGATCGTCGGGATAGGGGGCGTTATAGGCGGCGACCTCGGCTTCGGTCAATTTTTTGGTTGTGCCACCATAGACGATCCGGCCCGAGTTAAAGTCCTCGACCGTTTGCGAGAACTCTCGCCAGCTTTCGAACGCAGGGCCCATCGGCTGATCCCCTGTGGGCAGCGCGGTGTTGGCCACGACCAGGCGCGAGAACCGTTCCGGCATGCCCGCCAAGAGGCGCAAACCGATAAGGCCACCCCAATCCTGGCAGACCAAGGTGATGCCCTTAAGATCAACAGCTTGTAGCCAGGCGGTCATCCAGGACACATGGCGCGCGTAGGTGTAAACGCTGCGCGGAGTCGGCTTGTCGGATTTGCCAAAGCCGGCCAGATCCGGGGCCACGACACGAAATCCTGCGGCCACGAAAATCGGGATCATCTTGCGGTAAAGAAAGCTCCACGACGGCTCGCCGTGCATACATAAGATCACAGGCGCATCGCGCGGCCCTTCATCCAGGTAATGAAGGCGCAACGTGCCGCCGTCGGTGTCGTCAACGTCTACATAATTCGGCGCGAAAGGGTAATCTGGTACAGCGTCAAACGCGCTCTCTGGTGTGCGCAAAACATCCATCGATAATCCTCCTGATCGACGTGGGCCCGTTGACCCTAGCGAAAGCTGACCCTAGGGCTAGGGTCAACGTAGCGGCACAATTGGCGGAGATCTGATGCAAGCGATCCTCTATTCCGAATTCGGCGCAGCGCGCGATGTTTTGCGGCTGGAGACGGTGTCGACACCTGACCCGGCGGCGGGAGAGGTCTTGGTCGAAATGCGGATGTCCGGGGTTAACCCATCTGACGTCAAAGCGCGCGCAGGGGCGCGGCCCGGTGTCACCAAACCGCCTTTTCCGCAGATCATACCGCATAGCGATGGCGCAGGCGTCATTGTGGCCGTGGGCGACGGTGTCGATCCCGCGCGGCTGGGTCAGCGGGTCTGGGTGTGGAACGGGCAATGGCAACGCGCCTTTGGCACTGCGGCCAGCCATTGTGTCCTGCCAGCCGCCCAAGCCGTTCCTCTGCCCGCAGAGGTGTCTTTCGAAACCGGGGCCTCGCTGGGGATCCCCGGCCTGACCGCGACGCAGGCTGTCTTTGGCAATGGCGATGTCGGGGGCAAAACCGTGCTTGTGCATGGAGGGGCCGGATCGGTTGGTGGATTGGCGGTGCAACTGGCCGCCTGGGGCGGCGCAAAGGTGATCGCAACCGCCCGCAACGACGACCTCGCCAAGGTGCAGGCCAACGGTGCAGCCGCCGTTGTCGACTATCGCTCTGACGATTTGGCCGCCGCAATTCTGGCCGCTAACGGAGGGGGGCCCGTCGACCACATTGTCGAGGTTGAGTTCGGTATCAACGCCGACACTGATGCCGCTGTCATTGCCGAAAACGGCAGCATCGCCGCCTATGGCTCGGCCAAGAACATGCGCCCGGAGATGCCGTTTTATACGTTCATGTTCAAAGCGGTTCGCCTTGATACGATCCTGATCTATCTGCTGCCCCCGGCCGCGCGCGCCGCAGCGATTGAGCGTCTGCACAAGGCGCTTGTGAGCGGCGGTCTGACCATCCCCGTGGACGGCACATTCGCCTTGAAAGACACAGCAGCCGCCCACGAAGAGGTCGAGGCCGGTCGGCGCGACGGGGCCACTTTGGTGCAGGTGGTATGATGCGGCTGGCGCTGGTTCTCATAGCGCTATTCGCCATCGCCCCGATTGCCTCGGCCCAAAGCAGCGACCAGCCGCAAGGCAGCATCGCGATCGAAGCCAGCAACGCCCAAGACGCCCAGATCGCACAGCGCATCCGCGGCATTCTGGGCGAGCTTGACGGCTTTGATGACATCACCGTCACCGTCAATTCCGGCATCGTGACGTTGCGGGGCACAACGGTCGACCCTGCCGAGATCGATCGCCTGAACAACTTGGCCAGCCGGGTCGAAGGCGTTGTTGCCATCGAAAACGAGGTCACAGAAACCGCCGATGTCGCACGCCGGTTGGACCCCGCCTGGGACCGGTTCCAAAACCGGCTGCAACAGGCCATCGCCTTTTTGCCACTGGCGCTGGTCGCGATCAGCGTCTTTGTCGCCATCGTCGTGCTTGGCTTTTTGCTGGCCGGGTTGCGTTGGCCCTGGGACCGGATCGCCCCGAACGCCTTTATCGCCACACTCTACCGACAGATCGTGCGCCTGGTGTTCATTCTGGGCGGCCTTGTCGTTGGGCTGGACCTGATCGGAGCGACTGCGCTTTTGGGCACCATTCTGGGTGCTGCGGGTATCGTGGGCCTCGCCATTGGCTTTGCGGTACGCGATACGGTCGAGAACTTTATCGCCTCGATCATGCTCTCTATTCGTCAGCCCTTTCGGCCCAATGACGTGGTCGAAATCGAAGGCGACATCGGCAAAGTGATCCGCCTGACCAGCCGCGCCACGATCTTGCTCAGCTTTGACGGCAACCACATTCGCCTGCCCAACGCCACCGTCTTCAAAAGCCGCATCGTCAATTACACGCGCAACGACGAGCGCCGGTTCCTTCTCGAGCTTGGCGTGGCCTATGACACCGATTTGGCCGCGGCGCAGCAATTGGTTCTGGAGACGATCTCGGGCTTGGACTTTGTGCTGGACCACCCTGCCCCTCAGGTCTGGATCGAGAGCTTTGGCGACAGCGCCGTCTTGCTCAAGGCGACCGGTTGGATCGAGCAGCATTCCACCAGTTTTGTGCTGGCCAAGGGAGAGGCCTATCGCGCCTGCCTTTTGGCCTTTGGCAAGGCCGGTGTTGTGATGCCCGAACCGACCTATCGCGTCGTTGGCATGTCCGAGGCCCCGCCTGAGTCGCCTGACCCCAGGGCGCTGCCCGCTCAGCCGGACATTCAGATGGATGTCGAGGCCGAAGCCGAGCACGATCTGGACGAAATCGTCGCCCAGGAACGCGCAGAGACCGCCGAACAGGACCTCTTGCGCCCTCAAGCGCCCGAGGAATAGCTTTTCTCGCGAATCCCCCTTGCCTCTGCTGCCCCGCCCGCTTAATTAGCGCGTCACGTTGGGGTGTAGCCAAGCGGTAAGGCAGCGGTTTTTGGTACCGTGTACCGTAGGTTCGAATCCTACCACCCCAGCCATCCTCTTTTGTCCAACGAGATCAAACCGTCAGCTGTGT
>CAZYQC010000028.1:17999-39501 GCA_964649815.1 uncultured Rhodobacterales bacterium | reverse complement strand
AATCAAACCGGACCACCCAATGGGGGCACGCCAATTTGATGTCTCTGGACAATCTTACGTCTCAATCGGGCGGAGCGACTACACGCGTGCCTGCCCACTTGGACGGTCAGAGCTTTTTTCCGTCCAGCGGCGGATGAAAAACCAGTCCTAAAGGAATGGGTAACCTTCGCAAAGCATCGCGAATTGGGCTAAAAGGAAAAACCCTCCGGTATGCACGTTTGTATCAAGATTTTCCGGTCGTCCCAATTAACAACCTGTGGTCTGATATTTCTTCAGGAGGCTTCGTTTCTTCGTCAAAAATTTATGTAGTGCAAACCAACGAAGCCGTTATCCAACGCTGCATCTTGATGACGACAGACCCTGGCGATTTGGTAATCGACCCTACGTGCGGGTCGGGAACATCTGCATATGTTGCAGAACAATGGGGGCGCCGCTGGATAACAATCGACACTAGCCGCGTAGCGATAGCACTTGCTCGCTCTCGTCTGATGGGGGCTCGGTATCCGTATTATCTTCTTTCAGACAGCCCTGAAGGCCAGGCTAAAGAAGGTGAGCTGCGTCGGGAGCCGCCCAAAACTACGCCAACCCGAGGAAGCATTCGCCAAGGGTTTGTTTACGAACGCGTTCCCCACATCACTCTACGGGCAATCGCAAACAACACCGAAATTGAGGTTATCTGGGAGCGGATGCAGCCTGCTGTAGAGGATGCCATCGAAGACCTAAACGGCGCGCTAAGAGGCCATCCTAAATCTTACGAGGTCGAAACTGGCGGCCGCAAAGGGGAAGAAATCGACTTCACCGCCGACGGTGAGATCACGTTGCCATCGGGCGAGACAGCTCCTGCAAACGGGTTCATGGAATGGGAAATCCCGCGCGAAGCACCCGGCGATTGGCCACAAACCGCAAAGGATGCGCTCGAACGCTTCTGGAAAGCGCGGATCGCCCGCCAGAAAGAGATCGACGCCTCGATTGCTGCCAAGGCTGACGCGGAATACCTCTACGACAAGCCCTACACCGATAACAGCAAGGTCCGTGTGGCTGGTCCATTCACCGTTGAAAGCCTGTCGCCGCATCGAACAATGGCTGTCGATTGGGACGATGAGCTCATCGATCTGTCTGATGCCGCTGAGGGCAAACGAGACCGGAGCGAAGTTGAGGACGACGACTTCGTAACCATGATCCTCGAAAACCTGCGCGCGACCGGCGTTCAGCAGGCACAGAAAGAAGACAAGATCAATTTCACCTCGCTGAAGCCTTGGCCCGGCAAATACGTCTGTGCCGAAGGCACGTTCATGGAAGGCGACACGCAGCGCCGCGCCGGTATCTTTATCGGCCCTGAGTTCGGCACTGTCAGTCGCCCTGATCTGGTCGCCGCCGCGCGGGAAGCAGGCGACGTTAGCTTCGACCTGCTCATCGCCTGCGCCTTCAACTACGACGCCCACTCCGCCGAGTTCGACAAGCTTGGCCGCGTGCCGGTTCTAAAGGCGCGCATGAACCCCGATCTGCACATGGGTGGCGATCTGAAAGCCACCGGTGCAGGTAACCTGTTCGTCGTCTTCGGTGAGCCCGACATCCAGATCGAGGATGCAGGCGACGGCATGATCCGCGTGAAGGTCTTCGGCGTGGACGTGTTCAAACCGCAGTCGGGCGAGGTGATTTCGGAAGGGACCGAAGGCATCGCGCTGTGGATGCTGGATACGGACTATAACGAAGAGAGCTTCTTCGTACGTCACGCCTACTTCCTTGGGGCCAATGATCCCTACAAGGCGCTGAAAACGACGCTGAAGGCGGAGATCGACCAAGAGGCTTGGGAGACGCTGCATTCTGACGTGTCTCGACCCTTCCCGAAGCCGCAGTCGGGTCGCATCGCGGTGAAAGTCATCAACCATCTCGGCGACGAGGTGATGAAAGTGTTTGCGGTGGAGTGATCGGTTATGGAATTCCGCATCTCCGACACTTTCACCGACAGCCTCGCGCGCCTGACCGCGCAGGAACAGAAGGCGGCCAAGATGACCGCCTTCGATCTTCAGCTCGATCCAACTTCGAACGGCCTGTCGTTCCATAAGCTTGACCGTGCGAAGGACTCGAATTTCTGGTCGGTTCGCGTCAACTCAGACATCCGGATTATCGTTCACAGAACATCTTCAAGCATCCTCTTGGTATACGTTGACCACCACGACGATGCCTACAAATGGGCGGAAAGGCGGAAGATCGAACGTCATCCGACCACTGGTGCGATGCAACTAGTTGAAGTTCGCGAGCTGGTGCAGGAAGTCGAAATCTACTACGCCCCTGAGCAAGAAGCTCCGAGTGCGCCAGAACCTAAACCCGCCACACCTGCAAAGCCGCTATTTTCGAACCTCCGAAAGCTTGAATTGATGGCATTTGGTGTGCCCGCCGAATGGGTTGAAGACGTGCGTCGCGCGACGGAAGACACGTTGTTTGATGTAATCGAGCACCTTCCTCAAGAGGCACAAGAAGCGCTGCTTAAACTCGCCGTTGGTGAGCAGCCCGAGGTGCCTGAACCGCAGCCCGAAATTGATGATCCGTTCGCACACCCAGATGCAAAGCGGCGTTTCCGCGTCCTGACCAATGTTGAAGAACTTGAAAGAGCGCTGGATTACCCTTGGGAAAAATGGGCTGTATTTCTGCATCCTGCGCAGGAGGAGCTCGTCCAACGTTCGTTCAACGGCCCTGCTCGCGTTTCCGGCTCAGCGGGTACGGGCAAGACTATCGTCGCTCTCCATCGGGCAGTTCACCTTTCCAAGCTGAATCCTAATGCGCGAATTCTTCTCACAACATTCTCCAAGGCGTTAGCGAATTCTCTCAAATGCAAACTGGCCAACCTAACCGCAATTGAACCTATTGTGGCGTCTAGGATAACGGTCAAGCCGATCTCGACGGTGGGTTACGATCTTTATACAGAGCGCTTCGGTCAGCCTAACATCGCATCAGCCACCCTTGTTCGGTCACTGCTGCAAGAAGCGGCTGCTTCAGTCGAGGACAATAAGTTTTCGCAACAGTTCTTATTCAACGAGTGGGCTGATGTCGTTGATGCATGGCAGCTGAAGACGTGGGAAGATTATCGGGATGTCTCCCGTCTTGGACGCAGAACACGCATCGGCGGTAAGCAGCGGGAAATCCTTTGGAAGATATTCGGCCAAGTTCGTGCAGGACTTGAGAAGCGCAATGCCCTTACTTGGTCTGACGTGTTCGGACGGATAACGGAGAGCCTTGGTGTAACGACAGAGAGACCGTTCGATTACGCGGTAGTTGACGAAGCCCAAGACCTCAGTGTTGCAGAGAGCCGCTTTCTTGCCGCTCTAGCGGGCAGCAATCCAAATGGGCTATTCTTCGCGGGCGACCTTGGCCAACGGATATTCCAACAGCCGTTCTCGTGGCGCGCGTTAGGTCTCGACGTTAGAGGGCGTTCTTACACGCTAAGGATAAACTACCGCACGTCTCACCAAATCAGGGTCCAGGCTGACCAGCTTCTTCCTGCCGCAGTATCAGACGTTGATGGTAATAGTGAAAGCAGACGCGGGACGGTATCGATCTTCGATGGGCCGCCTCCATCAGTTGTCGTAGCAGATACTATAGAAGATGAAGTAGCTGCAGTCGCCGAATGGATTAAGGCAAGAATAGCTGAGGGCGTAGAACCCCATGAGATCGGGGTATTCGTCCGGTCAGATGACGAGCTCAAACGCGCTCGTCAGGCGTTAAAGGCAACAGGTCAGCCAACTGTTGAGCTAGGTGACAAGGTGGAAGTGAGCGCGGGATCGATTGCCGTTGCAACAATGCACTATGCCAAAGGACTAGAATTCAAATGTGCGGCTGTGATGGCCTGTGATGATGAGGTCATCCCGCTACAAAGCCGGATCGAGACCGTCACGGACGAGTCTGATTTGAAGGAGGTATACGAAACTGAACGGCATTTGCTGTATGTCGCCTGCACGCGCGCAAGGGATCACTTGCTGGTTTCCGCAGTCGATCCAGCCTCTGAGTTCTTGGACGACCTCATGCCACGCGCAAGCTGAGGATCACAATGTTTCGCTTTATTCATACCGCCGATCTCCACCTTGATGCCCCACTTCGCAGCCTCGCGCTGAAGGACGAAGACCTCGCTGAACTTGTTGGCAACGCAACCAGGCGAGCCCTCGAACGCATTGTGGACTTGTGCTTGGAAGAACAGGTCGACGCCCTACTGATTGCAGGCGATCTCTATGATGGCGACATGAGGAGTATGAAGACTGCTGCCTTTCTGGTGAGTGAAATGGAGCGCCTCCACCAAGCTGGAGTTTCAGTCTTCATGATCCGAGGCAATCACGATGCGGAAAGCGTTCTGACCCGCGAGCTTGAGCTGCCGCCCAACGTTACCGTTTTCACAGGGCACGGAGGCACTGTTGAGCTCAGTGACCAAGGCGTAGCGATCCACGGCGTCAGCTTTGCCAAACCACAAGCTCCCGAAAGCCTTCTTCCCAAATACAAGGAACCCGTATCGGGCTTGTTTAACATTGGGATGCTGCACACGAGCTTGGCTGGTGCGGCTGGGCACGACACATACGCGCCTTGCAGCACAAATGATCTTCAGTCGCATGGTTATGACTATTGGGCACTAGGCCACGTTCATATCCGGCAAGTGCATTCTGAGGCTCCGCACATTGTCATGCCTGGGATGCCTCAGGGACGCGATATAGGAGAGGCCGGACCAAAATCCGTAACCATTGTCACCGTCAACGACGGCCAGGTTTCACTAGAAGAACGCTTTACTTCGACGGTGGAATTCGCCCGCAGGGAGATCAGTATCGACGCGGTTGACGATTGGAGAGATGCTCTTGAGGTGATCGACGCCGAGCTGAAATCGGCCGCCATGACGCCGTCAGATCATACAGTTCTGCGTCTTGAGCTTGTGGGTGCATCTCCCCTTGCCTGGCGTCTGCGACGAGACCACGATTTACTGTTGGAACAAGTCTCAAACCTTGCCCGCGCGCAGGGATCGGTTTGGCTCGATAAGATCGTCAACCACCTTACTCCGCCGATCGCGCCTGTGACCGGTGATGATCCACGGCGAGAACTCTCGACCTTGATGGACGCGCTGACAGACAACGCCGATTTCTTCATGCGCGCGGAGCAAAATGCTGAAGAGCTGATCGCTGATCTTCCTCCGGAGCTCCGGCAGGCATTTGGCGATAGCGAAGCTGAACAGACAGATGTTGTTCGTGAACTCCTCAAAGAGGGTATCAAAGACATCACCGCCCGGATGATGGCAGGCGACGTCGAGGCCCCATCATGAGGTTGCGTCGGCTCGATCTAACCCGGTTCGGTCATTTTACCGACTTTTCACTCGATTTTGGTCCGCGCGAGGAGGGCAAATCAGACCTGCATATCATTTTTGGGCCAAATGAAGCAGGCAAGACGACATCATTTGAGGGCTATCTCGACCTCCTCTTCGGCATCCCGGCGAGGAGCAAATACAACTTTCTGCATGACTACGAGAACATGCGGGTCGGGGCTGTGCTCGAGATCGAAGGGGTGCCGACTGAACTCGTTCGGATCAAGCGCAACAAGAATGATCTGATCACGCCTTCAGGAGACTTCGCCAACCCCGCCGTACTCCTGCATGCGCTCGATGGCATCGATCGCGATCAATACCAGGCAATGTTCTCACTCGACGACGAGACTATTGAAGCTGGTGGCGACGATATACTTGCGAGCCAAGGGAACCTCGGCGAACTGCTGTTTTCGGCTGCTGCCGGGCTTTCTGATCTGGGGTCAGTTCTTGAGACTGCCCGGGCGGAAATGGACCTCTTCTATAAGAAGCGCGCCAGAAAGACGGAACTCGCTGACGCAAAACGCGCCCTAAAAGAACTGCATGATGAAATCCGCGATCTTGATGTGCCTGCGAGCAGCTTTCGAAAACTGAAAGATGAGCGGGACAGTGCGCAAAAGCTCATGGAGGCGGCCAAAAAAACGCGGGATGGGCTGCTAAATGAAAAACAACGCGTAGAGGCGATGATCGAATGCATCCCTCTCGTGCGTTCCCTACAAGATCATGAAGATGCGCTTGCCAATACGGCGGCCTACCCCAGCGTTCCAGAAACTTGGGTGGATGAAGCGCAGGACTTGAAGCTAAAGCAAGTCGAGGCCCAAACCGAACTTCGGCAAGCGGCTCTTCGGCTCGAAGCAGAGCAAGAAAAGCGAGATGGCCTTAAGATTGATGACACAATCACGAATGCGGCTGACGCGCTGACGATCCTTTTGGATGCACCAAAGTCCCGCGCCCAAACCGCGGAAGAGGATCTTCCAAAGCGAGAGGCCGAGAAGACTGGTTTAGAGGAAGAGATTGCTGATCTTGCCACGGAACTAAAACTTGAACGCGCAGACGATGGCGTGCTTTCCGAAGTGCTTTTGTCCCAGCTTGAAGACATCGCCGGGCAATATTCTGATGTTCAATCCCGTCTTGCGACTGCGAATAAAGAGGTCACTAGCGCCCAGCAGAACCTGGACGACCTCACAAATGAGGATGCACCCAAACCCGAAGCCATCTCAATCGATGCAAACCTCGAACAACTGCTTGCGGACATCGAACCCGAACGTCTGGTTTCAGATCAGGAGACAGCGAATAGAGAGCTTTCTTCGGCAGAAACAGCCCTGAACGCCGCATTAGCCAAACTTGTTCCGTGGCAGGGCGAATTGTCCGATCTTGGCTCGCTGAGTTTCACGGAACGCGAGGCGAAGCGGGCAGCAGAGAGGTACGATGACCTTCTCGGCAAGCTCGACAAAGCAAAGGCCGCGCATCAAGACTCGGAGGTAGAGTACGATCAACGGTTTGCGAGACTGCAAACACTTGAAACCGGTGATGCTGCTACAGTCGACGATGAGGCTAAACATGCACGCGCTGAGCGAGATGATCTCTGGGCCAAGCACCGAGAGGATTTGACAGAAACTTCTGCGCTCTCTTTTGAGAATGCCATGTCGAAAGACGATGCTCTCCAAGAAGCTCGACTTGGTTTCGCAGAGAAATTGGCACGCCTCAAAGAGCTGGAGGTCGACGTAGCCGCAGCCAAGACAACCTTAGAAACCCGAACACGTCACTTGGAAGCTGCCGAAGCTGCACTGACGGAGGACGCCGAGGTCACGGCATCCTTGTTAGACATGCTTCACCTACCAGATGGTTTCGATCCAAGAGACTTACCTACTTGGCAGTCTCTTCTCTCAGTAGCTCAGCAATCCCTGTTAGACGTAAATGCCAAGAAGACTGCTGCCAAGGATGCCCAAGAGGCTGTTACTGTTGCAGAGGCCAAACTAAAGAGCGCGCTTGGCATTACAGATGGTGCGCTGGGTCTTAAGGAACTTGGCAATCGAGCGCGTGCGAAAGTTATTCAGATTACAAAGGCGCAGACGCAAATCGAGGCCCACCAGCGTGCGCTCGAGAAAGCACAGAAGGACGTCCAAAACAGAGAAACGGACGCCACCGAGCTTTCCGAGGCGCTATCGGAAATAAAGACGAGCTGGGATAGCGAAGTTGCGGAACTTCCCCCTGCCCTACAAGACCTGGAGCAGTTTCGCTGGAAGGTTTCGACCTTGCGCAGCCTGGCTGCAAAGGACCGAGACAAGCGCCAGCTGGAGCGTCGCATCCAAGCCATGGAGCAAGATCATCAGCGCTTCGTTGAAGAGATCGAAAAACTTGCTGAAACCGTAGGCGAACCCAAAGATGCAAAACCCCTCGTTCTAGCAGAGCGTCTGAAGCGTCGGCTCGATCAAGCAGAAACAACTCAAGAGCGTTATGACGACCTCACTTCAAAGATCGAGGAGGCGCAAGAAACAGCACGAGAAGCTCAGGCGGCTCTGGGCGCAATCACCCAGCGTTTGGCGCAAATGGCTGAGCCATTTGCAGATGTTCATGCCATTGAAAACCTGGATGACCTCTTAGCTGCGCTTAAGAGTGCCTCCGAAGCAGATCGCGCAAAAAAAGATGCAGCCGAGTTACGCCAGCGCATTTTGGCACGCTTAGATGTGGGGGATGTATCGGAGGCTCAAAGCCTAATTGCTGATCAGAGCGTATTGGACCTGGAAGCGCGCCGTGAAGGGATCGACAAAGACCTAGAGGATGCCGAGGCAGACTATGCGCAAAAGGTCGGGGATTTGCGCGCGGCAAAAGACGCGCTTGAAAAAGTGGGTGGAGATAATGCGCCCGCCCAACTCGAGGAAAAACGTCAAACCCTGCTCATCGATCTTGAAGATCGAGCAAAGGCCGTGCTCCGCCTTCGGCTAGGAGTTCTTGCAGCCGAGCAAGCCCTCTCAAACTACCGAGACGATCACCGCAGCAAGATGCTGGCGGATACTGAAGCTGCTTTCCGCACTTTGACAGCAGGCGAATATTCCGAATTGCGGACACAGTCGGATGGTCAGCACGAAGTACTTCTCGCCCTCCGAAAACGTGATGGGCGCTCGATTACCGTTTCCGAGATGTCAAAGGGCACACGGTTCCAGCTCTACCTTGCCCTGCGCCTTGCCGGGTATCGCCAGTACAGCGCAAGCGGCACGACGCTCCCATTCGTCGCTGATGACATCATGGAAACCTTCGACAACACACGAACAGCAGCAGCGCTTGGGCTATTGAAAGAGATTTCGATGCAAGGACAGGCACTCTATTTCACACATCATGAACACGTCGTTGAGCTCGCGAAGGATGTCTGCGGAGAAAGTGTGATAATCCACCAACTGTGATGACCTAGACATGCTCTTCACCGTCAATCAGTGAATGCAATATCTTTCAGTCCGAACTTTTACAGGCCGCAAAGTGAAAACAGCTCCAAACCTGAGGACATTATGAGCAAGTATATTTTTAAGATTAATCCAGAGCACTGTCCGGACGATGCCTTTGACAATCGCGCACCCGAACTTTGGGAAGCAGGGGAGTTTAAAGTACCTTGGCCCCGCACACTGGACGGACGTAGCCTCGAGCTGCACGAAATTCTGCCCGGCGATGCATGCTGGATATGGCTCCATGTTGAAAAGAAGAAAGACAAGGAACGTCGCAGTCCTGGTCTTGTTGGGCAGGCGGTATTTGATTCAGTGGCCATTAATTCAGACGCAACATCGGATGATAAACGCCTTTTGGTTCGCTTCACTGACGTTAACTTCCGCAAAAGTGCAATTCTGCGAGGCCAGTTCGAAGACCACCAGGAACACAGCGAGGTAGTTCAAAACTTGCTGGACTACACGACCCGTAGGGTGGCATCGCTGACTGATGACCAGGCCGCTGAATTTGAGGAAACCATTGACAGGATAGATGATGAAACAAGGCGCCTTATGGAGCAATATTCATCAGGTTCATCTGCTTCGACAAATTCAAAGATACCCGAGAACAAGCAAGCTGGCGGTTCAGAAGACGAAGCCGACGAAGAACAAGCTGCTGAGATCGAGTACGCAGCTCGCAATAAAGCAGAGGATGGCATCCGAAACCGTACAGATATTGGCGAAACTGAAAAAGCCCAGTTGGTGAATGCTCGTCGCGGACAAGGTGCCTTTCGGCGAAATCTGAGGAACTACGAAAAGTATTGTCGGCTTACGGGCATTGACCAGGTAGAACACCTTCGGGCCAGCCACATCAAACCATGGCGGGTTTCATCCGATTTCGAGAAACTAGACGGGAACAATGGCCTACTGCTCAGCCCACACATCGACCACTTGTTTGATCAGGGCTACATTGGTTTTAGTGATTTTGGCGATTTGATGGTTTCACGGTTTCTGGCGAAGCAAGTATTGTTAGCTTGGGGAATATCCGAAGGGCAAAAATGCGGCGCTTTCCGAGCAGAGCAGTTACCTTACCTCGAATATCATCGAAACCACATCTTCAAAGTCGCATGAAAAGGCAAAGGGTCTTGGAAAACGGAAACCTGATGCACTGGATCTCAAGGCAGTAAACATGGCAAGATTTAATCCGCACGAAGACAGCGCAGATTCCGTTTACAAGGCCGCAGAATATTGGCGAGACACCTGCCTTCTCAGTGATGGCTCGATCTTCTCTTCAGACAGGATTCTATGGACCAAAGAGCTCCTCGACGAGCTCGATGAACGCTTCGTCCAAAACCTCGACATGGGTGAAGGTGACTTCTTTGAGAAGTTGACGGCTGATGGCCCAATCCGCCAAGCATCAGTCGACAATGATCAAGCGCGAGTGGGGCGTCTTCCCAATTGGTGACGATGGACTTCGGCAGTATGAGGCAGAGGCATTTCTTAAGACCGCTGAACGAGCTGCAAGAGACCTAAGGCTGCCACAAGGCGCTGTGCTCAATCGTGTGGTTGGCGGGCTCAAGGCGGGTCAAGTCTGCGGTGTCTTGAGCTTCCAGGGCCGATCTTTGGAAGTCCTCCCAAAAATCGATGGCACTGGGTCGGAGAGCCGACTTGCTCTTATCCGAATGCTTTCAGTGGTGAATGGCGGCCACGCTCTTGTGTTTCCGTAAGTGTTTGCCGACACTGTGTTTAACACCGCGTTTCAGATTACTGTGTTCAACACAGCGCTTTACACAAAATCCGCACACACTTAATGCGCACTTCCATACACACCGCAGAAACGTAGATTTAGTACGCTGTAAATAAACGATTGTCTGACACGCACTGCATTGCAAATCCGTGTACACCGGTTCGATTCCCGTACTCGCCTCCATTTTTCTTCAAGCCCCCCCGCAAACTCACACGTTGCTAGCCAATTGACGGGCCACAGCGGGGCGGGTTTAGATGGTGGCTCATGCAAATCGCCGGCGGTTTGGTCGGTGAGGTAATATGGAAAGTCTGAACATGCATCCCACTGAAAAAGTTGTCCGCCAGTTTCACGAATCCTGGGACATGCGGGATCCGGATCGGGGGGCAGAGGTGATTGCGGATGATATCGACTTTGAAGACATCGCGCGGTCCGAGAAGTTGCCGGGAAAAGAAGGCTACAAGGCGGATTACGAGCGCTGGCGCGAGGCGTTTCCGGATGGGTTGTGCAAGGTTGAAAATGTGATTGTAAGCCAATGCGGCGAATGGGCGACCGTTGAGTTTCGCAACACCGGAACGCATACAGGCATCTTGCGTTCAAGCCTTGGCGACTTTGCGCCAACCGGCAAGACGGCCGAGGTGCGGTATTGTTCGGTGATGCGCGTCAAGGATGGAAAAGTCGTCGAGGGGCGCGATTACTATGACAGCGCGACGATCGCGCGCCAATTGGGTCTTGTGGCGTAACCTCAGATCGGACGCCGAGGCAGGCGGATACCGTCCGTGGGCCGAGCCGTTTAGGCGAGCGTGAGCGTCACATTGGACAGCGCCCCTGCGGTGTCTGGGGCACTGGGTAAGACCTCTTGCGGATCCAGCGGATTGATGACGTGATCCCCTAGGGCGGCGTTTGGGTCGGTGCGGCGGATATGGGTCAGCGCGACTTCTTTGCACGCGTCTTCGACAAACTCAACGACCCGCAACACCTGGGCGAGCGACACCTGACCGGCCTCATCGACCTTGGCCCAGAACGTGTATTGATCGCCGTATTTTGCCTGTGCGGCCTGGACATAGGCGGCGGCTTTGGCAGAGCGGTTCGGCAACACGAAAGGCCCTTGTCGGTTCACGATAGTTTTGGGGGTCATGTCAGGCCCTCAACCAGCGGTTTTTCGTTTTTGGTCAGACGGTATTGCAGCATGGCCATTTCCGCGTTGGTCATATCCAAGCCGCGAGCTGGTTTGGGCGGTCGGCTGAAATCGCAGATTTCGGGAAAGATGGCCTGCAGTTCTTTCACAGCCGGTTGCCCCAAAACCTGCAGCGCCTGTTGACCAAAATAGAGCGTCTCGGCAAAGGCCCCTTCGGCTTTGACGACGTCGTGTTCTTGCAAGGCAAAATGGACATACGTCACGCTTTGGCAGGCCGTGTCGACGCTGACACCGTCGAAGGTCGTTAGCTTTTTCGCAGGAACCAATGTTTCGCGTTGGCCCACGACGCGTTCGGCGACTTTGGACCGGATCAGGATGCGGTGTTGCGGCGACACCGAGAGATCGTGTCGGGGCATGTCTTTGCCCAGACTGCCTTTTTGAAACGTGATGGGCCTGATCTCGGGACAGCGTTGCAGGTCGGCGGCGGTCAGGGTGCGCGCGGCAATCCATTTGACGGGCTTGGCCGTGCCGTCGATGGTAAAGACAAGATCTCCGGTTTGCAGCTCTTCGACCGGCACATCGCCGTTGGGTGTAGAGATCCGCGTGCCCTTGGTGAAACAGACCATGAGCGAGATGTTATCCAGGATCGTGCCTAGTGAATTGTTCGATCCCTGCTCGGTAAAGCGGAGCGTATAGTCGCCTGCGGCGGGAAAGGTGAAATCAAAGTTGAACGTGTCAAAGCTGCCGACGGAGGTTGGGGTAACCGTTTGAGAAAAGACCGTAGCACCGCTTGCGTCGACGACATCGACCGCCACGGGATCATTTGCAAAGGACGTGTTTCGCCCGCCAGCATCAAAGCTGAGCGTGCCTGTCTGGCCTGCGCTGTCTACCGTAAACGTCTGTTCCAGAACGGTTACTTCGCTTCCGCCATTGCCGTCGAGTTCGATCACCGTGTTCGATGAAGACGCGCCGGAATGATACAATGAATGCTGGCCGACTTCGAACCTGTTTCCGGACCATGAGCCGTAGTTGTCCACAATTGTCCAACCACCGCCAAATCCGGGACTTTCAAAGTCCCCGCCAACGATTAACTCTGTTGGCATATCGTTACTCCACACTTGCCGATCCGCCGGATTGTTCTTTCCGCGGGCCTGAGCGCCGAATACCGCGCCTTTGTGGCGAATTTTTGGCAAACCGTTCTGAGCGGGCATGCGCGGCTGCGCGCGCTTGTTCAAATGTGCCTCGGCCCTGCCCTAGGACAGCGCGCCTTGGAAATAGGCAATCGTCTTTTGCAAACCAGCTTCCAACGCGGTCGACGGGGTCCAGCCCAACTCGGATCGCGCGCGTGAGATATCGGGGCAGCGTAGCTTTGGGTCGTCTTTGGGCAACGGGGCAAAGGTGATTTCTGAGCGAGAGCCCGTCATCTCGACAATCATCTGAGCCAAGGCGAGGATCGAAACCTCATCTGGGTTCCCGAGGTTGATTGGACCTGTGACCGCTGCGTCGCTGCGCATCATTTGAATAAGCCCGTCGATCAAATCATCGACATAGCAAAAGGCTCTTGTCTGGCTGCCCGCGCCATAAAGCGTGATGGGATCACCAGACAGGGCTTGGACGATGAAATTCGACACAACACGCCCGTCGGCATGATGCATGCGCGGGCCGTAAGTGTTGAAGATGCGCGCCACTTTGATGTCGACCTGCCGTTCGCGATGGTAGTCGAAAAACAACGTCTCGGCGCAGCGTTTGCCTTCGTCATAGCACGACCGAGGGCCGATGGGGTTTACGTTGCCCCAATAGGCTTCGCGCTGGGGGCTTTCGCTGGGGTCGCCATAGACTTCGCTGGTCGAGGCCTGAAGGATTCTGCAGCCCAATCGATCGGCAAGGTCCAGCATATTCGCCGCACCGATCACATTCGCCTTAATCGTCTGGATTGGATCATGTTGGTAATGTTTGGGCGACGCCGGACAGGCGAGGTTATAGATTTCATCCACGTCGATATGCAAAGGCTGGACGATGTCATGTTCGATAAAGGTAAAGCTGTCGTGTGTCTTTAAGTGGCGGATGTTCTGTTGGCTGCCGGTAAAAAGATTATCGACACAGGTGACGTGATGGCCTTGGAGCAAAAGCTGATCCACCAGGTGAGAGCCAAGGAACCCTGCGCCTCCGGTGACAAGAATACGTTTTCGATCCGAATGCACCTGCATGCCCTACCTGCCACCCCTGCCCCGCAAAAGGCGCCGCGACGCGCCGATTGGGGTCTCTGCGGATTTTGTTAAGGCAAATCGGCAGCCAATTCCATCGTGTGAGCAATGCATGTGATGCGCCGCACCACGCCCGGATCAAAGGGTGTGACCCGCCAGACAAGGACGCTCTGTCACCGCACTCAGGACAATGGTGGTGCGGACCTTGGTCACGGATTGCACCGGATTGATTTGGGTTTCGATGATCTCGTTCAACTCATCCGTGCCTGAGGCGCGAATTTTGAGAAGGTAACAATCGTCGCCCGCGATCTTGTGCAGCTCTTCCAGACCAGTCACGTCCAGCAAGGCCGCTGCGGTATCAAACCCGAGGCTGGGTTTGGCGTCCGTCACGAACACAAACGCCAATAGCGACTTTCCAAGCGCGTGCGGGTTCAAGCGCACCTCATAGTTCTGAATGACACCATCACTCTCTAGCCGCCGGACGCGCTCTGAAATGGCCGAGGGGGCAAGACCCACGCGGCGCGCGATCTCGGCCTTGGACACAGCTGCATCCTGCAGAAGAAGAGACAGAATTTCTTTGTCTTTACCGTCGATCATTCTGCCAATATATCTATTTGACGTCGAATCGTCTATACACTGATGCGATTCCTTCAAAACAATCGGCGAATGGCCCCACCTCATGATGGACAGCGGAACTCTAAATCTGAAGATCGACGGCAGTGCCGTGCGGCTTTCCTATTTGCGCCGTAGGGGAGACCGCGCACCGGTGGTGTGTTTGCACGGGTTCGGATCGACCAAAGAAGACTATTCCGACCTGTCGATGCACCCCGCCTTTCACGGGCGCGACCTCATCTTTTGGGACGCGCCGGGCTGTGGGCTGTCAGAGATTGATGACCCGCGGATGCTTTCTATTCCGCTGTTGGTCAAAGTGGCCTTGGGCGCCTGCGACGCTTTGGGAGTTGAGCGGTTTCACCTCTCTGGGCATTCGATGGGTGGGCTGACGGCGCTGATGCTGGCGCATGCACAGCCCGACCGGGTGCTGAGCTTTTTCGACATCGAAGGCAACATCGCGCCCGAAGATTGCTTTTTGTCGCGCCAGATCATTGAACATCCAGCCGACACGCCCGCGGGCTTTGCCAAAGGCTTTATTGATCGGGTGAGACGCCGGGCGGAATTTGGCTCTGGCGTTTACGCGGCCGCTTTGCCCGCAAAAGTGCGAGACACAACCTATGAACCCATCTTTACCTCGATGGTGGACCTGTCGGATGGCACGCCTTTGATGGAAATGTTCACCGGTTTGCCCTGCCCGCGCGCGTTCGTTTACGGCATTCAAAACCGGCATCTATCCTACCTCAGCGACCTGCCCGCGCATGGGGTGGAGGTCATCGAGATCGACCATTCCGGGCATTTCCCCATGTACACAAATCCGCCGGCCCTTTGGTCGGTATTTGCAGACTTTGTAGATAGGCACGACCCCAAGCCATGACACCAGAAGACTTCGCCGCATTCCCCACCGGCAATTTGTGCAACGCAGACCCAAGCCTTGGCGTGGTCAGCGCCGGGTTTGCACCGCTGATCCCCGGCAAACGCATCGCGGGGCGCGCACGTACAGTTCAGATTGAGCCCGGGCAAAACGGCGCCATTCACCGCGCTGTGCACCAGGCGGAGCCGGGCGACATACTGATCGTCGATGGCGCCGGGTCAAAGCGGTTTGGCCCGTTTGGCGATCTGCTTGCCGATGGCTGTTTGGCCAAAGGGATTGTGGGTGCGGTGTTCGAGTGCACCATTCGCGACAGCGCGGACATCGCTGCGTTAGGGTTTCAGGTGTTCTGCAGGGGCTTTCACCCTGAGGCCACCGCGAAAACCGACCGTGGGGAGATCAATATCCCTGTCTCGATTGGCGGCGTGTTGGTGCATCCTGGCGACATCGTGGTGGGCGATGATGATGGCATCGTCGTTATCCCTGCAGAGGCCGCCGCCGATGTCTTGACCAAAGTTGCCGCTGTCGCAGCGCGCGAAACAGATATTCGAGCGCGCATTCACGCGGGTGAGACGACCTTAGAGATTTTCGGCCTCGAGCCATGATGATCAGGAGCTTTCGATGAGTAGACCAGACACATTCTTTAACCTTGCTGATTTGAGCCGCGGGATCGCACGCACGTTGACAACCGGCATTGAGACACGGGTGTTTCCAGGCGATCAGGCCATGTTTTCGATCGTCAGCTTTGAGCCCAACAGCGAAGGTTCGATCCACGCGCATCCCGAAGAACAATGGGGCGTGTTGCTGGAGGGCAGTGGCGTCCGCATTCACGATGGTGTCGACGTGCCTGTTGGGCCAGGGGATTTTTGGCGCACGCCGGGTGATGTTCCGCATGGGTTTCGCGCAGGCCCCGACGGCGCCAAGGTTCTGGACGTGTTCGCGCCACCGCGCGAAGCCTATCGCACCGCCGGAAGCGGATTTGCCGCCGGAGACTGAGTTTACGCCTCTGGCCCTGCCGCGTCTGTATCAGGTCGCGATCTCGATCCAAATCGGGCGGTGATCGCTGGGCCGCTGCGTGCGCGCAGCGCCGGTCCCCTCGATAGCGTCTTCGAATGGCGCATGGGCGATGCCCGCATCCGTGATCTCGGGGTGCAGCGCGGGCGAGACCGCGAAATGATCCAGCAACAAGGGCCGGTCGTCGATATTGTCGACGAAATCGTCAAAGCGCGCCGTAAATAGCGCGTTTGACGGCACGCGTTCCAAGATAGGATGGCGGAAAATGAGATCGGGATAGAACGTGCTGCCCAACACGATATCTGCGATATTGTGGGTCAGATATTGACGTTCGAAAAAGTCGGGACCTGGGCCGTCGTTCCAATCACCTGTCACGATGACACGCTCGGTCGCATTGCGCTGCAAGACGGCGTCGAGATACGTCCGCAGGCGGAACCCCTCGGCCGAGATGCGTCGGCGGGCTTTCATCGCGGCCGCGATGAATTCTGGCCGACGGGCAGGATCGTTGAACAAGGCTTGGCCGTTGTGAACATATTTGGACTTGGTATGCAGAACGATGATCCGCATGGGATCGCCGTTATGCGGGTTCAAATCGACGACCATCGGCACGCGGGTAAAATCGTACGGCTGTAACAACAGGTCTCCGTCGACATCCGCTTGCCAAACATCCTCAAGCTCTTGCGTAAGGTCGTCTGTCGCGTGATCGATCGCCGCAACCGCCCCACCGATTTTGGTCAGCACATAGAGCTTTTGCGACCCGCCCGCCTTGCCGAGCAAAACGTCAAAGAGAGGCGCGCCGTTCTCGGTCAGGTGATCATCAAGGAAAAGCTGCATCTCCTGGATGGCGCTAGGGCCTTCTTGGATACACAGAACATCGGGATCCATCGCCCTGATCACGCCCGCGACACGGGCCGCAACTTGGTTCGCCTCTGCCGCCGTTAATGTGCTGCTGCCCCAGCGCGGCGCGTGGTTGCCAGAGAACCACTTGTTCATCCATTCGATGTTCCAGTTCACAACTTTCATTGGCGTGTCCTCCCACGAGACGCTGTCTGATGTATGCTAGGCGCAACCATATGACGCGCACATGACAACCAATGCGCGATTTTATGCCCGAAATCCGAGAAATCAACGCTGCGCCGCTGATGCGCTCCGGCCGATAGCGCCACAGTCGGCTTTCGGCCCTTGGCCATTACGAAAATTTATCACAAGCTTCGCCCATGATTTCGAACCGCATCACGCTCAAGCAATTGGAAGCGTTCGTCAGTGTTGCCGACACAGGCAGCTTTCGGAAAGCAGCGGCTGTTTTGGGCACCACGCAGCCGAATATCTCGGTCCGCATAGCCGCTTTGGAAAACACGCTGGATCTTGCCTTGTTGCATCGCGACCCGGGCTCCGTGCGCGTGTCTAAACGGGGGCAAGAGGTTCTGGCCGCGGCGCGGCAGGTCTTGAGAGCCACCGAAAACGTGCTGAGTGCGGCGTCGCGCCATGAGCTGATCGAAGATCGCTTGCGACTGGGTGTGACCGAACTCATTGCTGCGACATGGCTGCATCGGTTCCTACGCGCGTTCAAGGACACCTATCCGAATGTTCAGGTCGAATTGACCGTTGATCTGGCCCAACAGATCGAAGACCAGCTTGTCGCGGGCGACCTTGATCTGGCCGTTCTGAATGGCCCCGATGCGGGCGATGCTGACGACACGCTCGCATTGGAAACCTGCGCCTATGGTTGGTTTGCCGCACCTGCAATCGCCTCAGGATTCGCCAAAGCGCCGAGCCTGTCGGACCTGTTAGAGGTCGGCATTCTGTCTCACGGAACCGATACGCAGGCCTCGGTCCTGTTGCGGCAAGAGCTCAAGTCTTTGGGACTTGGCACCGGTCAAGTCGCGCATTGCAGCAGCTTGACCGCCGCTTTGCGCATGGCCGTTGACGGGATGGGGGCCGCGCTTTTGCCACGGCCCTTGGTCCAAGACAGCCTGCGCACAGGCGGCTTGATCGACATCGCCTGCGCCTGGTTGCCGCCGCCGCTGCGCTTTTCTGCGCGATATGACCAAAGTCGCGCACCGCTTTTTGTGACCAATGGGGCGGCTCTTGCCGCCGTGGTCAGCCAAGAGGCGCAATAAAGAAAATTGATCACATATCAAAAAAGAATGAATTTTGCTGACGTCCTCGTGGCGTGTAGCGTGATCCGCGTTCACCAGACGACAGACAAAGGATCACATCATGGCGGCGCGCTCTCCCCGGCTTGGGGTGGATATAGGAGGCACGTTCACGGACGTGGTGTTAGAGGCCAATGGCCAGTCGTATTCGACCAAAGTTCTGACGACCTACAGCGCGCCAGAAGACGCTATTATCGAAGGGATGCAGCGTGTCTGCGGTCTGGCACAAATCGCGCCCGCGGACATTGGGCAGATCATTCACGGCACAACGCTGGCGACCAATGCGCTGATTGAACGGCGGGGCGCAAAGACAGCGCTTATCACGACCGAAGGCTTTCGCGACGTGATCGAAATGCGGACCGAAAGCCGGTTTGAACAATATGACTTAAATCTGAAGTTGCCGGAGCCCCTGCTTCCCCGACACATGCGCTTTACGGTGCCGGGCCGGGTTGACGCCAATGGCGATGTGCTGGTTGGCCTCGATCGCGCGGACGTCGAGGCGGTGGTCGACCGCATCGCCTTGGCAGGCTTTGACTCCGTCGCGGTTGGCCTGATCCATTCCTATCTGAACCCAGAGCACGAGCTTTTGGTGCGCGACGTGTTGCGGGCCAAATTGCCGGATGTTTCTGTGTCGATCTCGTCCGAGGTTTCGCCACAGATGCGCGAATACGAGCGGTTCAATACCGTGGTTGCCAACGCCTATATCAAGCCGCTGATGGCATCGTATTTGGGCCGCCTGGAAGCTCGGCTGCAGGCCGAAGGCGTCGGATGCCGGATATTCCTGATGCATTCAGGCGGCGGGATCATCTCGATCGAAAACGCAGCCGCTTTTCCGGTGCGCTTGGTCGAATCTGGCCCGGCGGGTGGCGCGGTCTTTGCCGCCCATATCGCGGCGCGGCATGGGTTGGACAAAGTCCTGTCGTTCGACATGGGTGGCACAACGGCCAAAATCTGTTTGATCAAAGATCAGACACCCAAAACGTCGCGCGTGTTCGAGGTCGCACGGACGTATCGCTTTAAGAAGGGGTCAGGGATGCCAATCTCGATCCCTGTGATCGACATGGTTGAAATCGGTGCGGGCGGCGGGTCTTTGGCGCATGTCGATGCCATGCGCCAAATTCGCGTCGGCCCCGAAAGCGCCGGGTCAGAGCCAGGGCCTGCATGCTATGGCCGGGGCGGCACGCGGCCCGGCGTGACCGACGCAGATCTGGTCCTTGGCAAGCTGGACCCCACGGCATTTGCGGGCGGGTCAATCACGCTGCAGCCCGAACACTCTCAAGCCGCGCTCGATGCCCATGTGGGCCAAACGCTTTCCATGCAAACAACCGAAGCGGCGTTCGGTGTGGCAGAAGTTGTCGATGAAAACATGGCCAATGCGGCGCGGGTTCATGCCGTTGAGAACGGCGAGGACTTGTCCGAGTTCACCATGATTGCTTTTGGCGGTGCGGCGCCATTGCATACGGGACGCTTGGGCGAAAAGCTTGGGGTTGCGCGGGTGCTGGTTCCGCCCGGTGCTGGCGTGGGATCAGCCATCGGCTTTTTGCGCGCGCCGTATAGTTTCGAAGCCAATCGTTCGGTCTATATGCGGCTCAGCGACTTTGATCCCGCGCGGATCAAAACGTTGTTGCAAGACCTTCAAGCCGAGGCCACGGGCTTTGTGCGCACCTGCGACGCTGAAAGCCCGATCTTGTCCGAGTTCAAAGTCTATATGCGCTACAGCGGTCAAGGGTGGGAAATCCCCATTGTTCTGACGCAAGACCAAGCAATGCACCCCCGCGCTGAGGATTTTGAAGCCCGGTTTGAAGAGGATTACGCGCGCCTCTTTGGACGGCCTGTCGCGGGAATGGATATTGAGATCACAGTTTGGTCGGTCAATGCGACAACACCGGTTGCGCCGGTCGCGTCTGTCCCCGACGCCACGGATGGCAGCCGCATCGAAACGCAGGCGACAAGACGCTTGTTCGACCCGTCATCGGGCGACTTTGCCGAAGCCAGCGTGGTCGCGCGCGCTGATCTGGCGAGTGGGGATTTTGTCGTCGGTCCTGCCGCGATTGTGGAGGATGAAACGACGATCATTGTCCCGCGCGGTTGGAGCGCACGCTGCCAGCCCGACGGCTGCATCGATCTGAGAAAAGGAGCGTAACGACATGGCCCAAGAACCTTCGACTGTGGCGTATCAGGTCATGTGGAACCGCCTTATTTCCGTGGTGGAAGAACAGGCGCAAGCCTTGGTGCGCACGGCCTTTTCAACCTCTGTCCGAGAAGCGGGTGATCTGTCGGCGGGCGTATACGACACCGCAGGTCAGATGTTGGCCCAGGCTGTGACCGGCACACCTGGTCATGTGAATGCGATGGCTGACGCTGTGGCCCATTTCATTCGCAGGATCGGTCGGCAAAACATGGCAGACGGAGATGTCTACATCACGAACGATCCCTGGGAGGGGACCGGACATTTGCACGACATCACGATGGTCACGCCGTCCTTTCACAAAGGCGCACTTGTCGGCTTTTTTGCCTGCACCGCGCATATCGTTGACATCGGAGGCCGCGGCTTTGGCGCGGACGCGCAAAGTGTCTACGAAGAAGGCCTCTACATTCCCATCATGAAATTTGCCGACAAAGGCGCGGTTGACGAAACGCTGATGCGCATCATCCGCGGAAATGTGCGCGAGCCTGATCAGCTGATCGGTGACATATATGCTTTAGCGAATTGCAACGAAATCGGCCACCGCCGCTTGATCGAAATGATGCAGGAATTCGATCTGGATCATCTGGACGGCGTGGCGGCTTTCATTTTGGAGAATTCACGCCGCGCCACAATCGAACGCATTGCCGCCCTGCCCCGGACCTCTGCCGAAGGTTCTATGACGATGGATGGGTTCGACAATCCGATCACCCTTAAGGTGAAAGTCACGGTCGAAAAGGATCGTATCCTGACTGATTTTGCAGGTACAACCGGTGTCGACAAAAAGGGCATCAATTGCCCGCTTGTCTACACTAAGGCCTATGCCTGTTATGCGCTTA
>CAZYQC010000028.1:0-17899 GCA_964649815.1 uncultured Rhodobacterales bacterium | reverse complement strand
AAGGGCATCAATTGCCCGCTTGTCTACACTAAGGCCTATGCCTGTTATGCGCTTAAGGTCGCGATCGCGCCGGAAATTCCCAACAACGCGGCTTCGCTGGCCCCGTTCGAAGTCGTGGCACCAGAGAACACGATTGTGCATGCCCTGCACCCTGCTCCGGTCGCGCTGCGGCATATCGTTGGGCATTTCGTGCCTGACGCCGTCTTTGATGCGTTCGACAAAATTGTGCCGGGGCTTGTGCCCGCCGAAGGCGCAGGATGTCTATGCAACTTCCAGGTCTCGCTGCGGCCCCGCAGCGACGCGCCGGCCCCCGCGCATGCACGCAGATCAGAGGTTTTGACATTCAACTCAGGCGGCTCTGGTGCCCGCCCCGAACATGACGGGATGAACGCAACGGCCTTTCCATCGGGCGTGATGACCATGCCGATCGAAGCGACCGAGCATGCAGGGCCCGTCATTATCTGGCGCAAAGAACTCCGCCCGGATTCAGGTGGAGCGGGCAAAACGCGCGGGGGCTTGGGGCAATACATGGAAGTCGGCGCCCAAGAGGGGCACGAATTCGACATCCAAGCCATGTTCGACCGAGGCCAACATCCCGCGCGCGGACGGCGCGGCGGCCACAACGGCGCCCCAACGACAATCGGCCAAGACGACGGCACCGCCATGCGCGTCAAGGGCAAACAATTCGTCGCCCACGGCCGCCGTGTGATGATGGCCTTCCCTGGCGGCGCTGGCTATGGCGCGCCGGGCGAACGTCCCACAGACCAAATCAAGCGCGACCTGGCGCTTGGATACATCTCTGCGCAGACCGCCGCCGAAACCTATGGCCTCAGCACTGCCGAGATCGCAGAGGTCGAAGCCGCCGTTGCGCGCGGCGACATGTTCTAACCTTCGACAAAGGACACTTACGATGACCAAAGTGGCATTGATTACGGCGGGCGGCTCGGGGATGGGCGCTGACAGCGCCCGCGCATTGGCCGCTGATGGGTTTAAGGTGGGGATTTTATCCTCTTCGGGCAAAGGTGAAGCTTTGGCGAACGAGCTGGGCGGTGTGGGTGTCACCGGCTCGAACAGATCAAACGAGGCCTTGCAAGAGCTTGTCGACGCCGCAATGTCGGCCTGGGGTCGCGTGGATGTTTTGGTGAATTCCGCGGGTCACGGACCCCGCGCACCGATCCTGGATCTCAGCGATGACGACTGGCACGAAGGGATGGAGGTGTATTTTCTGAACGCCGTGCGCCCGAGCCGTCTGGTAACGCCCATCATGCAAAAGCAAGGCGGCGGGGCGATCATCAACATTTCAACCTTTGCCGCATTCGAGCCCAATCCCGTTTTCCCGACATCCGGTGTCATGCGGGCCGGGCTGGCGGCGTTCACCAAACTTTTCGCCGACAAATACGCAGCTGAAAATATCCGTATGAACAATGTCTTACCCGGCTTTATTGACAGCTTGCCCGAGAAAGAAGAATTCCGCGCGCTGATCCCGATGGGCCGCTATGGCTCTTCCCTGGGCGAGATCGCCAGCGTTGTGGCCTTTCTCGCCTCGGACGGTGGCGCGTATATCACCGGGCAGAACATTCGCGTCGACGGCGGCATCACGCGGTCGGTTTGATCGGTCCGCTTGTGTGCCTTTACCCGATGGAGGCTGGCGCCGTTGGAACCGGCATCGCCTGCACATCGCGCAAGAGCTGAATAAAGCCCGCGACTTGGTGCGCGGTGGTCTGCGCGCCCTTTTCGGCGGTGCCTTGGCCCGCATCGCCGACCGTGCCGTCCGGGTTCAAATCGGCGGCAATCCAACCTCGGCTGATCGGCCCTGTGGGTGAAATCAGATCCGTCTCAGCGCTTGAGGCGAACATCTTGGCTTTGCTCATATCCACGCAGTCGGGACGGAAATTCAGCATGAGCGAGGTTTCTACGTCGCCGCCGTGGATGCCGTAAGACTGCTCATACGCGCCGTACATATCTTGCGGATAGCCAAAGTTGCCCCATTGGCATTTGACGGCCAACATACCGGCCTGAATGCGCAATTCGCGGCTGAGGATCGAGATAAGGTCCAAATTGCCGCCGTGGCTGTTCACGATGATGATTTTCCGAAAGCCCGCCCGCGCAACCGAGAGGCCGATCTCGGTCCAGGCCGACAAAGCGGATGCTGCCGTGTGGGTGAGCGTGCCTTTGGCCCAAAGGTGTTCATTGGATTTTCCAACTGCCTGAATCGGCAGAATCCAGGGGTCTAACTCGTCAGGGCACGCTGCGCGAAAGGCATCGAGCATCCCTTGCATGATCATCGTGTCTGTCCCAACGGGCAGATGCGGCCCGTGTTGTTCGATCGCAGCGGTCGGCAGGATGGCGATGGATGTGTCGGCGTTGACGGTTTCAAACTCTGGGGCGCGTTTGTCCGCCCAATCCAATCGTCGCATCGCGGGTCTCCTGGTTTGTTTTGCGCCACGCTACGATCACGACACGCGCGCCGCTAGGGCAAAAGCGTCATATCAGGCGCCAGATAGGAACCGGTCCATCCGCGCCTCGACCCGTTGCAAGTGGCGCGCGCGCGAGGCTGTGGTCGCGCTGTCCATCGAGTAATGCGCGGCAAATGCTGTGCGGCATCTTTTGGCGCAGAGTAAACGAACGCCGCGCAAGATTGTCCGCCGACCCGGCGCGCCGATCATTCTGGTGAGCCACCAACTTGCGCCGCAGGTCGTAAAGACAGCGAGCCGCTTGATATGCGTTAACCCCGGACGAATGTTGCCGCCGTCCCGATCTGGCAGCTCAAAGGCCAGTCCTGGCACCAAAACCCGGTCCAGCCACCCCTTCAGGATCGCTGGCAATCCGTACCACCAGGTTGGGTAGACAAAAATCAACGTGTCGCACCAGCGCACATCTTCGCAATGCTGTTCCTGGCCTTTTTGGTTCAGCTGCGTGTCTTCGTAAAACGTCAATTCTTGCGCCGAAAGCACCGGAGCGTAGTTCAGCGCGTAAAGGTCAATGAGCCGATACTCTGCTTGCGCGGCTTCCACCCGCTCGACGACTTTGGCTTTTATCGCGGCGTTATAGCTGTCGGATTTCGGATGCGCGTAAACGATCAAGACCCGCATCACAAAGCCTGCATTTCCGCGCGCACCGTTTCGAGATGCGCGTTCAGGCGCTGAGGCCCGTTGTTGTTCATGTCATAGAGCGCGACGTACCGCGTCGGGGGTTTGCCACAGGCATAGCGCACCGCGCGCGTGACGCATTTGCGTGGCGGATCGCCCGCCAAAAACGCGCGCATCCGTGTCCCGCCATAGGTCGTGCAGGCGGCCAGCTTTTTGATGTTTGTCAGGCCCGGATATACGGCGCCATTTTGCAGTTTGAATGACACATCCGGCAAAAACACCCGATCCAAAAACCCCTTTAGAATCGCGGGATAGCCAAAGTTCCAAACTGGGAAAACCATGACCAACGCCTCGGCCGCACGCAGCCGTTCGACATAACTTTGCACCGGGGCGATGTTGTCGGGAATGGTGTGATAGCCGCGCCGTCCCTCGCGCGACAAGATGGGGTCGAACGCCTCGGCGTTCAGGTCGCAATCATCGACCGTCCACCCCCTGCCCTTCAGCGTGTCGACAACGACGTCATGCACCGCGGCGTTAAAGCTTTCGGGACAAGGATGCGCGTAGAGAACCAGGGCGTGCATTCTATGCTTTTTCCGGCGCTGGCGTCATGTCTGGATAGCTGTACATCGCCGAATAATCCCAATCGGGGTCGTCCCACGTGATCATTTTGCCCGGGTTCAAAAGCCCTTCTGGGTCCGCTTCCTTTTTGAAGGCAAGTTGGGTCGGATCGGCGTGTTGCCGCCCCCCTTCTTCGAGGGTGAAGCGATGGGGGTTAAAGATCAACGCGCCCGCGTTTTCATGCGCTTTTACAATCTCGTCCAAACGCTCTTCGGTGGTGAATTTGACAAGCGTGAGCCCCGCAAAGCCCACATGCCCACCATCCATGCGGATCGCTTCGAGATGCTGGATCAAATCATCGGGGAAAGCGGCACGCATTTCGTTCACAAGACGGTAGTGATCAGGAAAGCCATAGCGCACTTGTAGATAGGTGATCGACGGATCAACCTTGAGGGCGCGCAGGGTTGTATGGTTCCAGCCGTATTCAAAGACGGGCCCGGGGCCGCGCGCCCAATCGTTATCGTCAGAGCGATAGATCAGCTCTAGGTCTTGGTTCCGCCCCATCCAGGTTCGAAACCCTTCAAAGGAATGCGGCGCGACCATCAGCCCGATCAGGTGGTCATCCTCGTCAACATAAGGGGCAACACGCTGAAAATAGCTTTTTGCGGTTGGCGCCTCATAGACCGAGGCGATTTTGAGCAAGATACCGTTTTCGTTGGCCAAATCGATGGCGCATTGCATGGCGCGGTCGAAATCCTTGGTGCGCACAAAGCAGTGAATCCAGTCGTAGGCGGGCGCAAGTGGCAATTCGAGCTCGGTGATGATGCCGTTTGTTCCATAGGCGTGGCTGACCCGGGCCAGTTCCTCTCCGGTGAACTCAAGCACGCGGGGCTCTTTTTCCATCGTAACGACGCGCAGGCGGATGATGTTGCCCAACTCACGCAGCGACCCCCACGTGATCGAGCCGACCCCGCCCGAGCCACCGGCGATAAACCCGCCGACCGTCGCGGTGGCCCATGTCGATGAAAACATGCGCAATTCGTGCCCACAGGCGGGAATGCAATGGCCGTCGACGTCTTTGAGCAAGCAACCGGGCTCGACAATGACCCGGCCGGGTTCGCAATGCGTGACTTTGTCCATATGGCGCAGATGCATGACGCAGCCGCCCCGCATCGGCATCGCCTGGCCGTAGTTGCCAGTGCCTGCGCCACGTGTCGTGACAGGCACTTTGTGCGCAAAGCAAACCTTGAGGATTTCGATGATCTCGGCTTCGTTGCGGGGGCGTACCACAAAGTCCGCAACCAAGTGATCCATGCGGGCCTTGAGGACGGGCGAATACCAAAAGAAATCGCGCGACGCGGCTTTGATCGCCTTTTCGTTTTCTTCGATATCAAGATGCGACAGCGCAGCTTTGGCCGCAGCGACATTGTCTGGCATGGTCATGAATGAGCCTCAAATAAGTGATCGAGTTCGGCATAATCTGGCAAGCTCGTGTCGATGGGCGTGCCATTGCGCAGCACGATGCGGTCAGCGTGCGGGCGCGCAAAAAGTTCGGTCCACGTGCGGGCGCGACAGAGAACAAGATCCGCCGGCGCACCGATGGCAAAACCAGGATCAGAAAAGCCGCACACCTGCGAAGGCGTGGTGAAAAATGCCTTTGACCAATCCGCATCAGAATGGTCCAAATGCGCGATGCGGGTGGCTTCGCGCATCACTTCGAGCATGTCCATATCGCCATAGGCATAGAACGGATCGCGGGTGTTGTCCGAGGCGAAAACGACGTTGAAGCCGCGCGCTTTCATTTCATGCACCAGCGTAACACCTCTGCCGCGCGGGGTACGCCGCGCGTGCCGGTCCTGGAGGTACATGTTGCACATCGGCAGGCTGACGACATCTATGCCTGCCCGCGCGACAAGATCGAGCGTGTCCAGCGCCCGCGCCGCGTCCTGTGTGGAAAGCGAACAGCAATGCCCAATGAGGACAGGTTTGTCAAAGCCGGTTTCCAAGACACATTCCGCAATCAACCGCAGCGTTTCAGAGGTCGCGTCCATCGTTTCGTCAGAATGAAAATCCAACGCCAGACCATAGTTTCCGGCCGCTTCGAAATGGCCCAAAAGGATGCGTTTTAGGTCGGGAATGGGGTAAGAGACCATGCCAAGAACGCCGCCGTAATCCGCGACAGTTTTCACAATGTCGGGATATTCAGGTGCTTCAAAACCTTCGCATGACATCAAACTGGCCATTTGCAATTCTATCCGGCCAGCCCACTTTTCGCGCAGCTCGGCCAGAACCAGCCAGGACCGCGCATGCTGACCGCCCATTGAATCCAGATGCGTACGGATCGCGCGCGTTCCGTGGGCAAAAGCCGTTCGGATCGAAAACTCGGCCCGTGCGCGGACATCTTCGGGGGCCCAATTGGCGTGATCGGCGCGCACTGTTGTGAGCGCGCCCAAAAACGTGCCATCGGGATTGGCCGCGCGCGGCATGATGTGGCCTTTGTCCAAATGCGTATGACCGTCCACGAAACAAGGCAACGCAATTGCGCCTTTCATGTCGACCACCGTGCCAGACGGTTCTGCGAATTTGCCCTGCGACACCCCGATATCGGTAGTGAGCAAGTCCGCCGTGCCACCCAAGAGCCATCCCGGAACGGTGACGTTTTGCAGAGTAAAATCACCCTCTGGCAGTGTCGCAAAGCCCATCATGTTTCGCGCTTTACTGCGCTTTCGTGCCACCGGAAGAGGCACAGATGACTGATGAGGCTCATAAAGCCAAAGATGGCAACGCCCATGACCGAGATCAGGATCAGTGCGGCGTAAAGGCGTCCAAAGTTGAACCTGTAGGATGCCTCAAGCAAGGTCGAGGCCAGGCCAAGACCGGTTCCCGCGCGTCCAATGACGAACTCGGCAACAACGGCGCCAATCAAAGCAAGGCCGCCCGCAATCTTTAACCCGCCAAGGAAAAAGGGCAGCGCAGACGGGCCAGACAACAGATACAGCGTCTGCCACCGGGTCGCTCCATAAATTTTGAACAGATCTTGCAGGTTGTGGTCGGCTGATTTCAATCCGATTGTCGTGTTCGACAAGATCGGGAAAAAGGCCACGATCCATGCGCACAAAAGCGCCGCGACAAAGGCGCTGTCGACGTAGATCTGCAACAAAGGTGCAATCGCGACAACGGGTGTGACCTGTAAGATGACAGCATAGGGGAACATCGCAAGCTCGACCCATTTTGACTGCGTAAAGGCAATCGCAATCGCCAAACCGCCAATCACGGCGAAGATCAGCGCCAAAAAGGTAAGTCGCCCGGTCACGAGCATGGCGGGCCAAAGCACCGCCCAATCCGCGACCATCGTTTTGGCAATGAGCCAGGGCGACGGCAAAATGTAATGCGGCACCTCGGCCAGCACGGTATAGGCCTGCCAGCCCCCGATCGCGAGCACCAAAACAAGCGAAGGCAAGGTCCATTTGGCAATGGCTGTGATGCGCGTTTGGCGCGCGCGGCGTTCTTCTTCGACGTCGACAAGTGGAATATCGCTCTGGACGCTCATGCGGCCTGCTCCATTGCCTGTCCCAGCGCGGCAGAGGCTTCGCGCGCCGCGGCGGCGTATTCCGCGGACGTTCGGAACGCTTCGGTTCGCGGATAGTCGGCGTCAACGGTCAGCTCGCGGATAACGCGCCCGGGGCGCGCGGCCATAACGACAATCCGATCCGAGAGGAACACAGATTCAAAGACCGAATGCGTGACGAAAATGACGGTGCAGCCGATCTCATCGCGCAATGCCAAAAGGTCGTTGTTCAGTTTGTGGCGTGTGATTTCGTCCAGCGCGGCAAAAGGTTCATCCATCAAGATCAGCCGCGGCCCAGTGACCAAAGCCCGCGCGATCGAGACGCGCATTTTCATGCCGCCCGACAATTCGCGCGGAAAGGCGTTTTGGAAATCCTCAAGACCGACCAGCTTGAGCGCCTGCAGAACATCGTCAGCGACGCTTGAGTAAGATTTGCCTTGCAAGCGGAAGGGAAGGAACACGTTATCCTTTACCCGCGCCCAAGGCAGCAATGTGGGCTCTTGGAAGACAACGCCCAAATCACCGTCGCTTTGGCCGCCAATCCAATCGATTGTGCCCGCCGTTGGCTGCATGAGCCCGGCAATCAATCGCAGAGCGGTCGACTTACCACAGCCGGAGGGGCCGAGCAGCGAGATAAAGTCGCCTTGCTGGACGGACAGATTAAGGTTCCGCAAGGCGACAACGTCTCCTCGAAAGGTCTTTTCGATGTGCGACATTCGCAAAAGATCTGGGCGCTGCCCAAGCGGTGCGCGTGCGTCTGGCGGCATAGGTTCGTCCTGCAGTGTGGCCCCGCCGCAAGGGGGCGGGGCCGGGTTTTGGGTTTCAGTGCTTACTTGGCCAGTTCTTTGCCCAAGCCTTTGCCCACAAAGTCTGTGGTGTAAGCAGAGGCGTAATCAAGCCCTGCTTCGATCACACCGGCTTCGACCATCTTGTTGTAGAAATCCTCGACCTTGGCATCTGTGATAACACCGATGCCCATCTCTTCGGCATCGCCAGACAAGACGATCCCGTTCTCAAGCATCTTTTCAATGGCATAGTCAATCTTGTCTGCGGTCATTTCCGGGTTGTCCGCCATGATCAATTCGCGGGCTGCCGCGTTGTCACCATAGAGGAAGTTGTACCAGCCAAGGATCGAGCCTTCGACAAAGCATTTCACCTCTTCGGGCTTTTGCTCAATCGTCGCGGCCATCGTTTCGATGGTTGTCGCATAGGTGGAATATCCCGCATCCGCGATCAGGAAGACATCAGGCGTAAAGCCGCCTTCTTTCTCGACCAGGAATGGCTCGGACGACAGATAGCCCTGCATGCCCGTGCTATCGTCGGCGAGGAATGGTGCAGGGTTGAATGTATATGGTTTGCGCTGGTCCGCCGTGAAACCATAGGCGGCCATCATCCACTGGTAGTACGACTGAAACCCATTGTCGCCGATCAAAAGTTCAAGGTTTTTGAGATCCTCAAAGCTTTCGGCTTTGCCGGGATGCGCCAGGATGACCTGTGGGTGTTTTTGGAAAGCCGCCGCGACCGCGACAACCGGAATGCCTTCTTTGACCGCGTTGAAGGCTTGCAGCAGGTCACCGCCCATATGGTAGTCAATGCGCCCCGCCAAAAGAAGCGCGCGGTTGTTCACCTGCGGGCCGCCGGGGACGATCGACACGTTCAATCCGCATTCCGCATAGGTGCCGTCGGCAACGGATTGATAAAAGCCGCCGTGTTCAGCTTGGGCGAGCCAGTTGGTGCCGAAAACAACGTCAGCCGCCTCTGCCTGCGTCGAAAGCGCCAGTGCCGACGCGCCGAGCGCAAAGGCCGTAACAGTCTTGGTAAGTGCCATGGTGATTATCTCCTATTGGATTGATGTCATAAGCGGCGGAACACGCAGCGCTCTCCGCTCGGGGTCGGCTGCCGATTGGGCGGCGCGGGATGGAACGCGGCGATCATTTTGCAAAGTTCGCCTTGATGCGCATCTGGATGTAGTCATGCGCGGTGATGGGGTCGTATTTGCCCAACGGGCCAGACAGGGTCGTGTCCATATTGGCTTGGGTGAAAAAGGCGATGGAATATCGAGGGCCGCGGCTTTCACTCGGCTTTGGCATCCGAACGCGGTGCAGATTTGACACCAACCGATCGTCTGACCAGCGCATCAGCATGTCGCCGATGTTGCAGGTTATGACGTGGTCGTCTGCTGGAACGTCCGTCCACGTGACCGCGCGGCCTTGGGCGTCTTTGCCCGGGCACACCTGTAATCCCGTTTGACCCGCGCGCTGGTGCAGCAGGGTCAGGCAATCGAAATCCGTATGCGCGCCTGCGCGCCAGAACTTGAAATCATCGGGCTTGGCGTTTTCGAGATCGAGATAGTGCAACAGGCGAAGTGTCGACTGATATTTGGGCGACAATGGGTCATGCGCGCTGACGAACAGCCCTTTCTCAAAGCCTAACCCGTCGGCCAAACAGGACATGACCTGCATGGCGACAAGCCAATTCAGCCTCTCAAACGCAAGCATTGTAGGTTTGAAATCAGGGTTGCTTTGCGGATTGGGCCAAAGACCGTCCATCCGCGGCAAGGTGATTTGATAGCTTTCTTTCTGATCCGCAGTGCCTGTCGAGGGGCGCACCTGAGTTTTGTATTCCCAACCAGCATTCGTGCCAGGTTGCATCGAAACCTGAGCTTTTGCCTCGGATGGAGATGCAAAAAAGGCAGCGGATTGCGCGAAGGCGGCGTTTGTGAGGTCCTTGGGGATGGCGTGATTGACCAGCTGGAAAAAGCCCAGGTCTGTTGCAGCCGCCCATATATCCCGCGCGATTTCGGCCTGGCGACCCTCAAAGTCGGACATATCGATCCGGGGGATGTCCCGGTGCTGTTCGGCGCCCGCGTTGCCCAAGGCCCGTTCTTTTTCAACTTCTTGCAGCTCGGCAGTGTCGGTCATCTTATCCCCTTGCGCGACCTACATCGCGCACCAGCGAAATGTCTGGGCTGAGCGCGTCCTGGACCAATAAGATTCACGCGGAACCCGGGCGCAGGCCTCAACGCCTGGGTCAATGCGCCCAAAAACATGGCAGTGTGTTTAAGAATTAGTCAGATAGCAAAGCCAATACAGCGCCGTTTTGACGTGGGCGCCCGGATTGGGCGGTGCGCGGGCTCAGGTCGTGTCACCGATAACAAGCTGGGTCGCCAAGCGCACTGGACCAAGCTGTTCGCTGCCCTGACCGGCAACAAATTCAGCCGCCCGCGCACCCATGTCATAGCGCGGGGTTCGCGTGGTGGTTATCCGAAGCGGCAAGGCCGAGACGAAAGGCAAATCGTTGAAGCCTGCGATGGCGATGTCTTTGGGCACGCTCAGCCCCTCGACCAGGCAATGCATCAGGCCACCAGCCGCCAAATCGTCATTGGCGCAATAGACCGCGTCACACTGCGCGACCTCGCGCAGACAGTGCTGCATCATGCTGCGGCCCAGCACCATTGACGAAGGCTCTTTGGCGACGCGGTCATAAACGATCTCTCCACCGCCCTTTTCGAGTGTGTCGCGAAACGATGCCATCCGCTTGGCGGCCCTGCCGTCTTGGCCACCATGACTTGCGATCAAGGCCACTTTCATCAAACCCCGATCCAGAAAATGCCGGGCCATCTCCGCGCCTATCGCCTCATGCGATACACCGAAGGAGGCCGAGATTGGCGCGCCATCGGCATCCATGATCTCTGCGACACGGCACTTTGCACCGACGACCATCTCGCGCAGAGCCGCAGTATGGTCGACGCCGCTTAGGATCAGGCCGGTTGGCTGCCAGGATAGCATATCGCGAACAAGGTCCTCTTCGGCTTGTTGCGCGTATTCGGACACGCCGAACACCGGGCGCATGCCAAGCCCGGACAAGGTGTCGGTTATCCCGGCCAGAACATCGGTGAAGACGTTGTTTTTGAGCGTCGGCAGCACAACGGCAACCATCGGATTTTTCACGCCCCGCTGCACCGAGGCAAGACGGTTGTGAATATATCCCAACCTGCGCGCAGCTTCTAAAACCCTGCTCTTGGTGTCCTGCGAAATGTAGCCATCGCCGCGAAAGACACGGCTGACGGTCATCTGGCTGACGCCCGCTGCGGCGGCAACATCATGCATGGTCGGGCGAGAGGATTTGGCCAAGCGGACCTCCGATTGTTGACACATGTTTACGTAAACATATAAGAAAAATCCAGATGTTTACGTAAACATGCAACCAAATTGCCGCATCCCGGCACCTTTGCAGACCGAAAGTAGAAAATGGCCACCTCACCCGTACATCACACCGCAATTTTTGGACTAGGCTCGATGGGATACGGCATGGCGCAGTCTCTTTTGCGGGCCGGACACGTTACCTATGGCTATGACATCGCGCAGACCCGCGTGGAGGCTTTTTGTGCCGAAGGTGGCTCAAGGGCCCCTGTGGCCGATGTCGCCAAATCGCTGGATTCAGTGGTGATAGCGGTTCTGAACGCCCCCCAGACCGAGGCGGTTTTGTTTGGCGAAGACGGGATCGCCGCGCATTTGCGCCCCGGCTCGGCCGTTTTGGGCTGCGCGACTGTACCGCCAGATTTTGCACGCGAAATGGAAAAACGCTGTGGCGCATATGGCGTGCTGTACCTCGATGCGCCGATCTCGGGCGGATCCAAAAAGGCGGCAAGTGGTGCCTTGTCAGTCATGGCATCTGGATCGCCAGAGGCCTTCCAGGCGGCGCGCCCCGCTTTGGCCGCGATGGCCGAAACGGTGTTTGAACTGGGCGACACAGCAGGCGCCGGGTCGGCGATGAAAGCCGTGAACCAATTGCTTGCAGGCGTTCATATCGCCACGATGGCCGAAGCGATGACCTTTGGCATGACGCAGGGCGTGACGCCGGAAAAATTCCTAGAGGTCATTCCGCAATGTGCCGGAACCAGTTGGATGCTGGAAAACCGCGGACCGCATATCGCGGACGGCGACTATACCCCACATTCTTCGGTCAACATCTGGCCCAAAGACCTGGGGATCGTTCTGGACATCGCCAAAAGCGCGCAATTCAGCGCCCCGATCACCGCGGCAGCGCTTCAACAATTCATTGCAGCGGCTGGCATGGGTTACGGGGGCGAAGATGACGCGGCCGTAGCAAAGGTCTATGCACGCAACGCAGGCCTAAGCCTGCCTGGCGGAGAAAACGAATGACAACGGTTTTGGGATGCATCGCTGACGACTTTACCGGCGCCACGGATCTTGCAGGATTGCTGGCCCGCAGCGGCGTGCGCGTCAGCCTGCGGATGGGTGTACCAACCGAGCCACCCGAAAACACCGCTCCTTTCGAAGTCATCGCGCTAAAGTCGCGCACGGCAGCAGTGAAGGATGCAATCGCCAGCGCGAACGCAGCTATGGATTGGCTGCAGGCCGCTGGGGCGAAACGGTTCTTTTGGAAGTATTGCTCGACCTTCGACAGCACCGCCGAGGGCAACATCGGCCCGGTTGCCGAAGCCTTAATGGCGCGCCTGGGCGTAGACCAAACGATCTATTGCCCCGCCTTCCCGGAAAACGGCCGGTCGATCTTTATGGGGAACCTGTTTGTTGGAGAAACGCCGCTGGCGGAAAGCCCGATGAAGGATCATCCCCTGACCCCGATGCGCGACAGCAACTTGATGCGGCTCTTGCAGCCGCAGGTCACGCGCCCTGTGGGACTTGCGAACCGGTTGTGCGTGGCGCGCGGCAACGAGGCGCTGTCTGATCGGATGACGGATTTGGCTGCGGAGGGTGTCGCGCATGTGGTGATCGATGCTGTGGCCGACGACGATCTCTGGACCATCGCCCGCGCCTGCCGGGACATGCCACTACTGACCGGCGGAAGTGCGGTCGCGATGCCTCTGCCAGAGCTTTATATCGAGGACGGCACGCTCTCGGCGGATGCGCCGCGGGTGACGGTCCCAGATTTATCGCGGGCCGGTATCATTCTGTCTGGCAGTTGCTCTGCGATGACCCGCGCGCAGGTTGCCGCCTATGTGGATACCGGCGCACCAACGTATCAAGTGAACCCGCTGGACCTGGCCGAGAACGGCGTCGCACCTGTGCTGGCCTGGCTGCGCCAGCAGGATATGACGCAAACCCCGTTGATCTACGCCACAGCCGCGCCAGAGGCCGTCGCGGCGGCCCAGAGCGTCCTGGGCGTGGACGCAGCGGGCCAATTGGTCGAGACGGCATTGGCCGAGTGCGCGCTGGCGGCCCGTGCTGCCGGTGCGCAACGCTTTGTCGCAGCAGGTGGCGAAACGTCGGGGGCCGTTGTCAAAGCGCTTGAGGTCAATCGCCTCGACATCGGTGCCGAGATCGCGCCAGGGGTTCCTTGGACCTTTAGCCGCTCGGGCGGTGTCCCTATTGCTTTGGCGCTTAAATCAGGGAACTTTGGCCAAGCCGATTTCTTTGCCACCGCCCTTGCGCAACTGGATGCCTCATGAGTTCAGAAACCAAACTTCGGGAACAGATTTGCGTGCTGGCCAAATCGATGTTCGACCGTGGGTTAACGGGCGGCTCTACTGGCAATATCTCTGCACGAACTGACGACGGCGGGCTTTTGGTGTCTCCGACCGGAACGAGCTTTGGCAGGCTCGATCCAGGGCGTCTGTCTCGCTTTGACGCGAATGGCGTGTTGGTTGACGGCGATCAACCGACCAAAGAAATGCCGCTCCACATGGCCTTTTACGACACCCGCTCAACGGCAGGGGCTGTTGTGCATTTGCACTCTTGTCATTCGGTCGCGCTTTCGATGATGCCGGATGTCGACAGCGACAACTTTCTGCCACCCCTGACCCCGTACAGCATTATGAAGTTGGGCAAGGTAAAGCTCTTGCCGTTCTTTTTGCCTGGCGATCCGGCAATGGGTGAGGCCGTCCGCGGGCTGGCCGGCAAACGCTCGGCCGTGATGCTGGCCAATCACGGGCCGGTCGTTGCGGGCAAAGACGTCGAAGCGGCGTGCAATGCGATTGAAGAGCTGGAAGAAACCTCAAGGCTCGCGCTTTTGTTGCGCGGCGTAGAGGCGAACGCGCTGACGCCCGACCAGGTGCGGGCTGTCGTGACAAAGTTTGACGTTGAGTGGGACGTATGAAGTTTTCTGCCAATCTTGGCTTTTTGTGGTCCGAGCTGCCTCTGCCCGACGCCATTCGCGCCGCAAAGGCCGCTGGATTTGACGCCGTTGAGTGCCATTGGCCATATGACGTGCCCGCAGGTGACGTGGCCAATGCGCTGGCCGAAACAGGGCTGCCTTTGCTGGGGTTGAACACCATCCGCGGCGCCACAGGAGAAAATGGCCTAAGCGCCCTTCCCGGTCGGCAAGAGGAGGCCCGCGCAGCCATCGATCAAGCCATTGCTTATGCCCTGACGACACAGGCCAAAGCCATTCACGTCATGGCGGGTTTTGCATCCGGGGACGAGGCGCATGCCACCTTTGTTGATAACCTGAGATACGCGACGCAATGCGCGGACAAACATGGCAAGGTCATCCTGATCGAACCGCTGAACCGCTACGATGCGCCGGGATATTTCCTGACCCATACGGCGCAGGCGGTTCAGATTATCGAAGAGGTCGCCGCCCCCAATCTGCGGCTAATGTTCGACTGTTACCACGTTCAACTCATGGAAGGTGACGTGAGCAACAAGTTAGAGCAGCTAAAGCCGCATATCGGGCATATTCAATTCGCAGGCGTTCCGGCCCGTGGCCGCCCCGACGTTGGCGAGTTGAACTATGCGCATGTGTTCCAGCGCATCTCAGAGCTGGCCTACGATTTCCCGTTGGGCGCCGAATACAAGCCAAACGGCCCAACCGAACCCACGCTTGGATGGTTTACCGCCTTTCGGTCTGACTGACGCCTTGGATAGTTGACCAAGGGCCCGCGACACCGGCGTCGGTCTTAGTCGCCTTGTGCGCTGTTTAAGCCTTTTCACCGACATCGCGTGATCCGGTCTGCGTGGCGAATGGGTCGCCTTGCAAAGCGACTCGCGACAGCCAAGCACGCTGTGACCCGATGCAATCACCGGTTTAAACCCGCGCGATTAACCGATCAATTTGATTGATCAAACTAAAGGCGTGGTTGACACTCTAAAAGCACGTAAAAGTTGACGACGAATCACAAAAAGGTTAACAAGGCGCAAAAAGTTACGAGTTCGAGCATGTCAACGATTACCGTTACGCCATCCAATTGGGATGACCCACAGTTTTGGGAATCCCAAAACGTAAACGCAGGGGATAGTCTTGACCTGTCGGGGCTGGGCGATGGCTTTTCTGTCAAGCTCCAAGGTGGTGTTTTGGAAATATCTGATGCAGATCAGGTGTTTACCATTGGCGATCCAGGCAACACCCAAACGGACACAACGCTAGAGAACGGGTCCTTTTCCGATTTGGACGCGGTCGTTGCGCCAGACGGAAATGACTCTCTTTATGGGACAGCTGACGACGAAGCACTCGAAGGCGGCGGTGGGGACGATACGCTGCGCGGTGGAAGCGGCAATGATACCTTGTCGGGAGGTGACGGGACGGACCGTATCTTGGGCGGTGATGGACAAGACGTGATCGATGGCGGCGCAGAGCGTGACGCCCTTTACGGCGGCGACGGTAACGACAGCGTGTCCGGCGGCGGCGGAAATGATCACCTCGAAGGTAATGAAGGCAGCGACACCCTGGAGGGCGGAGAAGGCAACGACGTCCTTCGCGGTGGCGCTGGCGGCGACTCGCTCGTTGGTGGCGACGGCACGGACCGGCTCGATTATTTCTACGACACGGATGGCGTGAACGTAGATATCAGCACCAACACCGCCTCTGGCGGAGAGGCCGAGGGCGACACAATCTCGGGCTTTGAACAAGTCGCTGGCGGCTTTGGTGATGACACACTTAGTGCAGGGGATGATGACAATCGGCTCTGGGGTCGCAGCGGCGACGATCAGATCACAACCGGCGACGGGCGCGATTGGGTGGATGCCGGTAGTGGCAACGACACGGTCATCGGCGGTGCCGACGCTGACACCTTGATTGGCGGAGAAGGCGACGACAGCCTGACCGGCGAAGCAGGCAACGACTTCCTCCAGGGCGGTAGCGGCAGCGACACGCTTGAAGGCGGCGCCGGTAATGACCGGCTCCGCGGGGGCGACGGCGGGGATTCGCTCGTTGGTGGCGATGGTGCCGATCACGTGGATTACTATTTCGACACGGCAGGGGTGAACGTAAATATCGCAACCAACACCGCCTCTGGTGGATATGCCGAAGGCGACACAATCTCGGGCTTTGAAAATCTCAGCGGGGGTTACGGCGACGACACGCTTGCGGCAGGGGACGACGACAATCGGCTCTGGGGTCGCGGCGGCGACGATCAGATCACAACCGGCGACGGGCGCGATTGGGTGGATGCCGGTAGTGGCAACGACACGGTCATCGGCGGTGCCGACCGCGACGTTGTCTATGGACGCGATGGTGACGACGTCGCCTTCGGCGGTGGTGGCAATGACCACCTTGTAGGGGAAGGTGGCAACGATAGCCTCGACGGCGGCGATGGGGTCGACAAACTCATAGGCGGCGAAGGCAGCGATACCCTCCAAGGCGGCGCAGGCAACGACCACCTCCTGGGCGGCGAAGGCGACGACACGCTTGATGGTGGCACAGGTAATGACCTTTTGGATGGCGGCAGCGGGGCCGACATCATCAGCGGAGGCGCTGGCAACGACACTGTATCTGCCGGAGATGGGGACGACAGGTTCGACGATGCCGCCGAAGGCAATGGCGACGACTATGTTGATATGGGCGCCGGTAACGACCGCGCTTGGGGCGGGGACGGCAACGACACTCTGATCGGCGGTGACGGCAACGACAGCCTTGCTGGCGAAGGTGGCAACGACACCGTTCTTGGCGGCGACGGTCAAGACACGATGTACGGCGAGGCCGGCGACGATAGCCTTGATGGCGGCGCGGGCGATGATTTCCTTTCTGGCGGGGATGGCGCCGACACATTGTCGGGCGGCGAAGGCAACGACACGCTCGAAGGGGGCGCAGGCAACGACCATCTGTCCGGTGGCAGCGGGTCGGATGTCATTGATGGCGGCGATGGAGCCGACTTTATCACCTATGTGGGCATTGGCGATACAATTGACGGCGGCGAAGGGGGCTTTGACGCCGATATCCTGGATTTGGAGGGCTCAACCTCTCCCGGTGGCACGCTGCGCGTTACCTCGCAGGCCGACAGCGACGGGAATGGATATGATGGTGTCGTCGAATATTTCGACGCCGATGGCGTTCTGGAAGGCACGCTGACGTTCAAGAACATCGAAACCATCGTTCCGTGTTTTACGCCCGGGACACTGATCGCGACACCAACGGGCGACCGCCTGGTCGAAGATCTTGCCGTGGGCGACGAGGTCGTTACCGCAGATTCAGGGTCCCGCCGGATCGCATGGAGCGGTCAAAAACGGCTGACCGCGACAGAGCTTGCGCAATCGCCCGCCTTGCAACCGATCCGCATCGCCCGCGGCGCGTTAGGAGGCGGCCTGCCCGAACAGGATCTGATCGTAAGCCCCCAGCACAGGATCGCCCTCGCCGCGCCCGAGTTCGAGCTCTGGTTCGAAAACAGCGAAGTTCTGATCCCTGCCGTGAACCTCTGCCACCTGCCCGGCATCCAGCGCACAACCGCCACGGCGGTGACGTATATCCATGTGATGTTTGACACCCA
>CAZYQC010000027.1:14428-42239 GCA_964649815.1 uncultured Rhodobacterales bacterium | reverse complement strand
CAGCCTTATCATGGCGGCGACCGGGGCAAGTGGCGTGGATGCACATGCCGACAAAGCCTTCGCGCAAGCGCTGCACGCGGTCATGGAAGATCTGGCGCACCAGGTTGTCAAAGACGGAGAAGGCGCAACCAAATTCGTTGAGATCGCTGTATCAGGCGCAGCCAGCGCCAACGACGCCAAAACGCATGCAATGGCCATTGCGAACTCACCACTCGTCAAGACAGCAATTGCCGGTGAAGATCCAAATTGGGGTCGCGTCGTGATGGCCGTCGGCAAGTCAGGCGCCGCCGCGGATCGCGATGCTCTGTCGATCTGGTTTGGCGACCAGCTTGTCGCGGACAAGGGCTGGTGCAGCCCAGATTACTCAGAAGAACAAGCCGCGCTCCATATGCAGGGGGAGCATGTCAAAATCCGCGTCGATATCGGCTTGGGCAGCGCGTCTTTCACTGCTTGGACTTGCGATTTGACCAGAACTTATATCGACATCAACGCAGACTACCGATCATGAGCAAGATCGTCCTTGTTTCAGCCGTTGCCTTGATTGACGTTGATGGCCGTGTGCTCATGGCCCAGCGCCCCGAGGGCAAATCGATGGCAGGCCTTTGGGAGTTTCCAGGCGGCAAAGTCGAACCCGGCGAAAGCCCCGAAGCAGCCTTGATTCGAGAGCTGGAAGAAGAGCTTGGCATCAATACCTGGGAAAGCTGTCTCGCTCCGCTGACGTTTGCCAGCCACGCCTATCCTGATTTTCACCTATTGATGCCGCTCTATGCCTGCAGAAAATGGGAAGGCGCGCCGATTTCCAAGGAAGGTCAAACACTTAAATGGCTGCGCCCGTCCGAGATGCGAGATCTGCCCATGCCCGCGGCCGACATTCCTTTGATCCCAATTTTAAGGGATTGGTTATAAACAAGATTTGACAAGTGTTTCCTTGGCGTGTCTAACGGCCACGTAAAGGTATTCTTGTATTTAGTTCCGAAACATTCGCACGCAGGTACTATTGGGGGGAACCTGACATGCTTCAAACAATTTCGCTTGGGACATCTATCCTTGTGCAAGGCGCGTTCGTTCGCCGCCTTCCAGACGGTCGCGTAACAGTTGCCGTTGATGGCACAGAATATTCAGGAAAGCCTGTCCAGAAAGCGGCTTAATCCGTTTGCAGATGAAAAAAGGGCGGCGCTGGTTGGCGCCGCCCTTTTTCGTTTATGGATCGTAACTTAATCCAGCGTCCGAGTGACTTCTTCACGCTCAAAGATTTCGATGACATCGCTTGGGCGAATATCGTCGTAATTTTCAAACGCCATACCGCATTCCTGACCCGAGATGACTTCGGCCACCTCGTCCTTGAAACGCTTCAGTGTTTTCAGCGTTCCTTCGTGGATCACCACGTTGTCCCGCAGCAACCGCACACCAGCCGAGCGCCGTGCGACGCCTTCTGTGACCAAGCAGCCTGCAACTTTGCCAACGCCGGACACTTTGAATACTTCTTTGATCTCTGCGTAACCGATAAAGTTCTCGCGGATCTCTGCGGACAACAGCCCCGATGCCGCCGCCTTCACGTCGTCTACGAGGTCATAGATCACGCTGTAATAGCGGATTTCCACGCCCTTTTGGTTGGCCGTGTTCCGGGCGGATGCGTTTGCACGCACGTTAAATCCAAAAACCGGTGCTTGTGATGCTTCGGCCAGACCAACGTCAGTCTCGGTGATCGCGCCAACGCCAGAGTGAAGAACGCGCACGCGAACTTCGTCGTTGCCGATCTTTTCCATCGCCTGAACGATCGCTTCGGCAGAGCCCTGCACATCGGCTTTAACCAAGATTGGCAGTTCGCTGACGTTCTCGTCGGCTTTGGCATTTGCCATCAACTGTTCCAAAGTGGTTGCCGCACCCGCGGCGGCGCGCTTGTCCTTGGCAACTTGCGCCCGGTATTCAGCGATTTCGCGCGCTTGCGCTTCGGTCTCGGTCACGTTCAGAACGTCGCCCGCTTCGGGTGTGCCGTTCAAACCGAGAACTTCCACAGGGACAGAAGGCCCCGCTTCTTTGACGCGGTCGCCCTTGTCGTTGATCAGCGCACGAACCTTACCGTACTGCTCTCCAACCACGAAGATATCGCCCTGTTTCAGGGTGCCCTTCTGGACCAGAACGGTCGCGACTGGGCCCCGCCCAACATCCAACTGCGCTTCGATCACCGCACCTTGCGCTGCGCGATCTGGGTTGGCTTTCAGTTCCAGGATCTCGGCCTGAAGCGCAATCGCTTCCAAAAGCTCATCAAGACCCTGACCGGAAATGGCCGAGACTTCGACGTCCTGAACCTCGCCCGACATCTTTTCCACAATCACTTCGTGCTGCAGCAAGTCTGTCCGAACTTTGTCTGGGTTAGCATCGGGTTTGTCGATCTTGTTGATCGCCACGATCATCGGAACTTCGGCCGCTTTGGCGTGGTTAATCGCCTCGACCGTTTGCGGCATGACCGCATCATCCGCTGCAACCACAAGTACAACAATATCAGTGACTTGCGCACCGCGCGATCGCATGGACGTGAACGCGGCGTGGCCAGGCGTGTCAAGGAAGCTGAGCGTCACGCCGTCATCAGTTTGAACCTGATACGCACCGATGTGCTGCGTAATCCCGCCAGCTTCGCCCGTCACAACCTTGGTGTTGCGGATCGCATCCAATAGAGATGTCTTACCGTGGTCAACGTGACCCATGATCGTGATGACCGGTGGACGGTCCTGAAGATCCTGGTCTGTGTCTTCAACCTCTTTGATGACGTCTTCCACGTCCGCGTCAGACACGCGGGTCACTTCGTGACCGAACTCTTCCACGATCAATTCCGCAGTATCTGCGTCAATCGTCTGGTTCTGCGTGACCATCATGCCCATTTTCATGAGCTCTTTGACGACATCAGCAACACGTTCAGACATGCGGTTCGCAAGTTCCGAGACGACGATCGCTTCTGGCAACTGAACGTTGCGAACAACCTTTTCGCGCGGTTGGTCGCTGCCCATCGCCTTTTGGCGCGCACGTTCCTGTTTGCGCTTCATCGCGGCCATCGACCGCTGGCGACCGCCTTCGGCACCAGACAGAGCCTGGTTCAGCGTCAGCTTACCAGACCGGCGATTGTCACCACCGCGGTTGCGACCACCACGGTCGTCACGCTCGCGCTCTGTTTTGCGCGGCGCAGCCGGAGCAGCCTCGCGCTGAGGTGCTTTGCGTTGCGTTTTTTCTTCGCTCGGCGGAGGTGCGGCAGCGGCACGTTGCGCTTCGGCTGCAGCTTCCGCTGCTTTGCGCGCTTCTTCCGCCTCTTTGGCTTTTAGCGCCTCTTCACGCTCGCGCTCTTCACGCTCCTTGGCTTCCGCCTCGGCCCGACGGCGTTCCCGCTCTTCTTCGCGCGCCTTTTCTTCTGCGGCTCGTGCTGCGGATTCTTCGGCCTCACGTGCCTTGGCCGCCTGAACCGCTTTCAAGCGGCGGTCCATCTCCGCATCCGAAATGCCCGCAGGACGACGGCCCGACGAACTTCCGCCCGTGGAACCCGCTCCGCTTGTCGGTTTGGTTGCACCCGGTTTTGGAACAACCACGCGCTTGCGCTTGGTCTCGACGATGACATTCTTCGTCCGGCCGTGGCTAAAGCTTTGCTTTACGTTGCCCGGGCGGGATCCGCTGCGCAGACCCAATGTCTTCTTTCCGTCAGTATCGCTCATTCGGCTCGTTTATCCTTCCAAAGCGGCCCCTGCCGCCTCTAATTGTCGCGCATGCCTTTAAGACGTTGCGCCTCCTCTACAACACGTTGCGTGAGTCCACCAGAGGTGAGCGCAGCATGTATGACAGTTTGGCGGCCAAAGGCTTGCCCAAGTTCATCGGCCGTCAAACAACCAATGTATGTTCCGTAGTGCGGCGTGCTTAGTTTGGACTTGCCGCGCCCCGATCCATCCAGCGCCTGAATCAAGACCTCGGCCTCCTCTTTTTGGAGGCTGTCTTTCACCTTTTCATAGCCCGCTAGTGCAACACCACCCTTGCGGGCCAGTGAAATCGTATCGATCACACGCCGCAGCAAAAGCTGTTCAACTTGATCAGCCAGATCTGCTGGCGCAGTCACCGACGCCTTCGCGGCCCGGGAAAACAGGCCTTTGGTTACTGCTTTGTCAATCGCCGCACGGTTTGCCGTCACATACATGCCGCGACCGGGCAGTTTGCCCGCAACATCTGCAAAGACAACGCCATCCGGGCTTACCACAAACCGGACAAGCCCCTCCTTAGGCTGCACGTCGCCCGTGGCGATGCACTTCCGCTCAGGGCCATCCGGCCTTGGCTTATGGGCGCCACCGCGTCCCATCGCGCCGATCCGAGGCCTGAAATCAGGCCTCGGCCTCCTCTTCGACTGCGTCTTCGAGGTCTTCTTCGGCCAGCAAATCATCGGGGTCGACCCAACCCAGGTTGATACGGGCGGTCATGATCATGTTTTGCGCTTCTTCCAAGCTTACGTCGAACGGCTCAAGCACGCCGTCATCTTTCACACGCTCGCCGTCCACTGTTGTCCAGCCGCCAGCCAATTCCCAATCGGCACAAGTGGCAAAGTCTTCCAGAGTTTTGACGTCGTCTTTGGCAAGCGCTTCGATCATCTGGGGTGTCAGGCCTTCGAATTCAACCAGGCTGTCTTCAACGCCCAGCGCGCGCGCGTTTTCCAAGGCTTTGCGCGCTTGCTCTTCTAAGACATCCCGCGCACGCGCCTGCAGCTCGTCTGCTGTCGCTTCGTCGACGCCATCGATCACAAGCAATTCGTCGATCTCGACATAGGCCACTTCTTCAAGGTTGGTGAAACCTTCCGCAACAAGAAGCTGCGCAAAGAATTCGTCCAGATCCAGCGCGGCAACAAACAATTGTGTACGCTCTTCGAATTCGGCCTGACGGCGGGCGCTTTCTTCGGCCTCCGTCATGATGTCGATATCAAGGTTGGTCAGCTGCGAGGCCAGCCGCACGTTTTGACCGCGCCGTCCAATCGCCAGCGAGAGCTGTTCTTCTGGCACAACGACTTCGATTTTACCCGCTTCTTCGTCCAGAACCACCTTGCTGACTTCGGCAGGTTGCAACGCATTCACCAAGAACGTCGGCTGATCTTCGTTCCAAGGAATGATGTCGATTTTCTCGCCCTGCAATTCGTTCACAACGGCCTGAACGCGCGAGCCGCGCATACCAACACATGCGCCAACCGGGTCGATAGAGCCATCATAGGAAATCACGGCAATCTTGGCCCGAGAGCCTGGATCGCGTGCCACCGCTTTGATCTCGATAATGCCGTCATAGATTTCCGGCACTTCCATCTTGAAGAGCTCGGCCATGAATTCCGGCGCTGTCCGGCTGAGGAAGATCTGCGGGCCACGCTGTTCGCGGCGCACATCTTTGATATAGCAGCGGATGCGATCATTGGGCCGATAGCTTTCGCGGCCGATCTTTTCATTCCGACGCAGCATCGCTTCACCCGCGCCCACGTCGACAATAACGTTGCCGTATTCCTCGCGCTTGACCAGCGCGTTGATGATCGTACCCGCACGATCTTTGAATTCTTCGTACTGACGGTCGCGTTCTGCCTCGCGCACCTTTTGCAAGATGACCTGTTTGGCTGACTGCGCCGCGATCCGGCCCATTTCGACGGGGGGCACTTCTTCGATGAACTGGTCACCGACCTTTGGATCGTCCAGGTATTGCTTGGCCTGTTCAACGGTGAACTCAGCTTGATAATTCTCAAGCTCTTCGTCTTCCACAACGGTTCTAACCCGGGTGAACGTCGCTTTGCCGGTCTTGCGATCGATGGAAACGCGAATGTCCATTTCTGCGCCGTATCGAGACTTGGCCGCCCGCGCGAGCGATTCTTCCATCGCTTCTACGACCAACCCCGGGTCGATCATCTTTTCGCGCGCAACAGCTTCTGCAGTTTGCAAAAGCTCCAACTGGTTTGCGGATGTAATGGCCATCAGCTTTCCTCCTCTGACCCTTCCGTTTGAATCTCATCAAACGCATCTTCGTTCAACGCGCCCGCTGCTTTCCGCTGGCGCAACATTTCTTTGATCAGATCATCGGTCAAAACGAGTTTCGCCTCGCTCAACCAATCAAAATCCAACCCAATCGTAATTTCTTCGGACCCATCGCCGCCCGCAGCGACATTGATCAAAACGTCGTTGTCTTCGATACCTGCCAAAACGCCCTTGAACCGCCGGCGTCCATCAATGGCATCCGCTGTTTCCAGCTTGGCTTCGTACCCTTCGAACATGTCAAAGTCCTTGAGCCGTGTGAGCGGCCGGTCAATGCCGGGGCTCGACACTTCAAGGGTGTACGCATCCAGGATCGGGTCTTCGACATCCAGAACAGCGCTGATCGCGTTTGATATCTGCGCGCAATCATCAACCTCGATCCCGCCCTCGGGTTTGTCAGCCATAATTTGCAGCGTCGGTTCCTTACCGCCCATCAAACGCACGCGCACGAGCTCATAGCCCATATCCTCGATCACCGGGGTGATGATCTCGGCCAGGCGGCGATCCATAGCAGCTTTGGCAATAAGCGTGTTTGTTGTCATCGATAAGCGTATTCGTCAGAGCACAAAAAAACGGGCGCGCGGCCCGTCGAAGTTCCCGGTGGAGCGTTAGGTTTGGACCCCAGCGCACCGCTGTTGAGGTGCATATACGTGCAGATGACTGAGTCTGCAAGGGCAGGCTATGCCCGCCACCACCGTTCTGCGAAACGCAGGTTATCCAGCGGGGCTGCTGTTCCGACGACAGCGGGGATAGCGACCGCGCTGTTGGCGATTTGCCAGGTGTCTCGGGGGTTCGGCATTCTGCGAAAATCTGCGCCCAGGTCTTCGCCATTTGGCACGTCGGCCACGTCTACCAGACCACGCGCCAAAGCGTCCAATCGGACGTCGACCTCTGAGACATGGGCAAACTCAATCCTGTCGAACCAACCCGCGCTGCCGTCTTTCCAATGCGTTTGCACCCGCTCTGCCGAAAACCGGCGGCCCGGTTCAAAATCGATTGCACGGTAAAGCCCGCTGCCAATGCCCGCTGCTGCGCGCTCTGGCTCGGCTGGTTGAATGGCGTGGCGCGCATCACTCAGCTTGAACGGCAAAGCCATATCTTGTTGGTCCAAATGGATATGCAACCATCGATCACCCTGCGCTTGGATATCACCTAACCCAACAAGGCTCTGAACGATGTCTTCCATCTTTAAAGGCCGCGAATCGTGGAATGAAACACCCTCTCTGATGTCGAACATCCAATCGAGGCCATCGTTTTCAACAGACCATGCAGTCGCAAGCCCACCGCGCAGGGTGCCATCCGGTGCGATCTCGGTCAGGGTCTCGAAAACGGACAAACGGGCCGCTTGCATGAACAGTCCAGCCTCTGCGCTGTCCCAGCGATCTCCGAAAGTCGCACCAGACAAGGCCGCGCGCAAATGACCGCCGCGAATAGGCGCCGCAGACAGGCCCGTCGCCGCTAAAAGCGCGGCAGCAGCGCCCGAAGCAAATAGCGCGCGTCTGTCCAGCCTGGTCATCGTCCAGCAATCCTATCCATAGTGCGCACCAATTCTGCACTTATCCCCGGTTCCGACAAGGCATGACCCGCATTGCGGACCATTTTCAACTCGGACGTGGGCCACAGCTTGGCCAGTTGATAGGCGGCTTCGGGCGGGCAAATCATATCGTATCTGCCCTGAACGATGGTGCCAGGCACGTGCTTAATGCGTCCCATATGGGCCAGGATCTGACCATCGAACTCAAGGAATCCTTTGTTTGTGAAGTAATGATTCTCTAGCCGAGCAAAAGCACGCGCATAATCGCCCGGCGCGGTCCCGCCTTGGCCGGACGAGTGAATGGAGGCCAAAGCGTTTTCCCACGATGACCAAGCGCGCGCATAGCGTGTCTCCAACGCAAGATCGCCCGAGAAAAGCCTCTTGTGATAGGCCGCAATCAGATCGTCATGTTCGTCTTCGGGGATAAGATTGGTGAAACGCGCCCATGTTTCGGGCCAAAACCGCCCAGCGCCGCCGCCGTAAAACCAATCCAATTCGCGCTGCGTCATCAAGAAGACGCCCCGCAAAACCAGCCGTTTTACCCGGTCTGGATGGGCCTGCGCGTAAATGAGAGACAGCGTCGCGCCCCACGAGCCGCCAAAAACGATGAAAGCGTCTATCTCCAAGGTCTTTCGGATCAGCTCAATATCCGCGACCAAGTGCCAAGTGGTGTTGTTCGACACCGCAGCATGCGGACGCGACCGACCACAGCCACGTTGATCAAAAAGGATGATCCGGTAGTAGGACGGATCAAAGTACCGACGCATCGCTGGGCTACAACCGCCACCCGGGCCACCATGCAGCACAATGACAGGCACACCCTCAGGGTTGCCGCATTGCTCGACATAAACCTTGTGGTTTTGTCCAACATCCAACATCCGCTGATCAAAAGGATCAATCGGCGGGTAAAGGTATTGAACGGCCCGTTTTTGATCTAGGTGCTTGTCCATTACCAACCTACATAGAGCGTCAGCGCATCAAGGGCACTAGGAGATCGAATTGCAAGCGCAACCATCCACGATTGATCCAAATGAAGTCGCTAAATTTGAGGCAATGGCCGCAGAATGGTGGAACCCAAACGGAAAGTTCAAGCCGTTGCACATGCTCAATCCATGTCGGCTTGACTATATCACGACGCAAATCGCAGAAGAATTTGACCGGGATTTGCAAAGCGTCCTTCCGTTCAAGGGCCTTCGGATCTTGGATATCGGCTGCGGTGGTGGCCTGCTGGCCGAGCCGATGGCGCGCCTTGGAGCCGAGGTTGTCGGCGCCGATGCCGCAGAGCGGAACATCCCAGTTGCCCAGGTCCATGCGGAACAATCGGGGCTAAAGATCGACTATCGACACACAACAGCAGAAGACCTCGCCGCAGCAGGCGAGCAATATGATGCTGTTCTAAACATGGAAGTTGTTGAACATGTCGCCGACCCTTTGGCCTATTTGACAGCCTGCCAACAGCTCTTGAAACCGGGTGGCTTGATGGTCTGCTCAACAATCAATCGTAACCCAAAGTCCTATTTTATGGCCATTATCGGGGCCGAGCATGTTATGCGCTGGCTGCCCAAAGGCACACATGAATGGGATAAGTTCATCACACCGGATGAATTGTTTGATCTGATTTCCAAATCTGGCTTAGAGCCAGTGGACAGAAAAGGGTTTGTTTTCAATCCATTGACTTGGTCATGGAAGCTCTCTGACCGGGATCTAAGCGTGAATTACGTCACTGCGAGCATCAAACCCAGCGCCTGACCAAGCTGCTCAGCTATCTGTCGGTGTCATTTGCTGGCGTAGCGCCCGCAGGATTGGCACAGCTGCACGCACCTGCGTTTCACCCAGGCGCCCAATGACGTCTTCGACCATCGGGGAGATGCGGGCCAATGCATCATCGCGGGCTTGCCGACCAGCAGGCGAAATCGCGACAAGCTTGCGTCGCGCGTCGTCCCAATCGGGGCGAATGTGCACATGCCCTGCAAGATCAAGCTTGTTGAGCGTGTTCGTCATGGCGCCACGTGTCACGTTGAAGGTGGTGGCCAGTTGGGCGGGCGTACGCTCGCCCTCGTGCCAGGCCAAATGATTCAGCACCGAAAAATGAGACAGCTCCATCCCTTTGGGCAATACACGCCCGATGCGCGCGCGCACCATCTGGTCCGCTGCTAGAATTTCGCTGAATAGCGAAATCGCCAAAGATTGAGACTCTGTGCTCATGCTGCTTTCACTCGGGTCCAGCGAAATTACGCCCATGCCGCAACGAAGGAATACGACGGCGCGCGTCTCGGACTTTTTCCAACTCTAGGTCACAGACATAAACCCCAGGCGATTCGCCTGCGTCAAGCACCACATGCCCCCACGGGTCGACAACAAGGGAATGACCCCAGGTCTGCCGTTGCAATGTGCCTTGCGCGGCATGTTTTCCCGTTTGTGCCGGGGCGATAACCCAGCATCCCGTCTCGATCGCACGGGCGCGCAACAGAACCTCCCAATGCGCGGCACCAGTTACACGCGAAAAGGCAGACGGATAGGTCAGGATCTCTGCACCAGCCTTGGCCAAAGCGACGGCGTGGCTGGCAAAGCGCATGTCATAGCAAATTGCCATGCCAATCCGCGCAATCTCAGCCTCAGCCACAACGGCCCGTTCCCCAGCCTGATATCGGTCGGACTCGCGGTAGGTTTCTGCCGCATCGATATCGACATCGAACATATGAATTTTGTCATATTGCGCCGTGATAGAGCCATCCGGCGCGATCAGAAAAGATCGGTTTACGAACTTGTCTTCACCCCGATCCGACCAAAGCGCCAACGAGCCGATCAGAATCGTAACCCGGTTCTCGCGGGCAAGATCGACGCAGGCTGCCAAGGTCTGATCTTGGTCTTGCGTCTGCAAAACCTGCTTTTGACGTTCAAAATCAGGAATTATCGCGTTGGTCACTTCCGGCGTTGCGATTAAAGACGCGCCTTCGGCGATCGCCTCTTTGATCAGCCGCACGGTCTCTGACAGATTGGTCGCTGGATCATCCGAAACACAGAGTTGAACCAGCGCGACCCGCGTCATGCGGCCAGCAAAGCATCAAGTTTTCCGGCACGCTCAAGCGCATAAAGATCATCACAGCCGCCCACGTGGGTGTCCCCGATGAAAATCTGTGGAACGGTGCGCCCACCGTTCGCGCGCTGGATCATCTCCGCCTTGCGATTAGGCTCCATCAAAACGTCTATTTCAGAGAACGCGACGTCCTTTTCCGTCAAAAGACGCTTTGCGGCGTGACAAAATCCACAGAGAGGAGACGTATAAATTTCCACCGGCTTCATAATACCCGTCCTTCATGGTTGCCCGCCTCATCTAAGGCTGCTTGACCACGCGCGCCAGTGCTAGAACGCAAATTCGCGCTGCGCCGGCGTCCCGCAGCGCGTTTGCCGCTGCATGAAAGGTCGCACCAGACGTCATAACATCATCCACGATGACACAGTCGCGTCCCGCAATGAGATGTTTGTATTTGTCCCGAACTTTGAGAGCCGCATCCACATTGCGAAACCTCTCCTCCGCCGATTTTCCATCCATACTGACCGTGTTGCGCACGCGTTTTAGGGCTGTGTCGACACACAGAAAACCTCGCCGTGCTGCCCATGCTTGTGCAAGGAGTGCCGATTGGTTGAACTTGCGGGACATCTGACGCCGCCAATGGAGCGGTACAGGCACGGCCAGCGCATCCTCTGCCAAATGCAAGCCACGCGATGCCTGTTCCATCCATTGCGCCGCTGCGGGAACTACGTCGTGTCGGTCGCCATGTTTGAGACCCAAGACCATTTTTCGCCCCGAGCCCCCATAGGCCAAAGCCGCGCGCCCATGATCCCAAGGGCGATCAATCGTTAGGCATTCGTCACAAATCGCTCCGGCCTCAGACCCGGCGACAGGGGTGCCGCATTTGTCGCAAACGGCGGTTCCCAGAAAATGCGTGTCCCGCCAACACGTGCCGCAAAGGCCAAATGTTTCCACAACGGGCGCGGCGCATGACAGGCATGTCGGCGGGAACACCTGTGACAAAGCCGTTTGCACAAAGGTCATCACGGTTCTAAATCCTTTCGCATGAGCCAAACACGCCCCGAATTGTTTGATCACCAAGCTTTGCGCCGAAACCGAGCGCGCGCCCGTCGCGCGCAGAGCGATCTGTTTTTGCAAACCACTGCGCGCGATGAGCTCAAAGATCGTCTGACGATGGTTAACAAATCGTTCCACGCGCCAGCGGTCGTGACGCCATTTGGCGAAGTGTGGGAAGGTCACTTGGATCACGCGAAAATCGTGGATGACGACCTGGTCCTCGACCTTGAAGAAGGCGCGCATGACCTGGTCATACATGCGCTCGGTCTGCATTGGGCAAATGACCCGGTTGGGCAACTGATCCAGTGTCGCCGAGCTCTGGAACCAGACGGCTTGTTTTTGTGTGCCTGCCTTGGTGGAGAAACCTTGGCCGAGCTGCGCGGGGCATTGACAAAAGCCGAGGCCGAAGTATCGGGCGGTCTGTCACCGCGCGTCGCGCCGATGGGCGAGGTGCGCCAACTTGGCGCGCTGCTGCAACGCGCCGGCCTCGCCCTGCCTGTTGCAGATCAGATTGCATTGAACACCCGGTACAAATCTCCGCTGCACCTTATGCACGACCTCAGAACGATGGGTGAGGCCAACGTGCTTGCAGATCGCAGATCCGGTTTCACGCCACGGGCGCTTTTGATGCGCGCGGCCGAATTCTATGTTGCACAACATGGCGACCAAGACGGATCTGTTCCGGCAACCTTTGATTTGGTCGTGCTTACCGGCTGGTCTCCTGACGCGTCTCAGCCGCAACCTTTGCGGCCGGGGTCTGCGACCAATCGGCTCGCTGATGCGCTTGGCGTGAACGAAGCGCCTCTCCAAGATTGACGCGGAAAGGATTACGTTTATCTCACGCTCATTGAACAATCGGAAAAGCGACATGTTTGACATGAGCAAAACCGCTGTGCGGCCCATCCATGCTGACGCAGATCACCCGCCGGTCACGACCGGACGTATTGGCATTTTGCTGGCCAACCTCGGTACGCCTGACAACTACGATTATTGGTCTATGCGCCGGTATTTGAATGAGTTTTTGTCAGACAAGCGGGTCATCGACTATAGCCCTTGGATATGGCAGCCCTTGCTGCAGCTGATCATACTGACGAAACGGCCCTTTTCTTCGGGTGCCGCGTACAAATCGATCTGGAACGAAGAGCAGGGCGAAAGCCCCCTTATGACGATCACCAAAGATCAAACGGCAAAGATCAAAGCGGCAATGCATGCACAATATGGAGATCGGGTGCATGTCGACTTTTGCATGCGTTACGGAAATCCGTCGACGAAATCCAAAGTGCGCGAGATGATCGACGCAGGGTGCCAAAAGATCCTGTTTTTCCCCCTGTACCCACATTACGCGGGCGCTACGTCTGCGACGGCAAACGATCAGTTCTTTCGCGCCTTGATGGAAGAAAAGTGGCAACCGACAACTCGGACGGTTGAACCTTACTTTGCCCATCCAAAGTATATTGACGCCCTGGCCCAGTCGATTGAACGCGCCTACGGTGCGCTGTCGACCAAACCTGATATTCTGGTCTGCTCTTACCACGGCGTGCCAAAGCGGTACCTGATGGAGGGTGATCCCTACCACTGCCAATGCCAAAAAACGACGCGTTTGTTGAAAGAGCGTTTGGGCTGGGACGACACACAGATCGCAACGACCTTTCAGTCGCGTTTTGGCCCAGAAGAATGGCTCAAACCGTATACCGTTGAAGAAGTCGCACGGCTTGCCGAAACCGGCAAAAAGAACATTGCAGTTTGCGCACCAGCTTTTTCGGCCGACTGCATCGAAACGCTGGAAGAGATCAACGAAGAAATTCGGGAAAGCTTTGAAGAAGCGGGCGGCGAGAGCTTTACCTATATTCCTTGCCTCAACGACGACGATCCACATATCGAAGCGCTGTCTGCCGTCATCAACGAAAATCTGGCGGGTTGGATCGACTAACTGGCCATCCGAGCAATAAAAAAGGCGGTGCTAAACGCACCGCCTTTTTAGTCTTTTAAGCCGAACAGCTATTAGTCGGACATTGCAGCCGCAAGAACAGCAATCAAGATCAGCGGCAGAACGATGCCAGCAGAAGAGCTTGCTGCTTCTTCGACGACCACAGGCGCTTCAATGACTGGGTCTGCAACTGTACCTGCGAAAGCAGTGGAAGCAGCAGCGGTCAGAGCGGCGGCGAGAACGAGTTTTTTCATGTCAACCTCCAGTTATGCGCACCAAAACACACGGTACGCGCCCAAGACTTACCTCGTAAACCGGGTTTAACAACAGTCGTTCCCGGTTTGGAACTAGGATTCGGGGGTTATTTCGGTAAACCGCCCCAATGTCGTCAAATAAGCAACACTTGCGTGCCGACTTTAGCCATTCCGAACAACTCAGCGATGTGCTCGTTGTACAGACCAATACATCCATTGGATGAGCGCCGTCCAATTTTGCGCGTATCATGCGTTCCGTGAATTCGGTAATACGTCCAGCTTAGGTATAAGGCGTGTGTTCCCAACGGGTTATCAGGGCCCGGACCAATGAATTCTGGCCAATCGGGATTGCGTTTCAGCATCGAAGGCGTCGGTCGCCAGCTTGGCCCATCCACTTTTTGGATCACTCTGGTGCGCCCGCGCCGCGTCAGTTCTTCGCTCAGCGGAACCGAAGACGGGTACAGTTTATAGACCGATTGATCCTCGGTCCAAAAATGCACCGCGCGACTGTCAATATCGACGAGAATCGCCCCATTTTTCAGCGAATTGAAATATGGCTGCCAATCCAGCGTCCGAAAGCTGGAAATGTTGCGGCGAACGGTTTCTGTCACGTCGCGCTCAACCTCTGTGGTGCTCGCTCCGTTGACAGCGCTTGTTTGCGCCAGCGCCGGACTGGCAAGAGCGGCGGCAGTTCCGGCCAAAAAGGCGCGACGGCTTGTGGAATTCAGACGATGCTTGGACATGCTTGCCCCCTCGTTCGTAATCATGACAGCCGCACGATATGGCGCGAATGCCTCAGTCGCAAATCAAACCATGAACCAAGGGCGCACTCACGCTCATGTGCGTTTGATAAGCCACGCTGCCTTCGCTAAACCGGGGCGGACTGGGTAATGAGGCTTTGTATGATCCGCGCATTTGCACTTCTTGCGTCTTTGACGCTGGCTTTGGCTGCTTGCCAACCGGTGCCGACCACTTCGAGCGGTGGCACGGGCGCCGACGGTAAACCATTGCCGAAACTTTACCGCATTCGCTCGGGCGAGACGAACAAGATCCAGTTCCGAATGCTTGATTCCATCAACGCCTTGCGCGCCTCAAGCGGGCAAAGCCCCGTCGTCTTTAACGCAAAACTCAACGCTGCTGCGGCGACGCATGCACGTGACATGTCCGTTCAAAACCGGCCCTGGCATTTCGGGTCTGATGGGTCTTCGCCGATCGATCGGGTTCAGCGCGTTGGCTATGCAGGCCTTTTGGTCGGAGAAAACATCTCAGAAACCTACGAGACCGAGTTGGAAACACTCGCTGCTTGGATGGAACAAGACGATACCCGCCGCACCATCATGGCGCAGAACGCCGTCGATTTGGGATTTTCCTGGTTCCAAGAGAGCAACGGAAAAATCTGGTGGGTTCTTGTGATGGGCGATCCGAACACGGCGCCGTCTATACCTTTGCCAAACCCAGAGGCATTTGTTGTTCAAGCTGAACGGCCGACCGCGTCTTAGGGATTGATCCGAATGGGGGTGCCGTTGCGCACCATCGCATAAATGTCTTCCATTTGGCTGTTCGTCACCGCGATACAGCCCCATGTCCAATCGTTTTTCCCAAGGTTCCACAGCTTTGATTCGCCGTGAATAAAGATGTCGCCACCTGGGTCCTCTCCCGCCGCACGGGCACGCGCGACATCCTCTGCGTTCGGATACGAGATGCCCAATGAAAGGTGGAATTGGCTGTTTGGATTGCGCCTGTCGATGAAATAATCGCCCTCTGGCGTTTTGCCGTCGCCTTGCACGGTCTTATGCCCAGCCGGCGCAAATCCAAGGTCGATCACGTAATCCTTGAGCACGGTGTCATGGTGAAACAGATACATGCGCCGCGCTTCTTTGTTCACGACGATGTAGGTGACTTCTGGTCCGTCATAGGTTTTGAATTTGCTTGAACAAGCGCCAAGTGTTGCCGCCGCGACGCCACCAAGAACAACATGCCTGCGTTTCATTCCGCACTCCTGCCTCTGGCGATCATTGCCGCCTTTGTGTCGCTATAGCACAGTTCCGATGCGACAGTATCAGATTTGCGTGACCGTCACTTTGACCCGGGCCCGTTGCCCAATCGCTGTTCAATCGCTTCCAACCGTTTGAGAACTTCTTCCCGATAGGTGTCTGTCGCGGCGTTTGTTTCTTCGGCATGCGCGTCTTGCATCGAGTTAACGATGAGACCGACCAACAGGTTCACGACCGCAAAGGTCGTGACCATGATAAACGGCACAAAAAAGACCCAAGCATAGGGGAACTGCTCCATCACCGGACGGACAATCCCCATAGACCAACTTTCCAATGTCATGATCTGGAACAACGAATACGCGCTTAAGCCCAGATTACCGAACCATTCAGGAAAGGCCGTGCCAAAGAGCTTGGTTGCCATGACAGCGCCAATGTAAAAGATGATCGCCATCAACAAAAACACACTGCCCATTCCGGGCAAAGCGGTCACAAAACCTTCGACTACCCGTCGCAGGCGCGGCGCAACCGAGATAACGCGCAAAACCCGCAAGATCCTTAAGGCGCGCAAGACGGAAAGCCCGTCAGAACCGGGCATCAGCGCCACGCCGACGATGAAAAAGTCGAACAGGTTCCACCCGCTGCGGAAAAAGCGCCACCCGCGCGCGATGATTTTCAGCGCAATCTCGGCTACGAAAATCACAAGGCAAAGCCGATCCAGAAACACCAGAACGCCGCCAGCCAAATCCATCGCTGTTTCCGACGTCTCAAGCCCAAGCAAAACTGCATTCGCTATGATCACGGCAACAATCGTGTTGCTGACCCAGGGCTGTTCTAACCAAGCGTCCAAACGCGCGCGAAATTCCATTAAATGCTCCTTAACCCGACACGCGGTCAGCGCGTGAAAAATCCAACAAGTTCCACGTGGGTAGACCAACGGAATTGATCAACCGGTTGCACCCAATTCAAAACAAATCCTGCGTCTGTGAGGGTTTTTGCCTCTCGCGCAAAGGTCGTTGGATTGCAAGAAACGTGCACAATCAGCGGAACATCAGATTTCACAAGCTCTGCAACTTGCGCAGCAGCGCCGGCGCGAGGCGGATCAATCACCGCGGCGTCAAACCCAAGCTCATCAGGCAGCAATGGGCGTCTGAACAGATCACGCGCCTCGCTTGTGACACGCTTGAGCCCTTTCGCCTCACGCCACGCACGATCCAAAGCGGCAACAGCCGCCGCATCCGTTTCCACTGCATGCACTTCGGCAGATTTCGCGAGGGGCAAAGCGAACGTGCCCGATCCGGCAAAAAGATCGACAACTGACCCAGCGCCGCCAACAGCCTGTTGCACCACCGATTGCAGGGTCTGTTCGCCGTGGTCCGTTGCTTGCAAAAACCCGCCCGGAGGGACCCGCACAGACACGCCGTCAAACGTCTGCAAAATCGCGCGCCGCTCGACGACGACGTCATTGTCCCACGACAACCGCGCCAAATCATGCCGCGCCGCAAATTCGGTCAGCTGAATCCGCAGCGCGTCATCCAGAAGTTTGCCCCCTGTCACAGCAAGATCCACACCGTTGTCAGAAAGCGTGCAAGCAAGGTCCAACGTGCCCTTGCGACTGCCTCCAACCGCGGCAAGATCTTCGCCCCAAGCCAACGCTTGCTTTAAGGCCGGATCTATCAATTCACAGTTTGGAACTGGCAAAATCGTCGCCGAGGCCCGTCCATGAAACCCCACAGTCGCGCCCTTTTTGGTTCTGCGTGCTGCAAAGGTCGCGCGCCGCCTGGACGCGGGTGGAGAGGTAATCGTCTCTCGTATCTCCGCATCGAGCGCTTGCGCGCGCAATGCTTGCCGTACGACATCTGCCTTCCACTCGGCCACAAACGCATCGCTCGCATGTTGCAGGGTGCACCCGCCACAGGAATTGAAATGCGAACATGGTGGCCGAACTCGAATGTCCGCTGGCTCGAGGATTTTAACCTCACTCAGACGATCGCCATCCCGGAGGCCGCGGACGAGCTCGCCTGGCAAAGCCCCAGGGACAAATGTTGGGCCGTCTGCCACGCCGTCTCCTTGGCGGCCAAGCATCTGAATACGCAGGTCTTCCATAGGGGGCCGTGTAGCGCGGCAGGCTTTCGGACTAAAGTCCTATTCCGCCGCCTCCGTGCGCAAGAAACCGCCAGATTGCCGCTGCCAATATAGCGCATAAAGACCGCCTTTGGACAAAAGCTCTTGATGGTTGCCTTGCTCAACAATGCGACCTTGGTCCAGCACAATAATCCGATCCATTTCGGTCAACGTGGACAAGCGGTGGGCGATGGCCAGGACTGTTTTGCCTTCCATCACTCGCGACAGGGCCATCTGGATGGAGGCTTCAACTTCGGAGTCCAATGCGCTGGTTGCCTCGTCCAAGATAAGGATCGGGGCGTCTTTCAAAATCGCCCGCGCCAAGGCGATCCGCTGCCGCTGACCACCGGACAGTTTCACCCCACGCTCACCCAAATAAGCGTCATAACCCCTGCGCCCGGTGTGATCTTGTAGGTCTTGGATAAACTCATGGGCTTCGGCCTTTTGCGCCGCCGCCACAACGTCATCGAACGACGCATCAGGTCGACCATACAGTATGTTGTCGAGCGCCGAGCGGTTGAACATCGCGGTTTCTTGGGTGACCATCCCGATGCTCTGACGCAGGGTTTCCTGTGTCACATCCCGGATGTCTTGCCCATCAATCTCGATGCGCCCCTTTTCCGCCTCGTAAAGCCTCAGCAGAACGGAGACCAAGGTCGATTTCCCGGCGCCAGACGCTCCGACAATGCCCAGCTTTTGGCCTGCCGGAACGTCAATCGTGATGCCATCCAACCCGCCAACCCCGGTTCCATAGGTGAAATGAACGTCTCGGATCGAAACAGCACCATTGGGCACGACAAGATTGCGGGCCTGTGGCGCATTTTCCAGCCGCTCGCGCGGTGTTAGCGTTCGAATGCCATCCTCAACCTCGCCAATGTTGGAATAGATGGCCATCAGCGTAAAGCTGACCCAGCCCGTCATCTGCGCGATCCGAATAGCAATGGCGCCGGCGGCAACAATGTCCCCCTCAGACGCGATACCCCGTTGCCATAACAAGATCGTACCGCCCAGCAAAACAACCGGCAAAATACCGGCCAATGTCATCAGGCAAAACCGAAATGCCGCTGACAGATATCCAAAGCTCAGAGCAGACTGGCGAAAGCTCTCCATCGCGCCCAGCGCGGCTTTGTCTTCATGATCAGCATGCGCAAACAGCTTTACGGTTTTGATATTCGTAATCGTGTCAACGACCTGCCCCGAGACATTCGCCCGCGCACCCGCGCGGCGCGCTGACCGCGCCCGGATACGCGGCAGAAACCAGCGTATCATGGCAAAGTACAGAACCAGCCAAAGGCTGAAACCGACGGCCACCCGCCAATCAATCGCAAAAAGAAGCGCGACCGATCCAACAAGGGACGCGAGCGCAAAGGCGATAACGTTTATGAATTCGCTAACGACGTCAGTAACGGCACGCGCCGCTTGCATCTGCTTTTGCGCGATGCGGCCTGCAAAATCATTGTCAAAAAACCGAACGTTTTGGCCCAACGTCCATCGGTGCAACCGCGACAGAACAAGCGGGTTCACATTCGGCTGCACGATAATGGAATTCGACGCCGAAGACAGCCCGAACAAAATGGGACGCGCAATCAGAAAGAACGCCAACGCGCCAACAATCAAAGCAACATTACCGACGTTGAAAAACCCGTCAGGTCCCAAGTCGATAGCAGAGTCAATCACCCGGCCAAGGATATAGGCGGTGCCTGCCTCCATCGCCCCTGCTGCGGCGGAAAAGAACGCCGCCAACCACAACGCAGGCCATGCACCGGACAAGCACCAGTGCAAAAAGGGCCACAACGTGCGTGGTGGTGGCCCCTCTGCTGGCCGAAAAGAGTCAATAAGATTGGATATCGCCACTACTCGGCAGCCTCTGTTTGAAGGAACCCGCCTGACTGACGGGCCCAGAACTCAGAATATAGGCCGCCTTGCTGCAAAAGCGCGTCATGAGGTCCATCTTCGACGATCTTTCCCTGATCCAGAACCAGAATGCGATCCAGCTGAGCAATCGTGGACAGTCGGTGCGCGATGGCGATGACGGTCTTACTCTCCATCATTTCGTAAAGCGTTTCCTGAATTTCCGCCTCAACTTCGGAATCCAAGGCGCTGGTGGCTTCATCCAAGACCAGGATCGGCGCGTTCTTGAGGATAACGCGGGCAAGGGTGACCCGTTGGCGTTGTCCGCCAGACAATTTCACACCGCGTTCACCCACCTGCGCGTCATAACCGGTCCGCCCCTTGGGATCGACCAGATCAAGAATGAACTCATGCGCCCGCGCCTGTTTGGCGGCGTTGATCATCTCTTCCTCGGTCGCATCAGGCCGACCATAAAGAATGTTGTCACGAACAGACCGGTGAAGGAGCGAGCTATCCTGCTGCACCATACCAATGTTCACACGCAAACTGTCTTGGGTCACGGCCCCGATGTCCTGACCGTCAATTCGAATATGCCCACGCTCTGGATCATAAAAACGCAACAAGAGCTTCACCAAAGTGGATTTGCCGGCACCTGACCGTCCGACCAGGCCTACCTTTTCGCCCGGTTTGATCGTCAGATCGACCGCATCCAAACCACCCGACGCCCGCCCATAGTGATGGGTCAAACCGTCTAAAACGATCTCACCTTGCGTAAGGTTCAGGGCCTTTGCATCCGCTTGATCCACCAGAGTGATCGGCTGTGCGATCGTCTCCATACCTTCGGCCACAACACCAAGCTGGCGGAAGAAAGTGGTCAGCGCCCACATGATCCATCCCGTCATCGCATTCAGACGCAGCACCAAGGCTGTCGCCGCTGCGATAACACCGACGGTGACAGAACCCTGCATCCAAAGATAAATCGCCCAGCCGACGACACCGACCATCAGCAAACCGTTCAGGATGACCAACGTCAGGTCCATGATCGTGTAAATCCGCATCTCGACCTGAAACGTCGTGCGCGTCTTTTCAATCGCTTCTTTGGCGTATTCCAGCTCGCGGTCGTGGTGCGCGAACATTTTGACCGAATGAACATTCGTATAGGCGTCAACAACCCGTCCGGTGACTTCGCTACGTGCGTCCGACGCCGCTTGACTGGCAGGGCCAACCCGTTTGACCGTCCAGGCAATCAGGCATCCGTAAAGGAAAAACCAGATGATCAAGGGAAACACCAATCCTGCATCTGCCGCGATCAGCAAAATGCCCGCACCGATCAGATATGCGACCGAATAGGAAATCGCGTCAAAGACCTGGAACACCACTTCGCCCGCTGCGGGCGGCGTTTGCATGATCCGGTTGGCAATTCGGCCCGCGAAATCGTTTTCGAACCACCCGACGGATTGGCGCAAAACGTGTTTATGCGCTCGCCAACGGATCAGCGTCCCAAAGTTGGGCAAAATTGTATTGTTCAACAACAGCACGTCGATCAACTGAACAAGTGGCCGTAAGAACAGAACAAAAAGCCCAAGCAAAATGAGCTCAAGGCCATGTTGTTCCCAAACCTGCGCTGGAGATCCGTCCAATATGTCGACCACGCGGCCCATGTAATAGATGAGCAAAAGCTCGATCCCCGAAACGATGACAGAAAGCACAGCAGTGATCGCAAAGACCTTCCGAAACGGCCGCGCATAGTCGAGCATAAAGGGCCAGAGCTTGCGCGGCGGCGTGTCGGTTTCGTCATAAGATCCATACGGATCGACAAGATTTTCGAAGTATTTGAACATTGGGGAGACCCCGCAACAGAATAAGTAAGCATGTAGAGAAGAGACCTAACGGCCGCTTCCAAATCACGAGCGACACCGTCAGATCAGGTGAAATCAGCTCCGTGAATCATGCTACCCTCCATTGTTGGTAGGGGTCGGATACCGGGAAATTCTCCGGTTGTCATCCCAAAAGATCGCGTTTGTCCGCCAAAAGGTCGGATGCGAGCCATTCGGCCTTTAGTCTTTTCAATTCCGCGCCCAGCGCCGGGCCTTCAAACCGATCTTGTAGATCCGCAGCCGACACCGGAAAAACCGCCGCCGCTCCTTTGGCGACAGCATCCTTGCGCGCGGCGTCGACCTCTGCAGGGCGCATCGCGGCTTGCAGCAAAACCCCGCTCCAGCCCCATTTAGCGCCATAGATCTGGCCAAGGACAGGATCCGATCGCGCGTCAAACTGCGCCGCCTGCATCTGCGAGACAGCTTTGGTTTGCGCCTTGCTTAGCCGCAAAGCGACGTCGATATCCGTGCCGCCCAAAGCCGCAAGTCGACGAAGCGCGTCCGGGGGGGTGTCAGTTTGCATTTCGAGATGCTGCAGCGGCCCAACAAAGTCTATCTGAGCGCCGGGCAGGACACGTCCCAAAACATGGGTCGCCTGCATACTGGCAAGCGCACGGACAGGATCAGGCGCCGCACACAGCTTGAGCATCTCTTGCCCAACCCGTTCCTTGGAGAGTGTATCAAGCCCATCAACCAATTCGGCTATTGCGGCCAAAGCGTCGCTGTTCATGCCAGCCGCTGCATCGCCATACCAAGCAGAAAACCGGAAAAAGCGCAGTATCCGCAGATAGTCTTCGCGTATCCGGTCGTGCGGGTCATCGATGAAACGCACAACCCCGGCGCGGGCATCATCCATACCGCGAACCGGGTCAAACACCCGACCAGAACGATCCGCATATAGCGCGTTCATCGTAAAGTCTCGGCGCCGCGCGTCTTCTTTCATATGATCCGAAAACGCGACCTCTGCATGGCGCCCGTCTGTTTCAACGTCCTTTCGGAACGTTGTGACTTCGAACGGCACGCCATCGGCAATAATTGTGATTGTTCCATGCTCCAGTCCCGTCGGAATGGCTTTGAATCCGGCCTGTTCTGCGATTTCGGTTGTCTGATCTGGTCTGGCGGCGGTGGCAAAATCTATGTCAGAGACCGGCGCGCCTAGCACTGCGTTTCGCACGCATCCGCCAACGAAAAACAGCTCTTTACCGGCCGCTTCAAACGCCAGACACAGCTTTTGCGTCACTGGGTCAGCCAGCCACGGCGCAGTGTTTGGCGTTAAGATGTCATCCGATCGGTCCATGCCCGCAACATACGCGCCGTCGCGCCCCAAATGTAATAGGGGCCATAAGGAACCGCGTAATAACGGCGCATTTGCCCGCGCCAACGCCGACCCTCGACCACATAGTTTTCCAAATCCAGCACATGCGCCAAAGGCACGTGAAAAACCTCTTCGACCTCGCCCGGCTCTGGGACAATTTCAAACGGTCGATCCACATGCGCAATCACGGGCGTTACCACAAAGCCCGTCACCGTTTCGTGCGGCGGCAAGGTTCCCAAAACGGTCACGGCATCCGAAGGCAAACCGATTTCCTCTCGCGCCTCGCGCAAAGCAGCCGCAAGGATATCATGATCAGTCTCGTCCTGTTTGCCGCCGGGAAAGGCAATTTGTCCGGGATGATGCTTTAAAGCCGAGGACCGCTTGGTCAAAATCAGATGGTATTCGCCGTCAATCGGCGTGATCGCTGCCAAAACCGCCGCCGGCCGTAGCTTTCGATCCGGCGGCAGGCTTACATGCGTATTCAGGTCAAAGTCCGAGGACGGTCGACCGGGTCGCGCCAAAGCGGCCCGAACCTGATCAATGTGATCACTCAACGGTTGCCTCAAATCCGACCGACTTTGGATCCAACTCGTAATGAGCGCCGCAGAACTGACAATCTGCAGTGACCAAACCTTCGTCCGTTGTCATCTTTTCGATGTCCTTGGCCGAATAAATCGACAAGCTTTGGCGCACGCGATCTTCCGAGCAGGTACACCCAAAACGAACCTGCTGAGCATCATAAACCCGCGGTTGTTCTTCGTGAAAAAGCCGTACCAAAAGATCAGATGGCGCCACTTGGGGCCCGATCAGCTCCATGTCTTCGACCGTATCCAAAAGAACGTTAACACGGTTCCAATTCTCTGCCGCTTGATCGCCCAAAAGGTCATCAGCGCGCAGAATATCGCCAGAGCCTTCGGATTGCGCGACAAACGGCGATGCCTCGGGCATGTGTTGGACCATGATCCCACCTGCGCGCCAATGCTCGGCGCGCCCAACCTCGGTCGATTTGCCGAAACTCAAGGAAAACCGGGTCGGCAATTGTTCAGACTGCGCAAAGTACGCTTCGGCGCAGCGGCTAAGTGAGCCATCCGTCAGCGGTGTAATCCCCTGATACGGCGTCATGTCATGCCCCTGGTCGATCAGAACTGCAAAATACCCCTCGCCCAGCTGCGCGAACGGTGTGTCATCGGTCAGACGATCTGCGTCAAAGCTGGCGTAAGCACGAATGCGAGCCGCCTGGCCTTCCTCTTCCGGCGCATAGTAGTCCGTGGCGATCCGGCGAACGGGACCGTTTGACTGAACTTGCAACGACAACTTCCAGCGCAGTTTCATTGTCTGCCCGATCAACGCCGTCAGCAAAGCCATCTCTGCAACCAAAGCTTCGACCTTTGCAGGATAGTCATGTTGCTTGAGAATGCCTTCCAACGCGCTATCCAGACGCGCAACGCGTCCGCGCATGTCAGAAGCATCAAGTTGAAACGGCAGGACGCTGTCGTCCCACGCAATTTGAGAACCGCTAGTCATCGAAGATTCCTTTTACGCCGAGAAACTGGCATATCGCGTCTATATAGGCGCGACAATCAGAACTGAAAGAGGCCGGCATGATCCCAAGGTTTGGCGAGATCCCAGAGCAGCAGCGCCGCTATACATTGCGGCCCGGGGCCTATGCGGTATTGCCGCGCGATGGCAAGTTGCTGTTGACCGCGCAAATGACGCCAGAAGCCGAAGTGCAATTGCCAGGTGGCGGCATTGATCCAGGCGAGAGTGCAATCGTCGCCTTGCATAGAGAAGTGCGCGAAGAAACCGGTTGGCACATTGCAAACCCGCGCCGTCTGGGCGCGTTTCGCCGCTTTATCTTCATGCCGGAATACGACCTTTGGGCGGAAAAGCTATGTTCGATCTATGTGGCTTGGCCCGTTCGACAGGTCGGTGAGATCATGGAAGACGATCACATCGCCTTTTGGTCCCAGCCGCAAGAAGCCTTAGAGTTGTTGGAAAACGAAGGCGATGCGTGGTGGCTTAGGCGCTATCTGTCGGCCTACCTGCCTTGAAACTCAAGCACCACACCTGAGACGTCGTCAGGCAAGGTGATGGTGTCGGCGTAATCGGTCAAATCCCACATCAACGCCTCAAAAAATTCGCGTGTTTCGACGCTTGCGTTGCGTGCAACCAGGCTCGCCAGGCCAGCATCGTCTAACATTTCTCCGTCAGGCCCAGGGCATTCGGTGATCCCGTCCGAGGTGATGACAAGACGGTCGCCTTTGCCAAGGGAGAGTTCGAAATCCTCAAACGTAATGTCTGAGATCAGGCCAACAGGAAACCCGCCTATGCCATGTGTCTCGGTCGTTCCATCGGCACGCAGGATCAGCGGGTGCGGATGTCCGGCTTGGGTCACGCTAACCTTGCCATCGGCCAAGTTGATGCAGGCCAACAGAATGGTAAAATAATGCTCGGTCTCCATTTCATCGAGGACGAGGTTATTGAGCGCCTCAACGGTTTCGACCGGTGGGCGTGGTCGATACGTTCCATCCCGATTGCGCAGCAAGGCCACGTTGTGATCAGGTGCAACCGCACTCAGATACCCGGCAAGACGCGCTGTCATTAGCGCGGCGCTGATGCCGTGACCCGACACATCAATGGCAAAAACGCCGATATGATCCGGGCCCGCCGCGAAATAGCCCACCAGATCGCCACCCACCCGACCCGCGGGGCGCATCAGCAAGGCAAGCGAGCCCTCTGGAAATTCATGAAACCGCTCAGGTACAAGCGACTGCTGTAACTTGCGCGCTTCGATCAAATCGCTATCGAGCGAAGCATAGAGCCCCTGCATCTCGGCCAAGGTGTCGCTGATCAGCGCGTTTTTTTCGGACAATTCTCGTTGCATCCGCAAAATACGCTGTCCCGCATCGATGCGCGCCCGCAATTCATAGCTGTTAACGGGTTTCGTAAGGTAGTCATCCGCCCCCGATTGGAGACCCCGCGTCACCGAATCCTTGTCCGCCTTTGAGGTTAGCAGAATGAAATAGCCATAGCGTTCTGCTGTCATCTCGCGAAACTTGGCGCAAAAATCCAACCCGCTCATCCCGGGCATGACCCAATCGCTGAGCACGACGTCCGGCAGCTGGGCGCGACAATGATCTAACGCCTCTTCGCCCGACGACGCCTCAACGACTGAATACCCCCAGCGTTCCAGCGACGTGCGCAAAATCTTGCGCTGCAACGCGCTGTCATCAACGATGAGAACACGCGACGTGTTAACGCAGGCCGATCCCACATCGCCAACGTTGTCATTTTCGTTTAACTGCCCGTTCGCCACGCCGTTGCCCATTCTTGCCGTCGCAGGGGTCATAAAAGACCCTACTTAACGGGCCATGAACGCGGACGATGACCAAATCTTAACGCATTGAGCGCAAGACCACTGTGGAACGGAGAATGGCATGATCGACTGGAACCAAGTTAAATCGCTGCGCAACGATTTGGGGCACGAAGAATTCCTGGCTGTGGTAGAGCTGTTCTTTCAGGAAAACGATCCGGTTGTCCAAAAACTGAACCACACGGCTTCGGCAGCAGAAAGCCAGTCGAACTTTCACTTTCTCAAAGGCACAGCGACCTACCTGGGCTTTAGCGAATTCGCGGCACTTTGCGCCCGGAATGAGGATAAGGCGATCTCGGGTACTTTGAATGCCTTGGATATCGGCGAGACGGTCGCGTCTTACGCCGATTCCAAAGCCAAATTCAGCACCAGCATGGGCCTGAGCGTCCGTTAAACCAGCTTGTAAAACTCAAACAACTTGTCTGGACCAAGCTCCCGCTCTGCCTTGGCTTTCAACATCCGCATACCTTGCAACCACCGATCTGGATCCGCCGTTCGTGCCACCGCATATCCGGCGACCTGAGGATGCGGTAAAACGCGGAATGTGTTGTTTTCGATGCCGTCGAGGACTGCGCCGGCGACATCATCCGCCGTCAGCAAATTCTCGGCCTGCGCTGCATCTGCGTCGCTTAGTCCGATAAGCGGCGTGGCAACGTATTGCGGGCAAATGACGGAAACACCGATTCCGTCATCTGCATGCGAAATCAAAAGCGATTCCGCAAAGCTGACCGCTGCATGTTTCGTCGCGGAATAGGCCGCGTCACCGATCTGGTTCAACAAGCCAGCCGCCGAGGCGACGTTCACGAAATAACCCGATCCACGCTCAATCATCTGCGGCAGTAATGCCCGGGCTGCATAGACATGCGACATCACGTGGACATCCCAGTTCAACTGCCACACGTCATTCTCGGCCGAGGCCGCGTGATCTGGCTGTCCGCGCCCCAATCCAGCGTTCGAGACAAAAATGTCGACCGGTCCAAAGACTTCTTCGGTTTTGGCAATAGCCGCTTGAATCTGCGCCTCGTCGCGCACATCGCACACGACACCAATGCCTGAAACCTCTTTGGCCACGGCATCTGCCGCCGCGCCGTTTAGGTCAGCAACACAAACGTTGCCGCCCGCCTTGTGCAGCTTGCGGGCAATTGCTGCACCAATACCGCTTCCACCACCTGTGATCACAATTGTCTTGCCCGATACATCCATGATGCGTCCCTCAAATTACAAACTGCGCCACGGTCTCATCATTTGTGATGTCGGTATAGGTGAACCCTGCGTCATCAAGCTCTTTTCGAATGCGATCAAAATTCCGCGGATGCGACGTTTCGATCCCGATCAGGACCGAACCAAAGTTGCGAGCGGACTTTTTGAGGTATTCGAACCGGGCGATATCGTCATCTGGGCCCAAGATTGTCAGAAAGTCTTTCAATGCGCCGGGGCGCTGCGGCATGCGCA
>CAZYQC010000027.1:0-14328 GCA_964649815.1 uncultured Rhodobacterales bacterium | reverse complement strand
GGGCCCAAGATTGTCAGAAAGTCTTTCAATGCGCCGGGGCGCTGCGGCATGCGCAGGATAAAGTACTTTTTCACCCCGGAATATCGCTGCGCGCGCTCTTTGACCTCGGGCAGACGTTCGAAATCAAAATTGCCGCCTGACGCGACGCATACGACTGTTTTGCCTTCTAGGTCTGGCACATATTGCAACGCATCAAGCGCCAAGGCGCCGGCAGGCTCCAAAACGATGCCTTCGATGTTCAACATCTCAATAATTGTGCCACAAATCTGATCCTCCGGGATGTTGATCACGCGATCCTGTGGAACGTGGCGCAACCGCTCGAACGTGCGATCGCCAATCTTGGCCACGGCAGCACCATCAACAAAGGTGTTGATCGGCGACACATCGACAGGCTCTCCTGCCTCTAGTGCTGCGGCCAATGACATTGCACCCGTAGGCTCTACCAAAGTGAATTGCGTCGTCTGACCGAAATAAGAAACACACGCAGAAGACAGCCCCCCGCCCCCAACAGGCAGAACAATATGGTCAGGCACGCGCCCTAGCTGGTTTTGAATTTCCACCGCGACCGAGGCTTGGCCTTCGATGACATCCTCATCATCAAACGGGGACAAGAAATGCGCGCCCGCCTCGCGGCAATAGCTTTGCGCCGCTGCCAGCGTATCGTCAAAATAATCGCCCACCAGGCGCACGTCGACCGAGCTGCCCCCAAAGACCTGGGTCTTTTGGATCTTTTGTTGGGGCGTCGTGACCGGCATGAAAATCACGCCGTTGACACCAAAGTGGCGGCACATAAAGGCAACGCCCTGCGCGTGATTGCCGGCGCTGGCACAAACAAAGGTCGTCTGTTCGGGAATCACTTTGCGCATCGCATTGAACGCGCCACGCAGTTTGTACGACCGGACCGGACTAAGATCCTCGCGCTTTAGCCAAATATCCGCCTGATAACGCTCTGATAGAAAATCGTTCCGCAGCAATGGCGTCGGCGCAAATACAGCGCGCATGGCCTCGGTGGCGGTGCGGGCCAAATTTTGGAAACTAATTTCGCTCACGCTTTGATCTCCTGACAGGTCTTGCGGGCCTAAGCCACATATCACAGCCGGTCAATCTTGCCCCCTGTTGGCAAACACGATAGGCCGCGCGACGGTGATTGAAGGATCAAATGACATGAGCGCACCTAAGAAAGTCGTCCTCGCCTATTCAGGAGGCCTGGACACATCCATTATCCTGAAATGGCTCCAGACGGAGTACGGCTGCGAAGTTGTGACGTTTACCGCCGACTTGGGCCAGGGCGAAGAACTGGAACCGGCCCGCGCCAAAGCGGAACTGATGGGCGCTTCGGCGATCTACATCGAAGACGTGCGAGAAGAATTCGTGCGCGATTTCGTCTTCCCAATGTTCCGGGCAAATGCGGTCTACGAAGGTCTTTACCTTTTGGGCACGTCCATCGCGCGTCCGTTGATCTCAAAACGCCTTGTCGAAATCGCCGAAGCCGAGGGCGCTGACGCCGTAGCTCATGGTGCAACCGGCAAAGGCAATGACCAAGTCCGCTTTGAGCTAAGCGCCTATGCGCTGAACCCAGATATCAAAGTCATCGCGCCCTGGCGCGAATGGGATTTGTCATCGCGGACCAAGCTCATTGATTTTGCAGAAAAGAACCAAATCCCAATTGCAAAAGACAAACGTGGCGAAGCGCCGTTTTCGGTCGATGCCAACCTTTTGCACACCTCCTCCGAAGGCAAAGTCCTGGAGGACCCGGCGGAAGACGCGCCAGACTATGTTTACCAGCGCACCGTCAGCCCTGAGGCCGCACCTGATGAGCCTGAATACATCGAGGTCGGCTTTGAAAAAGGCGACGCCGTGTCGATCAACGGCGAAGCGCTCAGCCCGGCTGCGGTTCTGACCAAATTGAACGAATTGGGCGGAAAACACGGCATTGGGCGCCTTGACCTGGTCGAAGGTCGCTTTGTTGGAATGAAGTCGCGTGGAATTTACGAAACGCCCGGCGGCACAATCTTGCTAGAGGCGCATCGCGGTATTGAACAAATCACGCTCGACCGCGGCGCCGCGCATCTCAAAGACGAACTGATGCCGCGCTATGCCGAGTTGATCTACAACGGCTTCTGGTTCTCTCCCGAACGCGAGATGCTCCAGGCCGCCATCGACGCAAGCCAAGCGCACGTCACAGGCACGGTTCGCCTCAAACTCTACAAAGGTCTCGCCAGAACGGTTGGCCGTTGGTCCGAACATTCGCTCTATTCCGAAGCCCACGTAACCTTCGAAGAAGATCACGGCGCATATGACCAAGCGGACGCCAAAGGCTTTATCCAACTGAACGCCCTGCGCCTCAAATTGCTGGCCGCGCGGGACCGTAAGTTTAAGTGATTTTGTACGCGGCGAGCCGTTCATAAATCGGCAACGCCGCGTCGATCACCGAAGTGTATTCCCTATCTAATTCGGGCAAAGCACCCTCTGCCCCGTCAAATCCCGACGACTGGTGCACGGCGCCGTACCAGTGTTTTGCCCAGACCCCGTCGGCGGCGTGTCCGCCTGAGGGCCAGCTCAGCATGTTCGGTGTCCAGGAAATGCCGATTGCGTGACACAGGGCCTTCAGCATCTGCTCTGGGTTGGCTCGGATATCAGTCGCATCGACGACAATGGCGTTTTCGCATCGTTCAAACAGCGTCAGCTGTTGGGGGAACCCGATGTCGTCCAGCGTCGGATTATCGCGTTTTTTGGCATAGCTTGCGACCACGCGCGCCGGATGGCGGATAAGAAAGACGTTCGTTGTCTCAGCCATCCAATCCAGCGCAAAACCATCCAGCATGTGATGCGTCATGTGCTTTTGGTAAAACACAGGCTCGGCGCAAGAGTCTTGCAGGCCAGCTATTGCCTCGGCCGCATCGACAGGCTGCGACGCCAAGATTTCCTCTCGCATCGGGTGATCCAAACCAGTCTTGGCCAGATATGCGGCATAAAAGGGCTCGTCCACCACTTTGCAATCGCCGCGCGCCGCAAAGGAATACATCATCGCGGTCGATAAATTCCGAGGGCCGGACCACATGGCAATTCTTTTTGTCACAATTGGGGCCTTTCCTTCACCGAACCTCACCACCGCGTGAGATCACTGGTCCGTGCATTGCGCTGGCGCGTTTACCTATTCAAGCATTACTGCACAGGAGGATTGTTATGAAAACGCTTCGTTCCACACGCCCCGTATTATTGGCCCTTTTGATTGCCGTTGGTTTGTTTGCCGAAGTCAAAACTGCCCACGCTGCCAAGCTTGAGACAATCACCGTCGCAGGCGGTTGTTTTTGGTGCGTTGAAGCTGACTTTGAAAAGGTAAAAGGCGTGACCGAAGCCGTATCCGGCTTTGCCGGAGGAAAGATCGCAAATCCGACGTACAAACAGGTCGTGAAAGGTGGCACAGGCCATTTGGAGGCGGTGCAGATCACCTATGATCCCTCGATCGTCAGCCGCGAAACACTCTACAATCTGTTCCTGCGTTCCATCGACGTGACAGACGCAGGCGGACAATTCTGTGACCGCGGCTTGAGCTATTCAACGGCGATATTCGTCTCTAATACAGCAGAAAAAGCTGATGCACAGACGGCCTTGGCCGAAGCAGCGGCCGAATTGGGCCAGTCAATTGTGACCCCAATTTTGGACGCAACCGACTTTTATCCCGCCGATGGCTATCACCAAGATTTCTACAAATCGACCGAGATCATCCTGACCCGCTTTGGTCCACGCACCAAAGCGAATGCGTACAAACGCTACCGCAGCTCATGCGGACGCGATCAGCGCGTCAAAGAACTTTGGGGAAATTCCGCGCCTTTTGTCAGCTAAGACAGGCGCCAATCTTCGATGTCTTTCAAATCTGGAATGACATCCGCTGTGCCCAGCCGCGTAACCATCAACGCGGCGGCCTGGGTTGCCAGGTCGAGCGCTTGGCGCATCGGCAACCCTCGATCAAGACCGGCTGCCAGATAACCGGTAAACGTATCACCAGCGCCGGTCGTATCGACCACATCAACCGCAATCGCCGGGATGTCAGTCGTTGTTCCAGTCGCCAGGTCGAAATGACGACTGCCGTCACCGCCCAAGGTGACAACCACGTCGGAGACCGGCAAGTCAGTTAACGCCTTACCCATCGCGGCCTCCAATTGCGCCGCTTCGATTGCGTTCAGCACCAGAATATCGATGTGCGCCAGTACGCTTTCAACAGCCGCAATCTCAAACGGGGCCGCGGCGTAGATGACGCGCATCCCGATTGATCTCGCGACGAGCGCGGCATCGACCTGTGCGTTCGTTTCGTTCTGAATAAGAAGCGTATCCGCGGCAGAGCCAGATGTGAGCGCCGATTTCACCTGATCGACCGAGATGTCCCGGTTCGCCCCGGGAAACAAGATGATTTGGTTTTCACCATCGTCATCCAGCGCAATGTTTGCATGACCTGTGGCGGTTTGGCCTTGGACGATGTGGCGCGTATCAACGCCATATTCCAACATCCGATCTCTGGCCCAGCGCCCGTCCCCACCGATTGCGCCGATGTGGCAAACGTGCGCCGCAGCTCTTGCAGCGGCCACAGACATATTGGCGCCTTTACCACCCAAACCTTGCTGATACTCATAAGCGGCAAGTGTCTCACCCGGGCCAGGCAAATGGCGTACCCGGTAAACATTGTCGATATTGATGGATCCGAGGTTCCAGACTGTCATCAGCCCACCTTACACGCCGCCAACACCGCCATGTTTAGGATGTCATTCGCCGTCGAAACGGTCGAGGCGATCTGGATCGAGTGATCAACACCCGTCAGGATAGGCCCAATCACCGTGGCACCGGCCATTTCTTGCATCAACTTGACCGAAATGGAGGCCGAATGGCGTGCGGGCACGACAAGGATATTCGCAGGCCCGGTCAAACGGGAAAACGGATAGGCCGCCTGGGCCTGCGCATTCAGCGCCACGTCCACGGTCATTTCGCCTTCGTATTCAAAGTCGACGCCGCGCGCATCGAGGACCAAAGGCGCGTGATTCATCTTTTCCGCGCGTTCCGACACTGGATAACCAAAGGTAGAAAAGCTTACAAAGGCAACGCGCGGTTCCAAACCCATGTTCCGAACAACACCTGCTGCGCGCTCTGCAATGTTGGCGAGATCCTCTTCATCCGGCCATTCATGCACCAATGTATCGGCCACAAAGACGATCCGACCTTTTAAGACAACCGCAGTGACGCCCACGGCGCCAGCTTCGATGTTTGCGTCAAAGACGTGGTTGATCCGCTCGAGTGCATGCGCGGATTTGCGTGTCGCACCCGTAACCAATCCGTCGCCATGACCATGTGCAAGCATAAGTGCAGAAAACACATGACGATCGCGCGCAGCCAAACGGTGAATATCTGCACCGTCAAATCCCCGGCGCTGGAGCCGGTTGTAAAGGAAGGACTTGTACGTCTCTAAATGGGTTGTATTCGCCGCATTGACGACTTCCAACTCGCGCACCGCATCACCCAAACCGGCGGCTTCGAGCTTTTCCTTGACGTCATTTGGCCGACCAACGACCAGTGCTTTGCCAAAGCCGGAGCGCTGATACATCACAGCAGCACGAAGAACACGCGGGTCATCGCCTTCGGCAAAGATCATTCGCGCCTGATTGGCGCGCGCACGCGCGTTGATACCGGTCAGAATGCTGGCCGTTGGATCCATGCGCGTCTTCAGCGAGAGCTCGTAGGCTTCCATATCAATGATGGGCCGCCGCGCTGCCCCTGTATCCATACCGGCGCGAGCAACCGCAGGCGGAACGCGGTGTATCAGCCGAGGATCAAACGGCGTTGGAATGATGTAATCGCGCCCAAAGCTTAGGCTGCGGCCATAGGCAAGCGCGACCTCGTCCGGCACGTCTTCACGCGCCAAAGCCGCAAGCGCATGGGCGCAGGCGATCTTCATTTCGTCATTGATTGCCCGGGCATTGATGTCCAACGCACCGCGGAACAAATACGGGAAGCCCAAAACGTTGTTCACCTGGTTCGGGTAGTCACTGCGACCAGTGGCAACGATTGCATCCATGCGGACTTCTTGCGCCTCTTCCGGCGTAATTTCCGGGTCGGGATTTGCCATCGCGAAAATGACCGGATTGTCGGCCATGCTTGCCACCATGTCCTGTGTCACGGCGCCCTTCACACTCACGCCAAGAAAGACATCCGCGTCTTTCATAGCTTCTTCCAAAGTGCGCAGCTCGGTCGCGATAGCGTGGGCCGACTTCCACTGGTTCATGCCTTCGGTGCGGCCTTGATAGATGACCCCTTTAGTATCGCATACGATGCAATTGTTGTGGCTGGCCCCCATCGCTTTCAAAAGCTCGATACAAGCGATACCGGCAGCACCCGCACCATTCAGAACGATCTTAACGTCCTCGATCTTCTTTCCTGAGATGTGCAGCGCGTTGATAAGGCCGGCTGCGCAAATCACCGCTGTGCCATGCTGGTCATCATGAAAGACGGGGATATCCATCTCTTCCTTGAGCCGCTGCTCGATGATGAAACATTCTGGCGCTTTGATGTCCTCTAGGTTGATTCCACCAAATGTCGGACCCATCAGGCGCACAGCACGACAGAACTCGTCTGGATCTTCGGTATCAAGTTCAATGTCGATGGAGTTCACGTCGGCAAAGCGTTTGAAGAGAACCGCTTTGCCCTCCATGACCGGCTTGGACCCGGCCGCACCCAGATTACCCAGGCCCAAAACAGCCGTCCCGTTCGAAATCACGGCGACCAAATTGCCTTTGTTCGTATAGTCATAGACCGTCTCTGGGTTCTCAGCGATCGCCTCACATGGCACTGCCACGCCTGGTGAATACGCGAGGCTCAGATCTCGCTGAGTTGTCATCGGAACGGTCGCTTGCACCTCCCACTTACCGGGTGTCGGTTCCATGTGGAACGCAAGTGCCTCTTCCGATGTGACTTTGGTCTTCGACATAACCATCCCCCGTCGCGTCCACGCTCCTTATCGTAAGGAATTGTAACGCTCAATCGGCTTTGGGTTTTCCTTCCCTTACGGCGTTTGTAAGGTCGCACCACCCTGGGCCCGGAGAGCAGCATGTCCACCACGCCGATGATGGCGCAATATCTCGAAATCAAAGCCGCACATCCCGATGCTTTGCTGTTTTATCGGATGGGCGATTTCTATGAGATGTTCTTTGACGACGCGGTCGGCGCTGCCGAAGCCCTCGACATCGCGTTAACCAAACGTGGAAAGCATGACGGTCAGGACATTCCGATGTGTGGCGTGCCCGTTCATGCAGCCGAAGGGTACCTGTTGACGCTGATCCGCAAAGGATTTCGCGTTGCCGTCTGCGAACAAATGGAGAGCCCTGCAGAAGCAAAGAAAAGAGGCTCTAAATCTGTCGTAAAGCGCGATGTCGTGCGTCTGGTCACGCCAGGCACGTTGACCGAAGACAGCTTGCTAGAGGCACGGCGCCACAATTTCCTTGCTGCTTATACAGAGGTCCGCGGCGACGCTGCTTTGGCTTGGGTCGATATCTCGACCGGCATGTTCAGCGTGTTAAAGCTGTCTCGCACGCGCCTAGGGCCGGAAATCGCGAGACTGGCACCAGCCGAGCTGATCGTGCCAGACAGTCTTGCGCCAGAATTGAACGATTTAGTCTCTGATTTCGGAGTTCCATTGACCGAACTTGGACGCGCGGCGTTCGACTCCAGCGGTGGCGAAAGCCGAGTTTGTTCGCTGTTCGATGTTGCAACACTCGAAGGTTTTGGCGCCTTTGATCGCGCAGAAGTCGGAGCGCTGGGCGCGATCGTCGAATACCTGACGATCACGCAAAAGGGCAATTTGCCGCTGCTGCGCCCTCCTGTTCAGGAAAACGCCTCGAAAATAATGCAGATCGACGCGGCAACGCGGCGCAATCTGGAGCTGACGACAACGCTGAGCGGCGCACGCACGGGCTCTTTACTGTCAACAATCGACGAAACCCTGACGGCAGGCGGCGCGAGACTGCTTGAGCGGCGCTTGTGCTCACCTTCGTTGAGCCTGGAAGCGATCACAAGCCGTTTGGACGCTGTGACGTTCTGGCTGGATGACACTGGTGCAAGCCAAACGGTCCGCGATGACCTGCAACGTGTCCCGGATATTGATCGCGCACTTTCGCGTTTGGCCCTTGATCGCGGTGGACCTCGTGATTTGGCGGCCATTCGCAACGCCTTAACCCAGGCAGAGGCAATCTCGGACCGGCAGCCCGACGGTTTGCCCCAGATGTTGGCGGATGCGTACCGGTCTCTGCGCGGTCATGACGAGGTTGTCTCGCTTTTGGACGAAGCGTTGATCGCTGAACCACCGCTTTTGACCAGAGATGGCGGTTTTGTGGCCTCTGGGTTCGACGAAGATCTGGATGAGGCACGGCAACTGCGAGACGAGGGGCGAAGCGTCATAGCGGCGATGCAAGCGCAATTCGCCAGCGATACTGGGATTTCCTCTCTTAAGATCAAGCACAACAACGTGTTGGGCTACTTCATCGAAACCACCGCTGTTCACGCGGAAAAGATGATGTCGCCGCCCTTGAATGAAACCTTTATCCATCGCCAAACAACAGCCAACCAAGTGCGCTTTACGACCGTCGAACTTAGCGCTTTAGAGACGAAAATCCTCAACGCGGGTGCCCGTGCGCTGGACATCGAAAAAGCGGTTTTTGAACGGCTAAGGAGCGCGGTTCAGACCGCGTCGGCCGCAATCAATCAATGTGCGAGATCTTTGGCCGAAATTGATGTGTCGACTGCGCTTGCCCACCTTGCACGACGTGACGACTGGTGCAGACCTGTCGTTGATGACAGCAGACGGTTCGAAATCGCTGACGGCAGGCATCCAGTGGTCGAGCGTGCATTGCGCCAACAAGACGGATCGGCCTTTGTTGCGAATTCCTGCGATTTATCCGCGGACGACACAGCACAGATTTGGCTGCTGACGGGGCCGAACATGGCGGGTAAGTCGACCTTTTTGCGTCAGAATGCGCTTATCGCGCTTTTGGCTCAAATCGGCAGCTACGTACCTGCGAAGTCGGCACATATTGGATTGGTCAGCCAATTGTTTAGCCGGGTCGGCGCGTCAGACGATTTGGCGCGCGGACGCTCGACCTTTATGGTGGAAATGGTCGAAACCGCAGCAATCCTGAACCAAGCGGATGAGCGGGCGCTTATCATTTTGGACGAAATCGGCCGCGGTACCGCGACCTATGACGGGCTTTCAATCGCATGGGCTACGTTAGAACATTTGCACGACGTGAACCGGTCTCGCGCCTTGTTTGCCACGCATTATCACGAAATGACGACATTGGCCTCAAAACTACAGGGCGTTGAAAACGCGACGGTCGCGGTCAAAGAATGGGAAGGTGAAGTTATATTCCTGCACGAGGTGCACAAAGGCGCGGCAGACAGGTCCTACGGCGTTCAGGTGGCCCAGCTGGCCGGGCTTCCGCCAGCGGTGATTGCCCGCGCGCGCGTTGTCTTGGATGCGCTTGAAAAAGGCGAACGCGAAGGTGGCGCCGCGCAAAAAGCCTTGATCGACGATCTTCCCTTATTCTCAGCCATAGCTGCGCCCCCTCCTGCCCCAGCTAAAACTTCGGCGGCTTTGGAGATGTTGGATGCCCTTCATCCAGACGAGCTGACACCAAAGGCCGCTTTGGAAGCGATCTACAAACTCAAGGACCTCGCCCAGTCGGATAACACATGAAAAAGCCCCGCACGGTGTACGAGGCAATGTCGTTTAGCCGTTAGCCAGAATTCTGATTGGGTTACGACGCAGGCATAGATGACACGCCGACTTGCGCAGGCCGCAACAGACGGTCGTGAAGCATAAAGCCCTCTGCAGCGACCTGAATAATGTCGCCCGCTTTGGTGCCAGGAACGGGTGCTTCGAACATGGCTTGGTGGTGTTGAGGATCGAATTTGTCGCCAACCTCTGGCGCAATGATCTCGATACCGTGCTTTTTGAAGACGTTCAGCAGCTCTCGCATCGTGAGCTCAACACCTTCTAAAAGCGCGGCTGAATCTTCTTTCACCTCGTCCGAGGCAGCCTCCAAAGCGCGCTTCATATTGTCGTAGACCGGCAACATGTCTCTGGCGAGTTTTGACCCACCGTAGTTTTCGGCCTCTCTCCGGTCTTTTTCAGAACGTTTGCGCGCGTTCTCGGCATCCGCCAACGCCCGCATAAACCGGTCGCGATAGTCGTCGCGCTCTTTGGTCAACGACTCGATGATTTCCTCATCGGTCGGATCCGCCAGTTCAATTTCCAGTTCTTCCTGTTCCGCTTCTGTGACGTCGTCCAGGAAATCATGTTCTTTCGGCTCGGCCATCTTTCACCTCTAGCTCCGATCGGACAACAATCGCCCAACCAGCTGCGCCGTGTAGTCCACAATTGGCACGATACGTCCATAGTTCAGACGCGTCGGACCAATCACTCCTACGGCACCAATAATCTTACGGTCCGCGTTCATATAAGGAGAGACAACCAAAGAGGAACCCGAAAGTGAGAAAAGTTTGTTCTCACTGCCTATGAAAATGCGGACTCCTTCGCCTTCTTCGGCAAGTTGAAGGAAATCGGCGATGTCGCGCTTGCGTTCGAGGTCATCAAACAGCGTTCGGATCCGTTCGAGCTCGGCGTCTTCGACAGTTGATTCCAAGAGATTCGAGCGCCCGCGCACGATCAAACGCTCAGAGCCGTCGGGGTCACCAGTCCAGACCGCCATGCCGCTTTCGACAAGGGTCCGGGCGAGGCTGTCCAGCTCTTGTTGCCGCGAGGCGATCTCTTGCTCGATGACCACGCCAACTTCGCTGAGGGTTCTGCCTTCGATCAAAGCGTTAAGAAAGTTGGCCGCTTCGCGCATGGAAGATGGCGTTTGACCGGGCGGAGGCGCGAACAATCGGTTTTCGACATGCCCGTCCGCGAACACCAAAACGACCAACGCACGGTCCGGCGCCAGTGACACGAATTCGATATGCCGAATCGGCGCCTCTTGTTTGGGCGTCAGCACAAGGGACGCCCCATGCGTAACGCCGGACAAGGCCGATCCGACACGATCCAGCAAGCCCGTCACATCGTTTTCGGATGCATCCACCGTTGCATCAATGGCTGCTCGGTCCGTGATCTCGGGCATACCAAGCTCGAGAATGCCATCGACAAACATCCGCAATCCCAATTGCGTGGGAATACGACCGGCACTCACATGCGGGCTGTCCAAAAGACCCATGAACTCCAGGTCTTGCATCGCATTGCGGATGGTGGCTGCGCTGACCTTTTCGCTAAAATCGCGGGTCAGCGTCCGGCTTCCCACAGGCCCGCCCGTTTCCAGATAACCTTCGACCACGCGGCGGAAGACCTCGCGCGAGCGGTCATTCAGTTCTTCGAGCATGTGCGACGTGTCAGACATGGGTGCAATTCAAATCGCTGGCAAAACAAAGGTCAATGTGGCTTGCAACCATCCACGGGCGACCTGTATCCCGGGTTCAAAGTGAAAGGACAAATCATGCGCCCTTCTGGCAGAGATTTAAGCGAAATGCGTCCTGTTTCAATCGAAACAGGTTTCACAAAACATGCCGAAGGCAGTGTGTTGATCAAGGTTGGCGACACGCACGTGTTGTGTACCGCAACAATCGAAGATCGTGTGCCGCCCTTCATCAAGGGGTCCGGCTTGGGTTGGGTCACCGCAGAATATGGCATGCTGCCACGGGCCACCAACACGCGGATGCGGCGCGAAGCCGCCTCGGGAAAACAGGGTGGCAGAACGGTGGAAATTCAGCGGTTGATCGGTCGGTCTTTACGGGCTGGTGTTGATCGGGTGGCTTTGGGCGAACGGCAAATTACGGTCGATTGTGATGTTCTGCAAGCAGATGGCGGCACGCGCTGCGCGTCTATCACCGGCGGTTGGGTCGCGCTGCGCCTTGCTGTGAACGCGCTGATGAAAGCGGGCGATGTGGTCAGCGACCCACTTGGCGAGCCGGTTTCAGCCGTCAGCTGCGGCATCTACGCTGGCCAACCCGTCTTGGACCTAGACTACCCAGAGGATAGCGAAGCAGGTGTTGATGGCAATTTCGTCATGACCGGCACAGGACGCCTGATTGAAGTGCAAATGAGTGCCGAAGGCGCGACCTTTTCGCGGACAGAGATGGATCAGCTGATGGACCTTGCCACCAAAGGTGCCGGAGAGCTTGCCGCGCTGCAAAAAGCCGCTGCCGAATGAGTCGAAAGTTCGCGCAAGACACGCTTTTGATTGCCACGCACAACGCGGGCAAGCTGGAGGAGATGGAGCATCTTTTCCAGCCATATGGTGTCAGCGTGGTTGGCGCCGCTGCGCATGGTTTGCCAGAGCCGGAGGAAACGGAAATCACGTTTCTGGGCAATGCCAGGATCAAAGCAAATGCTGCCATGCAAGCGACGGGCTTACCTGCCCTAGCCGACGATTCCGGCATTGAAGTCGAAGGGCTTGATGGTGCACCGGGCGTCTACACCGCCGATTGGGCCGAAACGCCAAACGGGCGGGATTTCATGATGGCGATGGAAAAGACACATCGTCTGTTGGAAGAGAAAAACGTAGCACACCCGCGCAAGGCGCGTTTTGTGTCTACGCTTGTCTTGGTCTGGCCTGATGGTCATGAAGAACATGTCGAGGGCTTTGTCGAGGGACAGTTGGTCTGGCCTGTGCGCGGGGCGTTGGGTCATGGATATGACCCGATGTTTATGCCAAATGGCTACGACATAACCTTTGCCGAGATGAGCTTTGACGCAAAAAATAAGATCAGTCACCGGGCGGATTCGTTCTCCAAACTGATCAATGCGTGCTTTGCCTGAAGACTGGGAAATCGGCGGGTTCGGGATTTATATCCATTGGCCCTATTGCGCGGCCAAATGCCCTTACTGCGATTTCAACAGCCATGTCGCTTCGTTTATCGATCACGCCGCTTGGCGGGCTGCGTATTTGGAGGAATTGGAGCGCGGTTTCGCCATCACGGGCAAACGTGTCGTGCAAAGCGTGTTCTTTGGCGGCGGTACCCCCAGCTTGATGGAACCAGGGACTGTTTCAGCTGTTTTGGACCAAATCTCTGCGCTTTGGCCTTTGGCGAACGACATCGAAGTGACACTTGAGGCAAACCCAACGTCTGTAGAGGCGAGCAAGTTCGCCGCATTTCGGGCGGGTGGGGTGAACAGGGTCTCGATGGGCGTTCAAGCGTTAGTAGATGATGACCTAAAGCGGTTGGGGCGGTTGCATTCTGCGCAAGAAGCGTTGGCCGCGTTTGATGTAGCGCGTGGACACTTTGATCGGGTGAGTTTCGATCTGATCTACGGCCGGCAGGATCAAACTTTGTCGGACTGGGAACGGGAATTGAACTGCGCGCTTGATTTGGCTGTTGATCATCTGTCGCTTTACCAACTTACGGTTGAAGATGGCACTGCGTTCGGGGATCGTTACAAAGCCGGAAAGCTCTTGGGTTTACCTTCTGACGACTTGGGCGCGGATATGTACGAGCTGACGCAGGCTCTGTGTTCTGATCGCGGGTTACCCGCATATGAAGTGTCAAACCACGCTGCTGACCAAGCGCATTCCAAGCACAATTTGATTTATTGGCGGTACGGCGACTACCTGGGTATCGGTCCCGGCGCGCACGGGCGTTTGACCCGCAACGGATCAAAACGCGCGACGGAACAGACGCGGCACCCGCAATTGTGGTTGCGTGGGGAACGGGATGTACCGCACCAAGTTCTCACGCTCGAGGACCAAGGCAGTGAGTTTTTGCTTATGGGGATGCGACTTGTTTCTGGTGTTGATCTGCGACGGTTTGAGCGTTTGACCGGTAACCCTATTTCACCAGAAACAGTCTCTGATCTGCAGGAATTGGGTCTTGTTGACGTGTCAGGCCATACGATTTCCGCGACCAAATCCGGCTTTGCCGTGTTGAATGCAGTGATCGCTAAGCTGCTAACTGGATGACGGGTTAGTCTGCCGAGAGCCGTCGCAATAGATCATCTAACTGCTCAAGCGATTTATACGTCAGCGATAACGTGCCACCGTCTGATCCAGGCTTGTGCGCAATGTCGACTTTGAGGCCCAATGCTGCCGATAAATCGCCTTCCAAAGCTTTGGTATCTGCGTCCTTTTCAACTGGCGTTCGCTTCGTGGCCAGCGTTTTTGAGTCGTCAGAGGATTTCACCAAAGTTTCGGTCGCTCGCACCGAAAGTCCATCTTTTATGACTTTACGGGCCAATCCCAAAGGGTCACTCGACGTGATAAGCGCGCGGGCATGCCCGGCAGACAGCTCTCCGGCGGTGACAAA
>CAZYQC010000026.1:0-42615 GCA_964649815.1 uncultured Rhodobacterales bacterium | reverse complement strand
AATAGACAAATGGGTCTTTCCCCGTGTAGGCACGTCCGGTAGGGGCTGCAATGTTATGAATACACTACGCGCGAAATATCATTTGGGTCAGGTGGTTCGCCACAAGAAGCACCCGTTCCGCGGCGTGGTTTTTGATGTTGATCCCGAATTTGCAAATACCGAGGAATGGTACGAAGCCATCCCCGAAGACAGCCGCCCCGTGAAGGAACAGCCGTTTTACCACCTGCTCGCCGAAAACGAGAGCAGCTATTACGTGGCGTATGTGTCCGAGCAGAACCTTGTCGCGGATTACTCGGGAGAGCCGGTCGACCATCCCGATATCCCTGATCTCTTTGGCCCGTTCGAAGACGGCGCCTATCCGCTGCATTTTCAGCTGAACTGATCAGTATCCCAGCGCGCACCCGTCTTTGCGGGGATCAGAAGCGCCTTCCAGCACACCGTCGGATCGCATGTTGATCGCCTGAGCGCCGCCGATAGGCGTGTCGGGGATCACCACGTCATGCCCTCGCTCGGCCAGATCAGCGCGAACAGCGTCGCTATAGCCGCGTTCGACCTTCATCCGACCCGCGTCCGAGAACGCGCGGGGCGCGTCGATGGCGCTCTGCGCGTCCATGCCAAAGTCGACAAGGTTTGAGACAAAGCGCGCATGACCGTTTGGCTGGTACGCGCCCCCCATTACGCCGAATGGCATATAGGGCGTGCCATTGTCGCACAGCATGCCTGGGATGATCGTGTGCATCGGCCGTTTGCCCCCCTTCAATTCGTTGGGGTGGCCTTCTTCAAGTGTGAAGCCTGCACCACGGTTTTGGAACAGGATCCCGTATTTGTCGGACGAGATGCCAGAGCCAAAGCCATTGAAAATCGAATAGATCAGCGACACAGCCATGCCATCCCGATCAACAACCGTGATGTAGATCGTGTCTTTGTGCACAGATTCGGCACCCGGCAATGAGGCGTCCATTGCCCGTTTGGGATCGATCAACGCGGCCAATTGTTCCGCAGTCTTCGGATCCAGCATATGAGCCAGACGCGTTGTGGTATCCATATCCGCGATAAAGCGATTGCGGGCGTCATAAGCAAGTTTCGCAGCTTCGGCTTCGATATGCGCACGGTCGGCGCCAAGTGGGTCCATCGCGCCGATGTCGAAATGCGTCAGCATGTTCAGCATCAGATTGGCGGTCGCGCCCTGTCCGTTTGGCGGATGTTCCAGCAATTCGACGCCCTTGTAGGTCCCTCCGATCGGGTCGGTGAAGGTGCAGGCTGTTTTGGCGAAATCATCTTCGGTGTGCAGACCTCCCGCGGCTCGCAATGATGCAATCATGTCCGCGGCGACATCGCCTGCGTAGAACCCATCGCGGCCGTCTTTGGCGATTGCGCGCAAGGCGTTGGCCTGCTTGGGCGCGCGGAAGATCTGGCCGGGTTGCGGGACAGCGCCTTGCAACATGTAGTCGCTGAGCGCCGCGCCCTGCAGCGCTTTGGAATCCGCAATCCAGTCAAAGGCGACGCGCGGGGCGACAGGGACACCTTCTTCTGCCGCCGCGATGCTGGGCGCAAGCAGGGCGTCGATGCCGAGTGTCCCGACCCGATCGGCCAACGTGCAAAAGGCATCGATGGCCCCTGGAACCGTAACGGCCTGGGCGTCGCGTTTGGGGACATGCGTATGCCCTTCTGCGCGCAAAGTGGCGGCGTCTTGGGCGGCGGGTGCGCGGCCCGATCCGTTCAGTGCGCGTACTTTGTCACTGCCCGCGTCGCGCCAGAGCACAAAGCAATCGCCACCAATGCCCGTCATCTGGGGTTCGCATATCCCCAGGATGACGGCGCCAGCAATCGCCGCATCCATCGCGTTTCCACCGCGCTTTAGAACATCAATGGCCGTTGACGCGCCCAGAGGGTGCGAGGTCGCGCACATTCCGTTTGTTGCATAAACAGGCGAGCGTCCTGGAAAGTGAAAATCGCGCATATGTCCTCCGAGCCTTGTGAACGGGGAACCTAGACAGGTGCGCGGGAAGTTCAATGTGCATAAAAGCAGAATAAGTCCTCGGTGCCACGCACTGGGTGGGGGCTATGACGCGTGACACCGAGGGAAGCCATATGCAGCTACAAGCGAAGTTTTGCCTATCAAAGCGGGCAACAATGTGGTGGTGGCAAGGCACTTTTGCGAATTTGGGCCCCTACACCGTCGAGACAGCCAACCTGAGGTTCAAAACGTTCATCCGATCGGTGCGTTGATATTGAACGTCTTTGGCCAAGCGTTTGATGAGGTGCCAGCCAAACCCACCCTCGGGCAAGTCCATGACATCGACGTTGATCGGGGGCAGGGTTCCTGACGGGGTTTTGTGCCCGGGCATTGCGCGGCCATGATCCACGATGCGGATGTGCAATCCATCATCCACTTGCTGGCAAAATACGTTGATGGGGCCGGGGTGGTTTGGTGGCGCATAGGCATGCTCAATAATGTTATTGAGCGCTTCGGCCATAACGATTTCAACACGCGCGCTGTCTTCTGCGGTTAGTTTCAACGGCTCAAGATTGGCCAGGAACATATCCAGGGCACCGCGGACAGCCGTTTCGTCAGCGCGGATGCTAAGGACCAGAACGCCGGAAGTTTCGGCCATGTTTAGCCCGCCTTTGTTCCTGCGTTCATGTCGAACGCGATTTCGGCGTCTTCCATAGTGGGGAACAGTTTGAAAACGGCATCCATTCGCGTGAGGCGGAACACTTTGTCCACAGTGGGGTTGAGCCCGGCCAGGGCCATTTGACGGCTGCGGCCCAAGGCCTTCATCGATGCGACGATGGCGCCCAAACCACTGCTGTCGATAAATTCGACCGCGCTGAGGTTCAGCAGGACCACCGATGGCCCATCGGCGGTCGCGGCGCGCATCGCGTCCTTGAAACCGATCGCGCAGGACGCGTCGATGCGTGGTTCGGGCACCGAAACGACCAGCACACCGGCGTGTTGCGTCGTTTGCAATTCCATGAGCGACCTCTTGCATTTTGATTGGCAATGCCGTGTCTAGGCACAAAGTCTTACCAATCGGTTTTTGAAACCAGGAAGGGATACGCATGAAAGAGGTCGTAATCGCCGGTGCATCGCGCACGCCAATGGGCGGGTTCCAGGGCGAGTTGGGTACGTTGGATGCGCCGACGCTGGGTGGCGCGGCTATTCAATCCGCGATGAAAGCTGCAGGCGTTGAAACCGTTGACGAAGTTCTGATGGGCTGCGTTTTGCCTGCAGGGCAAGGGCAAGCCCCAGCGCGGCAAGCAGGCTTCAAAGCGGGCCTTGGCGAAGACGTCCCTGCCACCACGCTGAACAAGATGTGCGGCTCTGGGATGAAGGCGGCGATGATGGCGTATGACCAGATCGCGCTGGGCCAGTCAGCGGTGATGGTTGCTGGTGGCATGGAAAGCATGACAAACGCGCCTTACCTGTTGCCCAAGATGCGCGAAGGCGCGCGTTTGGGGCATGGCCAGGTTGTCGATCACATGTTCCTTGATGGTCTCGAGGACGCCTATGACAAAGGCCGCCTCATGGGGACATTCGCCGAAGATTGTGCTGAAAAATACCAGTTCACGCGCGAAATTCAGGACGAATACGCTCTTGCCTCGCTCAGCCGGGCGACAGAGGCGCAGGCAAGCGGTGCTTTTGACGGCGAGGTCGCGCCGCTTGAGATCAAGACACGCAAAGGCGCTGTGCAGATTACGGCTGATGAACAGCCCAAGAATGCGCGGCCGGAAAAAATTCCGAACTTGAAACCGGCCTTCCGGGATGGCGGAACGGTCACTGCGGCGAATGCATCGTCTATTTCGGACGGTGCAGCGGCGCTGGTTCTCGCGTCCCGCGAGGCGGCGGAGGATCAGGGCTTGTCCGTGCGGGCCAAGATCGTCGGTCACGCCAGCCACGCTCAGGCGCCCGGCTGGTTTACAACAGCACCCGTTCCCGCCGCCGAGAAGCTGTTGGACCAGATCGGTTGGAGCAAAGACGACGTCGATCTTTGGGAGGTCAACGAGGCCTTTGCGGTCGTGCCTTTGGCGTTCATGCAAGAAATGGGGCTGTCTCATGACATCGTAAACGTCAACGGTGGCGCTTGCGCATTGGGCCATCCGATTGGAGCTTCGGGAGCTCGGATCATCGTCACCTTGCTCAATGCCTTGGAAAAACGCGGCAAGACGCGCGGTGTGGCAGCCATTTGCATTGGCGGTGGTGAAGGAACTGCGATTGCCATTGAACGGGTCTAAGCCGGTGGCGCGCGTGGATTATCGGGCGTTGGCACAATCGGTTGCCGCGCTCACGGATGGTGAAACGGATCAGGTGGCCTTGATGGCCACCGTCGCGTGCGAAGTTCACCACGCAGATGACCGGTTCGACTGGACGGGGTTTTACCGGGTGACAGAACCCGAACTGCTCAAGATCGGGCCGTATCAAGGCGGGCATGGCTGTTTGCAAATACCGTTTCACCGAGGCGTTTGTGGCGCCGCTGCGCGCAGCGGAGAGGTCCAGCTTGTCCCGGATGTGAACGCCTTTGAAGGTCACATTGCCTGTGCAAGCTCCACTCAATCGGAGTTGGTGATTCCCGTTTTTGACCAATCCGGGGCGATCATTGCGGTCTTTGATATCGACAGCGATCAACCAGACGCCTTTACGACCGCTGATGCAGAGGCGCTTGGTTCAATTTTGGAGAGTGTTTTCTTCACTCGGTGAAAAAATCACTTGATTTTTCACATCTGATTGGCATCGTGAAAATCTGAGAGGATTTTTCACGATGCTGCATGTTGATCCCGCGTTTGCTTCGAGTCTCGGTGCCGATTTGCGCGCGCTGCGAAAGGCGCGTGGTTACACGTTGCAAGAGCTCAGCGAAAAGGTTGATCGGTCCGTCGGTTGGCTCAGCCAGGTCGAGCGGGACAAAAGCAATCCGTCCGTCTCGGATCTCAAGATCATTGCAGCAGAGCTGGACGTGTCGCTGTCGACGCTCTTTCGGCACGAGGCTGCGACGGCGGATGAAACGGGCTATGTTGTGCGCCGCGCGGCAAGACGGCCCATCGGCTCTCGGGTCGCCGGATTGGTGGAAGAGCTCTTGTCGCCCGATCTGACGGACGATTTCGAGATGCTGATCTCGACCTTTGAGCCGGGCGCCCGCATCACCGAACCAACCCAGCGCGATACCCAAGAGGTCGGCTACATGATTTCCGGGCGTCTCAACCTAGAGATCGGCAGCAAAACCTTTACCGTTCGAACTGGCGATAGCTTTCGCGTGCGCGGCGAGCCGTTTCGCTGGATGAACCCTTTCGAAGAACCCGCCGTTGCCGTGTGGGTTATCGCGCCGCCGGTCTATTGACGCACATGGCGGATGTAACCCTCAGCGGAAGCTGCAATTGCGCAGCAGTGACCTTTACGGTGACGCGCCCGCGCGAGACCGTCGCGGCATGTCACTGTGGCCAATGCCGCAAGCAAACCGGTCATCACTGGGCCAGCAGCACGGTGCAGGACGGCGACCTCAAGATTTCCGGCGACGTCCGTTGGTACCGGGCCAGCCCAACCGCCAAACGCGGGTTTTGCCCGAATTGCGGTTGCTTTCTCTTTTGGAAGGCCGACGCCGAACCATTCACCAGTTTTTCGATGGGCGCCATCGACGGACCGACTGGCTTGCAGATCGGCAAGCACATCTTCACCGCCTTCAAGGGCGATTACTATTCCATATTGGACGATGTTCCACAGCGAGAGGACTAATCACAGATGAGCGATTTCCCAACAACTGCGCGGGTTGTCATTATCGGCGGCGGCGTCGTCGGCACCTCGGGCCTCTACCACCTGGCCAAGGCTGGCTGGACTGATTGTGTCCTGTTGGAAAAAAACGAGCTGACGGCTGGTTCGACATGGCATGCCGCGGGCAATTGCCCAAGTTTCTCAACCTCTTGGGCCGTCATGAATATGCAGCGCTATTCGCTGTCGCTTTACGCTGGCCTCGCGGAAGAGGTCGACTATCCGATGAACTATCACGTCACGAGCTCTATCCGTTTGGCGCATTCTGACGAACGCATGATGGAGTTCGAGCGTGCGCGGTCGATGGGGCGGTATCAAGGTATGGATCTGGAAATGATGTCGCTGACCGACATCAAAGATGCATATCCGTTCATCGAAACGCATGACCTAAAAGGCGGTCTGTGGGATCCCGATGATGGTGACATCGATCCCGCGCAATTGACCCAAGCTTTGGCCAAAGGTGCGCGGGAAATGGGGGCAAAGATCCTGCGTTTCACCCCTGCGACTGGCGTTTCCCGCGACAATGGCGAGTGGATCGTTCACACGGACAAGGGCGACATCCGTTGCGAAAAGGTCGTCAACGCGGCCGGCTATTATGCCCAGCGGGTTGGAGAATGGTTCAAGCCCTACGGTGGGCGCACGGTGCCAATGGCCACCATGAGCCATCAGTACTTTCTGACCGAAGAGATCCCCGAGCTAAAAGCCTGGACCGAAGAAAACGGTCGCAAGATCCCGCTGCTGCGGGACGTCGACAGCTCGTACTACCTGCGCCAGGACAAGCATGGGCTGAACCTTGGCCCATACGAGCGGAATTGTAAGGCGCATTGGATCACGCCTGACGATCCGATGCCCGAAGATTTCAGCTTTCAGCTTTATCCCGACGATCTGGAACGGCTGGAATGGTACATCGAAGACGCGATGGCGCGTGTGCCAATCCTGGGCAGCGTCGGCGTCAACCGTGTGATCAACGGGCCAATCCCCTATGCGCCCGACGGTTTGCCGTTGATTGGCCCGATGCCGGGTGTGCCAAACGCTTACGAGGCCTGTGTCTTTACCTTTGGCATCACTCAAGGCGGTGGCGCTGGCAAAGTTCTGGCCGAGTGGATCACCGAGGGTCAAACCGAATGGGATATGTGGGCCGTCGATCCGCGCCGGTACACGGATTACACGGATCAGGACTATTGCAACCAAAAGGCGATGGAGGTCTATGGCCACGAATACGCCATGCACTTTCCGCATCACGAATGGCCAGCGGCGCGGGATCGGAAATTGTCGCCCGTCCATGACAAGGTCGTCGCAGCCGGTGGGGTCATGGGCGCCTACAACGGCTGGGAACGCGCGAATTGGTTCGCAAAAGACGGTGACGATCTTTCACATGAAGCAACGCAAACCTGGGATCGCGCCGGCGCGTGGTCGCAGCGCGTCAAAGAAGAATGCGAAGCCGTTCGCGACGGCGTAGGCGTGCTTGATCTGCCGGGCTTCTCCCGGTTCAAGGTCGCGGGCCCCGGTGCAGACGAATGGCTGCGCAGCCAGGTGACCGGAGCATTGCCAAAGATCGGCCGCGTTGGCTTGGTCTATTTTGCCGATGCCCGCGGACGTATCCTGACCGAGATGTCCGTCACGCGCGAGGCCGAGGACCAGTTTGTGCTGGTCACAGCGGCAAGTGCTCAGTGGCACGACCGCGACGTGATCACCAACAACCTGCCCGCAGACGGAAGCCTTTCTTTCGAAGACTGGACAACCCGAATGTCGACGTTGATCGTCACCGGACCCAAATCGCGCGAGCTCTTGTCGGGCCTGACACAAGCGGATTTGTCGTTGCCTTGGCTCAGCTTTCAGGAAACCGAAGTTTCTGGCGAATGGGCTGCTCTTCTCAGAGTGTCTTTCGCCGGCGAACTTGGCTGGGAAATCCACGCCGAGAACGACAGCATGCCCGCCATTTACGAGGCGATTGTCGCAGCCGGTGCTACGCCGTTTGGCATGTATGCCCTGAACTCTCTGCGGATGGAAAAAGGCTACCGCGCTTGGAAAGGCGATCTGTCGACGGACTACACGCTTTTCGAAGGGGGGTTGGACCGCTTTGTCAAACTCGACAAGCCACAGGACTTCCCCGGCAAAGCTGCATTGATGAACGAGAAACAGCAGGGCAGCAAAAAGCGCTTTGTGACGATGATCGTCGATGCGGGTGATCAGGATGCCCCGTATATGTCGACCGTCTGGCATGGCGATGCCATCGTGGGCGAGACGACGTCGGGCGACTGGGGGTATCGCGTCAATGCGTCCATCGCGCTTGGTCTGGTGCGTACAGATTTGGCCGTTCCGGGCACAGAGCTTGAGATCGACATCTTTGGCCACAGACGCAAAGCAATCGTGCAACCTGATCAACCCTTGTGGGATCCCGAAAACGCGCGTTTGCGCGCCTAACCCGAGCTTTGGAATGGCGCCGGGTCAAAAGCCCTGGCGCCGGTCCAAGACCAATACGCGGCTTAGTCAAAATGGCAGAAATCACGTTGTTAGACGGTGGCATGGGCCAAGAGCTGATCCACCGCGCCGGAGATAACCCGACCCCGCTTTGGTCGACCCAAGTGATGATGGATTTTCCGGGCTTGGTCGGAGAAATCCATAAGGATTTCGCCGAGGCAGGCGCGACTGTTGCCACCACGAACACCTATGCAATCCATCGCGACCGTTTGCGGAGTGGCTCAAACCATTACGCATCGGACGGCCAGCCTGTTGCCGAGTTGGAGCATCAGTTCGAAGCTTTGCTGCACGCTGCGATGGCCGAAGCCGACGCCGTGCGCGGCATGGGTCGTGTCGCTGGTTCGATCGGGCCGCTTGGCGCGAGCTACCGGGCCGATTTGTACCCCGATCTGGAGGTTTCGACCCAGCTTTATGCCGAGGTTGCCGGACTGATCGCGCCTCGCTCAGATGTTTTGCTGTTTGAAACACTGCCCTCTTGCCTCGCCGGGCAGGCCGCGCTTGCCGCTGGTCGGACAACGGACAAACCCGTCTGGCTCGCGTTCACGCTGAACGACTCCGATGGCACTTTGCTGCGATCAGGAGAGCGGCTGGAAGATGCGCTCCAACGCGTCTCAGAGGCTGACGCCTTGCTCGTCAATTGCTCGGTGCCCGAGGCCATTCCGGCAGCGCTTGATGTTCTGGCCACGGTTGGCCCTGCTTTCGGGGCCTATGCGAATGGTTTCACGAAAATCGAAGACGCTTTCATTAAGGGCGGCACAACGGTTGCAGCGCTGTCTGCCCGTCAGGATTTGTCACCAACCATCTACGCTGAACATGCGATGCGCTGGATCGAACAGGGCGCCACATTGATTGGCGGATGTTGTGAGGTTGGACCGGCACATATCCGCGAAATTGCCCGCCAAGCCGCCGCCGCTGGCCACATCCTGATCTAGCGCCTGAACCCAACATGTTGCCGCTTTCAAATCCAAAGGCTTACCCATGACCGACCTGCCCACATCTGCCCGCGTAGTCATCATCGGAGGAGGCGTCGTTGGATGCTCCGTCGCGTATCATCTTGCCAAACTGGGGTGGAAAGACATCGTTCTGTTGGAACGCAAAGCCCTCACCTCTGGCACCACATGGCATGCCGCTGGCCTGATCGCACAGCTGCGCGCGACGGCGAACATGACGAAACTCGCCAAGTACTCCCAAGAACTCTACGGCGGCCTTGAGGCAGAAACAGGCGTGGCCACCGGTTTCAAACGGGTCGGCTCGATCACCGCGGCCCTGACATCCGAGCGGCTGGAAGAGATACATCGTCAGGCGGCGATGGCGCGGGCCTTTGGCGTCGAGGTCGAAGAAATCAGTCCGGCCGAAGTCAAAGCACGGTACGAGCATCTCAATGTCGAGGATGTAACTGGCGGCGTTTACTTGCCTCTCGATGGCCAAGGCGACCCTGGGAACATCGCGCTTTCAATGGCGCGCGGCGCGCGCAACATGGGCGCGACCGTCAAAGAGCGTGTCAAAGTCACCAGCATCTCCAAAACAGGCCGCCGGGTTACCGGTGTTGATTGGGTCGATGAAGAGGGCACCCAAGGGCACATCACCTGCGATCATATCGTAAACTGTGCCGGTATGTGGGGACGGGACGTTGGCAAAATGGCGGGCGTCAACGTTCCGCTGCAGGCGTGCGAGCATTTCTACATCGTGTCAGAGCCTATCAAAGGCTTGGGTCAATTGCCTGTGCTGCGGGTGCCGGATGAATGCGCCTATTACAAAGAAGACGCGGGCAAGATGATGTTGGGCGCGTTTGAGCCAAACGCGAAACCCTGGGCGACCAACGGCATCCCCGATGATTTTGAATTCGACCAGCTGGCCGAAGACTTTGATCACTTTGAACCTATCCTGGAATACGCAGTGAACCGAATGCCGATGCTGGCCGAGGCGGGCATCCAGACATTCTTTAACGGACCAGAAAGCTTTACCCCAGACGATGCCTATCACTTGGGCCTCGCACCCGAGATGGACAACGTTTGGGTCGCATGTGGCTTTAACTCGATCGGGATCCAGTCGGCTGGCGGCGCCGGCATGGCTTTGGCGCAGTGGATGGAAGACGGGGAAAAGCCCTTTGATCTTGGCGATGTCGACATCTCGCGCATGCAACCTTTCCAAGGCAACAAAACCTATCTGGTTGATCGCGCGACCGAAGCTTTGGGCCTGCTTTACGCAGACCATTTCCCTTACCGCCAAAAAGACACCGCGCGCGGTGTGCGGCGGACGCCCTTCCATCACCACTTGATCGAGCGCGGCGCCGTCATGGGCGAGCTGGCCGGTTGGGAACGCGCCAATTGGTTCGCAAAAGAAGGTCAGACCCCCGAATATGCCTATTCCTGGAAGCGCCAGAACTTCTTTGACAATGTCGCCGAAGAACATCGTGCGATCCGTGAGAATGTCGGCATGTATGATATGTCCTCGTTCGGTAAATTGCGGGTCGAAGGCCCAGATGCCACGGCGTTCATGAACTATGTCGGCGGTGGCCAATATGACGTGCCGATCGGCAAGATCGTTTACACGCAGTTTCTGAACCGAAATGGGGGGATTGAGGCGGACGTGACGGTCACGCGCCTGTCCGAAACCGCGTATCTTGTGGTGACACCCGCCGCCACCCGTCTGGCCGACCAAACCTGGATGCAACGGCATGTTGGCGACTTTGCCGTCGTGATCACGGATGTGACGGCTGGCGAGGGTGTCTTGGCTGTCATGGGACCAAATGCCCGCGCATTGATGCAAGCCGTCTCGCCTGCGGACTTTTCGAACGACGCAAACCCCTTTGGCACCGCTCAGGACATCGATTTGGGCATGGGCTTGGCCCGTGTTCACCGCGTGACCTATGTGGGTGAATTGGGTTGGGAAGTCTACGTCAGCTCTGACATGGCAGGCCATGCCTTCGAGACGCTTTATGAGGCGGGCCGCGACCTGGGTTTAAAGCTTTGCGGCATGCATATGATGGATTGCGCGCGCATCGAAAAAGGCTTCCGCCACTTTGGGCATGACATCACCTGCGAAGATCACGTGCTAGAGGCCGGACTTGGCTTTGCCGTCAAAACCGACAAGCCGGACTTTATCGGACGCGACGCCGTTCTGCGCAAAAAGGAAACTGGGCTGAACACACGCCTTGTGCAGTTCAAGCTCAAGGACGCAGAGCCGCTGCTTTATCACAATGAGCCGATCGTCAGGGATGGTGAGATCGTCGGCTACCTCAGCTCGGGGGCCTATGGGCACCATCTGGGTGCTGCGGTCGGCCTTGGGTATGTGCCTTGCGCAGGTGAAACGGCGGCCGAGGTTCTCGCATCAAGCTACGAGATCGATGTCTGCGGAACCCGCGTCGCAGCAGAGGCGTCGTTGAAGCCGATGTACGACCCAAAGTCCGAACGGGTCAAAGTCTGATCCCTTCGCACGCATAGCGGCCATGCCTTGAATTCTTGGCGCAGGCGGCGCAGACCGGACGTATGCAAGATCCGGCCATCGCCCATCGCCCATCTCTCGCCATCAGTCTCAAGCTGGTGGCGATCTTTCTGTTCATCGTGATGGGTGCCATGATCAAGGCCGCTGTCGAAACGGTCCCAGCGGGCCAGGCGGTTTTCTTTCGCTCGCTCTGCGCGATGCCGGTGATCGTATTGTGGATCTGGCAACGCGGAGAGCTGCGCGAAGCTCTGATCACCAAGCGCCCGATGGGCCATGTTTGGCGCGGTCTTATCGGCACCAGTTCAATGGCCTTGACCTTTGCTGGCCTGGGCTTGTTGCCGTTGCCCGAGGTGACGGCAATCGGCTATGCGACACCGATTTTTACCGTGATCCTCGCGATCTTTATGCTGGGCGAGCGTGTTGGCGTCTATCGGATCTCAGCGGTCGGGCTTGGCTTGGTCGGCGTGATGATCGTCGTCTGGCCGCGCCTAACCCTCGGCGACACTGGCCTCAGCCAAGCTGCGGGGCTTGGGGCTATTTTTGTTTTGGTCGCCTCGTTGCTCCGTGGGTTGGTTCAGATCCACGTGCGCACCTTGGTCAAGACAGAACATACCGCCGCGATTGTGTTCTACTTTTCTCTGACCGCGACGACCCTGTCACTGTTCACCCTGCCGTTTGGGTGGGTGATCCCGGACGTGGGCATTCTGGCGCTGATGTGCTGCGCTGGGCTGATCGGAGGCGTGGCGCAGATTTTGGTCACCTCGGCCTATCGGTTTGGCGCTGCCTCTATGCTCGCGCCGTTCGACTATGCGTCGCTGATCTTTGCGACCGCCATCGGGTTTGTCTTTTTCGGAGAGCTGCCAACATTGTCGATGATCCTCGGAGCCAGCCTCGTCGTGGCCGGCGGCGGTATCATCATCTGGCGTGAGCACCAACTGGGCATCAAACGCGGCAAAGCCCGCGCCCTAAACGACCCTAAGGGTGGATAGGACGCGGTGACAGGCACGCCTACAGGCGCACCAACTTCTCATAGCCGTCGGCGATATCACGGGTGAGCGCGCCGACCTCAAAGTTATAGTCGCCGATCTGTCCAACCGGGGTCACTTCCGCAGCGGTGCCTGTCAGCCAGCATTGTTCAAAGCTTTCCAGCTCTTCTGGCATGATGTGGCGTTCGTGCACTTTGACCTGGCGGTCTTTCAGCATGCCGATCACCGTCTGGCGCGTGATGCCGTTCAAAAAGCAATCTGGGTCCGGTGTGTGGACCTCTCCATCCTTTACAAAGAAGATGTTTGCGCCTGTCGCCTCCGCGACATAGCCGCGATAGTCAAACATCATCGCGTCGGAACACCCTTTGGCTTCGGCAGCATGTTTGGACATGGTGCAGATCATATAAAGCCCTGCCGCCTTGGCGTGGCTTGGGATCGTCTCGGGCGACGGGCGTTTCCATTTGGAGATATCGAGCTTTGCGCCCTTCATCTTCGCGTCGCCGTAATAGGCACCCCATTCCCATGACGCGATTGCCAGGCGAACCGGGTTCTTGGCCGATGCGACGCCCATATCTTCCCCAGCGCCGCGCCACGCGACAGCCCGGACATAGGCGTCAGACTGCCCGTTGGCCTTCAAAACGGCTTCCTTAGCAGCCTCTAATTCGTCAACCGAATAGGGGATCTCAAAGTCGATCATCTCGGCCGATTTTTTCAATCGCTCGGAATGTTCGCGGCTTTTGAAGATCTTTCCGCCATAGGCACGCTCGCCTTCAAAGACGGACGAGGCGTAGTGCATCGCATGCGTCAAAATATGGACGTTGGCATCGCGCCATTCGACCAGCTGGCCGTCCATCCAGATCTTTCCGTCTTTGTCGTCATATCCCGCCATTTCGGCCTCCGATTTGCAAAAATTGCGCCCTTTAGTCCGCTTCGGACATTTTGTTGCGTAAAACCTGCGAGTCGATATCGCTTCACTCTAGTAATGTCAACAACACTGACTTAAACTGAAGAAAATCGGGCGAGGGACAAAGCGCATGACGGACGCGCGTGCCAGTGGGGCCATCAGCGGAGAGAGTCTGCTGTTCCTGACAGACGAACAATTGCGTCAGGGTATCGAAGCCATGTTCTTTGCCTATCGCGGCTTTACGGCGGACCCCGATCGCATTCTGGCGGACATGGCCTATGGCCGCGCGCACCACAGAGCGGTGCACTTTATCAACCGTGCGCCTGGCACCACTGTGAACAACCTTTTGAACATTCTGGGCGTCACCAAACAGTCGCTCAACCGGGTTCTGCGGACATTGATCGAAGACGGCTTGGTCGAAAGCCGCGTTGGCAAAGTCGACAAACGCGAGCGGCATCTTTTCCTGACAGATGCAGGGCGCGCTTTGGAAGGCCGCTTGTCCGACGCGCAACGCACCAGAATGCGCGCTGCCTTTCGCGATGTTGGTCCCGAAGCGGTGGCCGGTTTCCGCAAAGTTCTGGAAGCTATGATGGATCAAGAGATGCGCCGCACGTATCATCGCCTTAAGGAGACCGGCGCATGATTCACACCGACCCGCATTTGCTGATCGTCGATGACGACGAACGCATTCGCACGCTTTTGAAAAAGTTTCTGATGCGCAACGGGTTCCTGGTGACGGCCGCACGCGAAGCGGAACATGCGCGTCGCGTGCTTGCTGGGCTGGACTTTGACCTGATTGTCCTGGACGTGATGATGCCGGGCGAAGACGGTCTGAGCCTCTGCCGATCCATTCGCGAAACCAGCAGCACGCCTATTCTTTTGCTGACGGCCAAAGGCGAGACCGGCAACCGGATCGAAGGTCTGGAGGCCGGCGCAGATGATTACCTGCCCAAACCGTTCGAGCCCAAAGAGCTGTTGTTGCGGATCAATGCGATTCTGCGGCGCGTGCCCGACACGACGGCGCAGGATACCGCCCCCAAGGTGATGTCGCTTGGACCGATCCGCTATGACATGGAACGCGGCGAGATGTGGCAGGGCGATGATCTGGTGAGGCTGACCGCGACAGAGATGCAGCTGATGAAGATCTTTTCGGCACGCCCCGGCGAAGCGATCAGCCGCTCGAAACTGGTCGAAGAGCTTGGTCGCGACCGGGGGCAGGCCCAGGAACGGGCGGTCGATGTCCAGATTACCCGGCTTCGGCGCAAGATCGAAGACAACCCGAAACAGCCTCGCTACCTGCAGACGGTGCGTGGGGCAGGGTACATGCTGGCACCGGACTAAACGATTGTGACAACACTTCTTTTTACGCATGACGATGCGCACCTTCACGTGACGCCGCGCCGCGACGATGAGCGCGTTGATCGTCTGAAAGCCGTTTTGGAGACCTTGGCCGATCTTGGTCTGGATCAGCGTGACGCGCCACTGGGCACGGATGAGATGATTGGCCTGGTTCACGATGCCGGATACGCAGGCAAGATCCGTGCGCAAATTCCAACCGAAGGCTTCACCTGCTTGGATCAAGGGTTGGGTGACGAAACGTTTCTCTGCCCGACCTCCGAGAACGCGATTTGGCGCGCCGTTGGGGGCGCGGTTGCAGCAGTTGACGCGGTGCTGAGCCAAGAGGCTGCGAATGCCTTTGTTGCCATGCGCCCACCTGGGCACCACGCGGAACATGCTTTGCCAATGGGTTTTTGCGTCTTTGGCAATGTGGCCATCGCCGCGAAACACGCGCTTGATGTTTGCGGATTGTCTCGCGTTGCCGTCATAGATTTCGACGTTCATCACGGCAACGGCACGCAGGCTTTGCTGCAAGACGATCCGCGGGCAACGGTCATCACGTCTCAGCAAGTGCCTTTGTGGCCGGGCACGGGCCTCGCGTCCGAGCGGGGGCCACACGGAACGGTGGTGAACTTGGCGTTGCCGCCAGGGACAGACGGGGTCTATGCCTTGCGGGAATACGAGACAAAAGCCTTCCCCAAGCTCCGCGCGCACCGGCCCGAACTGATCATTCTGTCCGCCGGTTTTGATGCGCATCAAGACGATCCTTTGGCGCAACTGAATTGGGCGCCGTCGGATTACGCGGCTCTGACACGCCGAATTTGCGAAGAAGCTGCGGCGCTGTGCGATGGCCGGGTGGTGTCGGTTCTCGAAGGTGGCTATGATCTGAACGGTCTGGCAACCAGCGCCAGAGCCCATGTGAAAGAACTAATGAAGGCCGCAACATGAGTGACACGCCCGTAGATGAGATGACATTCGAACAGGCAATGGCCGAACTGGAACAGGTGCTGGGCCAGTTGGAACGCGGTGATGTCGCCTTGGACGATTCAATCAAGCTGTATGAACGCGGGGCGGCTTTGAAGGCGCGTTGCGAAACCAAGCTGAAAGAAGCCGAAGAAAAAGTGGCTGCGATCACGCTTGATGCGGATGGCAACCCAGCAGGCCTGAAACCCGTCGAAGGCATGTAAGCCGCATGTTCGAAGCCAGCTTGAACGCGGCGCAAACGGCCATTCAATCGCATATGGACGGCGTCTTGGCCGAATTGCCGGACATTCCCATCACGCATGCGATGGGGCATGCGACACGCGGCGGCAAACGCTTGCGTGGTTTTCTTGTGCTAGAGGGTGCGCGGCTTCACGGTATCTCGGCTGATCAGGCGATCTGGCCGGCTTGCGCGATCGAGGCATTGCACGCCTACAGCCTCGTGCACGACGACTTGCCCTGTATGGACGACGACGATCTGCGCCGGGGCGCGCCGACGGTCCATCGCAAATGGGACGAAGCAACCGCTGTCTTGGCGGGTGACGCTTTGCAGACCCTGGCATTTGACCTCGTGACCCATGATCTTGTCGGATCGGGCGCCGTGCGGGCGCGTATGGCTCAAACTCTCGCCAAGGCAAGCGGCGCCGAAGGTATGGTCTTGGGACAGGCGTTGGACATCGCCGCCGAAACCTCCCAGACGCCTCTGAGCCTCGCCGAAATCACCGAATTGCAACGGGGCAAAACCGGCGCCCTGATCGAATGGTCTGCCTGCGCTGGCCCGCGTCTTGCACAAGCCGATGAAACGGCCCTTTTGACCTATGCACAAGCTTTGGGTTTGGCCTTTCAAATTGCCGACGATGTGCTCGACGTCACCGGCGATGCGGCGACAGTTGGCAAAGCAACCGGCAAAGACGCGGATGCTGGAAAAGCCACCTTCGTGTCGCTGCTTGGTTTGGATGAGGCGAAGAGACGCGCCTCTGATTTGGTGGACTCTGCCTGTGACGCCTTACATACATACGGCGACCAAGCGGAAACGCTGCGCGCCACGGCGCGTTTTGTGATTTCGCGAAACAAGTGACGGCCTCAAAGGCGAACCCATGACTGACCGCCCGCACACCCCTTTGTTGGACACGATCCAACGGCCCGCCGATATGAAACCGCTCAGCGATGCGCAATTGGCGCAACTCGCCAGCGAAGTCCGCGCCGAGACGATTTCGGCTGTTTCGGAAACAGGCGGTCATCTGGGCGCAGGTTTGGGCGTGGTTGAATTGACCGTGGCCCTGCATGCAATTTTCGACACTCCGCGCGACAAGATCGTCTGGGATGTCGGGCATCAGTGTTACCCGCATAAAATCTTGACCGAACGCCGTGACCGTATTCGCACCTTGCGTCAGGAAAACGGGCTGAGCGGTTTTACCAAACGCTCTGAATCGCCTTACGATCCGTTCGGTGCTGCGCATTCCTCGACCAGCATCTCTGCCGCTTTGGGCTTTGCCGTCGCGCGTGATCTGGGCGGCGTTGTACCCGAAGGATTGGGCGACGCCATTGCGGTGATAGGCGATGGCTCGATGAGCGCGGGCATGGCCTACGAGGCGCTCAACAATGCTGGGCATCTCAAAAAGCGCATGATCATCATCCTGAACGACAATGAGATGTCGATCGCGCCGCCTGTTGGCGCGATGTCCTCTTACCTGTCGCGCCTTTACGCTGGCGAGCCATTTCAAGAGATCAAAGCCGCCGCCAAAGGGGCGGTCAGCCTGCTGCCCGAGCCGTTCCGCGAAGGTGCAAAGCGGGCGCGCGATATGCTCAAAGGAATGACCGTCGGCGGCACATTGTTCGAAGAGCTTGGCGTGTCCTATCTGGGGCCGATTGACGGGCATGATATGGAACAACTCTTGCCCGTTATGCGCACCGTCAAAGCGCGCGCCACTGGTCCGATTTTAATCCATGTCATGACCAAAAAGGGCAAAGGCTATGCCCCCGCCGAACAGGCGCGTGACAAGGGCCACGGCGTGTCCAAGTTTGATGTCGTCACGGGCGAGCAAAAGAAAGCTCCGTCGAACGCGCCAAGCTACACCAGCGTTTTTGCCCGCGAGCTTTTGAGATGCGCGGCCGAGGATGACAAGATTTGCGCCGTAACAGCGGCTATGCCCGATGGCACTGGATTGAACCTCTTTGCCGAACGGTACCCCAGCCGGTGTTTTGATGTCGGAATTGCAGAGCAACATGGCGTGACGTTTTCTGCGGCTTTGGCCGCTGGCGGGTTAAAGCCATTTTGTGCGATGTATTCGACGTTTCTTCAGCGCGGTTACGATCAGGTCGTCCACGACGTTGCCATTCAACGTCTTCCTGTCCGCTTTGCCATCGACCGCGCCGGACTTGTTGGCGCAGATGGCGCGACGCATGCGGGCGCTTTTGATGTGGCGTATCTCGCGAACCTGCCTGGGTTTACGGTGATGGCCGCGGCAGATGAGGCCGAGCTGTGCCACATGGTTGCGACCTCCGCAGCCCATGACGACGGCCCCATCGCCTTCCGCTTTCCCAGAGGCGAAGGCCGCGGCGTTGATATGCCGGAAAAAGGCGAGGTGCTGGAAATCGGCAAAGGCCGGATGATCCATTCTGGCAACCGCGTCGCCCTTTTGTCTTTTGGCACCCGCTTGGCAGAGGTCGAACAGGCCGCAGAATTGCTCCGCGCAAAAGGGATAGACCCGTCCATCGCAGACGCGCGCTTTGCCAAGCCGCTGGATCGGGATCTCATTTTGCAACTGGCCGCAGATCACGCCGCAATGATCACGATTGAAGAAGGCGCCGTCGGCGGGTTTGGCAGCCACGTGGCGCAATTGTTGGCCGAAGAAGGCGTCTTTGACAGCGGCTTTGCCTATCGTTCGATGGTGCTGCCGGACATCTTCATCGATCAAGCAAGCCCGCAAGCCATGTACGATGTCGCAGGCATGAACGCCGAGCATATCGTCGCCAAGGTCTTGGACGTGCTGGGCGTTGCGCAAATCGGAGAGGCGCGCGCCTGAGGTCGCTTCCTAACGCCAGAGCATTCTGAGACGCCTATGGCGCGTTCAAGGACATCGCGTTACCTTGGCCAAAACGCGTCAGGAGAGTGGGATGCATATCCACAGCAAGCCGATTTTGATGTACCGCTGGATCGTCTTCCTGCTTGCCGCCGGGTATGCGGTCTTTGAATTGGTTTCCCACCCCTATGACACTCCCGCAGGCCCGTTTCGGTTCTTGACGATCTGGGCGCTTTTTTTGTCGTTCTATTCAGCCAGCCGCATGCTGGCCCTGAGCGAGCATCGCATCACCCGACAGCACGAAGTGACAGCGATCTGCGCGGCTGTGGTGAACGTCATGGTTGTTTACATGTATTGGCGCCTGTTTTTCATCAATCCTGATCTTGTGAACAGTCGCGGCGATATTCCCTGGTATCGCCAATATTATCTGCACGCCCTTGGTCCTGCGCTCCAGATCGTTGACGCGGCCTTTATCGCGCGCGCCTTCCGGCGGGTCCACCGCGCGATCCTGCCGGTGTGCGGGATCGTCATCGCGTATGTCATCTGGATCGAATACGTCCTTCAGCCCCTGGGCGACCAGCCCTCTGGCAGCGTCACCTCGGGCTTGCCGTATCCGTTCCTCAACAACATGGAAATGACCGAGCGTCTGATTTTTTACGCAAGCAATGTCGGCTTGGCCTTGGGGCTTTTGATCGCGTTTGCCGCGCTTGGCTGGCTGATCGGCAAAGCCCTCCCTCAGGACGGATCTGCGGCCAATAAGGATGCCAGCCCCGTTCGGTAATCCGGGTAAAGCAACGAAACGCCCAGCTCTTCCTTGATGCGGTTGTTCTTCACCCGTTTGCTTTCGGCGTAAAAGCTGCGCGCCATAGGGGTCATGTCGGCGTCTTCGAAATTCACCTCAGGCGGCAAAGGCAAGCCCAACAGCTCGGCGGCATGCGCCAGCACATCCTGCGGCGGCGCAGGATCGTCATCGCAAACGTTATAGGCTGCGCCTGGGTTTGGACGATCTATCGACGCGGCCACCACACGGGCAATGTCATCGACATGAATACGGGAAAAGACCTGACCCTCTTTGATGATCCGGCGGGCCGTTCCGTTGCGCACCTTGGCAAAGGGACCGCGACCTGGCCCGTAAATTCCTGCCAGGCGGAAGATATGCAGCGGCAACCCCTCGATGGCTTGCCATTCCTCTTCCGCCGCTTTGCGCCAGCCGCCTCTGCGCGTTGACGGGGTCAGCGGCGTGTCCTCGTCCACCCAACCGCCCTGATGATCGCCATAAACGCCTGTGGTGCTTAGGTAGCCGACCCATTCGAACCCGCTCGCCCGTTCGCGGATCGCGTCGCCACAGGCGTTCAAAACGGGATCGCCATCTGCGGTCGGTCCCGCCGAGATCAAAAGATGCGTGGCATCGGCCAACATTCCAGAGATATCCGATCCGGGATAAACGATCGCCTCGGCGCCACTGGCTTCCACTGCGGCGCGTTTGTCTTCGCTGCGCGTTGTGCCGATGACGCGCCACCCCCGAGCTGTCAAAAGCGGGGTCAACGCTTTGGCCGAAAACCCGTGGCCAAATGAAAGAAGTGTTTTGGTCATTCCTCTTACCTGTCGCCTCGCCCCGCCGCTGACAAGCCCCTTGTGCCACGCGCAAGCGGACAGTTTAATCAAACGCATGTCAGATGATCCTTCGCTGAGCAAAGCCTACGACTTGAAAACGCCCGCCGATTCCGTGCGCCTGTATCGGGATTGGGCGGAAACATATGACAGCGGTTTTGTCGTAGACCACGGCTACGAGCTGCATGCGCGCGTGGCAGAGACCTTTGCGAATGCGGGCGGACAAGGCCCTGTGCTGGACATCGGAGCTGGCACAGGCTTGTGCGGCGCGGTTTTGAAAACGCTCGGCATAGACGCTTTGCACGCAACCGATATCTCGCCCGAGATGCTCGCCGTGGCCGCCCGGAAAGGGGACTATGACAGCTGCATAACCGGCGACATTCTTGCAGGATTGCCAATCGCGGATGACACCTATGCGGGCGCGGTCAGCTCAGGCACATTCACCCACGGACATGTCGGCCCCGCCGCATTGGTCGAGGTCTTGCGCGTGTTGCGCCCCGGCGGTCTGGCCGTTTTGTCGATCAACGCGGCCCATTACGTCGACCAAGGGTTCGACCAGGCGTTCGAGCGCCTGCGCCCCGGATTATCGAGCCTCAGCTTTGTCGACGTGCCGATCTACAAAGACGACGCGCAGGGGCCCAATGCTAAGGACACAGCCCGCCTCGCAATCTTCCGCAAGTCCCAAGGTTAAAGCCTAGCGCCCTTTCCAAACCGGGTCGCGTTTTTCCGCAAAAGCCCGCGCGCCTTCCATTTGATCTTCCGAGCTATAGAGGATGTCCACCGTTCGCAGCTTGCGTTGTGTGATCCGGTTGAGCGCATCTTGGAATTTGGAATCCTCGGCATCCCGCACCACCTCTTTGATCGCCGCATAGACCAGCGGCGGGCCAGACGCGATCAGCCGGGCCAGTTCCCACGCCCGATCCATAAGATCCCCCTGCGCAACGATCTCATTGACCAGCCCCCAGCGATGCGCCTCTTCCGCGTCGAACCAACGACCCGTCAGCAAAAGCTCCATCGCGATATGGTATGGAATGCGCTTTGGAAGCTTGATCGAGGCCGCGTCGGCCACAGTTCCAGACCGAATTTCCGGCAGCGCAAAGCTCGCATGATCCGCGGCAAGGATGATGTCGGCAGACAACGCAAGCTCCAGGCCGCCACCACAGGCAATGCCATTCACCGCTGCAATCACCGGCTTGTTCATGTCGCGCAGCTCTTGCAGGCCGCCGAAACCGCCTTGGCCGTAATTGCCGTCCACTTCGTCTCCGTCTGCAGCGGCCTTGAGATCCCAGCCAGGGCAGAAAAACTTCTCGCCTGCCGCGGTCAGGATCGCAACGCGCAGCTCCGGGTCATCCCGAAAATCCGCAAAGACGTCACCCATGACGCGCGATGTCGCCAGATCAATCGCATTGGCCTTAGGGCGATCCAAAGTCACTTTCAAAATCGCGCCGTCGCGTTCCGTCAGAATAGGGGACATCGTGTTATCCTTTGTTCGGGACCATCCGCATCAGCGCATCCACTGCAACTGTGCGGCTCGGAGTGGCCATCAGGGGATTGATTTCAATTTCTTCCAGCCGATCAGCATGCGCTTCGACAAACCGTCCAACCGCCTCGATCGCGTCCAGCACGGCATCGATCTGGACCGCAGGCTTTCCACGAAATCCGTGCAACAGGGGCGCAATCCGCAACCGGTCCAAAGCCGCGCGAATATCGTCGCGACTGGCGGGCAGCAAAAGGCTCTGCGTGTCCTGCCACAGCTCGGTCATGACCCCGCCGGCCCCAACCGTCAGAACAAACCCATGCGCCGGATCCCGCAAAACACCGACCAAAAGCTCTGCCACCGCATCGGTGACCATCTCTTCGACCAGCACCCGCTCGACATTCATTTCGCGGATTGTGTCGGCCAAAGTCGCGTGGGTCACACCCAATTTCACCGCGCCATGTTCAGACTTATGGGCCAGCCCAAGTCCCTTCACCACAAGCGGCGCCCGCAACCCGTCCGCGCTGGTGTTCTTTGACGACACGGGCACATTGACGCCTGCATCCGACAACATGGCCTTGGCACGTACCTCGTCCACCAGCTCTGCCAAGCGCTCAGGCCCAAACCCAAAGGGCAGGCCGGGCAGCGGCGCGCGCAAATGCGCCGCGATATCCGCCGCTGCCATCGCCTCGGTCAAGCCATGCATAGGAACAACACCGCCCGCGGCCAGCTCAGCCGCTGTTTCCGGCGGCATGAGCTCTGGAAGCGTCGCCACAACAGCCATCGGCCGCTTGTTTCGGTCCCGCACGCCCAAGGCCGCTTGCGTGGCACAAATCCAGTCCTGCGCATCTGTGCGCGGATAATCCACGATGCTCATGGTCAACCCGATATGCGCCGCGGCCATTGCCGCCCACGCCTGGGTCATCTTCTCTGCATCCCGCCAAATATACGTGTGGTAATCCAGCGGGTTCGCCAAAGCGACCATCGGTCCCAAAGCCGCGCCCAAATCCCGCTTCTGCGCTTCGGTCAAAGGCGGAAACTGCAACCGCGTGACATAGCCCGTGTCCGCCGCAAGGCTCGCCTCCCCACCCGAGCAACTGATCGTCGAGACCGTCGGCGCCTCCAGCGGCCCGTTGAAATGCAAAAGCTTCAGCGTCTCAAGAAACGTCGGCACGTCCCAGGCCCGCCCAACGCCCAAATGATCCAGCAACGCCTGCGCGCCCGCATCACTTCCGGCAAGCGATGCTGTGTGCGAAACCGTGGCCGCCTGCGCCTGCACACTGCGCCCAACCTTCAACACCACCAGCGGCTTGCGCAACCGCCAGGCCTTTTCTGCCAGCGCGTGCCAGTCATGCGGATCGCCAAACCCCTCAACATGCAGGCCAAGCGCTGTCACCTTGGGATTGTCCAGCAAAGCCATCGCAATCTGCGCCTGGCTGGTCTGCGCCATGTTCCCACAGGTGACCATAAACGCAATCGGCAAGGCGCGTTGCTGCATGGTCAGATTGATCGCAATGTTCGAGCTTTGCGTGAGGATCGCAACCCCGCTCTCGACCCGCTCACAGCCATGCTGGTCCGGCCAAATCGGCACCCCGTCAAGCGCATTCACAAACCCATAGCAATTGGGCCCCAGAATGGGCATCTCCCCTGCTGCGGCGATCAACGCATCCTGCAGATCATCCCCTGCCGCATCTTCGGCCGCCGCCTCAGAAAAGCCCGAGGCAAAGACAATCGCCCCTCCAGCCTTCTTCGCCGCCAAATCACGCACAATTTCAATTGCCGCATGCCGGTTCACGCCCACAAACACCGCATCCGGGCTCTCCGGCAAATCCGCGACCCGCCGCAGCGGATCAATCCCTTCGACCTCATCCGCCTTGGGATGCACAACGAAAAGCTGCCCCTCAAACCCAAAGGCTTTGCACTGCTGGATAACCGCCCGGGCCCAGGCCCCCCCACCGACAATCGCAATCGATGCCGGGTGCAACATCCGCTTCAAATCACGCACGCAATAGCTCTTCTTTTGGATCAAAATACTCCGGGGAGCGCGAGGGGCAGCGCCCCTCGCCTTGATCGGCTTGCCGCAGGCAAGTCGACCCCATCATGCGCCCAAAGCCCGCAGCATATCCCGGCTGATAATGTGACGTTGGATTTCGGATGTGCCGTCCCAGATCCGTTCGACCCGCGCATCCCGCCAAAAACGCTCCAGCGGATAATCGTCCATCAAACCCATCCCGCCATGCACTTGGATCGCCGCATCGGTTACGCGCGCAAGCATCTCGCTCGCATATAGCTTGGCCGAGGCGATCTCGCGGTTCGCAGGCAGGCCTTTGTCCAGCCGATCCGCCGCCGCCAGTGTCAACAGATCGGCAGCATCGATTTCGGTCACCATATCGGCAAGCTGGAACGAGACACCCTGAAACTTGCCGATCTTTTGGCCGAACTGTTCGCGGGTTGCCGCGTAATCCAGCGCATAGTCGAACGCGCGTCTCGCACGGCCAACGGACATCGCGGCCACAGTGATGCGTGTGGCGTAAAGCCACGTGTTCATCACCTCAAATCCACCGTCGACCTCTCCCAGGATTTGCGCGTCAGGCAGGCGGCAATCATCGAACTCAAGGATCATGTTCTTATAGCCGCGGTGGCTCACGGATTTATATCCGTCGCGGATGGTAAAGCCCGGCGTTCCCCGATCGACCAAGAACGCCGTGATGCGCTTTTTGGGGCCCTTGGGCGTGTCGTCTTCGCCCGTTGCGATAAAGACGATGATGAAATCTGCGTGCTCCGCGCCCGAGATGAAATGCTTGGTCCCGTTCACGACCCAGTCACCACCGTCACGCACCGCCGCACATTTCATCCCCCGCACGTCCGAGCCCGCACCCGGCTCGGTCATGGCCAGCGCGTCCATCCGTTCGCCACGCACCGCCGGCATCAAATAACGCTCAATCTGCTCGCCTTCACAGGCCATCAGAATGTTCTGCGGGCGTCCGAAAAAGTGGTTCAACGCCATCGAGCCGCGCCCCAATTCCCGCTCGACCAAGGCGAACTCAAGGTGGTTCAAACCGGCGCAGCCGACGCTTTCAGGAAAGTTGCAGGCGTAAAACCCCAGATCGAGCGTCTTTTGCTTGATGTCCTGCGCAATCTCTTCGGGCACCTCGCCCGTGCGCTCGACCACATCCTCGTGCGGGTAGATTTCCTTTTCCACAAAGGACCGTACAGTCGCGACGATCATTTCCTGTTCTTCTGACAGGCCATATTGCATAGTCGTTATCCTTGAAATGACGCGCTCGCGTCAGGTGTACATTTGCGTTTTCCGCGCCCGCGTGTCTGTCGTGGCGTCTTCGGAACCGTCGTGAAACGATCCAAACCAGCGGTCCCAGGGCATCTCCACGGTGCCGTAATTGCACTCAAAGTAGCGGTGGTGCAGCTGGTGAAAGAAATCCCCCATCTTGGCCCGCTTTTTGTCGCGCACAACCAATTGGTCAAATCCCGAATGCGAAAAGACCGGATGCACCGATTGCATATAGCCGTGGAACAAGACGTGGACGGGATGCGAGGGCACGATGAAGTGGATCAGAAAGTTGGTGTAGAACAGGATGTGCTCCAACGGATGCATCGAGATGCCCGACCAAGGACCCACATTGATGTTGCGGTGATGCAAAGCATGGGCGCGTTTGTAGAAAAACGGCACATGCAACAGACGGTGCACCCAATAGAAATGGAAGCTCGACCACACCACAAGAAAGGGGAACATCAGCACAAACCAAACCGGGTTTTCCGGGAATAGGATGGCAGGGGCATAGCCGTTGGCCATTGCCCAATAAATCGGCGCTTGAAAGGCCGTCCACAGCGTGATGCCCGACGCAATTGTCCAAAACATATTGTCATGGACTTGGTTGCGAAACGTAAAGGTCCCGTTGTCAGTCGCCTGGTCCCTGGGGTCGAATTTAAAGCGTTTCTCCTGCGCCCGCCATTTGTAAAGCCACATATGCAAAAGCCCGGCACAAAGGCAGTGTGGGATCAGATTGGCCAGATAGACCCGCAAGACCCATGACCAATGCCAGTCTTGCATGGCGTCAAGCGGCGGCAAAAAGGCGTAAAAGACGAAAATGGCGAAAACGATTGTCACAGTCGTTGTCGATGCCGCCAACCAATAGGCCGCGTACCATCGCGCGATCGCCATAGGCTTTGGTGGCCACTGAAACAGAGGGTTCAGCTGAACCTCTCCTGGATGGTGGTTCCACTTGTCGCCTTCACGCCCGATTTCAAAGGCGTCAGCTGGCATAGTTAGAGCCTTCTTCGTCCAAGATGGCCTTCAGCTCGGCCAAGTGGCGCGCATCCTGTTCTGGGTAATCTTCCAGTTCCTGCGCGGTCTTTTCCGCGATCTCATCGGACAAGACGCGCAGCTCTTTTCCGGTTTGCAGGGCAAGGATGTATGTCTGGCACGCGCGTTCAAAATAGAACATGCGATTGAAGGTTTCAGCGACGGTGTCTCCGATGATCATGATGCCGTGGTTGCCCATGATCATGACCTTCTGCTTTGGATCCGCAAACAGTTGCGCACAGCGTTCGCCCTCTTCTTCGAACGCCAGTCCGCCATAGTTTTCGTCGATCACATAGCGGTTGTAAAAGATCGCGCTGTTCTGATCGACCGGCAAAAGGCGGCTGTCGGCAAGGGACGCCAGCGCCGTTGCATAAGGCGAATGAACATGCATCGCGCAGCGGGCATGCGCGCAATGCCGATGCAGTCCGCCGTGCAAGCCCCACGCCGTTGGATCCGGCGCGTCTGGCCCTTCCATGCAGGACGGATCATTGGCGTCGATAACCAGCAAGTCCGACGCTTTGATGCGGGCAAAATGTTTCTGGTTTGGGTTCATCAGAAACTTGGTGCCGTCGTCGTTAATCGCGAGCGAGAAATGATTGGCCACGGCCTCATGCATGTTCAATCGCACAGTCCAACGAAAGGCTGCGGCAAGGTCCACACGTTCCTGCCAGTGATCCATGTTGGGCTTTAGTTCAGTCACACTCATATCGGCCTCCATCGCGAGTCGCGCGCAGGTTGCCGAAAAGGCCAGAAGGTTTCCAACGAAAAAACTTTTGTTCCCGCATTAGCTCAGCTAATGGTGCGTTTATGGCCCTGCGCGCTTTACCTCCGTTGAACCATCTCCGCGCCTTTGAGGCCGCCGCGCGACATTTGTCGTTCACCATCGCAGCGAGCGAGTTGAACATGACGCAAAGCGCCGTCAGTCAGCAGATAAAATCGCTGGAAAGTTACTTGGGCCAACCGCTCTTTTATCGCCGTCCCAAAGGTCTGGAATTGACGGCGATGGGCAAGAATTACCTCCCCACGGTGCGCGACGCCTTTCAAACCTTGGGCCGCGGTACACGGATGATCATGGACGGGTCGATGCGCGCGACGCTGTCCGTGCAATGCAACCTCACGTTCTCTGTGCGTTGGTTGGCACCCAGGTTGAACCGGTTCTTTGCGCGGCACCCAGACATTCGGCTGAACCTGACCACCACAATCTGGGAGCCGATGGGCGCGGTCGAGGATGCAGACGTCGAAATCAGATTTCTGTCACAGACAGAACCGCCCGAAGGGTTTGATCGCCTGACGTGGGACACATTCTATCCGGTCTGCGCCCCTGATTATCCTTTGGATCATGCTGACCTGTCGCGTCACCGGCTCATGTATTGCACGGGCATGCTCACAACCTGGCAGGCGTGGTCGGACCAAACGCAATACCGAGGCGCATCACCGGCGGTCACCCACAGTCAAATCCTGGCCTTTGGCTTAGAGGCGGCCGAAAACGGTGTCGGCCTTGCGATGGGGCACGATTGCGTGGTCAAAGATGCTTTGGCAAAGGGCCGTCTGATCCGACCCTTCAAAGAACGGGTGCCCATGCAAGAGGCCTATTACATCGGCGTCAGCGCAAACGCAGACCGCCGTCACGATGCCCAGAGCTTTGCCAACTGGGTCAAAGAAGAGGCGGGCCTCACACCAACCTAGTCAGAGGGGTATTAGCCTGCCAGCGGGCAGGACGGCACCCAGGCATACCCATTCTCGCACAGAATATACGCCTCGCGCAGGCCATGCGGCTTGTCTGTAGGCTCTTGCAAAATCGTCGCGCCAAAGGCCCTTGCGCGGGTTACGGCTGCGTCGGGATCCGTGTCGTACAAACGGATTTCCAATCCGGCACCACGTGGCGGATTTTCAGGCAGCAATCCCAACAGCGGGTTGCTGTGATACGTGCCGTCTGAATGCAGCTGAAACACATCCGTGCCATAGGTCACAATGGCAAAATCCGCGGTGGGTTGAAACGCAGGCATGCCAAAAACCTCTTTCAGGAATTCGCATTCCGCCAAAACGTCTCGGACCAGCAAATTCAACCCGATCCCAGAGAGAGAGCGGCCAAACGGGTCAGCTTCGATCGTGTCGTAATCCATAGGCGCAGGCTGGCGATCCCGCGCGGGCTTGTCCACCTGAGAATTGTACCAATCTCTTGGAACGTGGCGCTTGCGCCGGCCCGTGTCAGCAGGCGCCTTTGGGACGGATGCAGGCCCTTTTTGCCAATTGCGCGTTGCAGCCTCTTGCGCCTGCCATCAGTATTTGAAAGCTTGGGTCATGGAACAAACCACTTTCCCAGCATGGCCAGATGTGGCCCCAGATCTCGTCGCCGTCGCAGCCGGACGTATGCCTGCTGAATTGCTGATCAAAGGGGGCGCTTGGGTCAATGTTCACACCCGTGAAATCCTGCCGGATCATGATATTGCAATCGCGCATGGCCGGATCGCTGCCGTCGGCCCGGACCTAGGCTATACCATCGGCGATCAGACCCAGGTTATCGAAGCCGGCGGGCGTTATATGGTTCCCGGCCTGTGTGATGGTCATATGCATATCGAGTCCGGCATGTTGACACCGGCCGAGTTTGCAAAAGCAGTCATTCCACACGGCACGACAACGATTTTCCACGACCCGCATGAAATCGCCAATGTCTTGGGCCTTGCCGGTGTCCGGCTGATGCGCGACGAAGCTTTGCTGCAGCCGATCAACATCTTTACCCAAGTGCCATCCTGTGCGCCCTCCGCGCCCGGGTTGGAAACCACCGGCGCTGAAATCACGCCGGAGGATGTGACCACAGCGATGGGCTGGGACGGCGTCATCGGCCTGGGCGAGATGATGAATTTTCCCGGCGTGACGGCAGGCGACCCCAAGATGCTTGCTGAAATAGCGGCGACGCAGCGGGCTGGGAAAACGGTCGGCGGTCACTATGCCTCGCCTGATCTTGGTCCTGCTTTTGCGGCCTATGTCGCGGGCGGGCCAGCCGACGATCACGAAGGTGTCGCCGAAGCCGATGCGATTGCCCGCACGCGCCAAGGGATGCGCGCGATGATGCGCCTGGGCAGCGCGTGGTACGATGTCCAGGCACAGATCACAGCGATCACGGAACGCGGTCTCGACCCGCGCAACTTCATCTTGTGCACAGACGATTGTCACTCTGGTACATTGGTCAATGACGGGCATATGAACCGCGTTGTCCGCCATGCGATTGACTGCGGCTGCGATCCTCTGATCGCGCTGCAAATGGCCACCATCAACACGGCCACCCACTTTGGGCTCGAACGAGAGTTGGGCTCTTTGACGCCAGGGCGCCGGGCCGATGTCATTTTGACATCAGACTTGACGACCTTGCCGATTGAAACCGTCATCGCGCGCGGTCAAACGGTGGCCCAAGACGGCAAAGTGTTGGTCGATTGCCCGCATCTCGGTTGGCCTGCGGACGCGCGACAAACCGTAAAGCTGGGCAAGTCACTCACGGCCTCTGATTTCGAACTGGCCGCCCCGGACGGCGCCAATTCGGTGACGGCGAATGTGATCGGCGTTGTTGAAAACCAAGCGCCCACGCAAGCGATCAAGGCCGACCTCCCTGTGGTGGACGGTGTTGTCGAAGGCGCTGACGGGACCTGCCAAATCGCTTTGGTGGAACGGCACCAAGGGACGGGCAACGTTGTGAACGCCTTTGTGCATGGCTTTGGATACGAGGGCCCAATGGCAATGGCCTCGACCGTTGCGCACGACAGCCACCACATGATCGTCGTGGGGACAGATCGCGCGCATATGGCGATGGCAGCGAACCGTTTGGCCGAGGTTGGCGGGGGCGTGACCCTCTATCGCGACGGCGCAGAGCAGGCGTTGGTCGAGCTTCCGATCGCAGGCCTGATGTCCGACAGTCCCGCCGCCCAAGTCGCTGCAAAGGCCGAAGCGCTGGGCGCCGCCATGCAAGAGGCCGGATGCACCTTAAACAACGCCTATATGCAACATTCGCTGTTGGCGCTTGTCGTTATCCCCGAGCTTCGAATATCCGACCTGGGATTGGTCGATGTACGAACGTTCGAATTCATTCCTGTTTTGGAACCGGCAACATGAAGATCTCTGCTCCACCTGTGCGCCCGCACAGAACCTTTCACGACGCCGATGCGGCCGTGCAATACCTCAAAGAGCTCTACGCCGAAGCGACGCGCTTTCTGGTCACAGAGTTCGAGGGCGCTATGGCCAGCGAGGACGTCAATGGCCGGATCAGAGCGTTTTATCCCGAGCTGCGCTTTGAAACATCAAGCTACGCCCAAGTGGACACACGCCTCAGCTTTGGGCATGTGTCATCCCCTGGCGAATTCGCGACCACGATCACGCGGCCTGACTTGTTTGAAAATTACCTGCGTCAGCAAATCGGATTGCTGATTGCCAACCACAAACAACCTGTATCCGTCGGCCCCTCGACAACGCCAATCCCGCTGCATTTCGCGGTGACAAACAACACCGACGTCGCAGTGCCACAGCAAGGCGCCGGTGCGTTTACCCTGCGCGATGTCTTCGACGTGCCGGATTTGGCGACGACGAATGACGACATCGTGAATGGGACTTACGTGTCGCCAAACGGGATCGAGCCTCTGGCGCCGTTTTCGGCACAGCGCGTCGATTACTCGCTGGCGCGTCTGTCGCATTACACCGCCACCGATCCAGAGCATTTCCAAAACTATGTTCTGTTCACCAACTACCAATTCTACGTTTCGGAATTCGAAGCGTACGCCCGCTCTGTGCTGGATGATCCGGCGACCGGCTACACCGCCTTTGTCTCCACCGGGAACGCGATGATCACGCAAAGTGACGAACCGCTCGCCGCACCTGACAAGTTACCCCAAATGCCAGCCTACCATCTCAAGCGAAAGGACGGGTCGGGCATTACATTGGTCAACATCGGGGTCGGCCCCTCCAATGCCAAAACCGCAACAGACCATATCGCCGTTCTGCGCCCACATGCGTGGTTGATGGTGGGACATTGCGCGGGTCTGCGAAACTCTCAGGCGCTGGGCGACTTTGTCCTCGCGCATTCTTATTTGCGCGAAGATCACGTGCTTGACGACGATCTACCGGTTTGGGTTCCCATCCCCCCGCTGGCAGAAATTCAGGTGGCCCTGGAAGACGCCGTCGCGCAGATCACCAAATACGAGGGCTATGAACTCAAACGCATCATGCGCACCGGCACCGTCGCGACAATCGACAATCGCAACTGGGAACTGCGCGATCATTCCGGCCCGGTGCAGCGGCTAAGCCAATCCCGCGCCATTGCCTTGGATATGGAAAGCGCCACGATCGCCGCCAACGGATACCGTTTTCGCGTACCATACGGGATCCTCTTGTGTGTCTCGGACAAGCCCCTGCACGGAGAGCTGAAGTTGCCCGGCATGGCGTCAGACTTTTACCGGACACAGGTTGCCCAACACCTGCAAATCGGTATCCGGGCGTTTGAGAACCTGCGTGAAACCCCGCTTGAACGAATCCATAGCCGGAAACTGCGCAGCTTTGATGAAACCGCTTTCCTCTGAGTATTTCTTGCGAAGTTCAAAATAATCCGCGAATTTTGCCCTGATTTGAGCGGAATTCCCTTGTTACGCGTGCACTATTCGTTGTGTTCGCATACAACATTCCGTTACATTCCAGCTCAGAGGCCCAAGACATCGGGCAGACGAAGGAGACCATACAAATGGCAAAACCTATGACAAAGACCCAACTCGTCGCCGCGCTGGCCGAGGAAATGGGCACTGACAAGAAAACAGCCTCCGCCGCTTTGGATGCCATGACGGACATCATCACGCGCGAAGTGTCCGGCGGTGGCGCTGTGACGTTGCCTGGCGTCGGCAAGATCTACTGCCGCGAACGTCCCGAACGGATGGTTCGCAACCCTGCCACGGGCGAACAGTTCAAGAAAGAGGCGGACAAAGTCGTCAAGATGACGATCGCCAAAGCACTCAAGGACAGCGTGAACGGCTAATCCGCCGAACGCATTCCCAAATCTTGAGACGGGGCCGCACTGCGCGGCCCTTTTTCGTTTTGCCCCGGTGCTGCGGTCTCTGGTTGCGCGCCTGATCTGGTCTTTGGTGCCTCGCGTTGATAGCGATGCAACAGCGACTACGGATGGGAACGGGTTTTGGACTTTCGCGCATTGGCTATGGGGCTTGCCTTTGCCCTGATCTGGTCGTCGGCATTCACGTCGGCGCGCGTGATCGTCGCGGATGCGTCGCCAATCGCGTCGCTCGCGTTGCGCTTTTTCCTGTCGGGATTGATCGGCGTCGCGATTGCCCGCGCAATGGGGCAGTCCTGGAACCTCACCCGCGATCAATGGCGCGCCACGATTGTGTTCGGCATCTGCCAAAACGCGATTTACCTGGGCCTTAACTTCTACGCCATGCAAACGGTCGAAGCCTCGCTTGCCTCGATCATCGCCTCGTCGATGCCGCTGATGGTGGCGTTTGCGGGCTGGGTCGTGTTCCGGGACAAGCTGTCTGCGCTGGCCATTGCCGGTTTGGTTCTCGGCGTCGCCGGTGTCGTCTTGATCACCTATTCACGCATGGAAGCCGGCGTCGATCTGCGCGGTGTGGCCCTATGCGTCCTGGCGGCCGTGGCCTTGGCCATTGCAACGCTGTCAATGCGCACGGCGTCTTCTGGTGGCAACTTGATGATGGTCGTGGGCCTGCAGATGATTGTTGGGTCGGCTGTACTGGCTGTGATCTCGGCCTTTACCGAAACACTGCGCGTCACCGTCACGCCAGAGCTGATCATAGCCTTTGCCTATACGACCCTCGCCCCAGGCCTCTTGGCCACGTTTATCTGGTTTTCCCTTGTCGCGCGCATTGGTGCCACGCGGGCGGCCACGTTCCACTTTTTGAACCCGTTTTTCGGCGTTGCCATTGCGGCGGCTTTGCTTGGCGAACGTTTGGGCCTGCAAGATGTCATCGGCGTCGCCATCATCACTGTCGGCATCCTCGCGGTTCAAGTGTCACGCCAGGCCAAAACCTGAGCCATCGGGCTTGTGCAACCTGGCAGAGCGTTTAAGTCTTGCGAAACGCTTTTAACGTCAGAGTTGTCATGATCACCCGTCGTACCTTTGTTATGTCGTCCCTCGCCTCAACGGCAATCGCCGCACCGCTTTACGCCGCCTATGCGCCTGAAAATTTCGAGGTCGACATCTGGCGGAGTTTGCGCAACAGCGAGGCGCGCGTGGTGTTCAACTTTCGGGCCTCCTGGTCGCATACCTGCGACATCAAGGCCGAGCTTTTGGACAGCCTCATCGCGCAGAACCCGTCTTACCGCGCCCTCGACATTGTCGAGGTGGATTGGGACACGTTCGGACCGTCGCAAATGGCCGAACGCCTCAAAATCCAACGGCAATCCACCTTGATCGCTTTGCGCGGGCGCACCGAGATCGCGCGCGTTGAAAATCAACCGTTTGAAAACCAGCTGCGCGCCTTTCTCGACACGGCCTTGCGCGCGGGCTGAGGGATGAACTTTCTCTTTGTTCATCAAAACATGCCGGGCCAATATCGCGAATTTGCCCCCTGGCTCATTTCCCAAGGACACAGGGTCGTTTTTCTGACCCAGCGCAATCCACCGCCTCAGATCCCCGGTGTGATGACGGCGATATACAAACCCCACCACGCACCGGCCAAAGACGCCTATGGGCTGTCAAAAGTGTGGGAAGAGGCGTCGGGCACCGGCTATGGCGCTGCGATGGCCGCGCGCAAGCTGAAAGACGAAGGCTATGCGCCGGATATCATCATCGGCCATGTCGGCTGGGGTGAACTGACATTTATGAAAGAGATTTTCCCTGATGTGCCGATCATCGGGTTTTTCGAGTATTACTACCGCGCCTTTGGCGGGCCGGTGAATTTTGACCCCGAAAGCCCTGCTAACGCCTACACGCCCTTCCTTCTTCAGGCGCGGAACGCCGTGCCTTTGATGAATTTCGAAGTGGTCGACCGCGGACATTCCCCGACCTTTTGGCAGCGCGATCGCTTCCCCGAGCGGTTTCACGATCAGATCTATGTGTGCCACGACGGCATTCGCACCGACAAACTGCGCCCCAATCCAACGGCATCACTGGAATTGGGCCGCTTGGACCGGCCACTGACGCGACAAGACGAAGTTTTGACCTTTATGGCGCGGAACCTGGAACTCACACGTGGGTTCCACAAATTCATGCGGGCTTTGCCTCATGTGATGTCCGAACGCCCCAATGTGCGCGTCCTCATTATCGGCGGAAATGAAACCTCTTACGGCAAGAAAAGCGACCACCCCAAGGGTTTGCGTGGCCAGCTAGAGGCCGAGGTCGGTCACTTGCTGGATTGGTCGCGCATTCACTTTTTGGGTCGCGTGCCGTTCCAAGATTACCAGCGCGTCATTCAGATCAGCCGATGCCACATGTACCTCAGTATGCCGTTCGTCCTCAGCTGGTCCGCGTTGGAAAGCATGGCCATGCAGGCCACAATCATCGCCTCGGACGTCGCACCCGTGCGCGAGGCGATGACGCATGGCGAAAACGCGGTGCTGGTCGATTATTTCGACCACGACGCCATCGCTCGTCAGATTGTGGATGTGTTGTCACGTCCCGACGATTACGCCCATCTTGGCCCCGCCGCCCGGCAGCATGTCGTCGACACGTATGACTTTCACTCAAAGTGCCTGCCGGTTCATGTGGCCGAGATCAACGCCTTGGTCCCGGCGGCCAAACGGATGGACATGCCTGCGTAACGCCTAGGGTCAGGACCCTAGGCGGCAAGCTCGGCCTCGATGGCTTTGACAATCTTGTCCGCGTCCGGTTCTGTCATCGATCCCCAACTGCCTTTGACCGTGCCATCGCGGCCGATCAGAACCTTGTTAAAGTTCCACTTGGGCTCAAATCCCGTTTCGGCACGCACGGCTTTGTAGAAAGGATGCGCATCTGGCCCTTTCACTTGGGTGATGTCTGTCATCGGCATCGTGATGCCAAATTTCATCTCGCAGAACGCCTGCACCGCTGCGCCGTTCTCCAACTCCTGCCGAAAGTCGTCAGACGGCACGGCGAGGACGACGAAACCCTGATCTTTGTATGTGTCAAAAAGTGCCTGCAGCTTGTCGTATTGGCGCGTAAATCCGCATTTGGAGGCTGTGTTCACAACCAAAACGGGCTGGCCCGACCACTGGCCCAGATCAATGGGATCGCCATTGATCGCCATAAAGTGTTCCGACATCAGCTCTGTCATATCGCCACCTCTGCGCATTGCCCCTTCCCATTGGGGCTTTGGAACCCAAATATGGGGAAACCGCATCAGGACCGAAAGAGGGAACATGGCCGAATACAGAAAAGACCCGGACGTCATCTCGACGCTTTCGCCAGAAGAATACTACGTCACACAAGAGGCCGGCACCGAACGCCCCGGAACGGGCAAGCTTTTGTACAACAAAGACCCCGGCATCTATGTCGACATCGTGTCCGGTGAGCCTCTGTTTGCTTCGTCCGACAAATACGAAAGCGGCTGTGGCTGGCCAAGTTTCACCAAGCCGATTGTCGATGAATATGTGACCGAACATCATGACGCCTCGCTTGGCATGATCCGCACCGAAGTGCGCAGCAAACATGGCGACAGTCACCTGGGCCACGTGTTCCCTGATGGGCCAATGGACCGGGGCGGATTGCGGTATTGCATTAATTCGGCATCACTGCGTTTTGTGCATCGTGATGATATGGAAGCGGAGGGATACGGTCAGTATCTCGATCAAGTGGAGGATGTGGCATGAGCGAAGAACGCGCCGTTCTGGCGGGGGGATGTTTCTGGGGAATGCAGGATTTGATCCGCAAGCGGGCAGGGGTCTTGCGCACGCGCGTCGGCTATACGGGTGGCGATGTCCCAAACGCGACCTATCGCAACCACGGAACACATGCCGAAGGGATCGAAATCATCTTCGATCCGAGCGTCGTCAGCTATCGTGAGCTGTTGGAGTTGTTCTTCCAAATCCACGACCCAACGACACTGAACCGGCAAGGCAATGACATCGGCCTCAGCTATCGCTCAGCGATCTATTTTGAGAACGAGGATCAGCGCCAAACGGCGATGGATACCATTGCCGACGTCGAAGCATCTGGCATGTGGCCAGGCAAAGTCGTGACCGAAGTTGAGCCCGTCGGCGACTTTTGGGAAGCAGAACCAGAACACCAGGATTATCTGGAACGCTTTCCAAACGGCTACACATGCCATTTCCCGCGGCGCGATTGGGTGCTGCCACGACGCAGCGCAGCCGAATAAGGCCCGCTCGGCTCGGGGTGCGCGGGCTGCCGCTGAAATCTGTCGGTCGATCCAGGCCCGCTGGGTCGACCCTCACCGTTAAATTGGTCCGCTTACCCCACGGCCACCCGTGGCCGTCCGGCGGCTTCGACGTGAACATCCGCCTCCACGAACATTTCCCGGCTCTCAATCTGAGCCACCCGTCGCTCATACCGCACATTGGTCTCGATCTCGGCTGCGCCACCGGCAAGCACTTCGTCATGGGCTGATGCCCGCAAGGCCTCTTCGGTATGCGCCCGCGCTGCGTCTTCATCGCGAAAGTCAAACGTCCCGTTGGGCAAATGCACCCTGTAACGCCCTTCTCCTTGCGATGTGATCGTCGCAGTTTTGCGCACGGCCACCCGTCCGACGACAGCCCCGATTGCATTCGCCACGCCTGCATGTTCTGGCAGGCTCATGTCGGCCTGCAACAGCGTGCCAACAGCCGGATAATAGGTCGGCGCGGACGCACCCAACCCGACAACAGGCACGCCCAACGTGACATCCACATTCACCGCACCGCGATGATGCGCAAGGCCGCGCTGGGTCAGCATATGCCGGGCCAGCTCTGCCCCACCCTCGATGCCATCAGCCTCAAATGCCGTCTCTAACAAGGCCAACCCGGTCTGATGGGTCAATTGATCCACGATCATATGCGCAAGCGCTTTGGCAGATGGTGCCAACACCTCACCGCCGCCCGTCCGCCGTCGTGCGGCCACCTGCAAGGCACGCTCGGCCGCCTGTGTGTCCCACGCCTGCGCATGGCCAAGAACATGGGCCGCGTCCGAAGGTGTTATGCCGGATTGCTGCACCAGGCCACGCTCGATCAATCGTCGTACCGCGCTTAGGTCCAGCCGCGTTTGCAAGGCCGCGCCCATCGGCAAGACCCCATCCGCCAAGCGCTCCAGCACGGCCTCTTCGCGTTTCGTCAGGCCGTGGCGCGGCACGCCCGGAACGGCCCGCAGAAAATGCCCGTCATGCTCGCCTGTCACACTGGCCCGCTCGGCCTTTTCCAAAGCAGGCAAAACCACCTCCGGCGCTTCGCGCGCCAAAAGAGACACAGGCACCCAGCGCGAAGGGCCCAAGGTCAAACCGCCCGCCAGCCCTTCGCGGATCATATGCACCGCAGAATCGCCCCCAAGCCCATGCGTCCGCATCGCCACGGCTTCGACCATCGTTCGGTACGGCCCAACGCGGGCCCCGTCCGGGTCAATGGCTGGTTTGCCGTCGGTCAAAATGGCCACGTCCGTCGTGGTTCCGCCAATGTCACTGACCAACGCATTTTCCGCCTTGGTCAGCCACCGCGCCCCCACAATCGAGGCCGCCGGCCCAGACAAAATCGTCTCGATTGGCCGCGACCGGGCTTGCGCGCTCGACATCAAGGCCCCGTCACCCCGGACAATCATCATCGGTGCAGTGATGCCCTGCGCGCGCAGCTCGTCCTCTGCCCGGTCGATCAACCGATGTGTCAAACTGACCAACCGCGCGTTAAGCAAAGCGGTCAACGTCCGGCGCGGCCCACCAAGCTTTGCCGACAAATGGTGCGACGCCGAGACAGGGCGGCCTGTCATGGTCTCGACCATCTCCGCCGCACGCGCCTCATGCGCCGGGTTGCGCGTCGCAAACTGCGCACCAATGGCAAAAGCATCGACCCCTTCCCGATGCGTATTCAGAAAATCGGCAATCGCGGCCTCATCCAAAGGCGCAATCTCATTGCCGGCATGGGTATGTCCGCCTGCCGTGATCAGGTAAGGATCGCCCTTTAACGCCTCGCGCAGCCCGTGTTTCGCCACATCCTCTTCGCCAAAGCCGATAAGGATCAGCGCCACGCGCCCCCCTTGCCCTTCAACCAGCGCATTTGTCGCCAAAGTGGTCGAAAGCGACGCCATCCCAATGTCCGTCGCATCCACCTCGGCCTCGGCGATCACGGCCCGCACCGCGGCACCGACCCCAATCGCCAGGTCACCGCGCGTCGTCAGCGCTTTGGACTTGGCCAACACCTGGTCATCATCCTGGATCAAAACGGCGTCCGTATACGTCCCGCCCGTGTCCACCCCCAACAGGATCGTCATGTCTTGGCCAACCGCTCCACTGCCCATCGTGCTGCATCCGCAACGCCTGGGTCCGGGTCATCGACCAAGGCCTGCGCTGCTGATCTCAGCGCCGCTTGCCCCGAATTTCCGATCGCGTAAAGCACATTCCGCACAAAACGCCCCCGCCCAATCCGCTTGATCGGCGATCCACTGAATTTCGCCCGAAACGCCGCATCATCCAAAGCGACCAAAGCACTCAAATCCGGCCCCGCCAAATCATCCCGCGCCAAATAGCGCGTCTCCCGCGCCGCGACCGCAAACTTGTTCCAAGGACAAATGGCCAAACAATCATCACAGCCATAAATGCGGTTGCCCATCAAACCCCGCAAATCCTCTGGCACCGGCCCCTTATGCTCAATCGTCAGGTACGAGATACAGCGCCGCGCATCCAACTGATAAGGCGCCGGAAAGGCATTCGTCGGGCAAATATCCAAACAGGCCCTGCAGCGTCCGCAATGATCCACCTCCGCTTCGTCCGGCGCCAAATCCAACGTTGTGAAAATCGCCCCCAAAAACGCCCAATTGCCCCAGTCGCGGCTCACCAGGTTGGTGTGCTTGCCCTGCCACCCCAACCCCGCAGCCTGGCCCAGCGCTTTCTCCGGCACCGGTGCGGTATCAACAAAGACCTTCACCGCACATCCCGTCTCCGCAACCATCCACCGCGCCACGCGCTTCAGGCGCTTTTTCACCAGGTCGTGATAATCCTTGTTCTGCGCATAGACCGAAATCGCCCCCTTGTCGGGCTGGTCCAAAATCGCCAACGGATCATGCGCAGGCGTATAGCTTTCCGCCAGCATCAACACAGACCGCGCCTCTGGCCACAAGGCCGCCGGATCCCCGCGCCACTCCACCCGCTCGGCCATCCACTGCATCTCGCCGTGATAGCCCTTGTCCAAAAACGCCCGCAGCCGATCCATCACCTCGGGCACCGCATCAGGCCGGCAGACCCGCGCCGCAACAAACCCCTCTTGTTGCGCGCGATCAATGATCTGCGCTTTTACGTCCATCTTTCTTTTGGACCAAAATACTCTCGGGGGTCTGGGGGCAGACAGCCCCCAGCGGCCAGACCTTTAGAAATCCAGGTCATTGTAATGCCGCGGCGGCGGAAAGCCCGGAATTTGATCCGCAAGAATGGAGCGAAAGGCAGGGCGCGATTTGATTTTGGCGTACCAGTCTTTGACAACCTGACTGCGGTTCCAATCCACATCCGATATGTAATCCAGCGCCGACAAATGCGCGGCGGCGGTGAAATCCGCCAATGTCATGACATCCCCCGCCAACCAGCGCCTCTGATCCAACAGCCAGGCCATGTAATCGAGGTGATACTTAATCGCCCGCGCGCCGTCTTTTACATTCCGGCTGTCGGGAAAGCCTTGGCCCATGACCTTCTTGTTGACCCGCTCATACAAAAGCTTCGACGTCACCTCGCTGTGAAACTTGTCATCAAACCAGCCCACAAGGCGTCTGACCTCGTATTTGGCGGCGGCCCCGCTGGGCATCAGCGCCGGGTCGGGACGCGTTTCTTCAAGATACTCGCAGATGGCCGCACTCTCGGACAGGATCAAATCGTCTATTTTGAGAACCGGCACTTTGCCAGCCGGGTTGCGCCGCAGAAAGTCACTGTCGCCTTCCCAATAGCGCTCTTCCACCAGTTCCACTTCGATTTTCTTTTCTGCCAGGCTCAGTCGGACTTTTCTGCAAAAGGGAGAAAGGGGAACGTGGAACAAGCGCGCCATGAAAGTCTCTTAATCGGAATTTACCCGGAATGAATGCACGTCGCCGCGCAGTTTTTCAACTCTCGAAACAGGCCCCACGCGCATCCTTGCGGATCGTGGCCGCTCCGTCGGCAATTGCGGCCGCGCGTTTGCGCAATCTGGCCGTTGGTTCCCGGGCCGAGCGTTCCTTCGGATTGGGCAAAACAGCCGCCAATCTGGCGGCCTGCACGGGCGACAGATCCGCAGCGGCAACGCCAAAGGCCGCTTGCGCTGCGGCTTCGACGCCAAAGATGCCTTCGTCAAATTCGGCAACGTTCAGGTAAACTTCCAGGATACGCTTCTTTGACCAGGCAGTTTCGACCAACAGGGTCAAACCCGTCTCCAAAGCTTTGCGCACCCAGGATCGCCCGTGCCAAAGGTAAACGTTCTTGACCACCTGCTGACTGATCGTCGAGGCGCCTCGGGTGCCGCCGTCTTCGATGGCCTGCCGTATGGCCGTGACATCGAACCCCCAATGCAAACAGAAATTCGCGTCTTCTGCGGCGACCGCAGAGCGCGCCATATCAGGCGCGATGTTGTCCATCGACACCCATTGGCGCTCCACCCCGCCCAGGCGGCGTGCCTCGCTTGCCATGTAAAATGTCGTCGGCGGATTGAAGATGCGGAACGCCAGGATCCAGAAAATGCAAAAGGCAAAGGCAAAAATTCCGGCGCGCAGCGTCCAACGCCCGATCCAGCGAAGAGCGCGCCGTGCGGCGGAAGGAGGAGGACGTTTCGACTTTTTCGATTTGCGCGCCATAGGGGCGTTATACGCCGGGAACGCCCTCCCGGCGAGGGGGCCTGCCCGTCATTGACGGGCAGGTTAAGTGTCACTCGGCAGGGATCGCACCTTGATCCAGCGTCAAAGGTGCGGGCAGTTTGTCCAGCATCTCTTTTGGGCACACTTGAAGAAAGTTGGCTTTTTCCGTGTCCCAATGCTGTAGAATGTCTGCAACCCGGGCGCTGCCTGTTTCCTCCAGATGCCGCTCAAGCAGCGTTTCAAGCTGCGACAGCCAGTGGTCGACCTCGACAGGGTTCACGACCAAAGTTTCCAGGTTCATCAACGAGACGGCTTCGCCAGACGGATCATAGAGATATGCCATCCCGCCCGTCATGCCCGCACCAAAGTTGGCGCCGATGCTTCCCAGAATGACGGCCACACCGCCTGTCATATACTCACACCCGTTCGAGCCGCATCCTTCGACAACAACCTGTGCGCCGGAATTCCGAACGGCAAAGCGTTCGCCTGCGCGGCCCGCCGCAAAGAGGTATCCGTCAGTTGCACCATAAAGCACCGTGTTGCCAATGATCGTGTTGTCAGCGGCCACGATGGGCGAGGCCATAGGCGGGCGCACCACGATTGTGCCGCCCGACAGGCCCTTGCCAACATAGTCATTCGCGTCGCCTGACACTTCCAGCTTGAGGCCCGGTGCTGCAAAGGCGCCAAGGGACTGCCCAGCAGATCCGTTCAGCTTGACCGTCAGATGGTCCGGCTGCAGCGCGTTGCGCATCCCGAACTTCTGCACAATGTGGCTCGACGTGCGCGTGCCGACGGTGCGATGCGTGTTTTGAACCGCGTATTGCAGTTGCATCTTTTCGCCGTCGTTCAGGAAACGCGCCGCATCCGCAACAATCTGCGCATCCAGCGTGTCTGGCACAGCGTTGCGCGCGCGGTCGCGGTCATACACGATGTCATGCGCGCCATCGACCGTGATCAACAGAGGGTTGAGGTCGAGATCATCCAGATGCGCCGACCCGCGCGAGACCTGTGCCAAAAGATCAGCCCGCCCAATGATGTCATCCAGCGACCGCGCACCGATCTCGGCCAAAAGCTCTCGTACTTCGGTTGCATAAAAGGTGATCAGGTTGACGACCTTGTCCGCATTGCCGGTGAACTTGGCCCGCAGGCTTTCATCCTGCGTGCACACGCCCACAGGGCAAGTGTTGGATTGACACTGACGCACCATGATACAGCCCATCGCGATCAGGGCCGCTGTTCCGATGCCGTATTCTTCGGCACCCATCATGGCGGCCATCACGATGTCACGACCTGTGCGCAAACCGCCGTCTGTCCGCAGCGTGACGCGGTCGCGCAGGTTGTTCATCGCGAGCACTTGGTGCGCCTCGGTCA
>CAZYQC010000025.1:0-43018 GCA_964649815.1 uncultured Rhodobacterales bacterium | reverse complement strand
CTCGGTGCCGGAATTGGTGAAAAACACCGTATCGGCAAAGGTGGCGTCGACCAGTTTGTCCGCCAAAACCTGTTGCTGTGGAATGTTGTACAGGTTTGAGACATGCCAAAGGTTCTCGGCCTGATCCGAGATCGCTTTGACCAGCTTTGGATGCGCGTGACCCAATGCGTTCACAGCAATGCCAGCCCCCAAATCCAAAAAGCGTCGACCGTCCGCCTCGATCAACCAGGAACCTTCGCCTTTGACAAAGTTCAAAGGCGCACGGGAATACGTCGGCAAAACAGAAGCGATCATCGGATCTTCCTTCAAGAAGGGCGGCAAGTGGCACGACAAGGTGCATAGGGCCGCGAAATGGTCAATGGGGGGTGGGTGCACTTGGTGCAATATGACAAACCTGCGTCCTTTCGGGCGCGGGGCGATTAGCTTCGTCGGAGATCAGCAAAATATGTCATGCGGCGGCATTACCGCAGCCATGTCGAGAACGCCAGAGTATTTTTGCAGCTTGTCTTCACGCGCACAAAGGCGCAGAGCGCGCCTATGCAAACCACGCCTGCCCAGAACCCGGCGCTCGCCGCATTGTTCATTCTGATCGCGACCGCATTCATTGCGGGCACGATGTTGATTGCCAAAGCTCTGGGGACGGACACCTTTGGCACGGCACTGCATCCGCTGCAAATCAGCCTTGGGCGGTTTTTGTTTGCGTTTTTGACAATTTCGACCGCGGCTCTTTTGTTCCGCCCAAAGCTAAAGCGCCCACATTGGGGTCTGCATCTAGGGCGGACCAGTTTCGGCTGGATGGGCGTTACACTTATGTTTGCGTCCGTTGCCTATATCCCCTTGGCGGATGCGACCGCCATTACCTTTCTCAATCCCGTCTTTGGAATGATGCTGGCAATCCCACTTTTGTCAGAGCGCGTTGGCCCTTGGCGGTGGCTTGCGGCTGTGATCGCCTTGTGTGGGGCGATGATCCTTCTCAGACCGACGCCTGAGAGCTTTCAGCCCGCAGCACTGCTCGCATTGGCGGCTGCTTTGGTCATGGGGATGGAGCTCATTTTCATCAAAAAGCTCACCTCTCGGGAGGCTCCCTTTCAAATTCTGTTGGTCAACAACGCGGTGGGCCTGACAATCGCCGCTATCGCTGCCAGTTTCGTCTGGATGCCACCTTCGCCAAGCCAATGGGCGTTGATGGCGGTGCTCGGTGTGATGATGGCCGCCGCGCAAACGTTCTTTGTAAATGGCATGGCCAGGGCCGATGCCTCTTTCGTTGCCCCGTTTAGCTACGCAACACTGATTTTCGCGGCCTTTTACGATTTGCTCTTTTTCGACACGATCCCTGACGCAGTTTCGCTTTTGGGCGCGTCGACCATCTTGATTGGTGCATTTTTGCTAGCATATCGCGAAGGGCTGGCGCGTCGACGCTCGGAATAGCGTCACCCCGCCTTGCATGCCCGGTCACAGTGATTAGAATAGAATGCTGTATGAGAACGGGCGGCACGCGGAACGGGCCGCCTTTGCACTTAGGAGACGGTATGTCTTGGACCGATGAGCGCGTCGAGCTGCTAAAGAAAATGTGGGGCGAAGGCCAATCTGCCAGCCAGATCGCCAAAGAACTTGGCGGCGTTACGCGCAATGCTGTGATTGGCAAGGTGCACCGGCTTGGCTTGTCGAACCGCGCAGGTGGCGGATCCAGCGCATCGAAAACAGCAGAAGCCAAGCCCAAGGCGGCTCCGAAGGCTGAACCAAAGCCCAAACCGCAACCAAAGACAGAGCCCGCGTTGAAAGCGGTCCCCTCTGCACCCGAGGCAAAGCCGTCGCTACCGGCGCGCAAGCAGATTATTCCGGCGGGACAACCCTTGCCGCCACAACCTTCGGCGAACGAGATCAGCCCAGAGGCGTTGGCAAAAGTCAACGAGGTGGAAAAGAAGGCCAAAAAGATCAGCCTGATGGAATTGACCGAACGGACCTGCAAATGGCCCGTGGGCGATCCAGCAACAGACGATTTCTGGTTTTGTGGCCTTCCTGTTCAGCAGGGTAAGCCATATTGCGAAGCGCATGTCGGCGTTGCGTTCCAACCCATGTCATCGCGGCGCGACCGTCGCCGCTAGGACATTCACACGCAGCTGAGAAAAAAGGCCCCGGTTGAGGGGCCTTTTTGTTATCCGGCGATGCCCTGCCAGGCCAGCCCTGCCATCATGGCACCCAGAATGGCAAACCCGAGATACGCTCCAAACACACGCGGCTTGACCAGCGCCCAGACAGCAATTGCAGCCGGGATCGAGCTGACGCCGCCAGCGATAACAAAGGCCATCGCAGCACCGTCCGCCATGCCCTGTCCCAGCAATGCGTCGACCAATGGCACCGCAGCATAGCCGTTCAGATAGGCTGGCGCTCCGATAATGGCGCCCAACATGATCGGCTGCAGACCTTCACCACCAAGAACAGAGGCGATCAACTCGGCTGGTACGTACTGAACCATCATCGCCTCGATCACATAGGCCAAGGTCAGCCATTTCAGCAGGAAAACAGCGTTGTCGAGAGCTGTGGACCGGAAGATGGTCAAACGCTCAGGCACACGCCAGAACGTCCAAACCGGCTTGGCGGAAAACGGCGCTTTGACGCCGCAGCAGCCACCCACCTGCGGCTTTTCCCGCAGCGGATTTGCGAACACGACAGAATTCGACAAAAGCAACGTTCCAAAGCCGCCAAACATGCCCAGCGCAACGGCGGCGGCTGTTTTGGCGATAGCAAACTCCCACCCCAAGGTGCCTGAGGTGATCAGAAACATGGCTGGGTCCATTAACGGCGACGCCAGCCAGAACGCCATCACGGCACCCAGCGGCGCCCCCACGGCCAGCAATGCCGCAATGAACGGAATGACTTCGCAAGAGCAAAAGGGCGACAACCCACCCAGCAGCGCGGCCAGAATGATCATTCTGGCCGGATTGCCTTCAAAGGCCTTTGCCAACAGGTTCTCGGCCCCGGTCGCCTTCAAAAAGGCAACGGCAAGGACCGCAAAGGCGATAAACGGAGCCGTATTCGCCAGAGCCTTTGCGGCGAAAGCCACGGCTGGCTGGAAATACGCGGTATCAAGGATTGCAACCAAAGCAAGGATGATCGCGGACGCAGCCCAAGGCCAATCGATCCTTTTCAAAAATGCGAAAGGCGAGGTTTTGGGCGCTGTTGAGATATCTGCCATTTCAGGCGTCCTTCTGCAAAGTTTCGCTGTCTGCACAGCATTCATTGATAAGAAAAGCGGCCAGCGCTTGGACTTCTTCGTAGGCAACCGCCGAAGAGATGATTGACCGCCCCTTTCGCGCTTGCCGGACCAAGCCAGCCTGCGCCAAAAGTTTTACGTGGTGCGTGAGCGTCGAGCCTGTCACGCCCGTGCGGTCACCCAATTCACCAATACTCAGCCCCTCTGGGCCAGCACGCACCAACGTGCGCAACACACCAAGCCGTTGTTCAGATCCAAGCGCGGCAAAGGCCGCCGCGGCAAGGGTCAGATCGAGATCATCAAGCGATTCCATTTTCATATTTCTAGCTTTATCGAAATGAACCTTGCGCGCAACCTTTATTTCGAAAAATTTCGAAGTATTTGCGACCTCCGGGAATTCGCAATATCCCGCCCCTCATGACGCCTCTGGTCAAAGACATCTCGAATTGCAGGCTATGTGCCGCGCGCTTTGCGGCCACAGCCAGCGCGCACAGCCCCCGTCCTGTGCCGTGGTTCCAGCCTGGCGCGCGCATTTTGATCGTTGGGCAAGCGCCGGGCGCGCGGGTACACAAAGCTGGCAAACCGTTTTTTGATCGCTCGGGCGACCGGTTGCGAGATTGGATGGGCATCGACAGCACCGTTTTCTACGACCGGGATCAAGTCGCGGTGCTGCCGATGGCCTTTTGCTTTCCCGGCTATGACGCAAAGGGTTCTGACCTGCCGCCGCCGAAAATCTGCGCCGAAACCTGGCGCGAAAGGGCTTTGGCGGAAATTGGGGATGTGCCACTTGTTCTCTTGATCGGGCAGTACGCGCAAACGTGGCACCTGGGTCGCAACAAAGGCGTCACAGATGTTGTTTCGCGATGGCGCGATTTCGGCCCTGACCGCATCCCCTTGCCGCATCCGTCTTGGCGCAATACGGGATGGCTCAAGAAAAACCCTTGGTTCGAGGCCGACCTGCTTCCTGTTCTGCGCCATCGGGTACAACAGGCGCTGGCTTCGCGCTAAATGGCCACTGGCGACACTCACTTAGGTAAACCGCGCCAAGCGAAACTCATGATGGGATGCAAATGACTGAACAAACTCCGCTTGACCTCGCCCATGCAGACATGCGCGCCAAACCAGAAGACGACACGTTACGTCTGCGGTTCTTTGAACGGCTAGGGGCGTCCGAGTTGTTCCTGCTTTTGGAGGACGAAGCCGAAGGCGACACCATCACGCCGCAGACCTTCGATCTGGGCGAGCACAGTGTCGTTCTTGCCTTCGACCGCGAGGACAGGCTCACCTCTTTCGTTGGCAAGCCTGCGCCCTATGCCGCTGTATCTGGCAGGATCATTGCCGATCTGTTGGCCGCGCAGGGATTGGGGTTGGGTCTCAACCTAGACGTCGCGCCATCGAGCTTTCTGTTGGAACCTGCGGGGCTTGCTTGGCTGGCCGACATGCTTGGGCAGGCGCCTGACGAGATATCCGAGGCTTTGGCATCAATCGCACCGCCCACCGGCTTGCCCGAGCGCCTTGTTGTGGCACTTGACGAAAAGCTGGCCAGTGGTGCGGGACTGGCGCAATTCGCGTTTCTTGTGGCAACGGTCTCTGCGACCGGGGGCAAGGGACACTTGCTCGCCTTTGTTGACGCGGTGCCGGGCTCCGAAGGCGCGCTCAGCCAGGCTGTGAGCGAGGTCATCACATTCTCCGGTCTGGAGGCCGGGATGTTGGACATCGGGTTTTTCTCAAGCAACGACGCAATTGCCGAAAGGTTGGCACAGGTCGGTTTGCGATTTGACCTCCCCACGCCCGATCCAATCGTTTCGCAAGCGGCGCAGGCACCGGGCATGGATCCGGCCAAACCGCCCAAGTTGACATGAAGGCGCGGCCTGAAACACTTTTCACGCATATCCACACCTGGTCACATGGGCGCGAGGGCGCCTGACAGAGATCGCAACATAAGGCTATCTCTCTGACCAGGCGCCAACACCCACGCGCCTGTAGAGATTTGTATAAGGATCGATCGACATGACCCGCTTTGCCCTGACTATTGCCGCTGCCGCCAGCGCATTCACCTTCGCCACCAGCGCCTTTGCGGGCGATCAATACGTTGACGACACGGGCTTTGCCGTCTCTGGTTTCGACGTGGTCGCCTATTTTGATCTGGACCAATCATCCGTCGGTTCCGCACAGCCCGCTGCAGTTCCAGGCAAAGCCAGCATAACGGCTGACTATAACGGTGCGACGTTTGCGTTTTCGACAGAAGCCAACCGCGACACGTTCCTGACCAACCCTGCCAAATTCGCACCTCAATACGACGGTCATTGCGCCTATGGCGTGTCGCGTGGCGGCAAAGTTCCGGGCAATCCGAATTTGTGGCGCATCGTTGACGACAAGTTGTATTTGAACATCACGCCCAACGTCGTAACGTTTTGGGAAGAGGACATCCCAGGCAACATCACGCTTGCCGAAAACAACTGGGTCAACATCGATGACAACCCTGCTTCTGAACGGCCAATTCCGAACTATACATCTCCGGCCCCAACCAAGTAAGCGCCTGCTCTGATGTCAGAGCAAATGGAACAAGACAAACCCGGGACCATGCCGCGCAAAATGACGCGGCGTGGTCTTGGTATTTTGGCCGGGGCAGCTTTGGTCGGTGGCACGGTTTTTGCAGCCAATTGGTTCAATGTCGCAGCCTCGGCCAATGGGTCAGGCGTTCTTAGTGTCTCCGAAGCCCATTCAGCGGCCCTCGCAGGCGACATTCTGTTGATCGATATTCGCCGCCCGGATGAGTGGACGCGCACCGGCATCGGAGAAGGTGCAGAGCCGCTGGACATGCGGCGCGAGGATTTTGTGACGGCCCTGTCCCAACTTGCCGATGGCAACACAGCGCGACCGATTGCCTTGATTTGCGCGCGCGGCGTTCGATCACGGCGCATGACCAATATTCTGACCGAAGCAGGCTTTGGCCAGATCATCGACGTGCCGGAAGGCATGCTTGGGTCTGGCGCAGGGCCAGGATGGCTTAAGTCTGGGTTACCTGTCGTTGAATGGACCGCGTCATGATCGCCAAGGTCATCAAACGCATCGGTGCCATCGCAGCGTTGCTTGTCGGACCACAGGCAATGGCACAGGACACCTGCGGCGCAGAGGTCGCCTGCGAAATCGAAGGCGGGTCCTATCACATAAAGATGCCACAAGCGTTGCCCGCAAAAGGCGCGGTGGTCTTTTTGCACGGATGGGGCGGCGCGGGGTCTGGCACGATCAACAATCGCCGTTGGGTTCCAGCGACATTGGCCGCTGGCTATGCCGTCATCGCACCCAACGGAACACCACGCCAAGGCCGAAGCGGGCTGCGCTGGTCGTTTCATCCAGACTGGCCGCAGGCGCGCGACGACGTGGCCTTTCTCGCGCAGGTCCGCGACGACGCAGTCGAACGGTTCGACATCGATCCAAACCGCATGATCCTGGGTGGGTTTTCCATTGGCGGCTCGATGACGCATTACACGGCTTGCGCCACGCCAGAGGCATTTGCCGCCTATGTCCCCGTCGCAGGCGCCTTGTGGAGGCCGCATCCAAAGGAATGCGCAGGTCCCGTGCGTATGCTGCATACGCACGGCTGGACGGACACAACCGTTCCCCTAGAGGGTCGCGTTGTCCGAGGCGCCGATGCAAACGATCCCGACGCCTTTATTCAAGGCGACGTCTTTTATGCGATGCAGTTGTGGCGCCAGGAAAACGAATGCGTTCAGCTAAGAGGAGACCGGTTTCAAATGTCCGGGCAGTTTTGGCGGCGCGCGTGGGATCGGTGCGCGCTAGGCACGGCTTTGGAACTCGCGCTGTTTCCTGGCGGTCACACGGTTCCAGATGGATGGGCCGAAATGATGCTGGACTGGCTCAGCACATTGGACATGCCCGAAGGCTAGCCGAGGGCTGGGTCCTCTGCCAAAGCGCCCGACATCTCCGCCCGCGCGCAACGCGCATTCAGCACAATCGCAGGCTCGCGCAGGGTCAGGGGTGAGTTCATTTGAAACGCCCGCGACAATCGCGTCATCGACACCGCGCTAAGCGCCGAGAGGGGGACGGCGCACAGCAGGCTGACCGCAATCGGCAACAGCCACAGAGACACAAGCCCAGACGCCATTCCAAGAACCAGCAACCCGCCGAGCCCAGTTTCGACCCAGTGGAACGCAAGCAAGGTATGAAGGCTGTGCTGCTGCGCGTCGCGCGCTTGTGGCGCCCAGCCATTGTCGCGCCGAAACAAGCCACGCAAAACCGCGCGGCTTTGCTGCACCATAAGGATGGGCGCATATGCAATTGACAACGCCACCTCGACCAGAAAAGCACGCACAAATGCCAAGCGCCCGCCGTATAGACGCGCAGCTTTGGGATAGCATGCGATCACCGTGGCTGCCGTGAGCTTGGGCGCCATCAAAATCGAATACATGATCACCAAAAAGACAGCCGAGTTGATATGCGTCATTTCAGGTGGCCAATTTGGGAAAAGCGGGTTGGCCTCGTTGAAATAGCGGATGACATTGGTTTCTGCGTCACGACCAAGCAGCGCCCAAAAGACCAGCAGGACAAACCAAGCAGGCGACATCAGATAGGCCGCCGCACCTTGAAAGAGGTGGAACCTCGAAACGGGATGCAACCCTTTCGCCCCCAAAAGCCGCAGGTGCTGAAGATTTCCGCGGCACCAGCGCTGGTCACGGATGATGTAATCGATCAATGTGCCGGGCGTTTCTTCAAAGCTTCCTGAAAGCCGGGGCAAAAACCGGACGGTCCAGCCAGCACGCCGCAAAAGAGACGCTTCGACAAAGTCATGGCTCAGGATCAAACGCGCGCCTGATAGCTGAGGCAGGCCGGCGGATTCTGCGAATGCGCGCGTCCGAATGATCGCGTTGTGCCCCCAGTAATTCCCTTCGGTTCGCGTCCAGGTCGCGAGGCCTTCGGCCAAAAGCCATCCGTAGGCGACGTTGGAAAACTGTTGGAGGCGCCCGTAGAGAGATCGCGCGCCAATCAACTGAGGATAGCTTTGGATCAATCCTGCATCTGGATCGGCCGACAAAGCATCCGCCATATGCGTAATGGTTGCACCGGACATCAGGCTGTCGGCATCCAGTACCAACATTGCGTCGTGACCGGCGCCCCAGCCTGTTATCCAATCCGCAAGATTGCCAACCTTTTTGCCCCGATTGTCCGACCTACGGCGGTAATGAACCGCAAAACCGTTAGGCGCTTGCTGGGATAGATGCAGATACGCCACCTGTTCTGCAGCAGCTATTTCCGCATCGCGTGTGTCGCTTAGGATATATAGAGCATAGCGATGCGGGCTGTGTTGTCGTGAAAGGTCCTGCAGCATGGCAGCAGCATTGCCGAAAACGTCGCTGACGTTCTCGTTGTAGATCGGAACCAAAATAGCAACGTCCAAAGGTTTTGGCGGCTGGACAGGTGTTGTCGGCGCTGTCCGGCTGATCAGGCCGATGACAACCGTTGATACGGCCAGCGAAACCCAGACGAACGTCACACCGATAAGGGTCAACAACACGTATTCGAACGACCCGATCCCGTCGGTGGCAAAGACAGTCGACAACCCCCAGACCAAAGCGGCCGTGACAGCAATCGCAGGCAAAAACACCCCCGCGCGCCAAACCCTTTCGACCAAAGAAGACATTCTGCGCCGCACATTTGGTCGGGCGCGGAAATCCTGCGTCGGCATGGCCAAAGGTGCCTTTGGGGGCATGTATGTGTAATTCACGCTCACGCCGTCCACCGATAAAGCCAAACTTCGCTCAAAGGGTCGCCATTCAGGCGCAACTGGGCCCGGAACTCGGCCCAGGTGGCATCCCCTGCGTGGAACGTAAAGGCCAGCCTTGGCCCGCCAGTTTGCGGATTACGTTGCACCACGCCCTCGGACACTTCGCCAGCGCTCGTGCGGACAAGCTTGTCTAGGGATGACAAGTCATCAGGAACCTGGGCGCTGTTTTCGAAATCAATCGCAAAGATGCGGCCTCCTTCGGGTCGACCTCCTGCCGCGGTGTTCAAAACTCTGAGCTTTGCAGTCGCAGGCGCGGGTTCTGGCCCCCAAGACAGACGGTAGGTCATCTTTCTTGATGCGCCTGCTTCGATATCCTCGGACGGGCGCCAATAGGCGACGATGTTGTCGTAAATCTCTTTGTCGGTCGGTATCTCAACCAATGCAACCGAGCCTCGGCCCCAGCCTTCTCCAGGCGTGACCCACAGAGACGGGCGCCGGTGATAAAGCGCCTCTAAGTCGTTGAACTGATCGTACCGACGGCTGCGCTGCATCAAACCAAAGCCCTTTGGGTCATTGTCGGTGAAGGCACTGATCTGAAGCGTTTTGGGATTTGCCAGCGGGCGCCAAATCGTTTCGCCCGCTCCGTTGTGAATAAGCAAGCCATCGCTGTCGTGAACCGCAGGGCGGAAATCGTCAAAACGCTGCCGGTCCATGTCGTCGAAGAAAAACATCGAGGTGAGCGGCGCAATCCCGACATGCCCCAGCGTGGTGCGGGCGAAAACCTCAGCCTCAATATCCATGATCAGTGGGCTGCCGGGTTTGATGGCAAACCGATACGCGCCGGTGCAGCTGGGGCTATCCAGAAGCGCGTGCAGCACCAACATATCCGAGCCGGGCTCGGGCGTTTCCAGCCAGAAATGGGTAAAGTCTGGGAATTCCTCGCCCATCGGGTCACCGGTTTTCAACGCAAGACCACGGGCAGAAAGACCGTAGATGTCCCCGGTTCCGATGCCCCGGAAATAGCTGGCACCTTGGAAGACCGCATATTCTTCGTAGATACCGGGCTGTCGCAATTCGGTGCGCAACCGCAAACCGGAATAGCCTAGCGTCTCGTCGATTTCGACGTCTGGGAATTTGTCCGTCTTGTCGAAGACCTCGAGGTCAAAGACAAATGGGCGCGCGACGCCATCTTCGACCGCAAACATCTGAACGCCGCGCGGGAAATACAAACCAGGTGGAAAGACGTCGACCCGCTGCGGGCGGTCGGTGTTTTCCCAAAGTGCGTTTCGGCTGTCGAACCAGATCTTTCTGTACTGATCATATGTCAGATCACGCCAACTGGCAGGGATAAGCGGCCGCTGCTGATAGGGCTTGGCCGCTTTTGCTGCGGCCAACTGTCGGACATCTGCCGCCGAAAAGGCCTGCGCCGCGCCAAGCTGCAACCCTTTTTCGGATGCTGTGGCAAAAGACGGGATGGTCGCTGCCGCCGACAAAAGCCCAAGAAACGCACGACGGTCCATTAGGCGTTCCTCTTCCAAGGGGATGATTTGAACCATCCCGCCGTATAGGCGACCAAAACCAAGACACCCATTCCTGCAAGGTTAACGCCAACCACAGTCAGAACATCGCGCCCCAAAACGTCGAGCACAAAGCCGCTGAAGCGGGCCAGGAACATGGACACAACAAAAACCGCAAGCGATTGTTGTCCGACTTTGAGGATTAGCTTGAGAATGCGATCCCAAATCCGACCCAGGGCGCCGGACCCAGGCAAAAGGTTTTTGCCTTTGTCACCCGCAATAACCCAAGCCAAATACGCCAGGGCGAGGAACTGAACGAACCGCAGGATGCCGAAATCGGATTTGGAGAACCAAGGGCGGTTTGCGACGCGCCACTCGCGGGCGAACTCAAACCCAAACTCGCGCACGCCGATGTTCGAAAAGGGGATATTCAGCAGGACGATAAACGCAGCGATCCCGATCAAAAGCGGCGTGACCGGAGGCTTGGGCAACCAACCCTTCATAAACGCAAATCCGGTAAAGAATATCAAAGCCCAGCCAAACGGATTGAAGAACCACGACCGCTCGGTCCAAGGTTCAGCGGGCAGTTCCAGATGCGGCAAACCTAAGCTGTCGACCAAGGCGCGCTGCGCAAACAGCCATATGATCCCGATAAACGCAGCGACGAGCCAAAGGTTCACACGCGACAACGCCATCACCACCGGCATCATGACCAGAACCACCATATACATCGGCAAAATGTCGAAATAGTTCGGCACATATTGCAGGGTCATAAAGCTGAACAGGATATCCGGGTTGCTCCATTTGTCGCTTTCAACAAAAAGCGGCCAGAGGTTAAGCCGCCCCCAATAGTTGCGGCCCGTTATGTCCAGATCGGTCATCCAGATGGTCAAGGCGACCGTGGCAAAAAACAATCCGACGTGCGCCCAATAGACTTGCCAAACACGGAACAAGACACGTGCCGTTCCCATAAGCCAGCCCGCTTTTGCAAACGCGCCACCAAAGGCAATGGCACTCGCCATGCCCGAGCAGAACACGAATATCTCGGTCGCATCCGAAAATCCCCAGCGCGCCGGGATCCAGAGCGTAAAGAAATTGCCCGGTGTGTGGGCGAAAAGGATGATAAACATCGCGATGCCGCGAAAGAAATCCAATCGCAGATCTCTGACGCGGGCCGGATTGGCCGGCACCGTTTTGGCGGGCGCAGTCGTTTCAGTCTGAGTCGGGTCGGCAAAAGTCATGGCCGAGGTCTTCTTTCATTTCGTGTCGCGGAACAACGATTTGCTCGCGCTTATTGCGCAGGAATGCGCCGCATGTCGCTCAAAGCAGCGTATCTGGTTGTGGCAAATCGGTCTCTGCGCCCTGCGCGGCGCGCAGTTCGGTCATCAAGAACCGCCTCGACTGCATCTGCATGCCCGGCCCTTACACCCGCATCAATGGTGATGCGCTCAAAGACATCGCGTTGCGCGTGGCTGCCGCCGATGGTTTGCATAGCGGGGCGGGCCGCCAGCAAGTTGGCAAAGGCCGCATCATAGCGCCCTTCTGAGAACGCCTCGAGCCCGGCCATAGCGGCCTTGCCCGGGTCTGCGATACGCTCTGCCAGCTCACCGTCACGGCGCGCCTCTTTGGCGTAACGTTCGCGCATGTGGGTTTGCGCGGCGCCGTTGCCAGCAGCCCCAAGCGCCAGGGCATAGTGCAAATCGGCAAAAACCACACAGCCATCGTCGATCCGTGCCTCAGACAACGCAGCAAGTTCGTCCCAGCGGTCGCCGACATTCCGGCCTTCCAACTCCAACCGCATCAACAGCGATGTCGCGTTGGATATGTCACGATAATCGTCGGTTTTGTCGGCGCGGATTTGCGTATCATAAAGCGCCAGTGCGACGTCAATTTCTCCTCGATCCAAGTGAAGCAAGGCTTTGTGCCACCAGACGTGATACCGAAAATTGTTGCAGTGATCCCAGGCGCTCGCGTGGCTTTCGATCAATGTGATGCCCGCGTCAGGTTTTGCCGTCATGTCATACACATGCGCGACAGCGTGCAGGCCCCATGCATCGTCGGGCGCGTGGATCAACCCCTCGAGCCCCGCTTGCTCTGCGTCCTGGTAATCGCCGGTTTCTTCCAATGCGAAGGCATGACACCCCAGGATATAGCCGCGCAACGGATGCACTTTGTGGGCATCCATCACGTTTTCGACCGAAGCGCGCATGCCTTTTGCATCGCCCAGGATAAAGCGGATGGCGTGGCTGACCTTCGCGGACAGCGTATCGCGGGGCTGGATGGCCAATGCGGCTTCCATCGCGGCGATCGCGCCGGATGGCCGGCCTTGCAGCCATGCTTCGAGCGCTTGCACCCAAAGTGCTTCGCGCTGAGATGCCGCCCCAACGTTGGCGCGCGCGGTTTTGGCGGCGTCCTGCGCGACCGCAATCATTTCGCTGCGCCCCAACATCAAAGAAAAGAGACCCTTAGCCGCATGGCCCATCGCGAAACCGGGCGCTTTGTCCAAAACGGCGCCCAAATACTGTGGCGTGGCTTGTCCGTGCGCGAGAAAGGCGCGGATCATGGAATTCCAATCGTCCAGCACCTCTGGGTCTTTCAACGAAACGGAAGCGTCACAGATATCAAAACTCATCAAGCAGGCCCTTTGGTTGGCAAAGTGTCCTTATCCATTTAGACCAACCGCGCTTTCGTCGCACTCGCCCAGACGCTCACACACGCAAAGGTGACCGGCGCCGCGAATTGCGTGATCAGTTTTACAGCATGCGTTGCAAAAGCGTGGCCAAACGAAGATCAATCGCCCGTTTCAGTGTTTGGCGACAATCCAAGTGTTTCAAGAACAGCCTCAGTGTCCTGTCCGAACCGCGGGGGGGCATGTCGATACGTCACAGGAGTTGCGGAAAACTTCAGTGGATTCCCAAGCAGTTTGACCTGCCCATCGACCACATCAGGCCGCGCCATTGAGATAACAGCTTCACGCGCCTGAGCCTGCGCCGACGACAGCGCCTCTGGCACTGTGTTTATCGGCCCGCCGGGCACTTTTGCAGCGCCCATAGCGGTAAGCAAATCAGCCTTTTGCCACGTGGAGATACTGTCAGAGAGCTCTTTGGTCAGACGTACACGGTTTTCGATCCGCGCCAGGTTTGTGAGGTATGCCGGATCGCCGGCCAGGTCGGGCCGGTCAAGCACATCGCAAAACCGCTGAAACTGGGCGTCGTTTCCAACAGCAACCAGAATGTGACCATCGGAACAGGCAAAAGCGTCGTATGGCACAATGTTGGGATGCGCGTTTCCGCGCCGTTCCGGCGCCTTGCCCGAGGTCAAAAAGTTGCATCCTTCGTTGATCAACCAGGCCATCGAACTGTCGACCAACCCAAGTTCGACATGCTGCCCTTCGCCGGTTCGGTCCCGGTGGCGCAAGGCAGCGAGGATCCCAATCGTGGCGTACATGCCGCACATGACATCTGATATGCCAACACCAACTTTTGTCGGCATCCCGTCAGGCGCGCCGGTCAAAGACATGATCCCGGAAAAGCCCTGCGCCATCAGGTCGTAACCCGGCAAATCGCGATTTGGTCCGGTTTGGCCGTATCCTGAGATCGAGCAGTAAATCAGCTCGGGATAGGCGGCGCACAAGCTGGCATGATCCAGCCCGTATTTCTTGAGGCCATCGGGCTTGTAATTCTCGATCACGATGTCAGCGCGCGCAGCGAGAGCTTTGGCTTGGGTCTGACCAGCTTGGGTGGACAGATCAATCGCCACAGACAGTTTGTTGCGATTGGCAGCCATAAAGTAAGCGGACAGATCAGTCGGGGTGCCATCGAGGCCAGGCGCATAGACCGGCCCCCAACTGCGCGTGTCATCACCGCCGGTGGCCGGGTTCTCGACTTTGACAACGGTGGCGCCCAAATCCCCTAACAGCTGGGTGCATGTGGGTCCGGCCAATATCCGGCTCAGGTCCAGCACAAAAAGACCGTCAAGCGGGCCTTTTGGAGTTTTAGATTCGGCCATCATACGCCTCGCGGTCGATATGTGCGGCGATCACGGTGAATGTCTCGGACGCCATTCCAGCCTCTAGCGCCTCTCTCAGCTCTTGTCGGTTTTTCACGTCGAAGCCCTGTCCGCCAAAGGCGCGGCCAAGCGCGGCGAAATCATGGATCGCAAAATCGACGCCCGCGTTCGACATTTGCCGTTCCCGCTGTTTTTTCTCGATGAGCGCGAGCGAGGCATCGACAAAGACCAGAAAGATCGGGCTCACACCCAATTCGCGCGCCGTGGCGATTTCGCCTGCGACCATCAAAAGACCGGCATCGCCGGAAAAGCTGATCACCTGGCGGTCCGGGCTGGCCAATGCAGCGCCAATCGCGAGCGGCACAGCGCAGCCCATTGTACAAAGCGCCGTCGACTGGGTCAGAGCGCGTGGCTCATAGCACTCCCACATCTGGCTGAGCAGAATGCGATGCGCGCCGCTGTCGACTGTGGCAAGCGCATTGCGCGGCAAAGCTTGGCGCGCTTCGTCCATGACTGCTGCAGGCCCCCACGTGTCGTCCTTGGGAAAGGCCTGTGCCAACTCGGCCTTGGTTGCTTTGATGTCGCCCGCAGCCCAGGTCGTTTTGGCGGGCAAACCTTCGGTCAGCGCGCGCAGGGTCGCGCCGCAATCTGCCACCAGATTATGCGTCGCCTGATGCATGTAATGCGTGTTGGACACGGCAGTAATGTCGATCACGGTCTGCGTCTCGGGCGAAAACACATTTTGCCAACCCGGGCGCATCTCGACAGGATCATACCCCAGACCAATGACAACATCGGCCTTTGCAATGAGCGGCAGCAAAATGCGGTCCGCCAGCGGCGACAGCCCCCCGCCCCCCAAAGACAACGGATGATCCTCGGGCAGCAAACCTTTTGCTTTGTAGGTTGTGACGACCGGAATGGACAATCTTTCAACGACCTCGCGCAGCTCGGCTGCGAGGTCTGGCTTGGTCGCGTCGTAGCGTTGGTTGAGCGCGTCCACTCCGACAACCAAAATCGGGCGCTGCGCGGCCTCGATCGCCTTGCGCAAGGGTTCTAAAACCTCGGGGGCGGGGACAACCGGGGCTGCGGGCTGGCGCAAGACCGCGGGCTTGGCCGCGACCTCTTGATCTGCCACCGATATCGGCACGTCGATATGCACCGGCCCCATCCGCCCTTCGGTCGCTATGCCGACGGCTTTGTCGGCCTGCAAATCAGCTGCGTGCGCTTCCAACACAAAGCTTGCCTTTACCAACGGCTTAAGCGCGCCCGCCTGATCAACGACCTGGTGTGTATAGCGCTCGGCCTCTGCTGCATCGACACAGCCTGACAACACAATCAGCGGAACCTGATCCTGCAACGCGTTTGCAACGACATTCACGCCATTCAGGATACCCGGCCCGACGGTGCCAACCATGATCCCAGGTGCCCCTGTTCGATGCCAAACACCTTCGGCCATAAAACCGGCAGCATTCTCGTGCTTTGCCAAAACGAACCGAATTCCTGCGCGTTCCAGCGCGTCGACCAATGTCAAAACCTCGCCGCCTGGCATCCCAAAAGCGTGTCGGCATCCCGCCGCATAGAGGCGTTGAGCCAAGACATCGGCGCTTCGCATTAACTCTTGGGGCATATGGCGATCCTCACGTTCATCCGGCGCTGTTTGCCTTACACGCGGCTTCAACAAGGGCAAGACACACACGCGTCAAAAATGTTTCGTCTGCGTCACCCGAAACAGGATGTCTTGCCCCTTGCGTGGTCTTTGCGCTAATCCGACCGGAACGACTATCGGGGGGCAACATGTATCGCGTTTGGAATTTTCTGACAGAGTATTCGTTGCTTCTGATTATCGGCGCGATCATCGCCTTGATTTGGGCGAACATTGACGCGTCAAGCTATCACCATTTTGTCGAGTTTGTGATCTGGGATCATGCGCCGATTGGTCATTATCATCACGGTCACCGAACGCTCACGCTCCATTATCTCGTCAACGACATTCTGATGGCGCTCTTCTTTGCGATCGCCGCGAAAGAGGTTTGGGAAGCCGTTATTCTGAAAAACGGGTCGTTGCGCGGAAAAAAAGCCGCCACGCCCTTGTTTGCAACGGCCGGTGGCATGTTCGGTCCGATCGCGGTTTACCTGGGCCTTGCCGCAGTAATGGGAAGCGAAACCTATAGCGCCGTTGCAAATGGCTGGGCCATTCCAACCGCCACAGACATCGCTTTTTCCTACCTTGTCGGGCGTATCGTCTTTGGCGCAGGCCACCCTGCGGTACGTTTCTTGCTGCTCTTGGCCATCGCAGACGACGCGGCTGGTTTGATTATCCTTGCGGTCTTTTACCCATCCGGCGACCTGGCCCCTGAATGGTTGCTGTTGTCGCTTGCGGCGGCTGTGCTGGTGTACCTCTTGTTCAACTATCTGCCCCGGCGGATGGATGTCGGCAAACAAGACCGTCCAAACTCCACCTGGGTTCGCAAAACACTCGGCTTTTGGCCTTATGCTGTTGCAGCTTGTGCCAGCTGGTATGGGTTTATGGCCTCTGGCCTACACCCTGCCCTTGGATTGCTGCCGATTGTGCCCACGATCCCCCACGCGGACCGCGCCTTCGGCATCTTCTCGGCTGCGGAAAGCTATCTGACAGATCTGCTGAACCAAATTGAACATGGTCTGAAAAAGCCGGTGGAAGTCATTCTGTTCTTCTTCGGCCTCCTAAATGCGGGCGTTGAGTTCAGCTCAATCGGCGATGCAACCTGGCTTGTGCTTGCGGGTCTGATCATTGGTAAACCGTTCGGTGTCCTGCTGTTTGGTTGGATAGCCGCGCGGCCTATGGGACTTGGGGTCCCGGACGGGATGCGCATTATTGATCTGTTTATCATCGGCTGCGTCGCCGCGATTGGCTTTACCGTGTCGCTCTTTATCGCCTCGGTCGCCTTTGATGCCGGGCCTGTTCAAGACGCGGCAAAGATGGGTGCCCTCTTTAGCTTTATCGCTGCGGTAATATCCATCGTCGCGGGTCGATTACTCTCAGTTGAGCGCAAACCACTCTGAAAATGATGCCTTCTAAGGCGGGACCGATTTCTGGGTTTGTCGAGAGAATGTAAACAATCCTCCCACGATGAGTAGATTTGTGGGCCGTTTGGTCATAATATGGCCTTAGTGGTAGCATAGTTTGGTGAAACCTCAGCGATAAGAGGGCATCAATCTGTGCGTGGGTTGTCGTACAATCCGCGCTGTTTGGGCGGCAAGAGCAGATGATAGAGTTTCGAAACGTCAGTAAGTCCTATTGGACGGGCGAACAGAGGAAGGTCATTCTTGACCGTGTCTCTTTTCGCATCGAGATCGGACGTTCGCTCGGCATTCTTGCGCCCAATGGCACCGGGAAATCGACGCTGATCAATATGATGGCGGGTCTGACAAAGCCTGACGAAGGCGAGATCATTCGGACCTGCAATGTGTCATTCCCGATGGGCTTTACCGGCGGCGTTTCCGGCACCGTTTCTGGCCGAGAAAACGCCCGATACATTGCCCGCCTTTATGGGTTGGACCCCGATTACACCGAAGCGTATTGCCGGTGGGTGTGCGACCTGAAGGAATATTTCGACATGCCGCTGTCGACTTATTCATCCGGTATGCGGGCGCGATTCACCTTCGCGCTTATGTTGGCGCTGGAATACGACATCTACCTCATCGACGAAGGCATGCCGAGCACGACGGACGCCAATTTTAACAAAAAAGCAGGCGATATTTTGCAGGAACGTTTGCGGACATCCACGATGGTGATTGTCTCGCACGACCCAAAAACGCTCGCGAAATTTGCCCGCGAAGCGGCCGTCTTGTTGGATGGCCAGCTTTATATGTTTGATACTCTGGAAGAAGCGAAGCAGCTTTATGACTACGAAACCCAAAGCTAGGAAGTTTCGGATCAAGCGCGGTGCTCCGAACGCAAGTGGCGCAAACCAGGCAGCGGCTGAGCAAGCGCCTCAGGAAGCGCCCGCACAGCCACCCATGCCCGAAGTGCAAGAGCCACCTCAGCAAGCGGCCCCGCCGCCACAGCCGGAACGTCCGGCGCCAACCCCAATCTCCGAGGTCGCAAGCCCAGGGCAAGTCAGCGGCGAAAACACCATCGACGAAATTCGAAAAGAAGGTCTGACAGGTCGGCAGTTGCGGATGGCACGCCGCGTTGCACAGAAGCACGGCATTGCACCGACGTCTGACTTTGACGCTGTTCGCCAATTGCGGGCGCAAGGGATCGACCCGTTCCAGCGGTCGAACATGCTGGAATTGGTTGTGCCCGCCGGTGGCGAAGGCCAAGGCGCTGGCGGCGAGGCCGGCAAACGCCCAGCGCAGTTGCCGCAGACCGTTCCGACCGGCAAAGCCAACCTGCCTGCCGAACCGCTTGGCGAAAACCCGGCCGAAAGACGCGCGCTCGAAGTGCGCAAGATCCAGATGGACATGGCCAAGCGCCGACAGCGGCGTCTGTTCTTGCTGCTGGCGCGCGTGTCGTTCTTTATCTTTCTGCCAACAATTTTGTCGGGCTATTATTTCTACGTGGCGGCGACGCCAATGTACTCCACCAAATCCGAATTCTTGATCCTGCAGGCTGACGCGACTGGCGGCGCTGGTGGGGTCGGCGGTTTGCTCTCGGGCACACAATTCGCCACCAACGGCGACAGTATCGCGACCCAGTCGTACCTGCAGTCAAAGGACGCCATGCTGCGTTTGGATGATGATGTGGGGTTCAAATCGCACTTCACTCAGCCTTGGATCGACCCGATCCAACGCATGGACACTGACCCAAGCAATGAGGTTGCATACAAAGAGTTCAAACGCCGTGTGAAGATCGGCTACGATCCGACCGAAGGCGTCATTCGAATGGAGGTTGTCGCCGCCACGCCGCAAGCGGCGCTCGCCTTTTCGGAAAGCCTGATCGGATATGCAGAAGAGCGCGTAAACGATCTGTCGCAACAAAAGCGCGCAGACTCGATGCGTGACGCACGGCAAGCATTCGAAAAAGCCGAGCAAGAGCGTCGAGACGCCCAGGAACAATTGATCAAACTGCAAGTCGAAAGCCAGGCCATCGACCCCGAAGGCATCATCGGTTCTTTGCGCGGGCAGATTTCAAACATCGAGACGCTTATTCTTGAGAAAGAATTGGCTCTCGCAGCGCAGCTCGACAACGTGCGGCCGAACCAAGCCAAAGTGGACGGTATGCGCGCAGACATTGCGCGCCTGAACGATCAATTGGTCAAAATCAACGACCGTATGATCAACGCCAGCGAAGGCGAGAATTCGTTGGCCGAGAAAACCGTCCGCATCCAGATCGCTGAGGCGGATCTGATGTCGCGCGATATGATGATGCAATCGGCGCTCACTCAGATGGAGCAAACCCGCGCAGAGGCTAACCGCCAGGTCCGTTATTTGACCGTTGCGGTGCGCCCGGTTTTGCCGGAATCCGCCAGCTATCCCCGCGCGTTCGAAAACACGCTGTTGGCCTTTGTGATTTTTGCAGGCATTTATCTGATGATTTCACTCACCGCGGCGATCCTGCGTGAACAGGTCGGTTCTTGATGACAACAGTTACAGTTGGAAATGTGGCGATCGGCAATGATCGGCCTTTGACGATCATTGCCGGCCCCTGTCAGTTGGAAAGCCTGGATCACGCGCAAATGGTTGCGGGCAAAATGAAGGAGGCCTGTGCCGCGGTCGGGGCGCAGTACGTTTTCAAATCAAGCTACGACAAGGCCAATCGCACGTCTTTGTCCGGCAAGCGCGGCTTGGGGATTGATGAAGGGCTGAAAGCCCTTCAAGCCGTGCGCGAAACGATGGGTGTGCCGGTACTGACAGACGTTCATTCCGAAGCGCAATGCGCCCCGGCGGCGGACGCAGTAGACATTATCCAGATCCCCGCTTTCTTGTGCCGCCAGACGGATATGCTTTTGGCGGCAGGGGAAACCGGCGCCGCGATCAATGTGAAAAAGGGACAGTTTCTCGCGCCCTGGGAAATGCCAAACATCATCACAAAGATCGAAAGCACAGGGAACCGCCGTATTCTTTTGACAGAACGCGGCACGACATTTGGCTACAACACCTTGGTCGCCGATATGCGCAGCCTGCCGCAAATGGCCCAAACGGGCTATCCGGTGGTAATGGACGCGACCCATTCGGTTCAGCAACCAGGCGGCAAAGGTGGATCAAGTGGCGGCCAGCGAGAGTTCGCGCCCGTCATGGCCCGCGCCGCCGCCGCCTTGGGGGTGGCCGCAGTCTTTATGGAAACCCACGAAGACCCCGACAACGCGCCCTGCGATGGCCCAAACATGATTTATCTTAACCAAATGCCAGACCTTGTTGACGTATTGATGCGTTTGGACGGCGTGGCAAAATCTGCGCCTTTATCTTTGTAACCGCTGATTAGGGGGAGTTGTCCCGTGTCGAAACCAGCCGCTGAAGTCACTCCGAACACGTGGGATTTTCTCAAGTACCCGCAAATCAAACCGACCGGCTTTCGGGAATACGATGCACGGTGGAAATACCCCGAAGAGATCAATCTGCCGGGGATGACGGCCTTGGGCTTTGGCCTTGGCACACAGATAACGCGGCGGGGGATCGACCCGGTTATCGCGGTCGGAAACGACTATCGCGACTATTCGCTCGCCATCAAGCAAGCAGTCATTCTTGGCCTCATGCGCGCGGGCATCACTGTGAAAGACATTGGGCCAGCCTTGTCGCCAATGGCCTACTTTAGCCAGTTTCATTTGGATGTGCCTGCGGTCGCCATGATCACGGCAAGCCACAATCCAAACGGCTGGACCGGCGTGAAAATGGGGTTTGATCGCCCACTGACACACGGCCCCGACGAAATGGCCGAGCTGCGCGACATCGTTCTTAACGGCGATTTCGACGCCAAACCCGGTGGCGCATACGAATTCGTCGAAGGGGTTCGGGAAGCCTATCTTGACGATTTGGTCGGTGATTTCCGCATGTCCCGCCCGCTGAAAGTTGTGTGCGCAACTGGAAACGGAACCGCCGCCGCATTTGCGCCCGAGCTGTTCGAAAGACTGGGCGTCGACGTCGTGCACAGCCATTCGACGCTCGATTACACATTCCCCAACTATAACCCCAATCCAGAAGCGATGGAGATGCTGCATGACATGGCCGACACCGTGAAATCGTCTGGCGCCGATCTGGCGCTGGGGTTTGACGGTGACGGAGATCGCTGTGGCGTCGTCGATGACGAAGGGGAAGAAATCTTTGCAGACAAAGTTGGTGTGATCATGGCCCGCGACTTGGCCAAGCTTCACCCCGGGGCGACGTTCGTGGCTGATGTCAAATCCACCGGTCTGTTTGCCTCTGACCCCGAGCTGCAAAAACATGGTGTGACGGCGGATTACTGGAAGACCGGGCACAGCCATATGAAACGCCGCGTGAAAGAGCTTGGCGCGTTGGCCGGGTTTGAAAAGTCAGGCCACTACTTCCTCGCCGAACCGATTGGACGGGGGTACGATTGCGGCATGCGGGTTGCGGTCGAGATTTGCAAACTGATGGACCGCAATCCCGATATGAAAATGTCGGATCTGCGCAAGGCGCTTCCTAGAACATGGTCGACGCCGACCATGTCCCCGTATGCCTCTGACACTGAAAAATACGGCATTCTTGATCGTTTGGTGGACAAACTGGTCGCCAAAAGCGACGCGGGCGAGACCATCGGTGGCCGCGCGATCAAGGACGTTGTGACCGTGAATGGTGCGCGTGTTATTCTCGACAACGGCGCGTGGGGTCTGGTGAGGGCGTCCTCCAACACCCCGAACTTGGTCGTGGTTTGCGAAAGCCCGGAAAGCGATGCGGAAATGCGCGCCATTTTCGCAGATATCGATGCCGTTATCAGAACCGAACCAGACGTGGGCGATTACGATCAAACGATCTGATCGCTGCGCTTTTGGCGGTGGGTTCAGTCAAATAGCTTGCGCAGACCGTTCTTGAGCTCGTCCTGAATTTTGTTTTCGATCGCGGATTTTGCCGCATCTTCGATGTTCTGATTGTCTTTGGGGGCAAGATTGAGCTCTTCTGCGATTTTTTGATTGGCCGCGTCTTCCAACGATTGATCGGCGTCCGGGTTCAGGTTGAGCTCTTCTGCCAGCTTTTGTTTGAGCTTGTCTTCGGCTTCGTCCTTCAACCGCTCTTTTTCCGCTTCCAAATTCAGGTCTAGTGCAGCTTCGAGGTCGGGCAAAATCCTTGGCCCGGACCAAGGTCCTTTGATCCGCACCGGGATCGCGAGGCCTTGGCCGTCGTTCAGCTTAAGGGCCACCGGCGTAAAGAGGTAATCCAAGTCTTGCGCGCCCAGACCGACACGCCCCGCGCCGCGCGCCTCGAAAGACCGCAGCGCAAGCAGCAAGTCCTCGTTGAAAAGATCGCCGCCCGTCATCGTAAAGCTGGCTGTCAGGCTATCGAAAATCGTTGTGCCGCCGCTTCCGCTACCGGTGCTCATAAGTCGGTCCAGGTCTATGCCAAGAATTGTCCCCTGCCCGATGGCGAAATTCCCGTCTCCGCTCAGAGATCGCATGATGCTGTCAACGGTTTGTCCGACACCCAAAAAGGACAGGCGGAGATCGGCTTGCCCCGTCAACCTATCGATATCCGCCGCATCAGATAGCAGAGGTTGCACGGCTATGGCATCGGCATTGATTTTGCCGCCGACGCTTAGCCCGGATCGGTTGTTCACGACAAACTCGCCGGTCACGCGTCCTTCGTATGCGCGCACGTCTTTCAACGAAAACACCATGCGCGACCTGTCGTTGGTCAGCAGCGTGCGGGTTGGACCCAGTTTGAACGTGCCGAGGTCAACCGAATTGGCCGTCAGCGCGATTTGCCCATCAAAGGCGGCCAAGCCCGAGGCATCGATTGGATCCTTTGGCCAGCCTGAACCCGTGGCACCCCCGCTGGACCCGCCGGTCTCTGTCAAACTGCTCAGGTCAAAATTGCCTGCGTCGAACTGCGCATTTATCGTGGGCTTTCCATTGAGAGACAGATCCGCGGCACCCGACAAGGTGTTGCGCCCTAGATCGGCGCGCATGTCGCGCAGGCTCAGCCGACGATCAGAGGTCAACGTAAGCTCGGTCGACATATTCAACGTGCGCCCAAGACCAACTGGCAAACCCGGCGCAGGCAGACCCAAAGCACGCATAAACGCATCCGTATCAGGAAGTTTGGTTTCAATGGACGCAGCGACCTCGCCTGCGGTGTTTGCCCGTCCGTTGACGGCGACCTCTCCGCCGCCCGCCTGAACGCGCGCGCGGACGGGTTGCACCTGACCGGCAATGAATCCGGCGAAGGCATCGATCGTGGCTTCTACAGTCACGACCTCACTCGCGGGCGTAAGACGCGCCGTGATATCAGCGGGCCCCAGTCGTTCCGGCCATTTCAAGGCAAGGTCGACATTGTCATAACGCACCAGGTCACTGCCCTCGGCATCATAGATCAGCGTGGCGTTGGTGACAGTCAGTTGGTCTATCGAAAACGCCTGGGCTTCGCGGTTGGGATCGGTTGTGGTCTCGATCTGCGCTTCGCCGCTTGCATCTGTGAATTGCCAACTTGCGCGGCCATCTTGCCTGCTCTCTAACCGGATCGTTGGCGACGTCGCTTCGATGTTTTTGATGCGTATCGTGCCAGACAGCAAAGCGGCGGCGTCAATCCCGATGGCCGCGTTTTGCGCGGTCAGCATCGGTCCTTTGTCTGTCCAATCCGGGTTGCCAACCTCAAGCCCGCCGACACTGGCGCCCAAGACAGGCCAAATCGACAAAGACACATCGCCGCTAATGGACACATCGCGGCCCGTTACCGTTCTCATCTGTTCCGCCGCAAGTCGCGCGATACGGTCAGCGGGCAGAAACAGAATTGATACGCCCGCGACCACAACGAACACCAACAACAAACCAATCAGTCGAACAATCCAGCGCATGCCCACCACCCACAGTTTTTAACATGCTAGCGAGCACTCCGCGTTCGGCCAAGTCTTCCCCTGCCCGCCCACCTCCGATAAAGCGCATTTATGCCTCAGAACCCGCCCAGCCTGCGCCCAGACATCGCCCCATCAATCCAGATGGAACACTCACGCCGCAAAGGTCAGCCGACCATCGGGATGGTCAGCCTTGGGTGTCCCAAAGCACTGGTGGACAGCGAACGCATTCTGACGCGGCTTCGGGCCGAGGGTTACGGCGTTTCGCCGGACTACGCCGGCGCAGACGCCGTCATTGTGAACACCTGCGGTTTCCTCGACAGCGCAAAAGCAGAGAGCTTGGACGCGATCGGAGAGGCGTTGAATGAAAATGGCCGGGTGATCGTCACGGGCTGTTTGGGGGCAGAGCCCGATTATATCACCGGGGCGCATCCCAAGGTGCTGGCCGTCACCGGACCGCATCAATACGAACAGGTGCTCGACGCGGTACACGCGGCGGTACCGCCATCGCCAGATCCATTCATCGACCTTTTGCCTGCATCCGGTGTGTCACTTACCCCAAGGCACTACAGCTATTTGAAGATATCTGAAGGGTGCAATCACAAGTGCAAGTTCTGCATTATCCCGGACATGCGCGGGCGCCTGCAGTCAAGGCCCGCGCATGCCATCCTGCGAGAGGCTGAAAAGCTTGTCGAAGCAGGCGTAAAAGAGCTGTTGGTCATCAGCCAGGATACGTCGGCCTATGGCGTCGACATCAAACATGCCGAGGACCGAGGGCATCGCGCGCATATTACCGATCTCGCCCGTGATCTGGGCGGTTTGGGGGCTTGGGTCCGGCTGCATTACGTCTATCCCTACCCCCATGTCAGGGACCTGATCCCTTTGATGGCCGAGGGGTTGGTTCTGCCCTATCTTGATATTCCGTTTCAGCACGCGCACCCGGACACGCTAAAGCGAATGGCCCGCCCTGCGGCTGCAGAGCGCACTTTGGAACGCATCGCCGAATGGCGCAGCATTTGCCCTGAGATCACGCTGCGATCCACATTTATCGTCGGCTATCCCGGCGAAACAGAGGAAGAGTTTCAGACGCTGCTTGATTGGCTGGATGAAGCGCAATTGGATCGCATTGGCTGTTTTCAGTATGAAAATGTGGATGGCGCACGCTCTAACAGCCTGCCCAACCACGTGCCTGATGAGGTCAAAGCGGAGCGGTGGTCGCGGTTCATGGAAAAAGCGCAAGCCATCTCCGAGGCAAAGCTTGCAGCCAAAGTGGGACAGGTCATCGAGGTGATTGTCGATGAGGTCGACGACGAAGCGGCAACATGCCGGACCAAGTCCGACGCGCCAGAGATCGACGGCAACCTCTTTATCGATGAGGGCTTTGAGCATCTTCGCCCCGGTCAAATCGTCCGGGTACAAGTGGACGAAGCCGGAGATTATGACCTGTGGGGGCGTTTGGTCTAACGCGAGAGAGCCTGGTCGAAATATCTACTGGTCCAAGTGATCCGCTGAAATACCTTGGCCTTATAGGTTAAGTCAGAGGGCTTTTTATGGACACTCCCCAAATCGCGCAGAAAGCGCCGTATCCTGTCGACGTCGAAGAAGGCAAAACGTATTTTTGGTGCACTTGCGGGAAATCTGCTGCGCAACCCTTTTGCGACGGGTCGCACAAAGACACAGGCTTTTCACCGATGCCTTACAAAGCGGAAGAGGACAAAAAGCTGTTTTTCTGCGGCTGCAAGGCGACCGGACAGTCCCCGTTATGCGATGGCTCGCATAGCAAGCTCTAGCAGTTGACGGCGCAACTATTGCAAACGTTCCTGCTTTGTTCTATCTGTAAACAAAGAAAGGGAACGCTATGCAATTCACATTGGACCTGCACTCTCCATCGTCAGCAGAGGAACCGCGCTTGCCTTTGGAGACCATTGCGGCCACGGAGAAACAAATCGCGTTCGCCAGATCAATCGCCCGGCGTGCGGGCCGCGACGTTCCGACGTCTTTGTTTTGGGACAGAGCGGGGCTGTCGCGCTGGATTGAGCAAAACCAACCCCCCAAGGCAAGCGGCCGTTTCGCGTCGTATCCTTCGTCCAAACAAGTCGCCTTTGCCGAACGCATTGCGAGGCTGAAAAAACGTGAAATCCCGACAGAGTGCTTTCGCGACAAAACGCTGATGTCCAGGTGGATTGACGGCAACAAACCTAGGTGATCTGCGACAGACTGTCTGTTGTCGCGCCTGATTTTGCGCATAGGTTCAGGTCATGTCGAAAGAAACGCGTGTCCTATACAACGAAGATTGTCCTGTTTGCCGGTTTGAGATCCACCACTACCGGGATTACGCATCTTCGGCGTCGCTGCCTATCCGGTTTGAGGACATCAAATCTGACCTGAGCGATTGGGGTATCAGCGCCGACACGGCTGCGCGACGGCTGCATGTTTTGCAGGATGGAGAGGTTATTTCGGGCATACCGGCCTTTGTCGCGTTGTGGCGAAGCATGCCAAAGTACCACTGGCTCGCGCGGGTGGTGTCATTGCCGATAATCAACCGGATTGCCGTGCTGACCTATGATTACGTCTTAGCGGCGCTCATCTATCGGTGGCATTTGCGCCGGACCAATCGGTCCGCGAAACTGGCCAAGATCGATTAGATACCCGTCAAAGCCCAGCCGCAGTCTGGCGGACAGCTTCTAGACGTTGGGCATTAGGCGGGTGTGTTCCCAAAAACCGATCTCCGGGATCGGGTATTCGGTTAAAAAACTGAGCACCTTTTAAAGGGCTATACCCTGCCTTTGCGGTTATGACGGTGCCTAGACGATCCGCTTCTAATTCGAATTCCTTAGAATAACTTCTTGCCCCGACAAAGGCGCCCTGACGCTGTGCGGATTGAACTGCACCCGCGTCGGCACCAGCAAGGGTCGCCAAACCGGCAAAGATTATCGCGCCTGCGGCAGCGTTTTGGCGTTGGCGATCGATATGCCCTTCGATGTGATGCGCGGCCTCATGGCCCATGACGAAGGCGATTTCGTCCTCATTTCGGGCCTGCTCAATCAAAGCAACGGTAAACGCGATTATTGGGCGGCGAGTTTCGTCGAGCGTCTGATATGCATTCGCTGGCTGGCCGGGGCGGCTATCAACGACAATGCGGAAATCACAATTGACGTTTTCAGTGCGTCGGCGGCACTCCTGTTCGGCAACGGGTTCTAATCGCGACTGAACTTGCAAAAACGCGCGCGCCGCGGCCGACGCCGTTCGCAACTGGTCAGGTGTCGCTGGAGCGGATTGTAAAGTGGTCTGAGGCGTCGGGACGGATGTTGTGCAAGCAGCCAAGGTCACTGCAAGAAGTGCATAGGCAATGATCTGACGTATCACGAATAGCCTCCGCCGCGTGGAACTCACCTTGATGTATCACCGTTGACCGCAGGTTCCAGTGCCAACAGATACAAGATGCGCGGTTGGCGGCCTACCCGCTGGGCGCTAAGGTGAACCCATGTTTACGATTGAGCACGAATTCGATGCCACGGTGATTACCTTGGTCGATGAGGGCGAGACGCCCTTGCAGGAAGACGTCATTGTGAATTCCTTCGCGGAATGCGTGACAGTGGAGCAATTTGACCCGCGCTTGGATGCGATGGTCAAGATTACGCTTTCCCCAGACCAGCTTCGGGATTTGGCCGCCGCACTCGATCTGCCGGAAGGCGTGTATCAGAGGGCTCAAGACGCGAAATAGGACTGGCATTCTGACCTTTTTCTGCTAGCGTCTCGATCCGGGAGGACCGCTCGATGGCACTTGGCTCAAACATTCGCACATACTTCAACGGCACGTGGCATGATGGCGACACGCCGATTATGCATGCAGGCGACCACGGGGCATGGCTTGGCAGCTCTGTCTTTGACGGCGCGCGTTTCGTCAACGGCAAGGCACCCGATCTGGAAGCCCATTGCGTGCGGGTCAACAAATCAGCCGAAGCGCTGATGATGCGGCCAACGGTAACGCCCGAAGAGATGGTTCAAATCGTTTGGGACGGCCTCAAGGCGTATGGCCCCGATGATGCGGTTTACATTCGGCCAATGTATTGGGCCGTCGACGGCGACCCCGGCGCCATCGCACCCGCGCCCGAGACGACATCTTTCGCGATTTGCCTCGAAGCCATTCCAATGCCGGCGGAAACAGCCTCCACGACGCTGACGACGACCCGCTTCCGCAGACCTGTTCTGGAAGACGCCGTTGTGAATGCAAAGGCCGGCTGCCTTTATCCCAATAACGCACGCATGCTGGCCGAAGCCCGGTCAAAAGGGTTCGGCAACGCGCTTGTGACAGATGCGATTGGCAACGTGGCGGAAACCGCGACTGCGAACGTCTTTATGGTCAAGGACGGCGTTGTCATGACACCCGTGGCAAACGGAACGTTCTTGGCAGGCATCACACGTGGTCGCCACATGGCAAACCTGCGCGCCGATGGGGTCGACGTTCGTGAAGAGGTCCTTACGTTTGACGATTTTCACAGCGCGGACGAGGTCTTTTTGACCGGCAACATGGCCAAAATCACGCCGGTTACAGCGTTTGACGATACGTCTTACCAAGTTGGCCCAATGACCCGCCGCGCCAGAGAGCTCTACTGGGATTGGGCCGCAAGCACCTGACCGCGCGTTTCTGCGATTGCACCGCATCTTCGCATCAGTCATTCTGGCGGATGGAAGGAGACCTCTATGCGCAAGTTCCTCGTGGTGTTGGATGATAGCCGAGAATGCCTGAACGCAATGCGGTTCGCAGCCATGCGCGCCGCGCACACTGGCGGCGGCGTCGAGGTCTTGTCAGTTATCCCTCCTGACGAGTTCAATCACTGGATCGGCGTAGGCAATGTGATGCGCGAAGAAGCGCGCGAACGTATCCAATCGCACTTTGAGGTCTTCGCAAAATGGATGCGAGACAAACAGAACATCGAGCCTGAATTGGTCATTCGTGAAGGCCAGCCAGAAGCCGAAATCATGGCCCAAATCGCAGAAGACACAGAAATTGGCGTTTTGGTCTTGGGCGCAGGCACGGATCGCAAAGGCCCCGGCCCATTGGTCACTCAATTGACCAAAAACGCTGGAAATCTGCCAATCCCGATCACCATCGTCCCCGGTGACCTGAGCAAGGAAAAGCTCGAAGCAATCACATGAGCCAGCACCTGCATGCTGTTGCACTTGTTGTGCCCGATTACGACGTGGCCATAGACTTTTATTGTCGCGTTCTTGGGTTCGACCTGCACTCGGATCTTGATCTGGGAGAGGGCAAGAGATGGGTTTTGGTATCCCCGCCGGGCGCGCAGGAAACAAAATTGCTTTTGGCAAAAGCTGACGGCCCCGAGCAGGAGGCCACCATCGGCACCCAAACCGGCGGGCGCGTTTTCCTCTTTTTGCACACGGATGGTTTTGAACGCGATCACGCGCGTATGCTGGCTGCTGGCGTTGAATTCGAAGAAGACCCAAGGCACGAAAGCTATGGTATTGTTGCCGTTTTCCGCGATCCGTTCGGCAATCGCTGGGATTTGTTGCAGCTGGCCTCGCCCTGAAGGGGAGCAGCTGAGCGTTACGGCCGAGGCCTCTCCTCAATTTAGAATCGCTCTAAACCTTGACCTTGGCACAGCAACTTCGCATATCTCGTTAAGCTTCAGGAGGCGCGTATGTTTATCCAAACCGAATCCACTCCAAATCCGGCAACGCTCAAGTTTTTGCCAGGCCAAACCGTCTTGGAAATGGGGACCGCAGATTTCCCTTCTGCTGAAACCGCTGACAAATCGCCGCTGGCGCAGCGGCTGTTTGCTGTGGACGGTGTCACAGGGGTCTTTTTCGGCACGGATTTCGTGACCATCACCAAAGCTGATTCAATCGACTGGGATCACATCAAGCCCGCTCTTCTTGGCGCCATCATGGAGCATTACCAATCCGGGGCCCCGGTCATGGCTGAAGGTGTCACGGCTGTGTCCGGTCACGCAGAGCATGACGGCGAAGACGCAGCGGTCGTTGGCCAGATCAAAGAATTGTTGGACACGCGCGTCCGTCCTGCGGTTGCCCAAGATGGCGGCGACATCACGTTTCACGGCTTTGATCGGGGCGTCGTTTATCTGCACATGCAAGGCGCCTGCGCCGGTTGCCCGTCTTCTACGTTGACTTTGAAAATGGGCATCGAAAACCTCTTGCGTCACTACATCCCAGAAGTGACCGAGGTTCGGCCCGTTGCCGTCTGAGCAAAGCCAAACCCTGTCTGGGCGATGCTATTGCGGCGCCGTCACCCTTGAATTTGATACGCCACCTGAAACGGTGGCGTATTGTCATTGCGCTGATTGCAAACGTTGGACAGGCTCACCCCTGCCAGCCTTCGCCGCGTTTGCCAAAGATGCTCTGACCGCGACCTCGGACATGCCAGAGCCGTTTTCCACCGTCCAAGGTGTTCGTCGCTGGATTTGCAAGGTCTGCGGCTCGCCTCTGGCCGCGGCATTCGACTATTTGCCAAACCAGATTTACGTGCCAATCGGTGTTCTGGACCAAGCGGGATCGCTAGCCCCGCAGTTGCATTGCCACGCCGAGAACGAGATAGAATGGCTGCATCTGCACGACGGCTTGCCCCGAACGGAAGGTTCCGCCCGAGCCGAATTGCGCACCAAACACGATACCGATGACTGAACGCATTCTCGCCTTTGACACCTCAGGTCCCTATTGCGCTGTGGCGCTTGCCCAATCTGGACAGATCACGCATCACGCCTCCGAAGACATGGCCCGCGGGCAAGCAGAGCGTTTGATGGGCCTGTTGCAAGAGACACTCGACCACGAAAACCTCGCTTGGGCAGACTTGGATGCCTTGGCCGTCGGTGTCGGCCCCGGAAACTTTACCGGAATACGTATCTCGGTATCGGCGGCGCGCGGCCTTGCTCTGGCACTTGGCATCCCGGCCATCGGTGTTTCAACCTTTCAAGCATTTGCTCCGCCCGTTGGACCATCCAGCATGATCCTGCCTGCTCCTCGGGATATGGTCTACTTTCAACATCTGGAAGGGTTAGACCCGACGTCTGAACCGAAACACATGCGCCTTTCTGAGGCTGCGCAGGTTGGTGATGGCAGCACGCAGATTTCTCTTGATGGCATGGGGCAGACGATTGCGCCTCGCATCGCAACAGTCGGAAGTGCGCTTTTCACAAGCGGTAGGTTCGACATGGCCAAACCCCTTTACGTCAAAGCCCCCGACGCAGCACCGCCGCGCGATCCCGCGCCAACGATTTTGCCATGACACCGGCCGATATGGCCAAAATCCACGTGGCGGCCTTCAAACAAAGCCGCCCGTGGTCCGTAGCCGAGATCAGCGATTTGCTAGGATCGCCCCTGGTACGCGCCGAGACAGCGGCCCACGGCTTTGCGCTCTGGCGCGCAATCGCGGGCGAGGCCGAGCTTCTTACAATCGCAGTGGCGCCAGAGGCGCAACGCAGGGGCATTGGCACTGACCTGATGGGGCGATTCTTGCAAAACGCAGCCGACATGGCCGACGTGGCGTTCCTCGAAGTTGCCGCCGACAATCGTTCAGCGATCGCCCTGTATCAGCGTCATGGATTCGCGCCTTCTGGCCTGCGCAAGGCATATTACCCGCGGCCAGGCGGGCACAATGTAGACGCGATTGTGATGCGCAACGATGATTTGGCGAATACGAACGCAAGCTAAGTGTTCAGCTTCCCCTCGGTCAGAGGCCAAAACGCCTGTGGAATACCCAAAAAGCTGTTGACCCTGCCGGGGCCGTGCGGCCTAATCTGTGCGATCACCTGATCCCGAGCCCCTGCCAGGGCTCCAATCAATCAAATTGGGAGACCACTATGACTTTCATGAAGAAATTTCTCGGCGGCGCGGCCGCGCTCGCCCTTATGGCTGGCGCCGCGCTGGCTGAACCAGCCTTGGTTTTCGACCTCGGCGGCAAATTCGACAAATCCTTCAACGAAGCCGCCCACAATGGCGCGCAGCGTTGGGCTCAAGAAACCGGTGGCACCTATCGCGACATCGAACTGCAGTCCGAAGCTCAGCGTGAACAAGCCCTGCGCCGCTTCGCCGAAGCAGGCTTCAACCCGATCATCACAACAGGCTTTGCCTTTAGCCCTGTTCTGGGCCAGGTCGCACCTGATTTTCCTGACACCAAATTCGTGACAATCGATGGCTGGTCCGAAGCCCCGAACATTCACGCGATCAGCTTTACCGAACACGAAGGGTCATACCTTGTTGGCATGCTGGCCGGTCTGGCGTCCGAATCCGGCACAGTCGGCTTCATCGGCGGCATGGACATTCCGCTGATCCGCAAGTTCGGTTGCGGCTATGCCCAAGGTGTTAAGGCCGTGAACCCGGACGCAACAGTGGTGGCCAACATGACAGGCACAACTCCTGCCGCGTGGAACGATCCGGTGAAAGGCTCCGAATTGACCAAAGCGCAGATTTCGCAAGGCGCTGACGTAGTCTACGCAGCCGCAGGCGGCACAGGCGTTGGCGTGCTGCAAACTGCTGCAGACGAAAACATCCTCTCCATCGGCGTGGACAGCAACCAGAACTACCTGCACTCCGGCAAAGTCCTGACCTCCATGCTCAAGCGTGTTGACGTTGCGGTCTACGAAATGATGAAAATCGGCACCGACCTTGAGCCTGGATCGCAGGTTCTGAACCTCGCAACAGATGGTGTCGGCTATGCGCTGGACGAGCACAATGCAGCGCTCATCACCGACGACATGAAGGCACAGGTCGAAGCGGCGAAAGCGGCCATCATCGCAGGCGAGCTGACTGTGCATGACTATTCCAGCGACGACAGCTGCCCCGTTCATAACTTCTGATTTGTGAACACAGCGTCCCGGTCGGGCCCGCTGCTCGGTCTCGGCCGGACCAACACCACAGTCTTTTGCCCGATCACAGGGTCGGGCAAAAAGCAAACATCGGCGCAGCAACAACTTTGGCGGTCTGCGCCAGCTCCAAAACGGGAGAGACCGCGTGACCCACGCCGCCATCGAACTCAAAGGCATATCCAAAGCCTTTGGCCCAGTGCAGGCCAACAAAGATATCTCCATTCGCGTGATGCCAGGCACAATCCACGGCATCATCGGTGAAAATGGCGCGGGCAAATCGACCCTGATGTCGATCCTCTACGGATTTTACAAAGCAGACGCTGGCGAGATCTTCGTGGGTGGCGCGAAAACCGAAATACCTGACAGCCAGGCCGCGATCGCAGCTGGCATTGGCATGGTGTTTCAGCATTTCAAACTCGTCGAAAACTTCACTGTTCTCGAAAACATCATCCTAGGCGCCGAAGACGGCGGCTTGCTGCGCCCGTCGCTGGCCAAAGCGCGCAAGTCCTTGCTGAGCCTTGCCAAAGAATACGAACTGAATGTCGACCCCGATGCTTTGATCGAGGAAATCGGCGTCGGGATGCAACAGCGCGTGGAAATCCTCAAAGCGCTCTACCGCGAGGCGGATATCCTGATCCTCGACGAACCCACAGGTGTTCTGACACCGGCCGAGGCCGATCAGCTGTTCCGCATCCTCAGCCGCCTGCGCGAAGAAGGCAAAACGATCATCCTCATCACGCACAAACTGCGTGAGATCATGGATATCACCGACACGGTCTCTGTTATGCGCCGCGGAGAAATGACGGCAACTGTCAAAACCGCCGAAACCAGCCCCGAAGAATTGGCCGAACTCATGGTTGGCCGCAAAGTCTTGCTTCGCGTCGACAAAAAACCGGCGCAACCCGGTGACGTGATCCTCGATGTCAAAGGCTTGCGCGTTGTCGATGACCAAGGTGTCGAACGCCTGCGCGGCGTGGATTTGCAGGTCAAAGCGGGCGAAGTTCTGGGCATTGCCGGCGTGGCTGGCAACGGTCAGTCCGAACTGCTCGAAGTGCTCGGCGGTTACGCCGAAGGCACCGGCACAATCACAATCAACGGCCAACCCATCGATCTGACAGGCAAGTTTTCCGACGGCAGATCCCGCCGCGCCCGCGGCATTGCGCATGTCCCCGAAGACCGCCAGCGCGAAGGTCTCATCATGGATTTCGCCGCCTGGGAAAACACCGCCTTCGGATATCACCGAGACAGCGCCTATCAAAACGGCCTTTTGATGAACAACAAAGCCGTCAAAGCCGAAACTCAGGCCAAAATGGACCGTTTCGACGTGCGCCCCCCGCACCCTTATCTCGCCGCCAAAAACTTTTCCGGCGGCAATCAGCAAAAAATCGTGCTGGCCCGCGAAATCGAACGCAACCCGGATCTCCTCCTCGTTGGCCAACCGACACGCGGTGTCGACATCGGCGCCATCGAATTCATCCACCAGCAAATCGTCTCCCTGCGCGATCAAGGCAAGGCGATCCTCTTGGTCTCGGTCGAACTCGAAGAAATCCTGTCGCTCGCAGACCGCGTCGCCGTCATGTTCGACGGACGCATCATGGGCGAGCGCCTGACCCACGAAACAGACGAAAAAGAACTGGGCTTGCTCATGGCCGGCATGGAGACGGCGTAATGGCTCTTCTTTTGGCTCAAAATATCCTGGGGGAGCGCAGCGGGGGCAAAGCCCCCTTTCCAAAAATACTGCGGGCGCAGCCCACATTTAATGACGAGGGACATTGCTAAATGGACGTGATGCCAAAATGGGCCGAGGTCGTTCTCGTACCGCTGATTTCCCTCATCTTGGCCGCCATCTTGTCGGCCTTGGTCATTCTGGCCATCGGCGAAGACCCGGTCGAAGCGGTCAACTTGATGGTGACCGGGGCTTTGGGCTCCACCTATGGCTGGGGCTACACGCTCTACTACGCGACGAACTTCATGTTTACCGGGCTCGCCGTCGCGGTCGCGTTTCATGCGGGGCTCTTCAACATTGGCGGCGAAGGCCAGGCGATGCTGGGCGGCTTGGGCGTCGCCTTGATATGCCTCTTTATCCCTTGGCCACATTGGAGCATCGCACTCATCGGTGCGCTCGTGGGCGGGGCGGTTTTTGGCGCGCTCTGGGCGGCTATTCCAGCGTTCCTACAGGCCAAACGCGGCAGCCATATCGTCATCACGACAATCATGTTCAACTTCATCGCGGCGGCGGTTCTGAACTACGTCTTGGTCAATCAGCTGCGCCCAGCAGGGAGCATGGACCCGGCAACTGCGCGCTTTCCCGAAGCGGTCTTCCTGCCGTCCTTCCAAGACATATTCTCCACGGCTGACGCCACCGTATTCCGTGGCGCGCCTGCCAATGTGTCGTTTTTCATAGCGCTGATCGCGTGCGTTTTGGTCTGGCTGCTCATCTGGCGCACGCCGCTGGGGCTGGAAATTCGTGCCTACGGTAAATCGGGGCGCGCGGCACGCTATGCCGGCATCGGCGCTGTCCGCATTACGATGATCGCGATGCTGATCTCCGGCGCGTTGGCCGGAGCGATGGCCATCAACAATGTCATGGGCGAAGCGGAACGGCTCGTTTTGAATGCCGTCGAAGGCGCGGGCTTTATTGGGATTGCGGTTGCCCTGATGGGGCGATCGCACCCATTCGGTGTTTTTCTCGCCGCCATCCTGTTTGGCTTTTTGTATCAGGGCGGCGCAGAGTTGGCGTTGTGGACGTCAATCCCTCGGGAATTGATTGTCGTCATTCAGGCCCTCGTCATTCTGTTTACCGGGGCGCTCGACAATATGGTGCGCATGCCGCTAGAGCGGATTTTCCTTGCGCGGCGGAATGCGCGTCAAGCGGCGGAGGCAAAGTAAGGCCATGAACTTTTTGTCTCTCTTCGACCTCACGGTTCTCGATACAACCGTGCGCCTCGCCACCCCTTTGCTTTTGGCCTGTTTGGCTGGCCTCTTTTCAGAGCGCGCCGGCATTTTCGACATCGGTCTCGAAGGCAAAATGCTTGCCGCGGCTTTTTTCTCGGCGGCGTTCGCAGCGATCACCGGATCTGTATGGCTGGGTCTTGGCGCCGGTATTTTGGCCTCATTGGTCCTCAGCGCCGTGCACGGGCTGGCCTCGATCACGTTTCGTGGCAATCAGTTGATCTCGGGCGTTGCCATCAACTTTTTGGCCGCTGGCATGACTGTTTTGATCGCGCAAGACTGGTTCAAACAGGGCGGCCGAACGCCCAGCCTAATCGGAGACGGCCGGTTTGAGCCGATCACCCTGCCCTTTGCAGAAAGCCTTTCGTCAGTTCCCGTCTTTGGCCCCATTTACAGCGAGCTGATCTCTGGTCACTCCATCTTGGTCTACGTGGCCTTACTGGCTGTGCCCGGCACCTGGTGGCTTTTGTTCAGGACGCGGTTTGGCTTGCGCTTGCGCGCCGTTGGCGAAAACCCGGCCGCAGTGGACACCGCCGGGGTCTCGGTGGTTGGTCTCAGGTTTGCAGCGGTTGGCATTTGCGGCGTCCTCTGTGGGATCGCGGGGGCATACCTGGCCACCGGGCTGCAAGCTGGCTTTGTGAAAGACATGACCGCAGGCCGCGGATTCATCGCGCTGGCCGCTTTGATCTTTGCAAAATGGCGCCCTTGGCATGCGCTGTGGGCCACACTCTTGTTTGGCTATTTGCAAGCCATCGCCTTGCGGCCGGACATCATTGAAGGGGCGTTGGGCTTTAAAGTTCAAGTCCAGCTTTTGGACGCGTTGCCTTACATCCTGACCGTCGTCATCTTGGCAGGCTTTGTCGGCAAAGCGATCCCCCCGCGCGCGGGCGGCGAGCCTTACGTCAAAGAACGCTAAAGGCCCAAACCTCGTTACACTTTGCGCTGCGCACACCTGCTGAGCGCCCACTTTTTGTTGGAAAAAGTGGGACTCGTCAGGGTATGATCTTACCAAAGCGGGAAAATATCCGCGGAGCGTATACAGGCCATCATGTTTGATTCCAGAACCGCGATTGTTACGATTTGCCGGGATGACGAGTTCTTGCTCAAAAGGTTCCTCGATTATTACGGCAAGCTCTTTGGGCGTCGGAACGTCTATATCATCAGCCACGGCGATGAAGAAATGGTCCGAGATGTTGGCCACGGATGCAGCATTTTCCCCGTGCCAGCCATCGAGACAAACAAGTTTACGATGCTGCATTGGCGCACCAAAAATCACCTCAAGAACGCACTGCGGCAATGGTTCGACCATGTCATCGTGTGCGACGTCGACGAATTCATTGTCGTTGATCCATCGACAGGAATGAACTTGCGCACCTGGCTGGATGAAGCACCATTGCGCACCGTTTACACAGCCCTCGGTCTTGAGATCGTGCATCTGCGCGACAGTGAACCAGACTCGATCGAACACGGTATCCTCGGGCCGCGCCGCCATGCGCAAGTCGCCCATTATTACTCCAAGCCCTGCATCATCTCAAAACCAACGAGGCTGTCGCGGGGCGGGCATTATTCTGAAAACAACAAGCTTAATTTGCCCGAGTTTCTGTATATGTTTCATATGAAATACTGCGACTATGACCTGTTTGTTGAAACCGCAAACCGACGCAATTCATTCGTGGAAGAACAACAAAAGGTCGGCGACGGAAAGCTGCGGACAAACCCGCTGTGGTTCGCCAAGAGCCGCAATGACGAACAGACGTTTCAAAAATTTATGGAACGCCCGGTTGTGGACGACTTTGACCTCAGCCACGTCCGAAACATGATGCATGACACATGGGGTCCGCGCGGCCCGAATTTCTGGCATCATGACAAGCCGGAGTACGACGAACTTTATAAAATCCCAGACCGTTTCGCAGGCGCAGATGTTGTCTAAACGCGCCTTCAGGTCGGCATTTCACGTATAGCCAGTTCTTCGAAATCATAGCTCCAGCCCCAAAAATCTTTGGATTCCGCCCCGTGGTGCGCGCAAGCGACGCATGCCACGCAACGTCGCCACCTTGATTTCGCAGGTGCAGCAAGGATAAGGGGGCTCATGCAAATCTACCTCCCCATCGCTGAAGTGTCGGTCAACGCGTTTCTGCTGTTGGGTCTTGGTGGCTTGGTTGGCATTTTGTCAGGCATGTTCGGTGTGGGCGGCGGTTTTTTGATGACACCGCTTTTGTTTTTCATCGGCATCCCGCCTGCTGTGGCTGTTGCGACCGAAGCCAACCAGATCGTTGCATCATCCTTTTCCGGTGTATTGGCCCATCTCAGGCGACGAACCGTCGACCTAAAGATGGGGACGATCCTCATGATCGGCGGGCTCATAGGCGCTGCGTTGGGTGGGTTCATCTTTAACTACCTCAAGTCCTTGGGACAGGTCGATCTTTTGGTTCGGCTTTGCTACGTCGTGTTCCTTGGGATCATCGGCAGCTTGATGTTTGTCGAAAGCCTGAACGCCATTCGAAAAACCGCCTCTGGCACGACCACCCCAAAACGCAGAAAGCACGGCCTGATCCACAAGCTGCCGTTCAAAATGCGCTTCCGCGTCTCTGGCCTCTATATCTCGGTTATTCCGCCGATCCTTGTGGGCCTTTTGGTCGGTATTCTTGCGGCGATCATGGGCGTTGGCGGTGGTTTTGTTTTGGTCCCGGCGATGATCTATCTGCTGGGCATGCCAACAAAGGTTGTTGTCGGCACGTCGCTTTTTCAGATCATCTTTGTGACCGCGTTCAGCACGATGTTCCACGCGACGACCAACTTTACGGTCGACGTTGTTTTGGCCGTTTTGCTGCTGGTCGGTGGTGTCGTGGGGGCCCAGGTTGGCACGCGTATAGGCACGCGCCTCAAGGCTGAACAGCTTCGTATTTTGCTGGCCATCATGGTTCTGATGGTCTGCGGCAAGCTCGCGCTTGACCTGTTGCTCATGCCGTCCGAGCTCTATGCTATTGGCGCGGTGGAGGGGCATTGATGCGGTGGCTGTTCGCTCTCTTGCTGCTGGCGCTGCCTCTTCAGGCAGAAGAGGTTGTTCTTGGGCTCAGCCAAGACGAAGTGGCGATCACCGCCAGCTTTGACGGATCCGAGATCCTGGTGTTTGGCGCGGTCAAGCGCGAAGACACAATTCCAGACGGTCCACCGTTGGAGGTTATCGTCACAATCGCAGGCCCCTCCGAACCGGTCATGGTGCGCCGCAAAGAAAAGCGCTTTGGGATCTGGGTCAATGCCGACGCGCTCGAAGTTGACAGCGCGCCCAGCTTTTACGCTGTCGCTACGTCTGGGAACTTGAAAGATGTCCTGTCGGATGTTGAAGACCTTCGCCACGAGATCTCGATCCCCCGCGCCATCCGCTCGGTCGGCGCACCTGAGAGCATCTCGGACGCACCAAATTTTACCGAAGCTTTGATCCGCATTCGTCAAAACACTGACCAGTATCAATTGCTGGAAAATCAGGTTGTTGTGGATGAACAGACGTTGTTTCGAACCAGGGTAAGCCTGCCCGCCGCCTTGACCGAAGGGGCCTACCCCACGCGCATTTTCCTCACACGGGATGGCGCGGTCGTTTCAAGCTATGAGACCGCAATTGACGTCAAAAAAGTCGGGCTAGAGCGGTGGCTTTATACCCTGTCCCGCGAAAATGCTGTGCTCTATGGCCTGATGTCTCTGGCCATTGCGATTGCCGCAGGCTGGGGCGCATCTGCTGCCTTTAACCTGATCCGCCAGTAACCTAGGTCAGCCGCGCCCGATGTAAGGCATCTTGGTCGCCATCACGGTCATAAACTGGACATTCGCATTGATCGGCAGGTCCGCCATATGCAAGACGGATGTGACAGCATCGTCAACCGACATGCTTGGCTGCAGCTCTGCGTTGGCATCTTCGGCCAATAGTTTGTCGTTCATGGCCTGCACCATTGGGGTCAGCGCGTTCCCAATGTCGATTTGACCGCACGCGATATCAAAGGCCCGCCCATCCAGCGAAAGCTGTCTCGTCAGGCCGGTTATCGCATGTTTGGTCGTCGTATAGGTCACGGCCCCGGGGCGCGGCACATGGGCAGAGACTGAGCCATTGTTGATGATACGCCCCCCTTGCGGAGATTGATGGCGCATCTGCCCGAATGCAGCGCGCGCGGCGTAAAACATACCGGTCAGGTTCACCCCCACAGCTTTGTGCCAGTCTTCGATGTCGACTTCGTCAATTGGCCCCGCCGGTGTAAAGATGCCAGCATTGTTGAACAGCACATCCAAACGTCCGCTTTTTGCCGCCGTTTGGGCGACTGCGTTTTCCACCGCTTCCAGGTCGGTGACATCACCAACGATGGGATCGATGGACGCATGCTCGGTGGCCAGGTCTTCCAATGGCTGTTGCCGCCGCGCCATAGCGCCGACGTGCCAGCCTGCGGCTGCAAAGGCGCGCGCGCAGGCGGCGCCGATCCCGGACGAAGCCCCGGTGATCAAAATTGATTTCATAACAAATCCTCCTCTGGTGCGAGCGTCAGCGGCGCGGGCGCCGACTTTCGCAGATCACCGACCTCTAACCCCGATGAAGGCTTTGACAGCCTGTTTCGCACTACCCAAAACAAACGTTCCTGGGCCCGCGTGATGGCGACATAGGCCAATCGTTTCCACAGCGGCTGGCCCGCCTCGGTCCGCCCCATCCGCGCTGCCGCATATAAATCGGGTGCAAACACCTGCACGTTTTCCCATTGCGAGCCTTGCGCCTTGTGGATGGTCACGGCCGCCCCATGCAAAAACGTGGCCCCCATGCGCGCGGCGAACGGGATGAACGGTTCTTCCTCGTCGGGTTTTTCGATTTTCACAATTGACGCTGCCGAGACTTGCGGGTCTTCGGCGCCGATCACGTGCAAGCGCGAAAATCCAGCCTTGCGCCCCTCACCCAGGTAAATGACTTGCGCACCTTTGATGAGCCCGCGCGCCTCCAGGTCCAGGCGTTTCTTGCGGTGTTTAAGCGGCAGCTCGATCCCGTCACAAATCAACGGCTCCCCTTCCAAAAGGCGATCCTCGGGCGCGTCATAGACACGCCTAAACGCGTTAATCAGACGAATGCGCGTCGCATTGCGCCACACCAAAACCGGGCTTCGCGCCATCATGTCAACTTCGACTCGCTCGGCCCAGACAACACGCTCATCCACGCGTGCCTTTTCACGGACGAGATCTTCGAAAGCTTCGAAATCGATCGCGGGATCGGCCAAGGCATGCGCGAGATCCAGAATGGGATTGTCTGCCTGTTGACGATGAATGCGGTTGAGATGCTGAATGTGCGCCTTTGGCAGCCGGTCAAACACCATTGCGCCAGATTGATTGACCGGCGCCAGCTGTGCGGGATCACCAAACAGCAGCAACGTCGGAAAGATCTCTTTCAAATCTTCGAATTGCTTATCGTCCAGCATCGATGCTTCGTCGACGAACCCGATATCGAGCGGTTCTTCTCGCCGTTTCCACCCGGTGATGAAATCTGACCCGCGCAGACCTGCTGCTGCCAAAGCGCCCGGAATGGATTTGTTTGTCTGATAGAACGCGAACGCGCGGTCCAGCGCGAGGTCGGTCAATCCTTCGATTTCTGGTCGATCACCTTGACCGGCCAACCATTCTGCGATCCGTTCATATTCCGGGTCATAGACAGGCGTATAAAGAATGCGATGGATCGTTGTTGCGGGAACGCCGCGAAAGCGCAGCACGCTTGCAGCCTTGTTTGTCGGCGCCAAAATGGCCAGCGTGCGCCGATCTTTGCGGCGTCTGCCTTCGTAATCCCCCGAGACGATGTCCAGGCCCGCCTCGCTTAGGGCTTTGGTCAACTCAGAGAGCAAGAGCGTCTTGCCGGATCCCGCCTTTCCAGTCACAGCCATTGTGGCCTGTTTGCCATCGCGCGGTGGCATCAGCAGGCTGTCTGACAGATTGATCCCCGCCGCCGCCAGCATGTCCGAAACACTGTCGTATGCGGTCGCCTGATCTTCGGAAAGTGCAAGGGTCGAGGCCATGTCGAGACCCTAGTCGTGGTCACAGACGGGGACCAGAGGCCTCATGCAGATATAGGCAAATCTTTGTGGCGCGTCGCATCGCCCATGCTGTGATGCAGCCAGTCCAACGCTTGTTCAGCGGGCACGCCCGCCTTTTTGGCGATCAGACGTTCGGTGGTTTCATCGTGGTGCCAAAGGCCGATGCCAATCGCAGATCGACCCGAACCGGCCCAGCCCAAGATCTCTGGGGACGCGCCGATCCGTTTGTAGATGCGCACCATGCGCGCGTCGAATACGCCCAGGAAATGTTCGACTGCGAACGCTCGCATCAACTGCCCTCCGCCCAACATGAGGGCGGCTGCGACATGGCTGCCGGCACCAGAAGCGATGCAAAATCGCGTGCATTCCCAGATCAAGGGCGAAGTGATTGGCCCGGACATCAAGCCAGAGAAATGTTCGTTTGCCATGCATCGCCCAACGGTTGGCAAAAACCGCATAGAGCCGCCGTGACGCCCCTGGGCATCCTCCCAAATCACGTAGAGCGGGTTCAGGTCGTCGTATTCGTCGCGCTCAAACCCCTTGGCGCAGACCTGAACGTCCCAGCCAAGTCGGATCGCAAACTGGTCCGCCCGATCTCGGAACATGCTTGCGGCGAGTTCTGGATACCGATGTAAGTCAGCTGCGTAGATAAATCGAAGCATGAGGCCCCCCCTTGAGTGACTTCGAAAAGCAGGGAGAGGCAGTAGCGGCCCAAGCCTTAACCTTTCGCATCATCGCCGCGCGCTGC
>CAZYQC010000024.1:42787-44534 GCA_964649815.1 uncultured Rhodobacterales bacterium | reverse complement strand
GCGGAATATTCGTTCACATTGGCGGTGCGGTGGCGGATCCACTGGCGCGCGACAAACACGGGCAGTTTGACGTGAAGCTTGATCTCGCACATCTCAAAGGGGGTCGAGTGCCAGTGCCGCATCAAATACCGGATAAGACCCTCATCATTTTGAACCGATTTTGTACCCTTGCCATAGCTCACCCGCGCGGCCTGGGTGATCGCCGCGTCATCGCCCATATAGTCGATCACGCGGACAAAGCCGTGGTCCAAAACCGGGATCGCAGAGTAGAGATGCGCCTCCATCCCCGGTGCGACCACCCGGCGGGTCGGTGTTTCCACGCTGCGCTGCGCGTCGATTTCAGCCTGGTGTTCCGATGACAGCGGCATCGCGCCCTCCCTTCCGCAATATGAGTCGAGCACCACTATATCTGGGCAATCCCCTTGAAGGAACCGCTATATCCGGTATGGCATTTTTGCAAATTGGCTTCAATTTCGCCGGGTATCGCGCTGAAAGGAATTGACTTTTTCGCCTTGGCCGGTGCCTTATGGCGGCAATTAAAAAACGAGCCATAGGCAGGCAGATGAAACCGATTTATCTTTCGCTCGCGCTAGTCGCGACGCTTGCTGCGTGTAGCGGCGATCCCTTCGCGGAACCAGAAGAAGAGACAACGCCCGACACCGGCACGGCGATCGACAGCGATCGGACCCTGCCGCCAGGCACGGCGTCCCCCGAACCAAGCCTGAGCATTTTCCGCTCTGAACCGTCAGGCGACAACGCCCAATCCGGCGATGGCCAGGTCTCTGGCGTCAGCTATGACAGCGTCAATGATGAGTTCACGGTTGATGGCCTCGCCTTTGATGGCGACAATGTCTACTCCCGCGGGACACTGGTGGCGAGTTTGAACAACGAATATGCGGTCTATGAGGCCGACACCCAGTTCAACGATCCGCTGTCTGGCGTGCCGGTGAACCAGTTCACGCACCGCGCGATTTATGGCGTCTCAACAACCGGAAACACCGAATTCGCGATCGTCCGCACAGGCGCTTACACCGATTTCGGCTTTGGCGGCTTTATCTACCAGCGTAATGGCGGCGTCACCCTGCCAAGCACGGGCCAAGCGGCCTATACTGGCGTTTCCGCCGCTGTCCGAGACTTTAGCGGCCGTGGCGGCCTGGAATACTCAGTCGCGGATGTCTCCATCGGGATCGACTTTACCGACTTTGACGATGGCGCGACGACATTGGGCGACGGCATCCAAGGCTCGTTCACCAACAGAACGATTTTCGACATCAACGGAACAGACATTACGACGGCCGTTCTGGATCGCTTTAACGAAGACAACGATGCATCGTTGACCAGCGTTCCGACCCTGCAGCTCTTTGTTGGGCCGAACGTTCTGGACGCAAACGGCGAAATCACAGGCGAGATCGGCAGCACGTTTGTCGACAACCAGGGTGTCGTGCAAACCTATGAAACCGGGACGTATTACGGCATCTTGTCAGGAGATGACGCCAATGAATTGGTCGGCATCTACGTGGTCACAAGCCAGCCTGAGGAAAACGTAACGGCGCGCGAAACTGGCGGCTTTATCGTCTATCGCTAATCCATTGAGGCAGAGTGCATGCTGCGCGGCCTTGTTCTAGCTCTAAGCCTTTTTCTGGCGTCTGCGCTTGGCGCGCAGGCGCAAGCTGTGACGCTTGGCCCCGAAGAGATGCGTAAAGCGGCGTATCTCGCGCTGGAACACGGACAATTGGCACGCGCGCGC
>CAZYQC010000024.1:34216-42687 GCA_964649815.1 uncultured Rhodobacterales bacterium | reverse complement strand
CGCCACACGCGCGCAGGACCTCTTTTTCGAGGTCGATCTGCGCGAATACACGTTATCGAGCGATGCAAAAGCGCTGGCGCCCGATGCAAAAGCCTCGGACTTTTCCTTTACCTCGGTCGCGGCGGGCTATGGCCTGCGCGGGATCAATCGTGATGGCAAAGGCGAAGCGCGCGGGCGCCTGGAATTCGGTCAGAGCTGGTACGGCGGTGACAAACTCGCGCGATATGCCGAGCTGTCGGCCGCGCAGAGCTTTTTTCTGCCAGATGCGCAGCGTCTTAATCTGCAGCTGACGGCGAAAAAGCAGTTTGGTCAGCTGGTGCCTGATGTCGATACGGTGACGGGCGACATCAGCTATAGCCGTCCATTTGGGGCGGGGCACAGGATGATCGTAGGGTTGTCGTTGGGCACAGCCGACAGCGACAATACCGATTATGCCTATGACAGTGCCGCAGCCTCGGTGCAGGTTGCCTTGGCTCAACCGATTATGTCGGCTCAGATCATTTTGGGCCTTTCGCTGTCGCGCCGCGACTACGTAACATCACGCCACAGCCGTGACGGCAGGCGAGATGACAAAATCACCGCTGACATGACGATGATCTTTAAGGACATTGATTACTACGGCTTTAACCCAACCATGACGATTTCGGCAGCGCGCACCGATAGCAACATCGGGCTCTATTCCGCAGACCTCTTTGGCGTCAGCTTGGGCATACGCTCGGCATTTTGATCGCAAGAGCGTTGGTCGTGTCTCGACCTTTGGGACCGATGCGCTAATCTGAGGCTCGGATCAAAAAACGAGGGCCGTTATGGGCGTCAAATATCTGCACACAATGGTTCGGGTCAAAGACCTGGACGCTTCGATCGCATTTTACAAGTTGTTGGGCCTTGAAGAGACGCGCCGCTATGACAACGAAGGCGGGAGGTTCACGTTGGTCTTTCTAGCGCCGCCGGATCAACCGGATTGCCCTGTGGAACTGACCTACAATTGGGATGGCGACGACGGGCTGCCGTCGGACAGCCGGCATTTCGGGCATCTGGCCTATGCCGTTGATAATATTTACGAAACTTGCCAGCATTTGATGGACAATGGCATTACGATCAACCGTCCGCCGCGCGACGGCAGAATGGCCTTTGTCCGCTCGCCCGACAATGTGTCGATCGAGTTGTTGCAGGCGGACGGCTCTTTGCCGCCGGCAGAGCCGTGGACCAGCATGGAAAACACTGGCCATTGGTAAAGGCGTTTTTCCTCGCTCTTGGGGTCGCGGGCATGTCTGCGGCCTCGCTTCAGGCGGCGGACTGTCGGCTGGCCTTGCTGCTTGCCCTCGATATTTCTTCGTCGGTTGATCGGGAGGAGGATGCGCTGCAACGGCAGGGGTTGGCAGCGGCACTTGTGGCGCCCGAAGTTCTGAACGCCATTTTCGCCAATCAGGATTACGTCGCCTTGGCCGTTTACGAATGGAGTGGTCGGTACAATCAAGAGATCCTGATCGACTGGACGGTGCTTGATCAGCCCGCCACGCTGGTGGGCGTTGCCGAGCGGATCGCCGGGTCGCAGCGCAGTTACAACACGTTTCCGACCGCGATGGGCTATGCGCTTGGGTTTGGCGCAGAGATGATGCAGCGCGCACCAGCCTGTTTGTTCAAGACCATCGACATGGCGGGCGACGGACAGAACAACGAAGGGTTCGGGCCGCTTTTGGCCTATCGCGAGTTTCCGTTCGATGGGATCGTGGTGAATGGTTTAGTTGTGAACGCCGCAGATTTCGAGGCCGAGACCGGGCTGATCAACTTTTACCAACAAGAGGTCATTCGCGGGCCTGGCGCATTTTTGGAAGTCGCGCAGGGGTTCGAAGATTATGAGCGCGCAATGCGGCGCAAGCTGGAGCGCGAGGCGACACCGGCCATCATTGGATCGCTGCCCCATCCGCGAAACGGCGGATGATGCGCGGCTTGGGGCTGTTTCTTGGGGTGGCTTTGGCGCAGGGCGCTGCACCTGCCCTCGCCGATTGCAGACAAGCTTTGGCCCTGGGCTTGGATGTCTCAGGCTCGGTTGATGCGCGGGAATATCGGCTGCAGCTGGGTGGTCTTGCCAGCGCGTTGGACAGCGCCGCCATCCGTGGCGCGTTCCTGACCCTGCCCGAGACGCCCGTTGCCCTGCTGGTCTATGAATGGAGCGGGCCGGATGATCCGATGGTCATTCTGCCCTGGACCGACATTCGCAGCGACGCGGATCTGGACGCTGTTGTCGCACGCCTGTCGTCAACCGAACGCCGTACGGCAAGCCCCGGCACGGCCTTGGGCAAGGCCATGCAATTGGGGGCGGATTATTTGGCAGAGCGACCGGATTGCTTGCAACACACGCTGGATATCTCGGGCGATGGCAAATCCAACATGGGGCCGCATCCGACGGACGTGAAACGCAGCCTTGAGACCAGCGGCATCACGATCAACGGCTTGGTCATTGGGGCGGATGCTCCGGCTTTGGGCGATCTGCGCCAAGCGGAGATCGGGGAGCTGAGCTCTTATTACCGGGCGTCGGTCATTCTGGGCCCGGATGCCTTTGTGGAGACAGCACTTGGGTTTGAGGACTACGCCGCCGCGATGGCGCGTAAATTGGAGCGCGAGTTGCGAACGCTGGTTTTTTCACGGCTTGAGGCACCGGCACCGCCACCTCAATAGATATAGCGAATCTGGTCTGTCCAATACCGCTCCACCCGTTTGAGTGATGTGCTGATCTCGGTGATGCCTTCGAGGCTGAGCACATGCTTGCCCTGCAAACCAGAGGCGTGGCGTTCAAAGAGGTCGGCCACAATGTCCCGAATTTCCCGCCCCTGTTGCGTCAGGCGCACCCGAACCGAGCGTCGGTCAATTTCGCACCGCTGGTGGTGCATGTAGCCCATTTCGACAAGCTTTTTGAGGTTATAGCTGACGTTTGAGCCTTGGTAATAGCCGCGCGATTTCAACTCGCCCGCCGTGACTTCGTTGTCGTCGATGTTGAAAAGCAAAAGCCCCTGGACCGCGTTGATCTCAAGCACGCCGACGCGCTCAAATTCATCTTTGATCACGTCCAGCAAAAGCCTGTGCAACCGCTCAAGCAGCGAAAGGCTTTCCAGATAGCTCATCATAAAACCTGCCGGCGCAGACGCCTTCGTCTGCCCGAATTTGTTTTGGACTGTCATTGCTGTCTCCGTCTCAGCGTCTGGGCGGAAACTGCGCAATAAACGGAAATATTCGGTTAAATCGAATGAGACGCGCTTTGATTTTGAGAAATGTCTGAAATCAAATCAGAAAATCGCTCAGGCGGGGGTGTCTGGCCGGACACCCACTGGTAAAGATCCTGATCATTTTCGTGCAAAAGCGCGTCGTAAAGATCCAATTCAGCGTCAGACATACCCGCCAGTTTGCAATCCGCAAAGGCGGTCAGGATGATGTCCATTTCCTTAATGCCGCGGCGGATCGAACGCATATAGAGCCGCTTTAGGCGATGCTCACGAAGTTCCGTCAAACTGCATATCCTGAATGATCGTCCGCAGGCGCTTTTCGAGCTTGCCCGCTTGTTCCGCTTTCAAGGCGAGCTCGGTCCGCAGAGTTCTGAGCTCGGCCAAAACGGCGTTCAGATCACCGTCATCCGAGCTTGTGTCGGCCAGACCATCGCCTTCGCCGTTGATCAGCCACATCATCGAGACGTTCAAAACGCCGGCCAACATCGACAACCGATTGGCGCGCGGCTCGTTGCGGTCGTCTTCCCAGGCGCGCAGCGTCGAGGCGCGAATACCCAGCCGTTTGGCCAGCTCTTTTTGGCTCATGCCAGCGTGGTCGCGCGCGGCGGCAACGCGATCTCCAAAGGTCGCGGCGTCGGCGCTATACCATTCTTGCAAATCGTCCATCGTCATCCTCCTTGCGCACCGCGTTTGCGCTGCCTATCACTGGCGCGTTCATACGACCTTGGAGAGACTAATGGCATTCCTTTCTGCGACACTGGACCGTGTCAAACCGTCACCCACCATCGCCGTGACGACGAAGGCTGCCGAATTGAAAGCAGCTGGCCGCGACGTTATTGGCCTGGGCGCGGGCGAGCCAGATTTCGACACGCCGCAAAACATCAAAGATGCCGCCGTCGCGGCGATTGCTGCGGGCAAGACGAAATACACTGCTGTGGATGGAATTCCCGAGCTCAAAACCGCGATCTGCGCGAAATTTGAGCGCGACAATGGTCTGACGTACACGCCCGCCCAAATCAACGTCGGCACAGGCGGAAAGCAGGTTTTGTACAACGCCCTGATGGCGACACTGAACCCTGGTGACGAGGTCATCGTGCCTGCGCCGTATTGGGTGAGCTATCCAGACATGGTGCTGCTGGCGGGCGGGACGCCTGTTGTCGTTGAATGCGGGATCGAGACGTCCTTTAAGATGACGCCGGAAGCCTTAGAGGCGGCCATCACCGACAAAACCAAGTGGCTGATCTTTAACTCTCCCTCGAACCCAACGGGCGCCGGGTACAGCTGGGACGAATTGAAAGCCCTGACCGACGTTTTGATGCGCCATCCGCATGTCTGGGTTCTGACCGACGATATGTACGAACATCTCGCCTATGACGACTTTAAGTTCTGCACGCCGGCCGAAGTTGAACCGCAGCTTTATGACCGCACACTAACAGTCAACGGCGTCTCCAAAGCCTATGCCATGACAGGCTGGCGCATTGGATATGCGGGCGGGCCAGAGGCGTTGATCAAAGCGATGCGCAAGGTGCAGTCACAATCAACGTCAAACCCAAGCTCGATCTCGCAATGGGCGGCGGTCGAAGCGCTGAACGGGCCGCATGACTTTATCCCGGTCAACAACAAGACATTTCAGCGCCGCCGCGATTTGGTTGTAGATATGTTGAATGCGGTCGATGGCATCGACTGTCCGGTGCCAGAAGGCGCGTTTTACGTCTACCCGTCGATCGCCGGTTTGATTGGCAAAACCTCAGAGGGCGGAACACCTATCGAAAACGACGAAGCGTTCGCGACGGCTTTGCTCGAAGAGACGGGTGTTGCGGCCGTTTTTGGAGCGGCTTTTGGCCTCTCGCCGCATTTTCGCGTCAGCTATGCCACATCTGACGAGGCATTGACCGAAGCATGCAAGCGCATTCAGGACTTTTGTAAGAAATTGCGCTAAGGGCGGTTTATGGCTGGCGAACTTCCTGATTACTTTTTCCGTGTCCGCGAAAATGGCGCCGTCGTTTTCCGTGTGGACACGGAAAATCGCCAGCGCCGCATCGAGATGGACCAGATTGCGGTGGTCAATATCCGCAACGGTGAGATCAAGCCTCATGGTGATCGGACATTGTCGGACGCGGATTTGGCAGAAATCAAAAGCTGGATGGCCGATCGGGCTGCGACGCTGGCCTATCGGGATATGGATGACATCCACCGGGCGGTCGATCACCTGAACCTGACGGCGCAATGGGCGCAAAGCCGCGCCAACGACAGCCAATTGGAAGAGATCACCGATACTTTGCTGTTGGCGATGCATGATTTGCGCAGCGTCCTGGTGCGCAAAAAGGCCGATCGTTTGTTGAAAGACACCAAAGCGTGAGGTCTGGGCTATGAAGCACGATGTCATATCGCCCGCTTTGGCCCGGGCCACAGATGCACCCGCCCTCGACCCCGAGGCGGTTGTCGTGTTGCGCCACGGCAATACCGAGGTGCGGCGCTTGCTGAACGCCCTGTCGGTGGGCTTTGAAAGGGTGACGGTGCTGCCGTTTATTGGTCTTTCCTTTCGGCCTGGTCAGCTGGATCCCAGCGTGCGCGACCTGGCCAATCTCACCTCTAGCCGGCTGGGCCGCAGCGAACGGTTTCCCACATTGCGCAATATCTTCATGGATATGCAGTACAGCTGGATCACCCAAAAGCTAAAGGCCTTGCGGGCGGGCACCTTGATCGTGTGGAACGGCAACAAGGGCGAGCGTGTCTTGCTATGTCACGCAGCGCGTGCACTGGGGATGAAGATCATCTTTTGCGAAGAAACACCTTTTTCTCAACGCCTTAGCATCGATTTCAACGGGGTCAATTATTCAAACTCACTGCCCCGAGACACGGCCTTTTACCTTGCGTGGGCGCGCGATCACGCGGTGGACCAAAACGTCATAGAGACGCTCCGCGCGCAAATGGTTGCGCGCGCTCCCCGCAAGGGGAGTGCTGTGCGTCAGGATCGGCCTGCGGCGGATCTTGGCAACCAGCGCTATATCTTTTGCCCTCTTCAGGTGCCGGGTGACAGCCAGCTGACAATGTACGGGGGCTGGATAAAATCCATCGACCTTTTGATCGACCTGCTTGCGGATGCCGCGCACCGCCTGCCCGAAGGGTGGAGCCTGCGGATAAAAGAGCATCCCTCGTCCCCGTTCAGCTATGCCGACAAGCTCAAGAACATCGCCACAAACAAATTTGTCGTCGACAATGCCTCTGACACTTTCGCACAGGTCAAAGAGGCCCACGCCGTTCTGACCGTCAATTCTTCGGTTGGCATTCAATCCTTTCTCTACAACAAACCGGTGATCACACTCGGTCAGGCCTTTTACGCCTTTGACGACCTCACCCATCAGGCCGGAGACGCAGAAACGCTCGCGGCCCTTTTGGAACAGCCAGAGGCCCTGACCTTTGACAAAGAGGCGCGCCGCGCCTTTTTATCCTATCTCGTTGATGCGCACTTCCCAACGCGCGACGACGTGGCCCAAGGGGCGTTCAGCGTGTCCGAAGTCATCCAGCGTGACGCGGCACGCGATAGCGTGATGGCGCAGATCGCAGCCGCCTAAACGCAGGCGCATCTGCCGCGCCACCCGGCGTTATCCACAATATCTTGCGAAATTTGACACAGATTTGGTTCCGCGCCGTCTTTTCCTGGTCTAGGATGAGGATCAACGACAAAAACACAGCGGGCATATGAACGATCTTCTCTCCACCGCCGATGTCGCGGAATATGATGCGTCTTCCATCGAAGTTCTCGAAGGGCTTGAGCCTGTGCGCAAACGCCCGGGCATGTATATCGGCGGAACCGATGAACGTGCGCTGCACCACATGGTCGCAGAAGTGCTCGACAATTCGATGGACGAGGCCGTCGCCGGTCACGCCAACCGGATCGAGATCGAACTGCACGAAGATTACGCCATCACCATTCGCGATAATGGCCGGGGCATTCCGATCGATCCGCATCCCAAGTTCCCGGATAAATCCGCGCTTGAGGTTATCTTGTGTACCCTGCACGCGGGCGGCAAATTTTCCGGCAAAGCCTATCAAACGTCCGGCGGTCTGCACGGTGTCGGCGCCTCAGTCGTCAATGCGCTGAGCGATTCAATGGTCGTTCAGGTCGCGCGCAACAAAGAGGTCTTTGAACAGCGTTTTTCCCGGGGCTTGCCTTTGGGCGGAGTGGAGAAAATCGGCTCGGCCCCCAATCGGCGCGGCACGACCGTGACCTTTCATGCGGATGCCGACATCTTTGGCTCGCACCGCTTCAAACCGGCGCGCTTGCTCAAGATGGTGCGCTCTAAGGCCTATCTGTTCTCGGGCGTCGAAATCCGCTGGAAATCCGCCATCTCGGACGGCGACACCCCTACCGAAGCAACCTTCCACTTTCCCGGCGGCCTGGCCGATTACCTAAAAGAAACGCTTGGCGCGGCCTCGACCTATTCCGACGCGCCCTTTGCAGGCACGGTCGATTTCCAGGAACGCTTTGGCACGGCGGGAAAAGTCGAATGGGCGATCAATTGGACCCCTTCGCGCGACGGCTTTATCCAATCCTATTGTAACACCGTGCCCACGCCCGAAGGCGGCACGCATGAGGCCGGCTTTTGGGCCGCAATCCTCAAAGGCATCCGCGCCTACGGAGAATTGGCCGGCAACCGCAAAGCAAGCCAGATCACCCGCGATGACCTGATCACAGGTGGCTGCGCGCTGGTCTCGTGCTTTATCCGCGAACCTGAATTCGTAGGCCAAACCAAAGACCGCCTGGCCACGACCGAGGCCCAGCGCCTGGTCGAAAACGCGGTGCGCGATCATTTCGACAACTGGCTCGCCGCAGATACGAAATCCGCAGGCGCGATATTGGATTTCCTCGTGCTGCGCGCCGAAGAGCGGCTGCGCAGAAAGGCCGAGAAGGAAACGCAACGCAAATCCGCCACTAAGAAACTGCGCCTCCCCGGCAAATTGGTGGATTGCTCTTCTTCAACACGCGAAGGCACCGAATTATTCATCGTCGAGGGCGACAGCGCGGGCGGATCCGCCAAAATGGCCCGCGACCGCAAAACCCAAGCGCTTTTGCCCCTGCGCGGCAAGATCCTGAACGTTTTGGGCGCAGCCTCTTCCAAGCTTGGCTCAAACGCCGAGATTTCGGATCTGTCACAGGCTTTGGGCGTCGGGCTGGGCACCAAATTCAACATAGACGACCTGCGCTATGACAAGGTCATCATCATGACCGATGCCGACGCGGCCGCG
>CAZYQC010000024.1:0-34206 GCA_964649815.1 uncultured Rhodobacterales bacterium | reverse complement strand
ATTTGGGTGTAAAAGAACGTCATCAGCAAGGCGGCGATGTGGACGGGGCCCATATCGCCGCCTTGCTGATGACGTTCTTTTACACCCAAATGCGCCCTATGATCGATGCAGGGCACCTTTATCTCGCCTGCCCGCCCCTTTTCCGACTGACGCAAGGCGCCAAACGGGTCTATTGCCTGGATGAGGCCGAACGTGACACGTGGCTCGACAAAGGCCTGGGCGGCAAAGGCAAAATCGACGTCTCCCGCTTCAAAGGCCTGGGCGAGATGGACGCCAAAGATCTCAAAGACACCACGATGAACCCCGAAACCCGCAAACTCATCCGCGTCAGCATCGACGAGGATGAACCCGGCGAAACCGGCGACCTCGTGGAACGGCTGATGGGCAAAAAGCCCGAAATGCGCTTTCAGTACATCCAGGAAAACGCGCGCTTTGTCGAAGAACTGGATGTCTAGCCGCACCCCAGAGGGAAAAGATCGATGACCCCCGCCGACGCTCAACATGTTCTCGACACGGCCTTCGCCGCCTGGGTACGCGCCCTGCAGCCCAAGATCACCGCGCTCGACACCGAGGTCGCGGTCCTGGAAATCCCGATCACCGAAGACATCGCGCGCGTGGGCGGCATCGTCTCGGGCCAGGCGCTTGCAACGCTTGCCGATACGGCAATGGTCTTCGCCTGCATCGGTCATCTCCAGAAACTCGAACTGGTCTCAACCGTCACGCTCGACACGCAATTCCTGCGCCCCGGCAGCGGTGACAGCATCGTGGCCAAAGCCAGCGTCACCCGCGCCGGCAAGGCCATGATCTTCGCGCAATGCACCTTATCGGCCACCCCCTCCGGCAAACCGGTCGCGTTTGCCACGGCCACATTCGCGCGCCCGGCGGCCTGACCGCCTCTTTTGTCTTTCTTTTGGCCGGAAATATCCCGGGTGGGGGTCCGGGGGAGGGCAGCGCCCTCCCCCGGGGGTTTTGGGGGTCTGGGGGAGGGCAGCGCCCTCCCTCGGAAAGCTACCCTTTGTGACTTGACCTCACCGCCCGACTGATGCGTCATCACGCACATGTTCTTGCGCCTTGTTCTTTGCGGCCTTCTTCTGCTCACCGCTTGCGGCCGCCCCCTCACGGAAAACGAAATCCAGTTTGCGCAATCGCTGCATGGCGACACGCTCGATGTCTCGCGGGCGCGCTTTATCAACGGCGCGCCGACCCAAGCTGTCACCTTTCGCCGCCCGGCCAGACCGCGTGTGACCTGTCGCGAACGCATCTTGCCGCCGCCAAAGTCTGAGATCGTGACCGCAAAACCCGCCGCGGTCGCATTGTGGAACCGGGTTCTTTTTGATGAAGACTGGTTTTTGGCGGATTACCTGCCGGACTATCCAAAGACGATCAATCTGATCGCTGCCATGCTTTATGCGCATGAAATGACCCATATCTGGCAATGGCAAAATCGCGATGTGACGGGGTATTCTCCGTTTCGGGCCGCGGTCGAACACACCAGCCAGGATCCATACCTGTTTGATCTCGACAGTGCGCCGCAATTTCTTGACTTTGGCTACGAACAACAGGCGTCGATTGTCGAGGAATTCGTCTGCTGTCGATCACTCGCCCCACAGGCGGCGCGGACCAAGCGCTTGCATGCCCTCATTTCCCAAGTCATGCCTGTGGCACCGCTTCCGCAATCGCGTCCACATAATGTCCAGATGCCCTGGAGCGGTGTGGATTTGACAAACATTTGCGCGTGAGAGGGAGGCCAGCGATGCGGCACTTTGATGAAATCTTTGCAATTGCAGCCGAGCGCAAAGGCGGCGCGGCGGCGGTTGAGGCGCTGTTGCCACAAGCGTTGTCCGAGCATGATCTCGCTCAGGTACCCGAAGATCGCTGGCTTGCCCAGTTTACCCGATCGGTTTTTCAGGCGGGGTTCAATTGGTCAGTGATCGACAAAAAGTGGGAGGGCTTTGAGACTGCGTTTCAAGGCTTTGACGTGGGTGCCTGTGCCTTTATGGACGACGATCGCTTTGACAGCTTGCTGAGCGACACGCGCATCGTGCGCAACGGCACCAAAATTGCGGAGGTCCGCGACAATGCCGCGTTTCTGCTTACCCTGCGCGACCAGGGTGGGGCGGGCGAGGTTCTGGGGCGGTGGCCGCAGGATGACTTTGTCGGCCTGTTGGAATTTCTAAAGAAAGAAGGCAGTCGGCTGGGCGGGACCACGGCGCAATATGCGCTGCGGTTTCTCGGCAAAGATGCCTGGGTCATGTCGCGCGACGTGGTGGCGCGTTTGGTGGCCGAGGGCATCATAGACAAGCCACCCACCTCGAAACGAGCCCAAATCGCGGTTCAGGCTGCTTTCAACACTTGGCGCGACCAATCTGGGCGTGGACTTAGTCAAATCAGCCGGATTCTGGCGATGAGCGTTTAAGAGGCAACGATATGGCACATCACGCATTCATCATGCTGTTGGCGGGCATCGGCATTCCGATCCTTGCAGCCTTAAACGCAGCACTTGGTGTCCGCATTGGATCACCTGCGGCTGCTGCAACGATCCTGTTCGTTGTCGCGTTTGTTACCGCAGCGGTGACGTTGTTGGTGACTGGCTTGGATGGTGTGGCAAAGATTGCCACAGCGCCAAAGCACCTCTTTTTGGCAGGTGTTCTGATTGCGTTTTACGTGCTGTCGATCACCTATATTGCCCCAAGTTTTGGGATCGGGAATGCCGTATTCTTTGTGTTGCTTGGCCAACTTGTCTCGGCAGCAGCGATCGATCACTTTGGGCTCTTTGGGGCTCAGGTGACGCATCTGACGGTGACGCGCGCGGGTGGTATCGCTTTGATGGCTGCTGGGGTTTGGCTTACGCAAAAGCCCGTGTGATTTTAGCCCTGTGACAAATCTTGGGCCGCTTGCCACGCGGCGGGGTCCACGTCTGCGCTGTCGTCGACAACGCGCCCCTGACCCGGCACGCGGGTGCCGGGATCTTGCGTTGCCGCTTCGATCAGCGCTTGCAAGTGATCTGACCAGACGTCCGAGACACCAGGGTCGATCAACACGTAATATTGGCCAAGGTCGTGCGGCGGCCCGTCTGGGGCTTTGAGCGGTTTTACGTCGCGGCTAAGCACCGATCCCGTCAGCGCCGCCGCCAAGATTTCGGCCATCAGGCCAAAGCCCCAGCCTTTGACCCCACCGGTTGACACCAAAGAGCCCGCAAGGGCGGCTTCGGGGTCCGTTGTCGGTTGGCCCTCTGCATCAACCGCCCATCCCAGCGGGATTTTCTCGCCCGCGACTTTGGCCATTGTGATCTTACCCAAGGCCACTGTGGTCGTGGATTGGTCAAATTGCAGGGCCAAGCCGCCCTGCCCGTCCGGCACGGAAAACGCGATGGGATTTGTTCCAATCACACGTGTCTTGCCGCCCGGTGCGGCCACGACGGGGGATGCGTTTGTAAAGCCCAAGCCAACAAACCCAGCCTGTGCGATTTGTTCCGTAAAATAGCCCAAAGCCGTACATGTATGCGCGTGCGCCACGGCCAAAGACGCGATGCCATGCCGGCGCGCTGCGTCAAGCGCGGGGGCCAAGCCATAGGCAAAGGCGGGTTGCGCAAAGCCGTATCCTGCGTCAGCAATGACGGTTGCAGAGCGAGGTGTCGAAACCACGGGGACTGCGTCGCCTTTGACCCGACCGCTGCGCAGCTGTTGGCAATAGCTTTCCAGATAGTAAAGACCACAGATGCGGTTCCCGGTTGCTTCGGCCCGGCCGACTGCGCGGGCGACTTCTGCGGCGGGAAAGGCGTCTGCTCCATGAACCATCAGCGCCGTTTGAACGACGCTTTCGATTTCGGAAACAGGGACCTTAACCATTCACTTGGCTCTGCACTATCAAAGTATCGACGATATCACCGATAAGCAGGCCGACATGTCAAGCAAGCGGTGCGATTTTTCCGCCAGAGAGCTGCACAATCCGGTCCATTCGTTGCGCAAGCTCAAGGTTATGCGTCGCGATAAGAGCTGCACGCTTTTCCTGGCGAACAAGGTTGACCAACGTGTCGAACACGACATCCGATGTTGTTGGATCGAGGTTGCCGGTTGGCTCATCAGCCAGGACCAAGCGGGGCGCATTTGCAAAGGCACGGCAAAAGGCCACGCGCTGTCCTTCGCCACCTGACAATGCCGCAGGTCGGTGGGCTGCGCGTTCGCTCAGGCCGACCAGCGAGAGCAAATGCTCTGCCCGCTGAGTGGCCTCTTTTAGCGGAACGCCCGCGGCGCGTTGCGGCAGGACGATGTTTTCGCGCGCCGAAAACTCAGGGAGCAGATGGTGAAACTGGTAGACGAACCCAATATCGTCGCGGCGGGCTTGCGTCCGGTCTTTGTCGGCGGCTCGGCTCAGATCCTGGCCGCAGACGCGCACGGTGCCAGCATCCGGCGTGTCAAGAAGACCCGCGATATGCAAAAGGGTCGATTTGCCTGCGCCTGATGGGGCGACAAGGGCAACGATCTCGCCTGCGCGCAGGTCCAGGTTCAGATCCTGCAACACGGGCACCGCAGGCCCGCTGCCTGTTGCATAGGTTTTGCAAATGCCAGCCAACTCTAGGATGGGGGTCGCGTCATTCATAGCGCAACGCCTCGACCGGGTTCATCCGTGCGGCGCGGCGCGCGGGGAAAATCGTGACGCCAAAGGCGAGGATCAAACTCATCGCCATTGCAGCGACCACATCCAAAGGCCGCAAAACAGCCGGAGGAAAGAAGAAACCTTGGGCTTCGAGACCCGCACGGCTCCCGCCGGTCAAGGCATCCATCACCGCGTAGACATGTTCAATGTTAAGGGCAAAAAGGACCCCAAGGATCGTTCCCATCAGCGTGCCAGCCACACCGACCGAGGCGCCGATCATCACGAAAATGCGCAGGATTGCCCCCTCGCTCAGGCCGATTGTGCGCAAAATGCCGATGTCGCGCCCCTTGTTTTTGACCAGCATGACCAGGCCCGACACGATGTTGAGCGTCGCAATCAGCACCAGCACAAACAGCAGAATATAGAGCGCGTTGTCTTGCAATTGTAACGCGCGCATCATGCCGCCAGCGCGTTCGCGCCACGTCCAGCCAAAGGCCGGGCCGTCGATGGCATCCAGGACGTTCGACTGAATTTGATCGACGCTTTCGGGGTCGCGCAGCATGACATGTATTTGATCGACACCGCCTTCGCGGTTCAAAAAGCTCTGTGCCTGGTCAAGCGGCAGAAAGGCGCGGGTGCTGTCGATAAAGCCCTGGCCCGAGCGAAAGATGTAGACGACGTCGTAGGCGGACACCCGCGGCGAGGTGCCAAAGGCTGTCCGCGCCCCGTTGGGCGAAATGATACGCACACGCGTGCCAAGCCCTGCACCCAACGCATAGGCAAGCCCTTCGCCCAGCGCGATACCTTCGGACAGGCGATTGATATCGCCTTCGCTGCGTTCGGCCTGGGCTATGCTTGGGAACCGGGCGAGATCCGTTGGCGTGAGACCGTAGAGTTCGACCGGGGCGTTGTTTTGCCGATTGCTGGCGATCAGGCGGGCGGACACGACCGGGACGGCCAAGGTCACGCCGGGGACCTCTGAAATCTGATCGACCACCGTGTCGTAATCGCGGATCAGCCGGTCGCGCTGGCCATTGTCTTGGACTTGCTCGGCATAGCGGATCTCGAGATGGGCTGTTCCCCCCAAAATGACCCGCAGCGTCTCTTCGCGCAGACCCGTGCGCACAGCGAGGGTCGCAATCAGCGCAAAGACAGCCAGCGTAATGCCAATCAGGCTGATCCAGGTCATCACGCTGACACCCCCATCGGCGCGCCGGGCGCGCAAATAGCGCCATGCGATCAGGCATTCGTATGCAGCGAATGGTCGGGGCGTCTGGGCCAATGTCGGTTCCTGCTCTTTGCGGATCAGTGGTGACGAAAACAGGCCTTTGGGTCAAGCCGCCCGACGTTTTGCCCGGCGAAAGGGCAAACGGAGCCCCGCCAGCATGGCCAAGACCACCGCGTATCCCGCCAAAAAGCCCACGGCGCCAAAGACAAAGCCGGCAGTACTTACTGGGACGGCGGGCACATAGGCCTCAAGCGTTGCTTGGGCGACGTCTCTGTCCGTCATGCGCCGCACATGCAAGGCCCGCGCGTAGGGGCTGGCGGTCCGCAGATGGTCAAGGTCCGCGCGCAGGCGGTCATAGCGGGCAAAAGTGCGTTCCATATCTGCGCGGCGACGGTCCAAAAAAGCGGACCCGCGCATGTCTTGCAAGGCCTGGTCGCGGCTGAGCCCTTCGGCGCTGGCGGATGCATCGAAATCGCGCACCACTACGGCCAAAGCATCAACAGCACCACCCAACCGCTGCATGTATTGCTGAGAGATTTCGGGGAATTGCGACAAGCCGACGGCACCCGTTAATCCGCCTGCCAGTGCCAACACCCGTATCACCATGATCAGTCTTTCGAAAAAGCAGCCCTTGCCAGCTCTTGATCCAAACGGGCCATATCATCCCAATCAAGGCAAGCCTCAAACGCGGCAACCAGCGACCAACCGCCGGACCAGTTCACGGCATAGCTGCCGACGTTCACCCGACCCGGCATGCATAGCGCGCCAAAATACCAGTGATTTGCCCGGCCATTGCCGACGCGCACATAACTGCCCATGCCGTGCCATACGCCCTCGACCACTTCGGCATGCGGGTGGTCCAAGGGCGACCGGCCCAGTGGACCATCTGGGCCGTACCAATAGGCATGCCATTTCGCATAATCGTCGGCGGTCATCGCCCACCCGCCCCAGGGCAAATAGGCCCCGGACAGCGGCGAAGGCATCGCATCAACACCGGCTGGGGTCAAAGCGCGTGTGCGACAGGTTTCCTCGTAAGATGCACCCGAGACGGCTTCGACAGCCAGCCCCAGAAGGGCGTAGTTTTCGTTGTTATACGCATAGCGCCCCGGCCCACGGTCGGGGGCGTCGCGGGCAATGACGCGGTCCAGGACATCGGCTGCGCGATGCGGAGGATCGCCCAGCCAGCCACGCATGTCTTTTTGCGTGCTGTCTTTGCGCAAGCCACTTGTTTGCACCAACAACTGCGCAATGGTGACGTTCGGCCCGCGGCCAACGATGGCATCAAACCTGTCTTGATAGTTCAAGAGGTCATCACGCACCAAGGTAAAGACACAGGCGGCGGTGATGCTTTTGCCAACGCTCGCCAATTCAACCGGCGCGTCAGCATCCATCCCGAACCCGGTGACCGAGACAGGCGCACCCTCATAGCGCAGGGCGATCACGCCATCGGTTTTCACCGACGCCAGCCACGCTTCAAAGGCCGCCGTGATGCGATCTGCGCGATCAGCTGCGCCTTGTGCCAACGCCGCCCCAGAGGCAGCGATCAGAACAAAAGGCAGCAGCCACCGCAGCATAGTTACGCGCCGCGCGGCGGCTGGGCCACTGGGACGCTGGCGGCCAAATGCGGTGCATAGATTGCCTGAACCTTGGCGATTGCGGCCTCGGGCGAAAGCTCTTCACTTTCGCCGGTTTTGCGGCTGGTAAGCTCGACCACGCCGTTTTTCAAACCGCGCGGCCCCACAGTGATGCGCCAAGGCAGCCCGATCAGGTCCATCGTCGCGAATTTACCGCCTGCACGCTCTTTGCGGTCATCATAAAGCGGCTCTAGCCCGCCTTGGACCAACCCGGCATAAAGCGCGTCACAGGCGGCATCCGCCTCTTCGTCGCCTTGCTTAAGATTGACGATACCGCAATGGAACGGCGTGACGCCCTCTGGCCAGATGATGCCTTTGTCGTCATGGCTGGCCTCGATGATCGCGCCAAGAAGGCGGCTTACCCCGATGCCGTGGCTGCCCATTTCCACTGGAACCGGCTTGCCATCTGGGCCTTGAACCGTGGCACCCATTGCCTCGGAGTAGGTCGTGCCAAAATAGAAGATCTGACCGACCTCGATGCCGCGCGCAGATTTGCGCCGCTCTTCCGGGATATCGTTGAACAGCGTTTCGTCATGGGTTTCGTCCGTCCGGGCGTAGCGCGAGGTGAACTCTTCTAGAACGGCCTGACATTGCGCGACGCTGTCGTAGTCAATTTCCCGGTCGCCAAACTTGAGATCGGTGATCGCGCTGTCGTAAAACACTTCGCTTTCGCCTGTATCCGCCAGAACCAGGAATTCGTGGGTGTAATCGCCACCGATCGGACCGGAATCTGCCCGCATCGGGATCGCTTGGAGCCCCATACGCTCGTACGTGCGCAGGTAGCTCACCAAATGACGATTATACGCATGCAGGGCGTCTTCTTTGGTGAGATCAAAGTTGTAGCCGTCCTTCATATAAAACTCGCGCCCCCGCATCACGCCGAAACGTGGGCGGATTTCATCGCGGAATTTCCACTGGATCTGATAGAGCGTCAGCGGCATGTCCTTATAGCTGCTGACATGCGCGCGAAAAATGTCGGTGACCAATTCTTCGGCAGTTGGCGTAAAGAGAAGATCACGCTCGTGGCGGTCCTTCATGCGCAGCATTTCCTGGCCGTAATCGTCATACCGCCCAGATTCGCGCCACAGATCAGCGGATTGCAAAATCGGCATCTGTATGGCGATGTGACCGGCTCTGGCCTGTTCTTCGTGGACGATGTTTTCAATCTTGCGCAGGACTTTGAAGCCAAGCGGCAGCCAAGAGTAAATTCCTGCGGCAGATTGCTTGATCATGCCTGCCCGCAACATCAACCGATGGCTGACGATTTGTGCCTCTGAAGGCGTTTCTTTCAAGACGGGCAAAAAATACCGGCTAAGGCGCATGGGCCGGGACCTCCGATTACTGGTTTCGATGTGGTTTAGGCGTGCCTTCGACCCAGCGCAACCGTTCGGAAACACGTTTCAGAACGTTCTGAAACGCGATTGCGGGCGCTTTGATCACAAAGCTGGTCAATTTGAGAGGCATAGCCCGGCTGCAAAAACGCAACCGGGGTTCTGAAACAGATGAGACATTTAGATGACTTCTATGCAATCCACCGTGAAATTGATCATTTTGTCGCTGGCCATGTTGATCGCTCTGGCGATGTCACCTGCCAAATCCGGCGAGATCGCAACCGCAAACCAACTGGGGACAATCGCGATTATCGATGTCCCCAAGCCGACCGAGCTGCATTTGATCCAACTGGCTGGACTGGCCGGGCGCGGGTCGGCTTTGATACATGTCGCAGGCGACCCGACGTGCCATAGGTTGCCCGTGCGTTTCGTGGCAGGCGGGTTTTGGGGCACCGAGGCGCGTATCACAGGCGCGCCCGTCCAGTTGATCGTCAAAGATGCAAGGGCTGTGCGGCTCTTGTTGCAGGGCTCTGAACTGGTGAGCGACGCGTTCGATTTGTCGGCAGGCGCGCGAATGACCGATGCTGATATTCACATCGCCCGTGGCTTGCCGCGCGAGGTGGGCTTTGTCGTGAACCCCGGTGCGACCGGCTGGGCCGAGATTTTCGGAGCGCGTACCCGCGAGGTTTCTTGCAGCCGCCTTTTGGCCGCCTATCCTTTGGCCGCGCGGTAATCGGATGGTGTTTTGTTTGTGATCCTGCGGAACTCGGTGTTGAAGGCGGATTTCGAAAGGAATCCGACCTCCAACATAATTTCGGTCACCGGCACGTCGGTTTGCTGCAACAGGTCCTGCGCATGGCGAATGCGAAACCGGTTGATATAGCGGGACACATTCGTGCCGCCCGCCTTATTCACGGCCTTGGACAGGGATCGCGCCGGAACACCCAACCGCCGCGCCGCGCGCGCAAGTGTCAGATCAGGATCGGTATAAAGCCGGGTCTCGCGCATTAAGGCGTCAAAGCGCTCTAACAGGTCCTTATCCTCGGGCTCGGGCGGGTCTTGGACCTCGGGCGGCGTCGCCTCGGCCGGGACACCGCGACCAAAGAAGACCAAGATGGCCACAATCGCGCCCAGCATGACGAATACCGTCAACGATTGGCTGGTGCGGTTGATCAACGTGGGCAACACCTCGGGCCCAACCAAAACGACCGACGCGAGGATCACCACATCGCCGATAAAGAACCCCGAAAAGAGAACGACGATCAGAACCAGACCGCTGCGTATCACCGGAAGGGAGTTGGGGGTTGCGTGCAAAAACGTCTCGGGCGGGCGCAATAGCAACCGCAGAAACAAGACGGCGTAGACAATTGTGATGAGCGGAACCACGACATCGGCAAGCGACATACCCGACAAAACGATGGCCAAGGCCGCCGCAATCAGCGGAACAGCATGCAGCAAGAGCTTTCGCGCCCAGGGATAAGGATCCTCGACCGAGAACCCCTCCATTCCGAGATAGAGGGCGCCACAGGCCAGAAGCGCCAAATGCGGCTGAACCCGCCCGGCCCAGGCAAAATCATAGCTGATGCGCAAGCCCAACACGAACCCGACCAACCCAAATGCGACCAATCCCAGGCCCAACATCACCCGCACAGAGGCAGGCAAACGTTGTCCACGCGCGACGGCAAAGGCCGCCATCGCGGCCAAAAGCGTTACAACCCATGGCAATGGAATTTCTGTCATATGACCGACTTAAGTGCGCAACTGCTTGATTGCCAACCCTTTTCCCGTGGATCCCGCAGGCGGTGTTGCCACACGCCGCGTTCACAGCTGATAACACGCCCGTGAACACAGTGACCCGGCTGTGAAATGGCTGCGTAAGCCTCGCATGTGCACCAGGGAAGTGCACCGCAACCTTGTGAGGAAACCCTATGAAATCCTGGAAGACTTTTGCCGCTGCGGTTGCAGCGTGCGTTACTTTTGTGTCCGGCGCATCCGCCTCCACGATCGTTGACATCGCCGCTGGCGACGAACGCTTCTCGACGCTGGTCGCAGCCGTAAGTGCCGCTGGTCTCGTTGAAACGCTGCAAGGCCCAGGCCCCTTCACCGTCTACGCCCCCGTGAACGACGCCTTTGCGGCGCTTCCAGAAGGCACTGTCGAAACGCTGCTGAAGCCCGAAAACAAAGACCAGCTGACCAACGTTTTGCTGTATCACGTGGATGATCGCAACCTGACCGCCGAGAAAATTCCAGCCGGTTCCAACTATTTCAAGCCAGTCCTGGCCAGCGAGCGTTTGTGCATCACCAAGGATGCCTCGGGCGTTTCCATTGCGGACGGCACAGGCGCGGAAGCCAACGTCATCATCGCGAACATCCAAGCGGAAAATGGTGTGATCCACGTCATCGACAAAGTTCTGCTGCCTGGCACACGTCCAGCCTGCCACTAATCCCAAGCCGGGGCGGCGTATGTGATGCGTCGCCCCGCCTTGAAATCGCGCGGCAAACACGCGATGTGTTGAGCCATATCAACACGAGGCGCGCATGGCTCTGCCGGTCAAAGATCAGCTCAAATATTGGGGCATCGCTGCCGCCGTTTTCTTTATCGTCCTTTGGGCGCTTGGCAATCAGTTGCTGCCATTCGTTTTGGGCGCTGCCATTGCCTATTTTCTGGATCCCGTGGCCGACCGGCTTGAGGATTTGGGCCTAAGCCGCGCCTTTGCGACGGCGATTATCACCCTGAGTGCCATTTTGATTTTCGTGGTTTTGGCCCTGCTGGTCGTGCCCACGCTGGTGAGCCAAACCGTCGCTTTGATCAACGCAGCCCCCGAAATCGCAAGTCAGATCGGCACATTTCTGACCGGCCGGTTCCCATCGCTATTGGATGATCAATCAACACTGCGCCAGTCGCTTGACGCTGTGGCATTGACGATCCAGTCGCGCGGGGGCGAGCTTTTGGATCGCGCGCTAACCTCTGCGGCCTCTCTTCTCAACGTATTGGTTTTGTTTGTGATTGCCCCGGTGGTTGCAGTTTATTTGCTGCTGGATTGGGACCGGATGATTGCCCGGATTGATGAGCTGTTGCCGCGCGACCACGCGCCCGTAATCCGCCGTTTGTCCGGCGAAATCGACGCGACGCTGGCAAGCTTTATCCGCGGCATGGGCACGGTCTGTCTGATCCTTGGCACATATTATGCCGTGGCTCTAATGCTGGTTGGACTTCAATTTGGCCTGGTCGTGGGCTTTGTCGCGGGCATTTTGACCTTTATCCCCTATGTCGGCGCGCTAGTGGGTGGTGCCTTGGCGGTTGGCTTGGCGCTATTCCAATTCTGGGGCGACTGGCTGTGGGTGCTGTTGATCGCCGGGATTTTCCAACTTGGGCAAATCGTCGAGGGCAACATCCTGACCCCAAAGATGGTCGGCGACAGTGTTGGGTTGCATCCCGTCTGGTTGATCCTGGCCTTGACGGTCTTTGGATCGCTCTTTGGCTTTGTGGGCATGCTGGTGGCCGTGCCTCTGGCCGCCGCAATTGGGGTCTTGGTCCGGTTCGTGGTCGAGCAATATCGCTCTAGCCGCCTCTACAAAGGCCTCTCTGACCGGCCCGACGCGCAGGAATAGGTCATGGCGCGCCAGCTTAACTTTGATTTGCCGGTCACGCCGGATTTTACACGCAATGGCTTTGTCGTCTCGGATAGCAACGCCTTGGCGGTCGCCTTGATCGACAATTGGCAAAGCTGGCCGCAGGGCAAAATGATTCTCAGCGGGCCTTCAGGTGCGGGCAAAACGCATCTGACCCGCATTTGGGCCGAAGACACCGGCGCGCAAATGATCGAAGCCATCGACCTGAGTGTCGACAGTGTTGAACGCCTCTCGAACGCAGCCGTTGCGGTCGAAAACGTACCGGCCATCGCCGAAGATGCTGCGGCCCAAACGGCTCTCTTTCATCTGCACAATTTGCTGATCGCGCATGGCCAACCGCTGTTGATGACGGGTGTTGGCACGCCGAACCATTGGCGCATGACCCTGCCCGATCTGCAAAGCCGCATTGACGCCGCTGGTCATGCCGCATTGAGCGCGCCTGATGACGGGCTTTTGCAGGCGGTGTTAGAAAAACACTTTGCCGATCGGCAACTCGCGCCGCGCCCGGACGTGATCCCTTATCTGCTGCCGCGCATTGAGCGGTCCTATTTGGCCGCTTTGCAGATCGTCGCGGCCCTGGATGAGGAAAGTTTACGCGACCGCAAACCAATAACCCGCCCAATGGCGGCGGCCTTGCTGGACAAAGACACGTCCGACACGCGATAAGTGTCATCCTAACGTCACGCGCGACCGGCAGTAACACCCCATGATGACAACTGATTTTCTGACTGCGCCTTTCCCCGAGCCCATTGATCTGCCGGATCTGGACACCTCTGGCCCGGGCCGATTTCAAAACCGAGAGCTAAGCTGGCTGCGGTTTAATTGGCGCGTTTTGGAAGAGGCCGAGAACCCTCGCGTGCCATTGCTGGAACGGCTGCGGTTTTTGTCCATCTCAGCCAACAATTTGGACGAATTCTTTACCGTTCGCGTCGCAGGCCTCAGAGAGTTGGCCCGCGCAGGCAACATGACACCCGCCGCCGATGGCCTGTCTCCGGCAGAGCAATTGGTTCTTATCGACGAAGACGCCCGCAAACTGATGCAGGTGCAACAGCGAGTTTTGACCAATCTGATGGCCGAGATGGAGACCGCGGGCATCCATCTGTTGTCCCCGTCCGACCTGACCGATGATGATCTGGCCTATCTTGATACGCTGTTTCTGGAACAGGTCTTTGCCGTTCTTGCCCCTTTGGCGATCGACCCGGCGCACCCGTTTCCATTCATCGCGAACACAGGTTATGTGCTTGCCCTCCAGTTAGAGCGGGCGAAGGACAAGCGCCCCTTGCAGGCGTTGCTTCCTGTTCCGGCACAAATTCCGCGCTTTGTTGCAATGCCAACGGCCAAAAAGGGCGAACATAGGTTCTTACCGCTGGAAACCCTGTTGGTGCTCAAAATCGGAACGCTCTTTCCCGGCTACGCACTCAAAGGCCATTTTGAATTCCGTGTGCTGCGCGACAGCGACCTCGAAGTCGAAGAAGAAGCCGAAGACCTGGTGCGCGAATTCGAAGTCGCGCTGAAGCGTCGGCGCCGTGGCGAGGTCGTGCGCCTTGCGGTCACCGCGGGCGCCCCAGCCGGGCTAAAAACCGTCATCATGGACGAGCTTGACGTCGATGATGGCGAGGTGATCGAGCTGGCGGGCATGCTTGGGATGGCCGATCTGTCCGAGCTGGTTCTGGATGCGCGGCCCGATCTTCTTTGGCCATCCTTTACACCACGGGTGCCCGAACGCGTGCAGGATCACGACGGCGACATGTTCGCCGCCATCCGGCAAAAGGACATGCTGCTGCACCATCCGTACGAGACCTTTGACATGGTGGTGCGCTTTTTGCAGCAGGCTGCGCGCGATCCGAACGTGGTGGCGATCAAGCAGACATTGTATCGAACGTCCAAGAACTCTCCCATCGTTGAAGCGTTGTGCGAAGCGGCAGAGGACGGCAAGACCGTGACAGCCTTGGTCGAGCTGAAGGCGCGGTTTGACGAAGCCGCCAACATCCGCCAATCGCGGCGGCTGGAACGCGCAGGTGCGCATGTGGTCTACGGATTTCTCGATCTGAAAACGCATGCCAAAATCAGCACAGTCGTGCGGCGCGAAGGTCAGAACCTGGTGACCTACACCCATTACGGCACGGGCAATTACCACCCGATCACCGCGCGGTTTTACACCGACTTGTCCCTCTTTACCTGCGATCCGGCCCTGGGCCGTGATGCGACCAAAGTGTTCAACTTTTTGTCCGGCTATGCCGAGCCTCAGGAATTGGACAACCTCGCGATTTCACCAATCTCGCTCAAGCCGAGGCTGCTGGAGATGATTGCAAAAGAGGCCGATCACGCCCGCGCAGGCCGCCCGGCCGAGATCTGGGCCAAAATGAACAGCCTGATCGACAGCGAGGTGATCGATGCGCTGTATGCAGCGGGCCAAGCGGGCGTCAAAATCAGCCTCGTCGTCCGCGGCATCTGCGGACTGCGCCCCGGTATCAAAGGCTTCTCCGACAACATCCGCGTCAAATCTATCGTGGGGCGGTTTTTGGAACACTCGCGCATTGTGTGCTTTGGCAACGGCAAAGGGCTTCCGTCGAAAAAGGCCCGCGTGTTTATGTCGTCCGCAGATTGGATGGGCCGAAACCTAAACCGTCGCGTAGAGACATTGGTCGAGATCCAGAACCCGACCGTCAAGGCTCAGATCGTCAGTCAGGTGATGGCCGCCAACCTGGCAGATGTCGCCCAAAGCTGGATCATGGCGCCGGACGGCTCTTTCGTCCGCCCACCGATGCCCGAAGGCGAATTTGCCTTTAGCTGCCACCGGTTTTTCATGGAGAACCCGTCTCTGTCCGGTCGCGGCTCGGCTGGTGCGTCAGACGTGCCCAAGCTGACCCACACCGAGGACTGATCCGCCCCTCTGTCGCACTGCCTTGTCGTTGCGTCCAAACGATTGACCCAAACGCCCGCCTCGGCCATTGTGCCTGCGCGCCGTGCGGGGGATGCATATGAACGATTTGTCTGACGCGACAGGCGATTGGGGGCCGTTTGGCCGCCCAATTTTCGATGACCCCAGTGCGCGCGCCTTGGCCCGCGTGGGCGTTGTGGATGTCGGATCAAACTCTGTCCGATTGGTTGTCTTTGACGGCGCCGCGCGCAGCCCTGCGTACTTTTACAACGAAAAAATCATGTGCGGCCTTGGCGCAGGTTTGGGCCAAACCGGACGCTTGAACCCCGAAGGTCGCGCCCGGGCGCTCAGTGCGCTTGACCGTTTCAAACACTTGGCCGACGGCATGGGCTTGCCCGAGCTCACGGTGGTGGCCACCGCCGCGGTGCGCGACGCCGAAGACGGGCCCGCCTTTGTGGCCGAAGTGCGAGAGCGCACGGGCCTCAAGATCTGGATCATCGACGGGCGCGAAGAGGCCCGCCTCTCCGCACAGGGCGTTTTGTTGGGATGGCCCGGCTCTTACGGTCTGGTTTGCGATATCGGCGGCTCGTCGATGGAATTGGCCGAAATCTCTGATGGTCGCGTTGGGCGGCGGGTGTCATCTGGCTTGGGGCCGCTCAAGCTGCAACTGGTCAAAGGCGGCAAGAAAGGCCGCGCCAAGCATATCCGCGATACGGTTCGGCATCTGCAAGAAACGATGGGCCCGCAACGCGATCGCTTGTTCCTGGTGGGCGGATCGTGGCGGGCTATTGCGCGGATCGACATGCACCGGCGCGACTATCCTTTGCATGTTTTGCACGAATACCGCATGACCCCATCGGCCGTTACGAAAACCGTCAAATATATCCAAGACCACCCCAACCATGATGAGCTGCGCGGCGTTTGCGGCATTTCCAGCACGCGGATGGCGTTGGTTCCATTGGCTGCCGAAGTGCTGAACCGGTTGGTCAAGACGTTCAAACCAAAAGACATCGCGCTGTCTTCTTATGGCATCCGCGAAGGCATGTTGTACGAACAAATGCCGCAACGCCTGCGCGATCGGGATCCGCTGGTAGAAGCCAGTCGTTTCATTGAATCGCGCGATGCCCGGCTACCCGGTTTTGGCAAGGTGCTTTTTGATTTCATCAGCCCTTTGTTCAAAAGCGTTCCCGCCCAGCGGCAGCGGTTGATCAAAGCCGCCTGTCTCTTGCACGACGTCAGTTGGCGCGCGCATCCCGATTACCGGGCCGAAGTCTGCTTTGACAATGCGACGCGGGCCAATCTGGGCGGGTTGCGTCATTGGGAGCGAATTTACCTCGGGCTGGCCTTGTTGCACCGCTATTCCAACAAGCGCGAAGGCACGCGTTTTGATGAATTGACTGATTTGATCGACGACAAGCTCCAGCGCGAGGCCGAAGTGCTTGGCAAAGCTATGCGGTTTGGTGCGATGCTGTGGATGCAACGCGACGCGGAACGCGGTCGGTTCCGTTGGTTTCCCAAAAAACGCGAGCTAGAGTTACATCTGACGCCCGAAGCGGCCCCCTTGTTTGGCGAGGTTGCCGAGGCACGACTGCATTCGCTGGCCGCGTCGATGGAAGCACAGGTAAAGGTCGTGACGAAACGGTCAGCGCCAAAGCCTTAGGCCGCCCCAAAAAGATCACATGGCCCACCGAAAGTTGGTTTCGTCTTCTGTCCGGCTCCATAAGCGCGTCATGACCGATTTTTCCACCGCATAAGGCTCTAAGGTTCCTTGGCCCACGGGGCCGACAGCCTCCATCCGACCGGTTGGTCCGTAAAGCGCGCGCTGTTCCAAACCGTCTTCGGTGGCGCACATCACCTCGGGATAGGCGCCGCGTTCAGCCGTTTGGACCATCGGGGATTTGGACATCACATACCACACAGCCCGCGTGAGCCACCCGCCACTTGTGCTGATCAAAGAGGTGGCGGACGCACCAGGGTGGCAGACATAGACCCCGACCGAACCGCCCTGCGCTTTGATCTTGTCCTGCAACTCGTAGGCGAACATCATCTGCGCGAGCTTGCTGTGGCAATAGGTGCGATTGGGATGATAGTTCTTGTCCCAATTCATGTCGTCAAACTGGATCGTTCTGAGCCCCATTTTATAGCCCAAACTGGCCACAACGACGATACGCCCCTGAGACGCCTCAATCCGATCAAAAAGCAATCCGCACAGGACAAAGTGACCGTAATGGTTGGTGCCAATTTGGCTTTCAAACCCATCCGGGGTGCGCTTTTGCGTTGGCACCTGAGCAATCGCCGCGTTGCAAATCAGCGCGTCTATGCGAGGCACCGTTTCAAGAAGGCGCGCGGCGGCGTCTTTGACGCTGGATAGCTCTGCCAGATCCATTCGGACAAAGCTCACATCCGCAGCCGCCCCAAATTCTTGCGTTAACTGTTGGATCGCCGCCTGCGATTTCTCGGCGCTGCGGTTCAGCATGACAACCTTTGCGCCTTTGCTGAGAAGAATGCGCGTCGCTTCGAAACCCGCGCCGGCATTCGCACCAGTAATCACGTAGGTCTTACCGGCCAGAGAGCCGAGTCGCTCTGGCGTCCAGCCGTTGGGTCCAAATGGGTTTGATGTCATGTCCTATCCTCTTGCCCCGCTCGCAGAGTGCAGCAGGCGCTCTTTGAGCGTGAAATGCATATACGTCCGGGATGGGTATCAAAATAGACAAAATACTCTTAAAAAATTGCCCATTTGTATCAAGCGAATTGTATCGTGGCAGCAAACGGTCTTAGATTACCAATATGGCGAAAGACCAGATCAAACGCATCATTGATGTAACCTTGCAAGCGGATGGCCTGATGCCAACGGGTATTCCGGGTGTTCAGCTTTTCCGCGCGACCCACGCCGTGCCGTGCGCACCCGCGGTTTATGAACCGAGCGTCATAGCAATTGTCAGCGGCTCGAAAGAGGCCATTCTGGATGGCGCGCATCATGTCTACGACAGCGACCATTATTTGTGCTGCCCGATGTCCATGCCAGTCAAAGCGGGGACGCCTGCTGCGTCGCCGGACAATCCCTTGCTGGGCGTCTACATTGCCTTGGACAACCGGATGATGACTGAGCTCGCGATTGAAATGGAGGCCGTCGCAGGGCCAAACCGGCCAGTTGCCACCGCTGACGCCGCGCGGGGTATCAAGTTTGCACGCTGGGATGCGGCCTTTTCTGAGGCTCTGCTGCGGCTCTTGCGTTTGCTCGACCACCCCACGGACATGGCCATTCTGGGTGCGTCGCGGCTGCGCGAGCTGCATTATGCCATTTTGAACGGTGATGCGGGCCACTTTGCCCGACGCGCCTTTGGCGCAGGCAATGCAATTGCGCGGTCCATCGCGCATGTTTCGTCGCACCTAAGCGATCCGATCTCGATCGACGATATGGCCGCTCATGCCGGTATGAGCCGCGCCGTGTTTCACCGCAAATTCAAAGAAGCGACCACGCTTTCGCCTATTCAGTTTGTCAAATCGATGCGTCTCAACAATGCCGCAATGAAGATCGCCAGCGGCGCGGGCGTCAACCAAGCTGCGTTTGATGTCGGATACGTCAGCCCGTCGCAGTTCAGCCGCGAATTCAAACGGATGTACGGGCAATCACCAAAGCAATGGGCTGCGGCGACGCACATGCCCAACGCGGTGGCATAAGCGGTGTATGGGCCAATCACCTGGATCGGCCCAACACATTTCAGGCTTTGATCAGCCGACCAAAGCGTTGTCGTCGCGCTTGACTGCGATCACACAGGACCGTGGCAAGCCGTCTGCATCCGGGAACGACCCGCCCGGGTGCTGGATACCAACGAACATCGTGCGCTTGTCCGCAGACCAGGCAAGCCCGGTGACCTCGGATCCGTTTGGACCGGTGAGGAAACGCACGATTTCGCCCGTGACCGGATCGCCTGCCAACATCTGATTGTTGCCGTTGCCGACAAAATCATCTTCGTTGTCATCGTTCCCATCGGTCTGAATCCAAACGATTCCATTGCTGTCAAAGGCCATCCCATCAGGCGAATTAAAGAGGTTGCCCTCGTTCACATTGTCGGACCCGCCGTATGGGCTGTTTGGGTGGACAAGCGGGTTACCGGCCATCACGTAGAGATCCCATTCGAAACCTGCTGCTGCGTGATCGTCATTCTGGGGCCGCCAGCGCACGATTTGGCCATAGCGGTTGGCGTCGCGTGGGTTCGGCCCGTTGGCCGAGGTGTCGTCGCCACCTGCATTCGGTTTCACGCCACGGTTCTTGTTGTTGGTCAAACAGCAATAACCCTCGACCGCGATTGGATTTGTCGCGACCCATTCCGGCCGGTCCATTGTCGTCGCGCCCACGGCAGATGCGGCCATGCGGGTGAAAATCAGGATCTCGGCGGCATCCATACCGGTCGTCTCCGGTGTAAGCGCCAGCCACTCGCCCGTCAGATCATCGTTGAACTTTGCCGCAAACAAGGTGCCGTCGTCCAACAGGCCCTCTGTCGGACCACCGGCCGCGTAAACGCCGTTGGACACGAACTTGTAGAGATATTCGCCGCGCTCATCATCGCCCATATAGACCACGACCCGCCCGTCCGGGGCGATCGTAACTTCGGCGTTTTCATGCTTAAAGCGGCCAAGCCCAGTGTGCTTAATCGGAGTGCTTGTCGGGTCTGTCGGATCGATTTCTACGATCCAACCCGCGCGGTGCGGCTCGTTAGGGTTTTTGGACGTGTCAAAACGGGCGTCCCACTTGTGGTAATCATAGCCCCACCCGTTTTCGCCAATGCCATAGCGTGCATAGCCTGCTGCAGTTTTCTCACTATAGGCCGCATCGGCATTGGTTGAGCCAAAATAGCCGTTAAAGTTCTCTTCACAGGTCAAATAGGTGCCCCACGGCGTTGTGCCCGAGCCGCAATTGTTCATCGTCCCAAGAGAGGCCGTACCCGTTGGATCCGTTTCTGTCTTGAGCAGATCGTGACCCGCTGCTGGACCAACGATTGTCATCGGCGAGTTATGCGTGATGCGGCGGTTAAAGGGGCTGTCTTTGACAATGGCCCAGCCATCATCGCCCTCGGCCAACTCAAGCACCGAGACACCCTGCAAATTCTGGAATTTTTTCACATCTTCCGCTGACGCGGGCGTGCCTTCTTGCGCTGCAGGAAGGTTGATCTTGCGGTTCGCGTATTCGTGGTTCACCGCAAACAGCTGATGACCTTCAAAGCTAAAGGTCTCCATGCCGTCGGTGTTCTCACCAAAGCGCTGATCCGAGGTCGCATAGGAGCCGCCTTCGGTTTTGTCGAAATCTGGCAAACCGTCGATGATTGGATCACCCCAGGCGGCGACCACATGCCAATTGTAACCTTCGGGCACGTGAACCGTGAAGTCAGTTTGGGCCGCAATCGGTGTGAAGGCAAAGCGCGAGGCGCTTTGTGCAAGCGCCGAGCTGCTGTCGAGAAGCCCCGACGCCATCACAGCCGCGCCAGAGCCGAACGTAAGCGCGCCGCCGATAAAGCCGCGGCGCGAGATGGCGCGTTCGACCACGGTGTCAAATTCGTTGTCCTCCGGGCGGGGAAAGGTCAGCTCGTCCCATTCGTCGGCGGACATGTTCGTAGTATCGATGTCTTTCATCGGAGAATCTCCCTGGCAGATGGCTGTTTACAACGGGGATGTGTGTCGAAGTCAGATGACGAATATGTGACAAATCTGGAATTTGTCGCCTCAAATATTCGCCAAATACGTGTTTCATTTTTCCGCGCCTAAACACGCAATGCCCCCTTGCGGAGCGTCGACAATGCGAGGCGGCCCAACGCCTGCCTAGATCTCAATTTCATCCTCTGAAACGGGCGGTTCTGCGGCCTCTTTTCGGCGAATGATGATATCGCCATTATCCAGCATTTCCGGCGGGTGATAGAGGCTCCAATCCTCTATCTCGTCCAACATACTCCGAAAAGCTGGTCCCATCTCGGCGGCAAAGTTCTGTAAAGCTGGTCCAATTTCCTCGGCCAAGCCCTGCAAATCGTCCAACGCTGGCTCCATCTGTTGTAAAAGCCCTTCCAACAGCATCTGAGCGCCGCGTTCCATGAGGCTTTCGGCATCTGTCTCTTCGGCGAAAACCGGCGAAGAGACTGCGAAAGCGATAACCAAAGACCCAAGTAACCGTCGCATCACACCTCAATGTCCAAAGTGACCGGAAAATGATCGGACGCAGTCAAAAGCGCCTCGCGCAGCTCCGGCGAATTCCAACAATCAGGATCATCCAGCGGATGCCAAATCCGCCATTCGGGCCCAACCGCCCTTAGATCCGGTGAGACCATAATGTAATCCAAAAGCGCCTGCATGTACCGCTTTTTGTGCCGCATGAAAAAGCGTGCGGTGGTCGGAGCGGCGGAAAACGGCCGCCGCAACGCCATCTCTGCGTGGGGGTCATAGAGGCGTGCGTCTGGATCATCGCCCAAGATGATCTCGACCGAAGAGCGCCCAAAGAGATGTTCATATTCATCTAAACCCGGCCCGTCATTCAGATCGCCCAGAACGATCAATGGCTCGGCCTTGGTCAAATGGTGCGACACCCGTTGGCGCAGCCAGATCGCCTGGGCCAGTTGCTTGCGGCGATTGGCGATGGATTGGCGCATGACCTCGTCACGTCCGCGTGCGCCATGCGGTGCCTTGGATTTCAGATGCGTGCCAATCATGCGAAACGTCCCACCGGCCTTGGTGGTGACGGCCAATTCCAAGGGCGGCTTGGAAAAGACAACGTGATCTTCCTGAGCGTCGATATCAAGATCAATGCGAAAGATGCCGTCAAAGCGCGGTGCATCGGGTCGCCCCGCAGCGCCGGTTGGGGGGCCAATTGGCGCATGGACGGCGTCCAGAACATCCGGGTCATACAGCAGAGCGATCTCCTGCTGGGTGTCATTGGGAAAGCCCATCACCGCCTCGCTTGTGCGCAGCGCATATTTGCGGGCAAATGCCTCGAGGGCGGGCAAGGTGCGACGGTGTTTTGACGTATCGGGCGCCTCGATGACCATGACCGCATCGGCGTCCATTGCCTGAAACACCAACCCGAGCGCGTCCAGTTGTTGCGCCCGTGTCACGTCATAGCGCTGGGACCAGCCGGCGTCGTAAAGCAGCGTGTCATCATCACCAAACAGCGCCGTCATCCACTCCACGTTATACGTGGCGATGCGCATCACGCGGTGCGGTCGGCTGAGATCTCTTCCCAGGCGCGGTTGATGTCGATCATCCGTTTCTCGGCCAAACGAATGGCTTCTTCGGGAACCCCCCGCGCCATCATCGCGTCGGGATGGTTTTCCCGAACCAGCGCGCGCCAAGCGGCGCGGATGTCTTCGTATGGGGTCTCTTGCGTCACCCCAAGCACGTCATACGGGTCGCCTGCCTCTTCTTGCGGGACAAAACGCGCGCGCAAGCGCCGAAAGTCACGTTCCGAGACCTCAAAGATCTCTGCGACCCGTTCAAGAAAGGCATTCTCGTTTGGATGATAAAACCCATCCGCCATCGCGATGTGAAAGAGACCTTCGACCAGGTCGGTCAATGTCTCGGGATGCCCTTCGAACATCGATCGGATCCGTTGGGCGTAATCCTCAAAACCGGCCACGTCTTGCCGGGCCAGGTTAAAGACCTTTGCCGCGCCGGCCTCATCCTGGGCCGAGATAACAAAGACCTCGCGAAAAGCTGTCACCTCGTCGCGGGTCACATGACCGTCGGCTTTGGCCATTTTCGCGCCCAGCGCGATCACGGCAATCGCAAAGGCGACCGAGCGTTCGGGCGGGGTGCGCAACCGATCAAACACCGCCGAAAGCGCTTCGCCGGATTGCAACGCTTTCAGCGCTTCTGTGATGCGGGACCAAAGGGACATGCGGGGGACCTTACTCTGCTCTGGGGCGACTGTCAGGACAAATGACGCAGACCATGCGGCGTTTCAAAAGTCGCGCAAAGGCTGGGCGTGTCTGCATGTTCAAACTGAACCCGCGGATCCTCTATCAAACCGTCCAGCGCCGCCTCAAGCGATGCGACATCGGGGTGCGCGATGCGAAGAGATTGCAGGCGCACACCCTGTTGCGTCAAATGATCCGCCGGATGCGTTGGCACATCCCATTGAATAAGCGCGGGCCAGCAATTGTCGAACGGCAACGCGCCGCTTTGCGGCACGGCCATGCGCCATTTCAGGTCGCCACGTTGCAACGCCACTGGGTGACCTGCACCCGACGGCATGCGGGCCAGTGCCGCATCGATGTCATCTGTTCGGCAAATCCAATTGGTGAGCCGCGGCACACCGGAAAACCGGTCAAGATCAAACCAGCGTGGCCGATCCGGCCTTGGCGCGTTTGGATTGATTGCGATGGCCTCGAGATATAGGCCGTCTTGCAAGCCCAAAAGCGTGTTGTGCGTGTGAAACACCGCATGTTCGCCGCCTGTCTGCAACGGCACGCCAAGCGCGTTTTCAACATGCTCCGTCGCCGCCTTGAGCGTCTCGCCAGAGACCGCGACATGGTCAAATGTGATCAAAGTTTTGGCCTCACGCTCAGTCAGGTGAAAAATCGGACGAATTCCCACCTATTTGGGTGTTTTTGACATTGATTTCAAAGCATATCGCCCCATCTGTGCCAAGTTACCTGACTAATTTAGGAGAGAATAGATGTTGTTGCGGGCGATCGACCGTTTCTTCAACCACGAAGCCTCGGGCGGTATATTGCTGATGGCTGCGGCCGTCGCCGCCATGATCGTTGCGAATTCCGCGTTATCCGACGTCTATTCCGGCATCCTTGGCACCTATGTTTCTGTGCTGTGGGATGGCGAGGGCCTCTCTAAGCCGCTGATCTTGTGGATCAACGACGGCTTGATGGCGATCTTTTTCTTTTTGATCGGTCTCGAACTAAAGCGCGAGCTTTTGGAGGGTAAGCTGAAAAACCCGCGCGATGTGGTTTTGCCAGGTGTTGCGGCGGTCGGCGGCATGGCGTTGCCCGCACTCGTCTTTGTCATGATCAACTGGAATTACGCGGCAAACCTGAGCGGTTGGGCCATTCCAGCGGCCACCGACATCGCCTTTGCCCTGGGTATTCTGGCGCTGGTTGGCTCGCGCGCGCCATCATCTTTGAAGGTGTTCCTGCTGACCCTGGCGATCCTGGATGACCTGGGCGCGATCATCATTATCGCACTTTTCTACACCGCAGAGCTGAAGATTGATTATCTCTATCTGGCGCTCCTGCCGCTGGCGGGTCTGATATGGCTGAATGTGAAGGGCGCGCACCGCATCGCTCCGGCGCTGCTTTTGGGTGCGATCATGTGGTATTTCGTTCTGAAATCGGGCGTGCATGCGACGCTCGCAGGGGTCATCACCGCCTTCTGTATCCCGCTCAAGGACAAGTGGGGCAAGTCTCCGCTGCATTCGCTTGAACATGGGCTGACGCCATATGTTCTGTATCTGATCATCCCGATCTTTGCCTTTGCCAATGCCGGTGTGCAGTTGAAAGGCATGACATTTGCAGACCTCTTCGCGCCACTGCCTTTGGGCATCGCAATGGGCTTGATCGTGGGTAAGCAGGTTGGGGTTTTTGGACTGACGATGCTTATGGTCAAAACCGGGTTGGCGAAGATGCCCCACGGTGCGAACGCGCTGCATATCTATGGCATCGCCTGTTTGGCCGGGGTCGGCTTTACCATGTCGCTCTTTATCGGCGGGCTGAGCTTTGCGGATGAAGCGATGATGAACCAGGTGCGTGTCGGCGTTCTGTCAGGCTCGATCGTCTCGGGCATCATCGGCTATGCCGCGTTGATGCTGGCATCCCGTGCGAACGAACCGAGCGCGGAGGCGGCGCCCGCCGAGTAAGCGCGGGCGTCGCGCATGGGTGGGGGCGCTGCCCCCACACCCCAGGGATATTTTCCGCCAAAAGAAAGAGAATGCGGCCCAGAGACCTGAGGCCGCATTTTTGTTTTTGGGGCGCTGATGTTGTGCGGGGGGCGCGGACGCCCCGAGCTTTGCCAGTTCGAAGAGAGGGGTTTTAGGATCTGGTTTCTTTGATCAGCTTGAGGATGTCTTGGGCCGCCGCGGGGATGTTGGTGCCGGGGCCGAAGATCGCCTTGACGCCTGCATCATAGAGGAACTGGTAATCTTGTTGCGGGATTACGCCACCGCAGATCACGATGATATCTTCGGCGCCTGCCGCTTTGAGCGCTTGGACCAATTGCGGTGCGAGCGTTTTGTGGCCCGCAGCCTGCGACGAGATACCAACCACGTGCACATCATTGTCGACCGCATCTTGCGCGGCCTCGTCTGGGGTCTGGAAGAGCGGGCCCACGTCGACGTCAAATCCGATATCGGCAAAGGCTGTTGCGATGACTTTTGCGCCGCGGTCGTGCCCGTCCTGGCCCATTTTGACGACCAGCATGCGCGGGCGCCGACCTTCTTCTTCGGCGAAGGTTTCGACGGATTTCTGAATGGCCGCGAAGCCTTCGTCGCCTTCGTAGGCGGCGCCGTAGACGCCTGCGAGGGTTTTCACTTCGGCGCGGTGACGCCCGAACACTTTTTCCATTGCCATACTGATCTCTCCCACGCTTGCCCGTGCGCGCGCGGCCTCGACGGCCGCTTCTAATAGGTTGCCTCCCTCGCCCGCGCGGCGCGTGAGCTCGGCCAGTGCGGCAGTGCACGCGGCCTCGTCCCTGCTGGCGCGAATGGCCTCCAGGCGTTTGATTTGGCTGTCGCGCACCGCGGCGTTGTCGATGTCGAGGATGTCGATCTCATCCTCTTGCTCGAGGCGGAATTTGTTGACGCCGACGATGACCTCTTCGCCGCGGTCGATCTTGGCCTGGCGGGTGGCCGCGGCCTCTTCGATGCGCAATTTCGGCATGCCGGAGGCGACGGCCTTAGTCATGCCGCCCATCTCTTCGACCTCTTCGATGAGCTTCCAGGCCTGTTCAGCGAGGTCGTGGGTGAGTTTTTCAACATAGTACGAGCCCGCCAGCGGATCGACGACGTTGGTTACACCGGTCTCGTTTTGGAGGATCAACTGGGTGTTCCGCGCGATCCGGGCCGAAAACGGGGTGGGCAGCGCGATAGCTTCGTCAAAGGAGTTGGTGTGCAACGACTGTGTGCCACCCAAAACCGCGCTCATTGCCTCAAACGCGGTGCGGACGATGTTGTTGTAAGGGTCCTGTTCCTGCAACGAGACGCCAGACGTCTGGCAATGTGTGCGCAGCATCATGGATTTGGGGTTCTTAGGCTCAAATTCCGACATGATGCGGTGCCACAGGAGCCGTGCGGCCCGCAGCTTGGCGGCCTCCATGAAAAAGTTCATGCCGATGGCAAAAAAGAACGACAGGCGTCCGGCGAATTTGTCCACATCCATGCCGCGATCAATCGCGGCGCGGACGTATTCGCGCCCATCAGCCAAGGTAAAGGCCAACTCTTGCACCAGGTTCGCTCCGGCTTCTTGCATGTGGTAGCCGGAGATTGAAATGGAGTTGAATTTCGGCATCTCATTCGACGTGTATTCGATGATGTCCGCGATGATCCGCATGCTTGGGTCGGGCGGATAGATGTAGGTGTTCCGCACCATGAATTCTTTGAGAATGTCGTTCTGAATGGTGCCCGAAAGGGCCGAGCGATCGACGCCTTGCTCTTCGCCTGCGACGATGAAATTCGCGAGGATCGGGATCACCGCGCCGTTCATCGTCATCGAAACGGAAATCTTCTCAAGCGGGATACCGTCGAACAGGATCTTCATATCCTCAACCGAGTCGATGGCCACGCCCGCCTTGCCGACGTCTCCGACGACACGGGGGTGATCGCTGTCGTAGCCGCGATGCGTGGCGAGGTCAAAGGCCACAGAGACACCCTGTTGGCCCGCGGCAAGACCTTTGCGGTAAAAGGCGTTTGATTCCTCGGCGGTGGAAAAGCCTGCGTATTGGCGGATGGTCCAGGGGCGGCCGGCATACATCGTGGCTTTGACGCCGCGGGTGAACGGAGCCGCACCCGGGATCGTTCCCAGATGGTTTACACCCGACAAATCGTCTTCGGTGTAAATTGGTTGGACCGGGATGCCTTCCAGCGTGTCCCAGGTCAGATCGTCGACCGGACGACCGCGCAATTCACCTTCAGCCAGGTCGCGCCACGTATCTTTCTTTGATCCCATCGTTCGGGTGTCCTCTGTTTGCATCGTCTGTCAGTGCGTTTTGCGGGGTTTGGCCCGTCTCATGCCGCACTGGTCTATCCTCCAGCTGAGCGACGCCGCTGGCGCCCGCTTGCAGCCACATCACATCGTCGGCGTACCGCTCTTTCAGCTCGGCCTGGGCGGATGCGTCAAAGGGCATCCACCTGCCCTGGTGTCTTGGCACCACATCCGCGTTTTGGTCGCCCCGGTCTTTGGCATCGGCTTGCAACTCCCCTGCGGGGCGAGAGCGGTTCAGCCAACGGCTCGCGCTGTCGCATGGCACGTCGCGGTCTAGGCCGGAACGCACCATCTCATCCGGCTGTCCGGCAAAACGTTCAAACGGAAAGACGCGAATTGGCACATCCGGTGCGGCGCCCGCCACATCCGTGATCACGTCGCGCCAGGTTCTTTGCGATTGGGCAACCTCCGCCCAGGTCTGCGGGTGCGGCACAGGCCAGCCGCGATCCATAAGATGTGCGGCAACAGACGCCCAATGCAGTTCGGGCGAGCGGATTGAGAGCCAAATCGCGTCGATCCTCCCGTCAAATACAGCAAAGAACCGCGCAAGACGGTCGCGGGCCGCGGGATAGAGCGCGGCGGCGGAGAGGTTCGCGCGCATCGCACCCAGCATGTTTTCATCTGATACGATCAGATGCTCAACACCGCGCAGCACGGCTTGCCTGCGTTGCACGCGCACCCGGCCTTGGGCGCGTTTCATCGCGCGGGCGGCGCCCGGATGAGATGCCGGGTGCAGAACCCCGGCCAAGAGCCCCTTGCGCGTGCGCCCGGGCCCCCAAAACCCAATGCCAAGCTCAGAGAACCGTGCGCGATTGTTGCGCATGTAATGTTGGAACGTGGTTGTGCCAGTGCGATGGGCACCGATATGCAAGATAGTCTTCATAGCAGCCTGACAGATGTCCAAAACGGCCGCCCCAACCGGCCCCAGAGGGGATAGCGTGCAGATCATGCCGCGCCCCCCCTTGCCGTTGGATTAATCGTAAAAAGGCTGTGGGCGAGGGTCGCAAATGCGCGCAAAGCGCTTAGATTGCGAATGGCAGGAGGACCAATGACCAGACTTATCGCCCTTGTAACCTTTGGCTTTTTCGCCGCTGTGGCCCATGCGGAAGACACGCAATCAGAGGCCCCAGAGCCCGTGTTTTTGACCGAAAACGCGGTGGATTTAAGCGAATTTGTCTGGACAAAGCGGCCTATCGTCGTTTTCGCAGACAGCGAAAATGACCCCAATTTTAGACAACAGATGGAGTTCCTCCAGGCGCAAGAGGCTGAATTGCGGGAACGCGATGTTGTTGTGATGACGGACACCACCCCCGGCACCATTGGTCCATTGCGCGAAAAACTGCGCCCGCGCGGCTTTATGCTGGTTCTTATTGGCAAGGACGGGGCGGTCAAACTGCGCAAACCGTTCCCGTGGGATGTGCGCGAGATCAGCCGCTCGATCGACAAAATGCCGATGCGCCAACGCGAAATCCGCGAACGCAAAGCCGACGGGTAGGCCAAGCCCCGACCCAGGGCGCGCGCCGCTTGGCCGCGGGCGGCCAGGTCGCCTTTATGCTCGACACCGCCGCACATCAGCCGAGCGGACCTTCCAAGCATGTTGAAAGGCCCAAGCGGACGCGACGCTTGGCAAACTGCGCGCCATCAGTCGCCAGTTTATGCCCAGGCCCGCCCCGCACCGCCTTATTCGAACTCCATGATTACGTCATCGACGGCCAGGCTGTCGCCTGCGCCCGCGTTGATTTTCGAGATCACACCTTTCTTTTCAGCGCGCAGGATGTTTTCCATCTTCATCGCTTCGATGGTGCACAGCGCCTGCCCCTCTTGGACCTCGTCCCCTTCGGCAACGTCGACCTTTACGACCAGACCCGGCATCGGGCAGAGCAGCATTTTCGAGGTATCGGGCGGCAGTTTTTCGGGCATCAGCGCGGCCAATTCCGCCTGACGTGGGCTGCGCACATGCACTTTGAGGTCCGCGCCACGGCTGCGGATGCGGAAGCCTTGCGTGATCTTGCCAACCTTAAGAACCAGCGGTTCGCCGTCGATAGTCATCTCGGCAAGTTGGTCGCCAGGTGTCCAGGCGCCGGTCACGCGCAGGCTGGCGCCATCCTCAAAGGAAATGTCCGAGCCTTCGTGATCCGCGCTGATCGTCACGGGCCAGGCGTGATCGGCGATGCGAACAACCCAGTTTTCACCGACGTGGCGTTCGTGATTGTCCATCCGCCCAGAAACCCGCGCCCTGCGAATTTCAGCAACGCGATGCATCGCGGCACAGGCCGCAGCGACCTGGCGCAGGCTTTCTTCTGACAGGTCGACACCTTCGAACCCGTCTGGATATTCCTCGGCGATAAAGGCCGTTGTCATATCGCCCGAGATGAACTTGGGGTGATCCATGACCGCTGCGACGAACGGCAGGTTATGCCCAATGCCTTCAACCTCAAACCGGTCAAGCGCCACGCGCATGCCTTCGATGGCCGCCGCACGATCTGGCCCCCAGGTGCACAGCTTGGCGATCATTGGGTCGTAATACATGCTGATCTCGCCGCCTTCGTAGACGCCGGTGTCGTTGCGCACGGCCGTCTCACCGATGGCCGCATCGCCATGCCAGACGTCGTTTTCAACCATCGGCCCAGCTGCGACCTCGGCCGGTGGGCGATAGCGTGTCAAACGACCGATGGACGGCAAAAAGTTGCGATATGGGTCTTCTGCATAAAGCCGGTTTTCGATGGCCCAGCCGGTCAGCGTCACGTCGTCTTGCGCAATGGACAAAGGCTCTCCGTTGGCGACGCGGATCATTTGTTCGACAAGGTCGATGCCCGTGATCAATTCGGTAACGGGGTGTTCCACCTGCAAGCGGGTGTTCATCTCGAGAAAGTAGAAATTCTTGTCGCCATCCACGATGAATTCCACCGTACCTGCGCTTGCATAGCCAACGGCTTTGGCCAAGGCGACCGCCTGCTCGCCCATTGCTTTGCGTGTGGCTTCGTCAAGGAACGGGGACGGCGCTTCTTCGACGACCTTTTGGTTACGCCGTTGGATAGAGCATTCGCGCTCGCCCAGATAAATACAGTTCCCGTGCTGATCGGCGAGAACCTGAATTTCGATGTGGCGCGGCTGAGTGACAAACTTTTCGATGAAAATGCGGTCGTCCCCGAAAGAGTTCGCCGCCTCATTCTTGGAGGACTGAAAGCCTTCGCGGGCTTCCTGGTCGTTCCACGCGATCCGCATGCCTTTGCCGCCCCCACCGGCCGAGGCTTTGATCATCACGGGATAGCCAATCTCGGTCGAGATTTTGACGGCCTCGTCTGCGTCTTCGATCAGGCCCATGTAGCCTGGAACCGTTGAAACACCGGCATCCTGAGCGATTTTCTTCGACGTGATCTTGTCGCCCATCGATTCAATGGCGCCCTGAGGCGGGCCGATAAAGGCGACGCCGGCGGCGTCCAGCGCTTCGGCGAATTTGGCATTTTCGGACAAAAAGCCATAACCGGGGTGAACTGCCTGGGCGCCGCTTTCCTTAATTGCGGCCATGACCTTATCGATCACGATGTAGGATTGGTTTGCTGGCGGCGGGCCAATGTGAATGGCTTCGTCCGCCATTTCGACATGCAGCGCGTTTTTGTCTGCATCCGAATAGATCGCGACCGTTTTGATCCCCATCTTGCGCGCGGTCTTGATCACCCGACACGCAATTTCGCCCCGGTTGGCGATCAGTATCTTATCAAACATGTTCCGGTTCCTTTTTGTGTTCTTCAACGCAAAACCGCCGCACGAGAGGGTCCTCGTACGGCGGCGCGCCATGTGTTCGGGCCAGCAGACAGCTGGCGAATGTCGATACGGGCCGCGTTAGCAGCGAGATGGGTATTGCTGGCAATAGGCCAGATTGCCAAGCGCGCCGACCGCCGCGCCTGTAACCAAGCTTCCGTCGAGAATGGCGGCTGTACCTGCGCCGACCGCCCCGCCGACCAAAGCTTGCTCGCCCACTGTGTCACCACATGCAGCCAAACCTGTGAGTGTGACATACCCCAAAGTGATCCACGTCTTGCGCATGTTGAAACGTCCTTGTCCTGTCGTTGCATCCTCGATCGCAGGGATGACAGGTTTGCCGCATAGCGCAACAGCCTTTGCCGACGCGCAAGCGTTTGAGCGGACAGTCGCCAAAACGTTGATTTAAAAACGAAAAAAGTAGGCAGCACAAAATGGTTAATTCTGTGCTGCCCACGAGGGGAAGGGGTACGGAAATGGTACACGGACGTCGGTGTGTTTTGGGGATCGCCGTCCGCAAGAACAGGTAAACACCAAGAACCGCGTGCGCCCAAGGCCCGAACACCGCGTGCGCCAGAATGCGCGCAAATTCGCCAAAAGCGGGAATGCACTGGCAGAGAAATGCCGATCATCGCTCAAACACCTCCGGAAAAGAGGCCTGAGCCACTGCGACATCGATCACCAGAAGGGATTCATAGTCCGCAGGGTCGAACGGATCTGTTGCGGGCTTTACCTCGCGCTCGAACAACCAACTCAGCCGCCCGGCATCAAGATTGCCCCGTTCGAACGGGGCGTCGCCGAAATGTTCCCAAAGCGCGGCCATGAATGCAGCGTCCGCCCGCCGGTCTGGCGCCCGGCGATCCGCAAAACGTTCGCGCCGCACCAAAGCGGTGACACCCTTTGGGTTTGGTCGGCGAATGGTGAATTGGAAATCCGTTCCGGTCAGTCGCCCCGGAAAGCCGCGATGTTTTAGCATGATCCGCCCTCATCGCAGGGGCGGAGGCAGGCGGGCCAAAAGGCCCGCCCAACCGACTTACTTGTACTTACCGGTGTGGGTTGGCTCCACCGAGATGGGCTCTGGCTCAACAACCACGAATTCTTCTTCTGGTGCTTGGCGGGCACAAGCTGCCGCCAGAACCAGGATGCTGACCAGCCCCAAGGTCTTGATGTTCTTTGACATCGTTTTCTCCTGTTTAATATCAAATGGGCACCGCAAGCGGCACCCGGCTCTGAGGTAAGGGTTTGGACGTCCCTTGCCCAGAACATACCGGAAAGACGGTCAAAAAGATATCCACAGGCGGCGGCATCGGCAGGTTGAAGCCATTTCGCTGCAATTGAGTCACAACTGCCGTTTTCAAGCGCAACATGTTGTATCGCCATCAAAAACCCTCCCAGATGCAGCGGTCGTTTTCGATGCGAAAAACGTCAAAATACTGGGTCGCGTCTGGGTCGCTGACGCCGAATTCGACCTCTCGGTCCGATAGAGAGATGACAATGCGTCCCGCGTCAAAGGCATGTTCGGTCACGTAAGGAACGGCAATGGTGGCGCACAGATAGGCCATATCTGCCTCGGCCTTGGCAAAATCGACCGTACCGCCCGTGCGCGCAATTGCGGGCGCCAGGAAACGGAAACGCACCCACGTGTCAGCGCCCAGATCGTCGCGCCGAACCTCCATCAAAGACACGTCCTGGCCGGACGGCATGTCGCTGGCAATCGCGGGCAAACCGGCAAAACATCCAATGAGGCAGCCCCGGACCCACATACGCAAGCGTGTGCAGGCTCCTCCCTCCGGGGCTGCCTGGCGCTCGAAAAATCGGCGCACGTGTTGGATGTTCCCCAACGTCATGGTGCAGATTCATCCGCCGTTGTAAAGTCCGCCGGCGAAATGATCTCGATGAGTTCCATGTCATCCGAGTGGCGCACTTCGCGGTGCACAATACCAGGAGGTTGCAACACGCAAGACCCTGCCCGCAGAACGTGTTCTCCCTGCCCTTGGTATTCAAATACGACCCAGCCTTGCGTCACATAGACCATCTGGAAATCCAGGTCGTGACTGTGCCAGGCGCCTGGGCTTTCCATACCGGGAACAGCGCGGATCACATGCGCTCCGAACTTGCCTTGCGTCGCATCACGAATGCCCAAATCGCGGTATTCGAAAAAGGCACGCAATCCTTCGCCAACGAACTTTCCGTCATCGGCATGGCTGATCGTGAAAGCTTGGTTTTTCCAAAGCGAGCTCATCTTGTCCTCCGATTTGCAAACGACATCCAGCGGGCGCGGTTCTTGGGGTCGTTCAATACGGCAGCGACCTGATCCGGCGCAGCGGGCGGTATCGGCCCCAGCACACGCCCACCGGCCCGCACATGCCAACCGGTCGTGATTTCACTCAACCGCACAACCGGCGAAAACCCACGCAAGCGCTGTAATGCGCGCCACAGGTCCTGGCGGATCTGATGCGCCAAACGGACCGGGTGTCCCGCTGGCAATTCCGTCTCGGCAGCCAAGTCAAACCGCGCCGGCATATGCCGCGCCAGTGTCAGCACCCCAGGCCCCTGCTCTATGTGCCAACGCGCGGTCATGTCGGCCTGCGCGCGATACAGTCGATTTCGACCAAGGCTCCGATCGCAAGCGCCGTCACCCCAACCGTCGTGCGCGCAGGCCGCCGTTCGGTGGGAAAATAGCTCTGATACGTGTCGTTAAACACCGCATAGTCGCGGTCAAATTCGGTCAGATATGCCCGACGTTGAACCACATGCGACAAGTCCAGCCCGACGCCCGCCAAGACGATCTCAAGGTTCTCCATCACGCGCCGCGTCTGTGCCGCGACCCCCTCAGGCAGCGGCGCATCGGGCGCTTTGGGATCGGTTGGCATCTGACCGGTCAAAATGACCCAGCCATCGGCCTCAACCGCGTGCGAGAACGGAGCCACAGGGCGCGGCCCGCCTGAGATCA